>JAGVZM010000015.1 GCA_018302545.1 Candidatus Woesearchaeota archaeon | reverse complement strand
TATGCCTTTTAACTGCAGGTTTATCTGCTAAAGCTTCTTTGGTTTATAAAATTAAAGAAGAAATTATGACCTCTATAAATAAAGGAGTTGTTTCAGATCCAAATTGTGTTTATAGGGTTTTAAGACAATATAGAAGAGACATAGAAGAGCAAGTTAAGAATTAGTCATTTCTTTTTTTCAATTACTCTCTTAAATCCTATCCATAATAAGATTGCTAATTCTATTCCTAATATTACAACTCTTGAGATTTTTCCTAAATCTAAGAATACTCTAATTGTACCTTGCGTTATTAATAATATTCCTGCAAATATTAAACCAGATGATATTGGATCAAATCTTTTTGGTAAATATAATCCAAATACAATTAATAATATACCAATAATTGCAGATACGTAAAATATGTTTTTATTATAATTTGAATTTGCTTTGTTATAATCTTTAACACAATATTCACAATATGCTTCTATTGCACATCCTTTTGAATCATATTTAAACCTAATTTCTCCTTCATTGTTATAACATTGATTAGCAAGATGTTCTGTATTAATTTCTGTACAGTTTTGGATATCTAATTTTACTGGTTGTGGAGGATAAAATGTTTCATTACAATAATCTGAATATTCTGGAAGAGTATAAACTGCGTCAATTAAAAATACTATAAATAAGGTTGTTAAAACAGCTATTCCTATTGATAAAGCTACTTTTTTTATTTCCATTTATAATCCTTTTATTAAGTTGGTTAAAATCTGTTTTGGTTTTTTTGACTTTACTATAGCGCTAGAGACTAATACTCCTATTACCCCATATTCTCTTGCTTTTTTCACATCTAAAGTAGAATGTATTCCAGCCCCAATTATTAAATTTGGTATTTTCTCTGCAGAATTTTTTATCAATAAAGGTTTTGCTTTACTTACACTTGTTTTTGAAGATATCAATTCTGGAGGTTCTATTGCAATATAATCTGGTCTTAATTTAGAAATTTTTACTGCTTCACTTAAATTATTGCTTGAGACTATTATTTTTAGTTTGTATTTTTTTGCTAAGATTATTCCTTTTTTTATATCTTTAAAGGGTATTCTTTTCTCTGAGTGATTAAGTAAAACTCCATATGCTTTTGAGGATTTTACTTCTGGAAATGTTATAGATCCTGTTTTTGGGGGTTTTTCTACTGGATCTGCATGATCTATTAATACTTTAGAATGTTTAACAGATTTTATAACTTCTTTTAAGTCTATTGGATTAACTATTAACCAAACGTTTTTTTGATCTAAAATTTTTGCTAATTTTATTGCATTTTTCCCAATAGCCTGTTTGTAATCTTTAAAGTTAACTAAGATCAACCCTTTTTTCATTGTTAATATTTATATTAATAAGTATATAAAATTTGGGAATTAATTATAATAAAGTTTTTATATTAGCGTTTTCTATTTAATTTGAGGTGGTTATTAATGCCTGTTAAAAAAAAGATGGTTAAGAAAAAAACTATGAAAAAGGTTGCTAAAAAGAAAGTAACTAAAAAGATTCCTAATATATTACTTTATAGAACACAAAGCTGTCCTTATTGTCATATGGCAGAAGATTTTTTTAAAGCAAATAAGATTAGTTTTAAATCTATTGATGTTGGAACTAATGTAAAAGCTGCTCAAGAGATGGTAAAAAAATCAGGACAGATGGGAGTTCCGGTTATTGATATTAATGGGGAGATTATAGTTGGATTTGATAAGGCTGCTTTAAAAAAAGTACTTAAACTTTGAATTTGATATAATAATCTTTTGTTTTTTTATTTTGATATTTCTCACAATAATTAGTTTTATATATCTTATTAATTTTTTATTAATATGAAGATATATGATGTTATTCTTATTGGTGCTGGTCCTGCTAGCTTGACTGCTGCAATTTATTTAGGCAGGGCACAAATTAAAAGTCTAGTTATTGGTGATTGGAGACTTGGAAATTTATACAAAGCACATATAGTTGGTAATTATCCTGGTTTTCCTAAAGATATTAGTGGTAATTTTTTAATTGAAGAGATGGTAAAACAATGTAAAAGATTTAAAGTGGATTTTCTACAAGAAGAAGTTATCAATATTGTTAAGAACAATAATGATTTTTTAATTAAAACAGATAAGAAAAAGGATATTAAATCTAAAGTCTTAGTCTTATGTCCTGGAAAAGCATATAAAATGAGTAATATAAAAAATGAAAAAGAATTAACAGGAAAAGGAGTTAGTTATTGTGTTACTTGTGATGGTTTATTTTTTAAAAATAAAAAAGTTGCAGTTTTAGGAAGCAAGAATTTGGCTGCAGGAGAAGCTTTAGAACTTCTAAATTATACAAAAAAGATTACTATATTTACAAATGGAAGAGACCCTGAATTTAGTGAAATTTTAATGAAAGATTTGAAAAAGAATAAAGTTAAGATTAATAAAAATAAAGTTGTTGAGTTTGAAGGAAAGAATAGTTTGAATGATGTTGTTTTTGATAATGGTGAAAAAGAAAACTTTGATGCTGTATTTATTGCATTAGGAACAACTTCTGCTATAAACTTTGCAAATAAACTAGGATTAGAATTAGATAATACTAATATTATGATTAATAAAGAGGGTAAAACAAGTATAAATGGAGTTTGGGCTGCTGGAGATTGTACAGGAAGTAATCCTCAAGCTGTTGTTAGTGCTGGAGAAGGTTGCAATGCTGCAATATCAATAATAAAATATTTAAAAGGCAAAAATGTCTATTTAGACTATGATTAAGGAGGTTAATATTATGAAAAAGTTAATTTTGGTTTTTATGCTGCTAATTGTTTCTTTGATTCTTTTAGGTTGTACAGAAGAACAAAAAGTTGATTCAGCAGTTAAAAAAACAATTCCGTCTCAACCAGTTCAACCTGTACAAAATAATGAAGGACAGAGGATTGTAGTTAATGACAATATAAACTCTAATAATCAAGAAAAGAATACTGAGGGTTCTAGCGGATCTATTGTTAAAACTGTTGGGTCAGATAGTGTTCAGCCTAATGTAAAAGATTTTGAAGTACATGGAAAAAATTTTGAATATGATATAAAAGAGATTAGGGTTAAGAAAGGCGATACTGTTAGGATTAAATTTACATCTGATATCGGTTTCCATGATTGGGTTGTAAATGAATTTAATGCTAGGACTGAAAAAGTTAGAGATGGTGGAACAACAAGCACTGAATTTATAGCTGATAAAACAGGAGAATTTGAATATTATTGTAGTGTTGGAAGCCATAAGAGCCAAGGAATGATTGGAAAAATTATAGTTGAAGATTAGCTTCTTCTTTCTTTTTTATTATAAAAACCTTTTTTAATTTTTTGTTAAAATTATTCTTATGAATATTGAATCACGTATAGCCCAATTGAAAAGTGGAAAGAGAGATATAAAAACTAATTGTGTAGGAACTGCTCTTTTTATTGTTGGAGCAATTCCAATAGATTCTTATATTTCTCCTGATCAAACCTTAGACTATTATTTGTCTCCAATAATTTTAGAAAATCCTGAAATTGGCTCTGTTGTTTTATTTAGTAATACAAATGGTTTTTTAATTCATGTTGGCGTTATAACTAATTTAGATCCTCTTTTAATGATACATCGTTGGAGAGTTGATGGGAGAGTTACGAGAGATTATCCAATAAAGAACTATCAAGAAATTTATCGTAGAAAAAATCAAATAATAATTGAATATAAACTGCCTAGGTTTTCTTGTACATAGTACACAATCGATAAGCTTATAAATTTATATGATAATTTTGTCATATGTCAAATATATCAGATGAAGAAATTTACGCCTTATTTTTTAAAATGATGGCAAATAAAGATAGATTGAGGATAATGGCTAGTGTTAAATCTGGAGCTAAAACTGTAAGCCAGATATGTGATGATACTGGATTTGAACAGACCTGGGTTAGTCATAGTCTAAAAAAATTAAGGGATGGAGGTATAGTTGAATCTAAAAGAGAGGGTAAATATATTTATTACAAGTTGGATGGGGGTGTCAAACCAATAATCGAAGCAGTTCAAAAAGCTGCACCTAAATATAAGAAGGCAACGGGTGGTTCGTTTGTGTGAAGAAGCTGCATTATTAATCAAATATTGGATAAATGAACAAAAGCAAAGCCAAGTAGCACAAAGTTATGCATTTAGAGATACGCAACCTGTTAGTGTTTATCCACCTACTCAAATTGCGTTTAGTAGACCTTTAGGGATAAATTACACCAATGCTTTGTCATCAAGTCCAACTTTAAGTTATGGTGTTAGAATTAATACTTATTCAGCAAATGTTGTTTCAACACAACCAATACAACAAATTCAAATTGTAGAAACTCCAAAAGTAGATGTTTTGGATTTGAAAAGAGATCAATTACTAGCTGAAATAAGTAACATTAGAGGGGAAATGTATTCAAATGAAACAGATTATAGGAAAGAAGGAGTAATGTATAATGTATAAAACAACAGATTATGGTGTTGGTGGTAGTGATTATGGACAAAAATTTTATCCTACTTTTAAAGAGGATATTCCTTTACTAAATTCTAATACTCTAGTAGAGAGCAGTATAGATTCTAGATTTTCTAGAAGATGGTTTGATGCTAAAGTTTTAGAAGGAATTGTTGTGTTTGATAACCCTGATGAGAGAAAACAGTATGTTGATGATAAATTAAATAAATTATTTAGGGAGTTAGGAATTAATAATGACAAAGACAATTGAAATTAATGGAAGTAATTATGAAGTAAATTTTAGTAAATCATATTTGAATCAAGCTGAACAACATCTAATCAAATCTAAAATTGATAAGCAAAATGAAGTTGAACATTTAACTAAGGCACAACAATTAATAGATAGGGCTAGAATAAATAATATTATAGCTAAAACTGAGCTACAAAATAATAATTTTATATTAAAGGATAAACCTAAGACAAGGTTTAGTGATATATCTGGTTTGGAAGATGTAAAAGAGAAGATAAAATTAAAAGTGATAGAACCTTTAAAAAATCCTAAACTATTTGAATTATTTAATAAGAAGTTTGGAGGCGGAATTATTATGTACGGCCCCCCTGGTTGTGGTAAAAGTTTTTTTGCAGAAGCTACAGCTGGTGAAGCAGGAGTTACTTATTTTAATGTTAAGGCTTCAGATATTAAAGGAAAATATGTTGGTGAAACAGAAAAAAATATTAGTGAGCTATTTAAGTTAGCTAAAAAAAATCAGCCTTGTGTTATTTTCTTTGATGAATTTGAAGCGTTAGGTCGGGAAAGAGGGGATGCTGTGGGTCACGATAAATCTATGGTTTCCCATCTTTTAACAGAGATTGATGGTTTAGGTAATAAAGATAAACAAATTATGCTTATTGCTGCTACTAATGAACCTTGGAGTATTGACCTAGCTTTAAGGAGAGAAGGTAGATTTGGAAAAACTATATTTATTCCTCCTCCTGATTTTGAAGGAAGATCAGGAATATTAAAAAATAAATTAAATGGTAAACCTGTTGATCCTTCTTTTGATTTTGATTTAATAGTCAGATGTATGGAAAATTATTCTGGGGCAGATATCATGGAGGTTTGTGAAGCTGCTATTGAAAAAGTTATTAGTAGATGCTTAAAAGATAAGAAGGTTTATTTAATTACAACTAATGATTTACTTGGAGCTATAGAAGAAAAAACAGAATTAATTACAGTTAAATGGTTTAATAAAGCTTTAAAAATAATTGAAAATGATCAAAGTTCATTTAAGGAATTAATAGAATATGTTGATAACAATTTGAAAGCAGTTGCCTCCTAAATAACAATATTTATATAGGTTTTATTTTGCTTTTATCAAAGGTTTGAGACAATGATTAATTTAATAGCAGAGTATCAATTAAGGATTTCTGAAGCAAGAGAAGTTAAAACTAGAACATTTTATTATGAGATGGATATAACTATGCAAGGAGATTTAGACTTTAGAATAAGGAAGCGGTTTAATCCTGATGTTGAAACTGCTGTTGAATGTGCTGAAAATATGTTTGCTTGGTATCTAAGGAGGAGAGATTTTTCTAATGTTGGAAATTTATTTTATAGAGAAGTTTTGGAAGAATGTGCTATAGATTCTTTTCGCGGTTTTTTGGTAAAGGGACCTTATAATCTTAAATTTGATGGAAAAGGCTATGTTCATCCAAGTGGAACTAGAGGACATATTGAATTGAGACTAATTAAACGAGATCAAGAACTTAAATTAGTTGATAAGATTATGAGTACTTTATCTAACTTAAGTTTTAGAAGAGCTCACTCTATGTGATTTGTTATTAATTTTATAGATTCTTTTCCAAATTTTTTTGCTGCAAGGATAAATATTAATATTGTTACTATGAATACAAATATACAATTTATACAAACTGCTTTTATTATGAATAATTCTGCTATTGTTAAATATATCATAAATAATGTAGCACCTAAAGATGAATAGAACAATAGATAATTAGAGTATTTTATTTTTTCAAAGGAGAATATTGTTAGCAAGATATAACCTAAAACTCCTAATAGTGCTACAGGTATTCCAAATAATTTTGAAAAGCTACTTTTATTAACACTTGAACAAGATAGATAATCATTTATATTACAAAATGAGGAGTCAAGTATTTCTGGTTGAAAATTTAAATAAGTTAGATAAGAAGACATTAATAATCCTAAGATGCATAAAATAAAAATCAATTTTTGCATTTTAAAAAAGAAAAAAGAAAAAGAGCTTACTTATTTAGCTCTTGTTCTATTATAGATGCGAAATTTTGGAATGGCTGTGCACCACTTATAGGGACTCCATTTACAAAGAATCCTGGTGTTCCTCTTACTCCATAATTTGTACCATCTGCTAAATCTTGTTGCACTTCATCTGCTTTTTCGTCAGAGTCTAAACAACTATCAAATTTAGATTGATCTAAACCAAGTTGCTGTGCATATTGCTTGAATGAAGCAACTCCACCTTGAACTCCTCTACTAAATAACAAATCATGCATTTCCCAGAACTTTCCTTGATCTTTAGCACATTCTGTAGCTTCTGCAGCTTTTTGTGCACTTGGATGGAATGGTAATGGATAATGTCTATATACAAACTTAACTTTACCTGTATCTATATATCTTTGTTTTATTTGTGGCAAAGTTTGTGTATAGAACCTTTCACAGAAAGGACACTCAAAATCACTAAATTCTACAATTGTTACTTTTGCGTCTGCATCTCCTTTTGCTGGATCTCCTCCAGTTAAGTCTCCTCCAACCCTTGTTGGTGTAGGTTCTGGTGCTGATGGTGCACTTGGTGCTACAGCAGTTGGTAAAGCAGCAACTGCTTTTCCAGTTGTTAAACCAGAAAATTTGCCATATAAACCAAAGGTTGCAACTAAATTAACAAGTACTAAAACCAAAACCAGAGAAACTAGAATTGTTACTGTTTTTTCTCCTTTTTTCAAAGCCATAATAAATACCCCCTTATTAATAAATTTTGCATATAGTTTTTATTTAAATAGCTTTTGTTTGCTTTTTAAATTTTATGAATTAATCTTCTACTAAATTTTAGTTGTATCCCTCCTTCTTGTTATTAAATTAATTGTCCAATCAAATGCAACTTTTAATTTATTTGTTAAACCTATGAGTTTGAATAGATATATTGTACGCCATAACCACCATGCAAAAAATCCAGATATTGTAAAATTTCCTACATTTCCTGTTGCATAACCATAACCAATTGATAATAAATAACCTTCTGGAATAAACTTGTATGATTGAAGTTTTTTATTCTCTATTTTTAATTTTATATTTTTAACTACATGCTTTGCTTGTGAAACTGCAACTTGCGCTAATGCTGGAATAGGTTTTATTGTACCTTTATTAAAAAATAAGGCACAATCTCCAATAGCAAATGCGTCTTTTGTTTTTTCTATTTCTAAGAATTCGTTTACTTTGAAATGTGAGGAAGGATGTAAAACTTCTTTTGGTATTGCCTCTATTTTATTTGGAGTTACTCCTGAAGTCCAGATTATTGTTTTTGCGTATATTTTATCTTTATTGTTTGTTTCTACATAATCTTTTGCGACTTTAGTTACTTGTGTTGATGTTAAGACTTTGATATTTTTTTCTTTTAATTTTTTAATAGTATTATTTCTTGTTTTTTCATTAAATAAAGGTATTAATGAATTATCTTTTTGTATTAAATAGAAATTAACTTTGTTCATTTCTAATTTTTTGTAGTTTCTTTCTAATGCTTGAGAAACAAAATCATACATTTCAGCTATTAATTCAACACCTGTAGGACCCCCTCCAACAACTATGAAATTCAACCAATCCTTATGTTGTGTTTTTGATGCTTTTTCTAAAGCATTAATTATTCTATTTTTAATGTTTATTGCATCATTTATTGTTTTTAAGTTGGTAGTGTATTTTTCTGCTTCTTTTATTCCGTAATAATTTGCTTTTGCCCCTATTGCTATTATTAAATAATCATAATCTATTCTTTTATTATCATAAAAAACTAATTTTTTATTAAAATCTATTTTATTAACTTCTGCTTCTATAAAATGAAAGTTACTTGATTTAATTATCTCTCTAATTGGTTCTATAACATTTTTTGTTGCTATTGTGCCTGTGGCTACTTCATGTAATAGTGGAGTGAATAAAAAATAATTTTGTTTACTAATTAAAGTTATATCTATATCCTCTTTATTTTTGAATTTTTTTAGTAAACTTTTTACAGAGTATATTCCTCCAAATCCGCTACCAATTACTAATATTTTTATCATCTTTAATCTTGTTGTTAATTTGGTATTTAATCTTTATGGACTATATAAAATTAGTCTGCATCATACAAAGTGCCATGTCTTTGAATAATCTCTTTAATTGTTTAATACTCTCCTTTTCATTTTCATAACTAAACTTTTTTAAGAACTTAAATAAATTTTGCATAATATTTTAAAATTTTCTAAAAAAATTTAGTTTTATTACTACTACTAATAAGCTATTTAAGGAAAAACTTAAAATATTCATCTTTTATAATATTTATAATTAATATCTAAAGGGGGGTAATGGAGATAATAAATGTTATATAAAAATAAAATTTTACGAAAAATTGAAGAAAAAGGTAGAGGAAATACTAATATTGATAAAGTAATGAAAGAAGTTGCAGAGGAATTAGATAAAATGATTCCTGATCCTAAAAAAGAAGATTATGTATTTACAAATCTTCGAAGTGGAAGAGCGAGATGTCAGATTTACGAAACTGGTTGTGGTTTGTCAATAAATCCAGATACACATAAAGAAGAATATAAAAAAGTTTTAACTGATTCTGGGTCATATCCAGAGATATTATTAGGACCAGGCGGTTTTATTGATTTTATCTTAGCAGGGAGAAGAATAGAGTTAAATGATGGTTTCACACACGATGATTGTTATGTAAGAGTAGGGGTTTTTACATTAGATAATGATAAAGGAATATTAGTAGGAGGTACACATGCTTTTGGTTTTTCAGGGTTAGTACTTAGATTACCCCCATATTATCAAATTAAATCATTGAGTGATATAAGGGGAAGAGTTTCTAGTAGTTGTGGTAGAGGTCCATCCTGGGCAACATTTTTTGTGATAGATGACTATAATAAATTAGAAGAAGCTGCTGAATGTTTATCCCAAAATCCTTATGGTTTAAGAAAATTGGTTTCTATTTTGGTTAGTTGGCCAAATCATTTATCAATAGGGTCAGACGATCCCGTTTATTTTAAACCTGATTTATTTCCAGTTATGGATGATTTTTGTCTTTATAGACAAGATAAAAAAGGAGACATTTATTCAAAAAAAATAAAGACACCCCCTTATATAAGTTTATATGAAAAAGCGTGGGAAAGAAACTTAAAAGATATTACGAGAGAGACAGTAGAAGAAATGATACAGAAAGATTTTATATTCAGACTTCTTTATAGATCGGGTTTTATAAAGTAAAGATTTTTTTGCTAATTTATCAATTATTTTTCTGATCTCAATTTTTAATCTATTTTAGCTTTTGGCAATTTTCCAAAGTAATTCAAATTGTTTTCTGTAAGAATCTGCTACTTCTTTATTTCTTATTATTATCAAATGATCTGGATTTCCCCAAACAACAATACTTACATTATCTCCATAAATTTGAGTGGGATTTGGATTAAAATATTGTTTTGGTATTCTTTTATATTTTGAAGTTCCTCTTTCAAATAAACCTTTTGTATCTTCTCCAACAACGATCCTTTCTTTTATATTATTATGGATCATTCCCCTCTCATATTCTTCTACTGCGGCCTTATGTTTTGCAAATGCAAAGTTTTCATCTACTGAAGTACATAAATTTTCTCCTTTTGTTTTTTTTAAGACATTTATAATATCCCTAAGTGCTATTCTTGTTACTTCTTTTCCTTTAAATGTTTCAACTATCATTGGAGATTTTGAAGCTTGATTTAATTTTATTAATTCTGGAAGTATTTCCTTATAATTTTCTGTTTTTCTATCAAGATATTCAAGAATTAAATTTGGATCTATTGCTTTATATTTTTGTGATTTACCTTCTTTTACTGAACTTACAAATCCCTTTTCTATTAATCTTTTAATTGAATCATAAGTAACTTGTCTATAAAGTCCTGTTTTTTCAGCTAATTCATAAGCAGATATTTGACCGTTTTTTAATAATGATAAATAAATTCTAGATTCGTAATCTGTTAATCCTATCTCTCTTAATGTTTCTTCCATAGTAGTATGAATTCATACGAATCAAATATATATAATTTACGTATTACTTAGTAGTAACAAACAATTAAGGAGAAAATGCTATGAAAAAACAAAATATAATTTTTATTTTATTAATCTTATTTATCATAGGATGCAATAATATTACTGGACAATCTGTTTATGATGTTCAAGAATATAAAATTGGAGCAATTCTTCCTTTAACAGGAGATATTGCCTTTATTGGCCTAGAGATGCAAAGAGGAATTGAAATTGCTGTAGAAGAAGTTAATTTTAGAGGTGGTGTTAATGGAAAACCAATTAATATTATATTTGAAGATGATGGATTTGTTGAGGCAAATAAAGCAGTTACTGCTAGTCAAAAATTAATTAATTTTGATAATGTTTATGGAAATATAATAACAATGGTTGAAGATACAAAACCTGTTGCTCCAATACATGATCAAGCAAAAATTCCTTTAATTACTTTATGGGATGTTACAGATGATTTACGAGATTATTCTTCTACTTTTAGTATAGGCTTTTATACAGAAAAAGCAGGAGAAAAAATGGCAAATTTTGCTTATAATAATCTTGGTTTAAGAAATGTTGCTATAATTGGCCATCATGATGAATGGTCTTTAACAATTTCAAAAGCATTTGATGAAGAATTTACAAGACTTGGTGGAAAAATTGTTTTTGAAGATCGTTTAAATGTGGATGAAGTAGATTATAGAAATTCAATTTTAAAAGCTAAAGAAAAAAATATTGATGGAATTTATGCACCTTTACTTCCTCCAGCAAGTGCTAATTTTTTTAGACAAAAATTTCAGTTAAATTTAAATGGAATTATTATGAGTGGGGATGCTTTAACTCCTGATGTTTGGGAAATTTCTCCCGAAGGTGTTGAAGGAACTTATTTTACAAATGTTTATGAAACTACAAATACTAAAGCAATTGAATTGAAAGAAAAATATAAACTTAAATATCGGGAAGATCCTTTGGCATTTCCTTTAGTTCAAATGGGATATGATTCAGTTTTAGTTTATGCAGAAGCTCTGAAGAATACAAATACACCAGCAGAAGTAATTGAAAACTTACATTCAATTAATAATTTAGAAGTTTCAGGACCTTCAATTACTTTTGATTCAGATGGAATGGTTGATAGAGAAGAGAAAATATATCAAATCCAAAATGGTATAGATATTTTGATTCAAGAATAAATTATTTTTTTAATTTTGTTTTTTGCTAATTTTTATCTAACTTAGTTGATTGACTGCACTTTGCCATCTAGCTTTTACTTTATTATCCCAAGGTTTTCTTGTTGGTAAATTTATATGTATTGTAGAATTAGATGTGTCACTAACTTCTGAAGCCAAATATTCAGGAATTAATTTTTTACATACTGCAATTGCTGCAGGCTCTACATAAGCAACTCTTGAACAACGATAATCAGGTTTATCTTCACTATTGTTCCAACCTTGAGAGACATTTAATCTTGGATATTTATCAGTTCTGAAGCCTGTAGCATAAACTAAAAGAGGAACTTGATCTAAATCACTTCTCATTCCATATCTTGCTTGATAACCTGCAGGATCTATCGCTGGAACATCACAACTTAAACCATTATCGAATTCTGCACCAACTCTTAAAATAATTTCTAGCCTTTGGCCTGGTTTAATTTCTGCAGTCATCATATCTTCTAATACTTTATTTCCAAATCTTGAGTTTTCTTCAGTTAACTCTGCTGTTACTCTTTCTGAATCTGTTTTTAATTTATCATTGAAACTTCCGTCTAATTGGCCATAAAAACAGTACTCTAAACGTTCAGCAGCTAATTGTGGAACACCTACTTGTTCTAAAGTTTCAGCTATTAAACCTACAGCGAATCTTGCTAATCTGGCTTTTCCAATATTTAAGGCATCTAAATTTTTAAAAATTTCATCATGTTCATCAAATGGATATGGCTTAACACTAGCACTTATAACATCGAATGATCTTCCTTCAATTATTCCAACAGCTTCTTCTCTTAAAGCTTTAGTTAAGTCTGAATTTAAAATAGCAACTCGAATAGTCTCTTTTGGTGTAGCATATACCATGATACTATATGCATCTAATCTTTATTATATAAACATTTCAGTTTTTTGAATTATATTTTTAAAAGTTATCTTTTAACTTCTTTTTTT
>JAGVZM010000006.1 GCA_018302545.1 Candidatus Woesearchaeota archaeon | reverse complement strand
TGGAAGAGTCAGAAGCAAATCAACCTCTAGGATTATTAGTTGCTGAAAAAGCTGATGAGTTAGGTTTACCCTTAATTTTAGCGACTTCAACATATCATCATGATGTATTAACTCAACCAATACAAGATTATGCTTCAAGCAAAGGTTGGAGATTAGTAGATTGTGGACCAAACAGAGAAGATGATAAAGCAAGCCCTGAATTTTGGGAAAGAGCTTTCGGTGAATTAGAGAAAAAGTTAAGGTAAGAAAGACTCTGGACAACAAGAATAGATTTTATGATTACAAATCTGTTTTGTCAGATATATTCTTAGTTAATAAAATTCACAAAAGAAATTCTATAAAATAATTACTTATTTCTTTCTACTTTTTTCCAACTTCAAAAGAGTTCGCACATTCATTACTACAAAACCTAAAAAGCTCTCCATTAAATTCTTCTTCAACAAATTTTTCATCAATCAAAACTTTTCCACAATTAGCACACTTAGAAAGAACCTCTCCCTGTTCATAACCTTCCATAAAACCTTCTTCATCTTCAACAATCTGGTCTTCTTCTTCAAGCTCGCGTCTTCCTTCTTTAGTATAAATATCTTCTTTAATATTATTTTCTTGCATAACTAGAAACAGAAAAAGGATTATTTTACTTTTTCCTATTTACTTTTTTAATTGTATATTTACCTATAAACTTTTTTCCATTCATATATTTAACTAAAACTTTAGGAACTTTAACACTTCCATCTTTTTGTTGATAATTTTCTAAAATTGCAACCATCGCCCTTGAAGTAGCAACCATTGTATTATTCAAAATATGTACATATTTTTTAACATCTGCTTCTTTATATCTTATATTCAAAGCAACAGCTTGAAAATCAGTGCAACTTCCAGCAGAAGTTACTTCCCTATATTCATTTTGTCTAGGAAACCAAGCCTCAATATCTCTTTGTTTAGAAAATTTAGCACCTAAATCAGCAGAGCAAATTTCAAGTATTCTATAAGGAATTTCTAAACTTTGAAAAAATTTCTCAGTTAACTTTTCCATATAAATCAAAATTTTTTTAGAATCTTTAGGTTCACAAAAAACAACTTGCTCAACTTTATTAAATTGATGCATCCTAAATAACCATTTCATATCAATACCATGTCCCCCAATTTCTTTTCTGAAACAAGGTGTAACTGCAAATAATTTAATAGGTAATTCTGATTTTTCTAAGATTTTATTTTTCATCATAGAAACCAAAGTATGTTCTGCAGTTCCAATTAAATAAAGATCTTCATTTTCAATTTTATAAACCACCTCCTTAAAATCATGTAATCCATTTAAAGCACCCAATAAAGTATCATGATTTAACAACATTGGTGGAACAACAGGAGTAAATTCATTTTCTAAAAGAAAATCAACACCATATCTTTGTAAAGCCAAATCCAATAAAGCAATATCTCCTTTTAAGTAATTGAATCCTTTGCCTGAATTACTTATTCCAGCATCAAAATCTCCAAAACCTAAACTCTCAATTAATTCTGCATGATTTTTTAATTCAAAATTAAATTTATTTTTCTTTCCCCATTTTTTAACTTCAATATTATCTTTTTCAGTTTTACCAAAGGGAACAGTTTCATCTAAAACATTTGGAATTTTTAAAATTAATTCATCATATTTTATTCTTATTTCAATTAATTCTTTTTCCATTTGTTTAATTTTAGAAGGCAAATCTTTAACTTTTTGAATCAATTCTGAAGCATCTTTTTTTTCTTGTTTTAATTTAGTAACTTCTAAAGTAATTTTATTTCTTTCATGTCTTAATTTATCAAGTTCGCCTTTTAATTTTCTCCAAGATTCATCTAAATTTAAAAGTTCATCAACTAAATTAGGATTGTATTTAACTCCTCTTTTCATAATACTTTTTTTAATTAATTCTTTATTCTCTCTAATGAAATTAATGTCTAACATAAAAATATCCAAACTAATTAATTATTAAATCTTACTAATGAACAAAAGATATAAAAACAAATCAATTACAAAAATAAGATGTTGCCTCAAACACATTTTTTAACAGCGTTCCTAATAGGAACTTTATTTTATAACTTAAATTTAATCTCAATATATCTCTTATTTATAATAGGAATTTTAGCTGTACTCATCGATATAGACCATCTTATAAATTATTTAAGAAAAAAGAAAAGATTATCAGTTAAAGAAACATGGAATAACTCCTCAAGAATAAATGAAAGAAGTTTTATACATTCGTTAAAAGGGATAGTTCTAATTTTTATCCTAACTATAATCCTATTGGGGTTTTATCCAAAAATAGCAATAATCATAGGAATATCCTACTTCTCACATATATTTGTTGATCAAATTCCAAAAAACCCTCCATTTATAAAAGTAAAAATATTCAATTTCAACCTAGATAAAAAACTGTCTTACTTAGAAATTGGAATAGATTTAATACTTCTAGTCTCAATAATAGTAATATTCTACCTATAAACTAGAATATATATTTAGAATTAATCATAAAGAAAAGGTTTAAATATGTGAAATGTACATTGAAATATTGTAACAAAAAAAGGTGTATAATTTTAGGGGGATTTTAAGTTGGCTGCTAAAAAGAAAGATACAGCTATCTTTGAGGTTTTTTTCAGAAGAAAACCAGCAATGATACTAGTTGCATTAAGAAAAAGTCAAAAAAATAGGTATGGTTCTGTGTTAGCAAAAGAAGTAGACTGCACATATTCACATGCAGTAAAAATCCTTCAAGAGATGGAAAAAGCTAAGTTAGTAAACTTCGAAAAACATGGAAGAATAAAGACAATTGCCTTAACAGATTTAGGCAACAAAATTGCAGAGTATATAGAGAAGATAGAAGAATCATTAAGATAAAGGATTAGATAATCTTTTATTTTCCTTCTCTTTTTTTAATTTTTATGGAGATAAAAAATTTTAAACCAAGACCGTATCAAGAAAGCATTCTAAAAACTTGTAAAAATAAAAATACTTTAGTCTGTATCCCTACAGGTTTAGGAAAAACAAAAATAGCAATTCTATTAGCAATAGAACAGTTAAACAAACATAAAAATTCAAAGGCAATAATTATAACCCCTACAAGACCTTTAGCAAACCAAATATGTAATGAATTCAAAGAGTGTACAACAATAGAAGAAGAAAAAATAAAACTATTAACAGGCACAACCTCTCCTATTAAAAGAGAAAAAATATACAAAGAAATATCCATTGTCGTATCTACCCCTCAAACAACAAAAGAGGATATTGAAAACAATAGAATAAATCTAGAAGAATTCTCAATTTTAGTAATTGATGAAGCCCATCGTTCAAGACAAAACTTCGCAAATACAATGGTAGCAAAAAATTATTATGAAAAAAACCCTAATGGTAGGATTCTAGCATTGACTGCCTCACCAGGATCTACAAAATCAAAAATAGATGAGATATATAATAATCTATATCTAGAAGCAGTTGAAATAAGATCTGAAGATGACGAAGATACTTTAGAATTTGTACAAAGAAAAGATATTATCAATATTAATGTAGAACTTCCTGAGGAAATAAGAAAAATACATTCTTTAGTAAAAGAGATCTATAAAGAAAAGATAGAGTCAATAAAATCATTCATTCCATACAAACCCTCCTCCCAAATAAACAAATTAGACGTATTAAACCTACAAAAACATCTACAAATAGAAATTAGAAAAAATAATCAAGCTGCTTTCTATGGTCTTTCACTATCTGCTCAAGTACTTAAACTGAGCCATGCCTTAGAGATGATTGAAACACAAGGATTAAAATCCTTTAATGTGTTTATAGAAAAGTTACAAACAGAAACCTCAAAGGCATCAAAAAACATTCTAAAAGAAGAAAAGATTATCAAAGCAAAAAAATTAACAGAAGAGTTATTAGAAAAAAATATAGATCATCCAAAGATAAATAAATTAAGAGAGATAATGAAAGAAGAAGAAAATAAAAAAGTTATTATCTTCGCAAACTACAGAAATACTGTAGACAATCTTGTAGAAAACCTAAATAGTTTAAAAATAAAAACTACAAAACTAGTCGGACAAAAAGAGGGATTAAAACAAAAGGAGCAAATAAAAGCAATAGAAGAATTTAACTCTGGGATTTACACATGCCTTATAACTACTTCTATAGGTGAAGAAGGAATACATATCGGAGAAGCAGATATAGCTATATTTTATGATAATACCCCTTCAAGTATAAGAAAAATACAAAGAACAGGTCGTGTAGGCAGACTAAAACCAGGAAAAGTAATTTTTATGATAACAAAAAATACAAAGGATGCTGCATATCACTATAAATCAAAAAGAGATGAAAAAAGAATGAAAGAAATATTATATAAAATGAAAGAAAAGAATAGTTTAGATAAAGAACAAACAAAATTAGAGAATTTCTAAAATGACAAGAGTAATAATTGATAATAGAGAGAATAGAGAGATAGTAAAAGCCTTAGAAGTAGAAGAATTAATAATAGAAAGAAAACAACTGGAGTTAGCAGACTTTATAATAGAAACAAAAACATTAGACAATAAAATACAAAAAGTAGGTATTGAAAGAAAAACACAACAGGATCTGCTGAATTCTATAATTGATAAAAGATTATTAAATCAATTGATTCTATTAAAAGAAAATTTTGATATACCCTTATTAATAATAGAAGGTTCTGAAAATATATATAGATTAAGAGACTTTCATCCAAATTCAATAAGAGGAATGATATCAACTATAGCTATAGACTTCCAAATACCAATTATATACACAGAATCACAAAAAGATACAGCAAAATATATAGCATTAATAGCAAAAAGATTGGAAAAACCAAGAAAACCAATTTCCTTATTTGCGAAAAGAAAACCACTAACTCCTATAGAACAACAATTATCTATAGTTGAAAGTCTTCCAGGTGTTGGCCCAACTATCGCTAAATCATTAATTTCAAAGTTTAAAACAATAAAAAAAATAGCAAGTGCATCAGAAGAACAATTAATGAAAATAGATAAAATTGGAAAGAAGAAAGCACAAGAATTAAAAAAAATCCTACAAGAAGAATTTAACTAACGAAAGAAACCCTTTATTTCAAATTATAATTTCAAAAACACTGACAACCAATAATATACAAACATTTATTTCTTTACATTTATATAAAATTCCTTACTCAAGTAAATACCATTATCGCCTCTAAACCTTAAAGTACAATGCACCCTGTCCTCAAAATAAGGCTTATTAACTACACTTAAAATAAAACTCTTCTGATTTTCTCCTAAGTGTGAAGGATATAAACCAACATCAATATAATTTTCCGCCAGACCTATAAAAAAATCAGGTTGTTGATTATAAGAAAAAAAGTGAGTTTGAGAGGCATTATCACATTGAGAGTCGACATTAAACAAAGCAATTAATTCTCCTTTATTCTCTAAATCTATATTTATTTTTGAATCCCCTCTTACAGTAAACTCTTCACCTTGTAAATCACAATCTCCAGAACAAGATAATCCAACTATTTCAACTTGTGCTGGACATTTTCTACCACAATCAGAGACACAAGAAGTAACCATTGTATTAAAATTACAACCTTCGTTGACTTCACATTTATTATTACCGCAACAAGGAATTATAACTTCAGATTTACAAGTCTTGGTTAAATAATCAAAAATATCTTTTGTACAACTATTTCCATCATCACAAGAAATAGGCTTTTCTATTAAAACAGTATCATTTTCAATTTGCTGTGTATTATTTATCTCTTTTAATATAGGACTAGAAGGCACTATTTCTTGTTTAGGCAGAATTTCAGATTTCTCAACACAAGAAAAAAGGATTAAAGACAATAAAAAGATTATACTAAATTGCATCCCAAAGTATATAAAATTCTTTTTCATAGTTTAACAATTATTAGCTAAAACTAAATTATTTGGACCAGCAACAACAAGAGCATTAGGATTATTAACATTAGTTTGACTTCCAACATTACAGAATTTATTATCTCTATAACTAAGAGAAGTTCTAAATTGTGGTGAAAATGGATGTGGCCAAGTTCCAGGATTAAGATTTAAAGGCAAGTGAAGAGATGTTAAAGTTGGAACACTAATTGCCCAAGGATAAGAGGAAACTGTGTTATTATCAAATCTAACATCAGAATTTGGATCTCCTTTAAATGCTGCATTATTACCATTAGGAGAGGAACCATAAAAAGTATTATTCCTAAGTTCAACATTTCTAAAATAAGAAACAGAGACCCCATCAGAAACACCATCTCTATCTTCAAAAAGATTATTTCTAATATATAAATCATCCCCAACCTGGAATTTTGATTCACTATGGTGTTTAAAATTATTATCAGTAATTGTTAAACCTTGAACAAAACCTGCAGTAATTGGCTCAAAAACATCTTGAAAATCAATATTTTGTATTTTTATATTTTTAACAAAGGGTGAAGTTAAATTAATATGACCCAAAACTAATATACCTTTCTCAACCAAAACAAGTCTTCCATTTTTAATAGTGATATCATTGAGTTTTACATTACCTACTGATTGAATTCTAAAAACTTCAAGAGAATTAGGTCTATTTTGGTGTTGTCCATTATCAACAATTGCATGATTATTAAGATCAAATGTTACTTTAGAAGAATTAATATTTATTAACCAAGGACCATACCAAGGAGCAAAACCTGAAAAAATAGTATTATTGAAACGCCATTGTAAATAAGGATTAGAAGTTGTAAAAAGTTTAATATCTTCTCCTAAACAATAATAACCAGGAGAATTTATAACATATGCAGATCTAGTTATTAATGTCCTATCAATGTCTTGTTGTCTAATAACCACTGCATTTGGAGAAGAACAAGAAGTTGCAGAATCAGTTTTAATTATCTTGTTAGATCTATCTATTCTAAGTCTATCATTAACAAAACTTTTAAGCTTAGATGGCGCAAAACCTTCATCCTCTAAAGAAATTTCACCATCATCAGTTACACAACCAACTGTAAAGATTAAACCAAATAATAAAGTAGAAAGAAAAATAACCAACCAACTTTTATTTAACATATAAACAAAATACAGAAAAAGGATATATATATATATATTATGTTAAACTTAGTAGTAATAAATCAAAGAGGTTTAGGAGCAACACTTTTCTTTATTCTTTCAAAATGTTCTCTAATTTTAAAATCAACTTTAAAGATATACGCAAGTAAAGCAACTCTGCACCACATACCATTTCTTTGTTGTCTCCAATACATAACCCTCTTGTCATCTTTAATATCATCTATACTAGGATCTATCTCCTCTCTTTTAGGCATAGGATGCATTAATATTGCCCCTTCTCTTATCATATCTAACATATCTTTAGTAAAAATATATCTAAGATCCGCTTTGCCATCTCCACCATGTTCATTTTGAATTCTAGTCATATAAATAACATCAGCAAAAGTAATAACCTCCTTCAAAGGCTTATCTGTTTTATGCACAATAGTTCCTCTTTTCTTAATATATTCTTCAGTCTCATCATCAATTTGCAAATGTTCAGGAGCAACAAAGTACATGGTAATATTTTTATGAAGAGACAAGATCTTGGCTATTGAGTGTATTGTTCTACCTCTTTTACAATCCCCAACAAATAAAACAACCCTCCTATCAATTTTACCATCAAAACTCTCTCTTATAGTATAATAATCCAAAATTCCTTGTGTTGGATGCTCCATAGTACCAGAACCAGCATTAATTATAGGTAACTCTCTTTTTGTATTTTTCATAACCCACAATACAAACAGATCATAAAGATCACTAGGATGTCTAACAACTAAAGCATCAAAATAAGAAGAAATAGTTCTTAAAGAGTCTCTTTCACTTTCTCCTTTAACAGAAGAACTTGTTTTCAAATCTCTTAATTCTTCCCTTTTCATACCCAAATGTGCTTCTGCAGAGGAAAAAGAGAAAAAAGTTCTAGAACTTGGTTGACTAAAATAATTCAAAATAGATTTAGACCTCAATAAACCCTTCAAATAATTATCTTCCAATTTAGAAATTCTCCTAGCTGCATTAGCAGTATCACAAATTTTATTCAAAAAATCAAGGTCGAAATGCTCTGCTCTTAAAATGTGTTTTAATCTTCCATCCTCAAAGCAAAGAGACTTTATTTCCTCTTTATTTAGATTCAAAAATTTTTGAAATTGTTCTTTATTATAATTTACAAGATCTTCTGTACTCCCCCAATAAATACTATCCATCTAAAGCAAAATAAATTAATAATTTAAATAGATTTCCAACTCAGAGTTTATACTTTTCTAAAATATAATATCTTGGCCCATCTTTGCTTAATCTGCTCTCAAATAAACAAAAGGAACCAACCTCAAATTCAAGATTCCTAATATCTAATTTATTAATTTTCTCAAGAAACTCTTTCTTTTTTTTAAAAAATTTAACTCTTCCCAAAGTTATATGGCTACCAAGTTTAAGATCCCCAAGACCAATAGTTTTTTCATCAATTAATTTTTGTAATTCTCTTAAAGGCTCATCATTCTCCAACCCAACCCAAAGAATATTTATCCTATCTCCTCCTGGAAAATAACCAAAATCTCCCAACCTAAGTCTAAATTTACTAAGATTAATATCTTTTAAAGCAAGTTTAATTATTTTAACCTTCTCTTCAGAGATCTCTCCTAAAAATTTTAAAGTTAAATGAAAATTTCTTTTAGGAACCCACTGGATTTTAGCTATTGAAAGATCTTTCAAAGAGTTTTCTAATTCATATAAATAATCCTTAACCTCCAAAGGTAAGTCCACACCAAAAAAGATTCTCATCTATATCCCCTAACCATAAGTATTATAATATAAAAAAGAAATTTAAAAGATTATCCATACATAGCTAAGTGATCTTGATCTTCTAAACTATCCCCACTTAACTTATCTATAGCTCCCAAAAAATCATCAAAAAGAATATTATTTCTATTTTGCCTTATTGCAAAATATCCTGCTTCAGTACAAACTGCCCTAATATCTGCCCCACTAAAACCTTCTGTTTTTGATAATAATCCTTTAAAATCAACATCAGAAAGACTCATATTTTTCGTATGTATTTTAAACAAATCTAATCTCGATTCTTCAGAAGGCAAAGGTACTTCTATTAATCTATCAAATCTTCCAGGCCTTAAGATAGCAGGATCTAAGATATCTACCCTATTTGTTGCACCTATTACCTTTACTCCATCTAAATTTTCAAAACCATCCATTTCTGTTAATAACTGCATAAAAGTTCTCTGTACTTCTCTTTCTCCTGATGAACCAACATCCACTCTTTCAGATGCAATAGCATCTATTTCATCAATGAAGACAATAGTAGGGGCTCTTTCTCTAGCTAATTTAAAAATTTCTTTAACCAATTTGGCCCCCTCACCTATAAATTTTTGGACTAACTCACTTCCAACAAACTCAATGAAAGTACAGCTAGCACTAGTCGCAACAGCCCTTGCTAATAAAGTCTTACCAGTTCCTGGAGCACCATACAAAAGTATACCCTTAGGAGGTTCTATGCCTATTTTTTGAAATAACTCTGGCTTTAATAATGGTAACTCAACAACTTCCCTTATCTCTTTAATAGCTTCGTCCAATCCCCCTATATGATCCCAATAAACATTAGGTTTTTCACAAAGAACGAAACTCTCAACATCCAAGATCTTACTTTGCTCTAATTTTTGAACAACAGTCAAAGATCTCTGTTCTACTAAAACAAAATCTCCTGTTTTTAATTTCAAATCTCCAGAAACATTAACGTAAAAATGACTCCCATTAGGAACTTTAATAACAACTTTATTATCTATAACTTGTTTAACTTCACTAACAAGAAGAGGCAACTCTTTAAACTTATTTAACTCGTTCTTAAGGTAACTTAAGCTACTTTTTAAAAGTTGATTTTCTTCATGCACATCTCCTTTAGAAATGCCAGAAAGAGACCTAGAAAAGATCTTTGGTTCTTTCTTTAAGTTCACAAAATTCATTATAACAAGACAGAAGAGAAACTTAATAAACATTTCTATTAAATTCCAAAAATTTTTCAGAAATAATAAGAGAGTTATTATTAAAAGATAATATAAATTTAAGGATATGGAAGAAAATCTAATAATAAAACTATCTTTAATATGCACAATCCTGGGTATAATCCTTTTAGTGATAATCTCAGATAAAATTGAACTACCTTCCTCTGAAATAAGTTCTATTAGTGAAAAGGAGATAGGTAAAAATATAAAGGTAATTGGAAAAGTAAACAGAGTTACAGAGAAGAATACAATAACAATAATTGATTTGGAAGATAAAACAGGAATTATTCAGATAGTAGCATTCAAACCAGAGAACTTAAAATTGAAAAAAGGAGGGTTGATTCAAGTAAGAGGAAAAGTATCTTTATATGAATCCTCTACCCAAATCTATGCAGACTCTATAGAAATTATAAACTGAAAAATCACCGCTGAAGAAGAGATATTTATTTAAATAGAAAAATTCACTTTTTTATAAGTGCAAAAAGTGGAACATATAAAAAGAGATTCATACAAATTGGTTGAAGAGTTCTCAAATAAAACAGATGAAAATCCATTTACTAAAATAGTACCTGCTTTAATAAAAAAAGGTTTAGATAATGTTAATCTTTCCATGTTTAGTGAAGAGAAGAGAAATGAACTCCTAAACGCAGCAGCAGAAGAATATCTAAAAAGAACACAGGTGATGGATGCTCTTAAAATATTTAAAAGAACAGAAAATAAAAAAAAGTTGATTGAAGTAGGAGACGAACAAGCAAAATTAGGTGTATTCTCTTATGCAATTGAAGCCTATAAAATGGCAGAAGATCACCCTAGATTATTGAAGATTGGAGAAAAGTGTTTACAAGAGGGACATTTAGCAGAAGCAATTGCAGCCTTTAAAAGAATTGGAGAAGAAAAAAAACTAAATGATGTAGGAGACTATTGCTTAGAAAAGGGCAAAGTTGAATTTGCAATAGAAGTATATAGTGCACTAAAAAATAAAGAAAAATTACTTTCCTTAGGAGATCAATGTTTCACAAAAAAAGAATTGAATTATGCAATGAAAGCATTCTTATTAGCAAATGATGAACCAAGATTAAATAAGTTAGGTGAAGAATTTATGAGGATTGGATTATTGTCTAATGCTTTAAGAGCTTTTGAAGCTGCAAATAATACAATGATGGTCGAATTTATCAGAGAAAATTTCGGTGATAAGGACCTTGCAGCAAAAGTATATGTTTAAATTAGATCCTCTTATTTCTTATAGCATCTGAAAATTTTTCAAGAAAAGACCTGATTTCTTTATAAAAAACAAAACAAAAAATAAGAGATGGATTATTTATTTGTATTAATTGCTATCCTCGCTGGAATAATTTTAGGAATGATAACTGGCTTAATTCCAGGCATACATATAAATTTAATATCCTCTATAATTATTGCATATTCCTATAAAATACTACAAATTCTAGACCCAATCACAATAATAATTACCATAACATCAATGGCAATAACACACACCACTTTAGACATAATCCCAACTTCTTTAATAGGAATTCCAAGCACAGAAAATCTAAATGAGATTCTACCTGCACACGCTCTCACTTCAAAAGGCCAAAGTCTAACTGCAATCTCATATGGTTTAATAGGAAATATAGTCGGAGTATTATCTACAACAATAGCAATTCCTTTATTAGTAAAGATAATACCTATAATATATATTGAAATAAAAGAACATATAGGGATAATCCTATTAATTATAACAACAATTATAGCCTTTAATAATAAAAATAAAATCTTATCTTTATTGTTTTTATTAGGCTCAGGAGTACTAGGAATTTTATCTTTTAATATCCAAACAATCAATCAACCATTACTACCTTTATTGTCTGGTCTATTTGGACTAAGCGCATTGTTATTAAGCATAAACAATAAAACAAAACTACCAGAACAAGCAAAAGACATTAAAATAAACATTTCAAAAATACAAATATTAAGATATAGTATAACTACTTCACTAGCCTCTTTCTTAACAAATTTTCTACCTGGTTTAACTTCTTCGCACACAGCTTTAATGTCAAATAAATTAAGTAAAGTAAAAAATCAAGAAGAATATATCATATTATCAAATGCTTCCTCCTCATCAGCAACGATAATAGGATTTATAGCATTATATACAATAGAAAAATCAAGATCTGGAACTGTCGCAGCAATAGAACATTTAATAGCTAGTTTAAATCAAACAAATTTAATATTAATAATTGCAGTTTCATTAATAACAATATCATTATCAACTATATTCGCAATATTCTTATCTAAAAAAATAATAAAATATTGTAATAAAATCAACTACAAAAAGTTGAATATTATAATAATATCAACAATAATATTTTTAGCATTAGTAATAACTAAATTAGAAGGATTAATAATTTTAATAACTTCTACTTCATTTGGAATTTTAGCTCAAAAATTAAATATTGAAAAAATAAATTTAACAGGATGTCTAATTATTCCGGTTATTCTTTATATGTTTTAAAAAATAACTAACCAAACCATTTGCCAAGTCCTTCTTGTTTTTCTTTATCCTTACCAAAATTTAACTCAATCATTTGTTTAGCTAAATCTAGAGTCTGAACCAAATAAGCAGGCAATTGATATTTCTCAGCTAAACTTAAACTAGGATCCAAATATTTTATAACAGAACCTTCCGAAATAGTAAAGATTATCTTTCCATTACACTTACTACAATTTCCTTTCAAAGGAGGTCTTCTGAACTTCTCATTACAAGCAACACATCTAAATTGTTGTTGGCTAAATTTTCTTAAATTACCTTTTATATCTCTAATAAAATGCCTCTCTATTACTAATCTAGCTACATCATGATGATCAACAGCTCTTAACTTCTCACACAAAGCCATCTGTCTTTGAACCTTTTCCTGCATAGTTGGTAAAGTTTTATAACTACTGCATCTAACTCCTTTATTAAAGTCAGAAGTATCATGTGTAAAACCCCAACCTTCATATTGCCCTTCCTTTCCTAGCTCATCTTTCAGAGTCTTAATCTTAACTTCATAAGCTGGTTTATATTGCAAACCAGCTTCATACACCTCTAAAGGATACCTCCAAACAATATCCATATCAAAAACCATATCATCTACTTCTGTAGGCAAGATCACAGAAGTCAAAACTAAAGGTTCGTCTTGTGTAGCTCCCCTATGATTACTCAACAATTTAGGAGAAAAATTTAACAAAGCATCCATTAATAAAATCACAGTAGCTTCATCACCGTCTGCATCTCTTCTCATAATACAATGATATAAAGGACTAGCTAACATTCCTTGCGTTTTAGAAAACCCAATTATTCTTCCAACAATTCCTGCAGAAGTATGGGGACTCAAACCCACAATCAAATTACCAACTAGATCCTTACGAGATTTAAGATTATAAAATCTTTAACAGCCATAAAGTTTCTCCAACTCGTCATCTACAAATTTAGCAACTCTAGACAATACAAAATCTGCCCCTTCTTCCAAGCTCTCCGGACAGCTAGGTAAAACTAAGTCTTGACATTTCAACTCCAAAATTTGATCCTCCTTCTCCAATTCATTGCCATATATATCATGAGTATAACCCATCTCCTTAAGTTTTTCAATAGAGGTGCCTATCTCTAAAGGTTTGAAATGTGTTAAGCTCATCTCAGTCATATCATATCTAGTAGTCCCATCTTTATTTACATAGATATCATTAGCCGCTCTTAAAATTCCCTTCAATAAATTCTCAGGAATATGTTCTTTGTTGCTTGTTCCTCTAACACCTTTAATAAGTTCAGGATAATTATTGCCTCCATATTTTTTTAACGCACAGTCAAAGTAATCTCTAATGTTTAATTCAATATTTTTATGTCTGAAAACCCTTTCATGCCCACAATCTCCTGTTTTAGAATCACATTCCTTACAAAAATATAAAGGAATAGTCTCAGAGTCACACAAATGACATTTTCTATAAACAGTCTCAACACTACAATTTTGACATGAATAAAGAGAAAAATCTGCCTTAACCTTTCCTGCTTCTAAAGAAGCTTGAAAACACCTTAACCTGCCCCCTTCAGAGCCAACAGGAAATAATGAATGTGGGCTTCCAGTTAACTTTCTCATTTTAGCCTTCTCAGGTCTTCCCATTCTAGACCCCATGTATAATCCAGACTTATCTCTAATTTCCAATTCACTAATTTTATTTATAATTTCTAAAACATTTGAACAACCTTCAAAACAAGATTTTATTTTATCCAAATTATAATCAGAATACAAAAAACCAAGTGCCGCTCTAAATCCTTTAGCCCAATCTCCTTCTATAACAATATATTCTTTGCTAACATTCCTATGAGGAACTCCAATTAATTCTAAATATCTTTTATTTTTATCATCTTTTGTAAGAGGCAATATAAATTTATCTTCTTTTATAACTCCATGTTGAACCCACTCAACCAAAGAACTAAATTCTTCTTTCTTAAGGTCATTCCAATGATAAGTAAACCTAGGATAAAGAGGAAGACTAAAAAGTTTGCTAATTTTAAATGATTCATTAAAATCTAATTTTATCTGACTGATATTTGCAATTAAATCCTTATAATTTTCAAAGGATTCTCCTTTCTCTTTAATTTTCTTTTCTAATTCTAGACCCCACCATTCCTCACAATAACCAAAAGGAACTAAAGAATGTCCTCTATTTAAAAAATAACCATAATTAATTAGAATATCTCCTAGAAAAATAATTTCTTCTATTTCATTAACAACTTTTCTAGATTCCTCCTCTGTTTCAAGAAAAACAACATCTCCATTCTTCAACTTAACAACTGGACCCTCCATAGTATCACAACTACTTATAACTGTACTCTTTCCAGGTCTCTCTGTCTTAAGTTGGGTTCCATAAGCTATAAAATTATCCAAAACAACCATTGTAGCAGGGTGTATTGCATCATCACTCAATCCAGTAGTTCTCGCCCTACCTAACCTCACTCTAAAAGTACCAACAGCCAAAGGGTGTCCTATAACAGGCCTTCCAGCAACTAAATCTTTTATATATGTGTAATCTGGAGTAATTTTAGGTTTATCTCCTCCCTCAGTTTTAACTTTTCCTTTAGCCTTTATTTCTTTTTGTAATATAGCATATTCCTCTAAAAAAATCCAGTGATCCATACCTATCTCTTTATACCATTTAGAAAACTTAGCCCAAAACTTAAAAAATTTCTGTGTTAATCCCTCAGCATAAACTAAACAAAAACCATTTCTAAGTTTATTAGTACTAACTCTTGGTAAATCTTTATAATTTGGAACCTCTATTTTTTCACTTGCATCTCCTTCTATTTGAATAGGTAATCTTTGGGATAAAAAATCACACTCTTTCTTAGTAGGCATATACTGTAAGTTTGTAATTCTATCATGAAAATGCTCTAACTCTGCAAAAGTCCTATTAACCTCATTCTCATCAGGATCATATGGCTGATAACCCATCTTCATTCTAACATAATCAGAAACAGCAACAAAAATACAAGTAGCAGTAGTTCCAGCACTTCTTATTGGACCACCAAAAAATAAAGCAAAATATTTTCCTTTTCCATCTCTCCTATCTCTAAGTTCTAAATTTACAAAACCTTCTAAGGGACTAGCAACAACCCCATTTGTGATATAAGCAAGCCCTACTCTTAAAGCAATTTCCATTGCTTCTTTTTCATCTTTAAATTTACAAAATTTCTGTTTGGCAACTTCTTCTGAAATAAGAAAAGCGATTCTCCAATTCTGACTACCATATTCTAATTCTAACTCTTTTATTCTTTGACTAAGTCCGCTCCCTTTAATTTGGGGCGCTGCAACAGAAATTAATCCTTCTACTCTCTCAGCCATATCCTTAGCTAAAGGAATTTCAACAGTATTAGAAGGATCATATCCTTTACTCCTAGCATGATTAGCAAAATCATAACACTGTTTGATGCCATTATCAATACCCTCAAAATATTCTTTCATTTTGACACTTGTCTTACTCATTTTAAACCGGCCCTCTCACTAACCAAAACCTTAGCATTATCTCCTAAGAAATTCATAATCCTAACTTCCCTTGTCTTTAAATTAAGAATTGGAATCTTAGCAGGGTTAGGTACAATTCCTCTCTTAGCATTATCTTCACTCTGAACAACCCAACAAGAACTATTTATCAAAGAAACATTTCTATAATTACTAACTATACTCTGGTGTATATGTCCAGAAACAAAAATATCAGGAACTTTTTCAATAACTAAAGGATCTTGGGTAATATCAGGAATATATAAATTTGAACCATGGCTAGGAGCCAAGTGTCTTCTTTGCAATAAGAATTTCATAATCATATCGCATCTAAAAATCCCTCCCTTTTCCCTTATACTAGGAACATTGTCTCCATAATAAGGGAAACTAAACCCATGATACATTAGAATATTAAATCCTGGAAAACCCTCTTTAGAGTGGATATTAACCATTGCAGGATTACTAACTAAAATAACATTTGGCATTTCATAAAAGCCTTTTGCAATTTCTCTATCAAATATAGGCTGAGGCTCAGCTATACGCATTGCATCATGATTACCCCCACAGATTATTATTTTTATATTTTGAGGAATTAACTTTAAATATTTTGTAGCCAATTCATACTGTTCATAAATGTCTTTAATCTCTAAGTCCTCCTCCTGACCGGGATAAATCCCAACACCTTCAACAACATCTCCAGTAACAAAAAGATATTTAACCTTATTAGCTATATCTTTTTGTTGTTCTGTTCCATGTTTCCCATTCAACCAATTAACAAAATTCATGAAATCATCATGTAAAAAATTCTTAATTCCAAAATGAACATCACTAATAAAAACAGCATATACTTCATCAGGACATTTCTTAAGTTCGTTTGTAATTGGAATATCTGGCAAATAAATACCATTACAAAAAAGAATGTTGTTCCCCATAACCCCACTTATCCCAATAACCTCATCTAAAACTAGATCTTTAGCAAGATTATAAAGATCCTCTCTGTTTTTTGTAATAAGAACATTAAAAGTATCTGTAGTATCTTCTAAAACTAATTTTATATTTTCATTTTTAGTTATTGCTTTATCTAAAACAACACCTATTATTGTAACTGCTTCTCTTTCATTCTTTCTCTTTAATCTTGCTATTGAAACACTATCCTTTAATTCTTGTCTAGAACACAAAATTTTCTTTATTGTTTCATATCTATTTCTAAAAAATTTTACAAAGTCATTAACCTCTCTTTTTTTATTATTATCTTTATATGAAAATAAAATTTCTACTTTTGATTCCTCTTTTGTATCAACACTTATTTTTTCAGGCTCTTGCTTAATTTGTTGTAACAATATTTCTCCTCCTTTATTCTCTTCTTCTTTAAAATTTTTAAACATAATTTGTTCAAAAACAGAATAAGAAGAAAAATTAATCTCCTTCTCGGAAAGAACTTTAGATCTATCAAAATCATTCCAATTAAAATCTAAAAATCCGCCTGAATAAACAAAATTACAAAGTTCCTTATTCAAAACAAGAGGAGTAGATAAACTTTTTTTAGTTAAAATTTTATGAAAATCCAAAGAATTAAATTTTTCATCAAATTCATTAAAAAAATCAGGACTAATTAAAACTCCTTTCTCCAAAAAGTAATTAATGATTTCTTGTTTATTCATTATGATAAATTAAGGTTTTCAATTAAATTAGATTTGAGAAGAGGCACAGTAGAATGAGGAACCCCCAATCTTATCTCTCTAGTTCTTCCATATCTTCCCTTAGAGATTACTCTTGCATTAATAATTCCTAACATATCCAATTCAGCAATAATATCAGAAACCCTCCTCTGTGTTAAGGGTTTTAATGCAACTTTACCACAAAAAGATTTATAGACCTCATATATATCCCCTGTAAAAACAGGAACCTCAGAAAAATTACAAACATCAAAAATAGACAACAAAGTTAATTGAAATTGTTTTGGTTGAGTATGTATTATATCCAAAACTTTATCTCTTTCAATTTTCTCCTCTGCTTCATCTATATCTTCTATAGAAATCTCCTGCTTATTTTTTCTTTCAGCTAACTCTCCTGCAACTCTCAATAATTCCAAAGCACGTCTTGCATCTCCATGTTCTCTAGCAGCATATGCTGCACATTTTTCAATAACTCCTTCTTTAACTATTTCCTGTCTAAATGTTATCTTTGCCCTTTCTTTGAGAATATCTTGAATTTGTAAGGCATTATATGGGGGGAAAACAAGTTCTTCTTCACTCAAAGAGCTTTTAACTCTAGGGTCCACCTCATCCATAAACAAAAGATCATTTGAAATTCCAATAACAGACAATTCTACATTTTCCAATTCTGAGTTTATTCTAGTTAAATTATAAAGAATTTCGTCTCCTGCTTTCTTTACTAATTGATCAATTTCATCTAATATAATTATAATTAATTTTTTATTAATATCTATATGCTTCAAAAAAAGTTTATAAACTTCATCCGTAGGAAGCCCCGTAGCAGGAATATCTAACCCAAATTCCTTTGCAAGTTGTACTATTAATCTATATTCGGTATCTGCAACCCTCTTTAATTTGCAATTAAGATATACTACATCAATAGCAAGATTTCTCTCTTTAGCAACATTACTTATTTGTGTAGTAACATGTTTAGTAACTACTGTTTTTCCTGTTCCAGTTTTTCCATACAAAAAAATATTAGATGGTTTTTCCATTCTCAAACAAGGCGCCAAAATACTTGCTATTAATTTAATTTGTTCATCTCTATGAGAAATATTTTCAGGAGTATAATTAGATTGCAAAACTTTTTTATTAATAAATATAGGCTTTTGTTCTAAATAATCTTGAAAAAAACTAACTAATTCTACCATAAATTCCACCCCTCTTCAAAACAAATAAACAATATATCATCACACCCCTACACCACAACTTCATATGGAAAAATGTGAAAATAAACTTAGATATAAATTCTTGCAACAACTTAATAAGAATAACACCTTTATTTCATATGGAAAAATATAATATAATATAATATAATAATTATAGTATAGAAAAATTTATAAAATAAAATAGAAAAACCTCAAAAAATAAAATATTTTAATTAAAATTCAACCAAAACACCAAAAAGTAAAGAAATAAGACCTCCACAAGAAATCAACCACAAAAATAAGTTCCAAACGAAACAATAGGGGGGGTGTCCACAAGAAAAGAAGGTCAAATAAAGAATAAAAAAATAAGAAAAACAAAAGATAACCTTCTTCAAAAAACAAAAATATATAAATAAGTAATGTCTTGTATTCAAAAGGTATTAAAAAGATGGACGAAAAAATAAATTCTAGGAAAATTCTAGGAAAAAAAGTAGTAACAAAGACAGGAAAAGTTTTTGGAGAAGTAAGTAATGTTATTTTTGAGACAAAAACAGGAGAATTATTACAAATAGCTTTGAGAAACACAACAGGATATTGTGAAGGACTCGATTTAGAAAAAACTAAACAAGGGGAGATATTAGTTCCACACTCTGCTGTCGTAGCACAAGGAGATTTTATAGTAGTAGCAGAAGAAGAAATTATATAATTCTATTCAATAATCTTTTAAATTCTTCTATTATTATTTTAATATAATGGACTCTTTAGATTATAAAACAACAGAAGAAATTAAAATACCAAAAAATATTTCTGAACAAATAATAGGACAAGAACAAGCCTTAAAAATTATTAAAAAGGCAGCAAGACAAAGAAGAAATGTTCTTTTAATTGGAGAACCAGGAACAGGAAAGTCCCTATTAGGACAAGCACTAGCCGAATTATTACCCACCACAAAATTAGTAGATATTCTCTGTCTACCTAATGAAGAAGATGAAAACAACCCCCTAATAAGAATAATGCCTAAAGGAAAGGGTAAATCATTAGTAACAAAATTAAAAATACAATCTTTAACATCCACAAGAAACACCAACATTATTTTATTTGTTGTTCTTTTAATAACTCTCATAACTCCTTGGTGGATAAGAAAAGAATATGGAGATATAATTGCCGCTGCATCTATAATAGGATCAATGATTTTTTTTGTAGCATTCCTTCTTTTTATAAACCTAAATAAGAAACTAGGAACCCAAAAAATCAAAGTTCCAAAACTCCTAGTAAACACCACAAACGAAAAAACAGCCCCCTTTATAGATTCTACAGGAGCCCACGCAGGAGCACTTTTAGGAGATGTATTACATGACCCCCTCCAATCAGGCGGACTTGGGACACCCGCACACGAAAGAGTAACAGCTGGAATGATTCACAAAGCAAACGGAGGTGTTGTTTTTATAGATGAAATAGGTTTATTGGATTATCATACCCAACAAGAACTTCTTTCAGCACTACAAGAAAAAAAATATAAAATCACAGGACAATCAGAAAGGTCTTCGGGAGCGATGGTATCTACAGAACCTGTTCCAACAGATTTTATTTTAGTTGCAGCAGGAAATCTAGAAACAATTGAAAAAATGCATCCAGCACTAAGATCCAGAATTAGGGGTTACGGATATGAAGTTTATATGAACGAAACTATGGATGATAATGTAGAAAATAGAAATAAATTAGTTCAATTTGTAGCCCAAGAAGTATCTAAAGATAAAAGAATACCACATTTTACTAAAGAAGCAGTTGATGAAATAATAAAAGAAGCAAGAAAAATGGCTGCAACTTCTAATAAATTAACAGTAAGATTAAGAGAATTAGGAGGACTAGTTAGAGCAGCTGGAGATTTAACAATTGAAGAGAATTCAAAATTAGTAGAAAAACACCATGTTACAAAATCTATGAAATTTGCAAGACCTTTAGAACAACAACTAGCAGACAAATATATCGAAAATAAAAAAAAGTATGAAGTAATAATTACAGAAGGGTCTAGAGTAGGAAGGATAAATGGGTTAGCAGTAATTGGAGCAGGTGCAGCACTATCAGGAATAGTACTCCCTATAGAATCAGAAGTAACTTTAGGTGGAGAAAAAGCAGAATTTATTGCAACAGGACAATTAGGAGAAATAGCAAAAGAAGCAGTAAAAAATGTATCTGCAATAATTTTAAAATCATTCAGAGAAGATATTAAAGAGAAGTATGATATTTTTATACAATTTCTATACACCGCAGGTTCTGGTGTAGAAGGAGATTCAGCCTCAATTGCTGTAGCAACGGCGATTGTATCCGCTCTAAAAAAAATTCCAATTAGGCAAGATACAGCTATGACTGGTTCCTTATCTATTAGAGGAGAAGTTCTTCCTATTGGAGGGGCAACTGCAAAAGTTGAAGCAGCAATAGAAGCAGGAATAAAAAGAGTAATTATTCCAAAGAAAAATTATGAAGATTTAGTCTTATCAAAAGAACAATTACAAAAAATAGAGATAATCTCTGTAGATAATTTTAAACAAGTGTTAGAACACGCTTTAATTTGGAAAGGAAAAAATAAAAACATTCTAAAAAAATTAGAATCTTAATAAAAACCTAATATTCTTTCATCATCAGAGGGCAAACCATAACACAAATCATTTCTTTCTTTATATTCTAATAATTCAGAATCCTCTCTTCCTTCTAAATCAAGACCCAAACCTTCCAAAACATCTAAAACCCCAGATTCACAACATACTCCTTCTGTATCTGGAAATTTCTGTACAATTTCAACACTAGAATCTATCTCAGAAGATTCTGAATATGCACTTCCAGAAAACATAACAATTTTCCCCCTATATTCTCTTCTAATTCCTCCTAAATCTCTTCCAAAATAATCTTTGACAAATTGTCTATGTCCCCTATCTTGAGGTAAATCTCTAGAATTTTTACTTAAAATACTAACAAGATCAATTCCATTAAAATTAGGATCATATTTCTCTAGACCTGAATTAGGAAAATGATTATCGCATACAATTGCAGAATAAGTTCTCCCCTCTTTATAAGCTTCAGAGATTGTTTCAGCACCTTCTGCCAAATCTGAAGTATATTGAACCTCTATCCCTCTTCTTTCTAAAAACTCAATTAAAGCCTCAACATTATGAGGTTCATCATCTATTATTAGAATTCCAGCTCTTTCCTCTAATTCAGACCTTTTTACCATATTAATCCTCAATAATAGTAATAATAATTACTATATAAACATTTCGAAATAAATACTACTAAAAAGTAACAAATATATTAATTATACAACTTATTAAAATCAATTAAAAAAAGAGTTATCTAAGATTATCTAATTGAGCCTTCATCTCTTTCCACATAGATTTAGCAAGCCTATATTCTAAATAAGAACTTCTTTCTCTTAATCTTGGTTCAGGCAAAGGAAAAGCATCAATTTTATTAATTGCATAAACAGGCCCAAAATCCCCCATATGGGTTGTTTTTAGAGGAATTGTTTCTATGGCACCTAAACGCCCTAACAAATCATCCATATGCTCTTTCCATGAACCCTCTCCAGAACCCCCAATCCTATAATTTCCCCAAGGGGTCCAAAGAGAGGTTGGCCGACCATAATGCCCCTCTAAAAACAACCCTTCTTCTGTCTGATCATAAAGAGGATTAATTCCATCTCCTCTCCTATCCTCCAACCATATTCTTTTATCTTTTACTACATACTCAAATATAATTTCTCCAACTCTTAAAGCTGCACGAAACAACACTAGATCCTTTTCATTTATCATCTCAAATAATTAAATTAAAAGATTTATAAACCTTCCCACATTAACTACCATAAAAAAGTAACATATTTAAATTTCATGTTTTTCTTTAATCAAAGATGGCTATATTAATAATAGACGATGAAGAGTGGAACATCTCAAAATTAGAAGAGAAATTAAGAGAAGAAGGAGCAACAATAGAGTATGCATCAACATTAGACAACCTTTTTGAATATTTATTGATAGAACCAGAGAGATATGAAGCGATTATAACAGATTATAATATAGATAGGTTAGATGGAAAAAGACTAATTTCTATCTTAAGAGGAAGATTTGGAGACTTAGAAGTAAAAATTGATACCTCTTTTGAAGAGATAGAAGAAGTAGACCAAGAAATTGCAAGTGTATTAAAAGATTATTTTGAAACCCCTCAAGAATATAACAGGCTCCTCCAAACAACAAGAAATTTAACATATGTTTTGTTCTCTTCTGCATCATATGGAAATAATCTTGAAGACCTAGAAGGAGTATTTATAGAATTAAAAAACAATAATGATCCTAAGGACTATCGTGCTGAAACAAACATCACAAACCATCTAAAAGAAAAAGACATAATAAACTAATTTTCTGGCTTATTACTCTCTTTTAACAATTTACTAACTAAAATAAAAAAAAGATTTGCATTTAATTCAATTCCCACCATTTTCAATTTTTTCATAAAAAAAAGACCTTCTTCCCTATTATTAACTCTATCAACCTTAAACAACTCCTCCAAACTATATTTACATAAATACCCTCCTCTTTTTAACAACTTTAACACAACTTCTTGATCCAATCTCCGAATAGTGAAGGAATTCAAATCTACTGAAAAATCTCCGTTAAAAAAGGCATTTTCTTTTTTAATAAACCCTCTAGAGAGCAAAATATTTCCAATTAAGATATAATATAATTCCTTAACAGAAAGATTCTTAATTAAATTTTCAAAATCCTTTAAATCTTGATCCCCCCTCATTAAATCTTCTTCAAAATGATAAACCCTTCCAAGAAAACGGATATATTTATGTGTAGAATTATTGAATCTTCTAAACTTAGGACCTTGTATCTCCTCTTTAATTTGTTTTCTTTTTTTCCAAACTCCCTCCACAAGATGGGCATATTCATATACAGAACCCTTTCCTTTTTTTACTTTCTTCAACCTAATATACATAAGAATAGTTGGGCACAAGGCAAATAATTAAATATTTTGATTCATCAAGGCGTAATAAATAAAAAAATCAAATAAAAAATAACAATAAAACTATAAAAAAGTTTAAATAGTCTATCTCTTCAACATCCCCATGCAAGTAATAAGTTTTGGTCTTGAAAAAATAAGTGTTGAAAAAAAAGCACAGTTCTCAAACGAAGATAAAATTCAAAACAATATAAAAATAAAAGATATTGAATCAAGCAACTTAAAAATAGGAGATGAAGAAAGACCCGCATTAACAGTTTATTTTGAGTTTATTGTTAATTATTCAAACGCAGGAAAATTAGAACTTAATGGTTTTTTAATATGTCATGATAACAATGCAGAACTTATTAAAAAACACATAAATGAATGGAAAGTAGAAAAAAAGACAAACCCAGAATTCCATGCCTCAATCTATAACCATATTATAAGAAGGGCAAGCGTAAAGGCATTAGAATTAGAAGAAATGGTAGGGTTGCCCCTTCATATGACCTTTCCAATTATTAGTGCAAAACCCACAAATCAAGAAAACCAATCTTAAACAATACTAAATCAAACACATATATAAAAAATCAAGAATTCTTTTATATTCCTCTTAAAATAAAAAGGAGATGAACGAAGAAGCTCTAAAAAATTCCTTCTCTAAAGTAAAAGAAGATATTCAGGCTCTCTCTGAAGAAATAAAGACCCTAAAATCCATTATTTCTCAACAAAACGAACTAATAAGCAAAATTTCTACAAAATTAATCTCCTTTCAAGAGGAGCTTAAAAGCCTAAAAAAGGAGAGTTCCACAGGAAATGAGGGGGTTAATCAATCAATCAATCATTTAATCAATCAATCAATCAATCACTTAAACACTAATCAATCACAAAATAGTCCTATTTGGGCAGAAAACGCCAAAAACAACGAGATTAAACCACAGAAAAGCCCAGAAAATAGCTCTTTTTTTAATGAAAAACAGCCTAATCAATCAATCAATCAATCAATCACTAATCAATCATTTAATCATTTAATCAATCAACAACCACCCAAAACCCAACTAAAACAACTAACCAATGATCTTTCTAAGGTTTTTTTATCATTATCCAAACAAGAGCTAAAAACTTTCTTATCTATTTATCAAATGGAGGAGGAGGGCCTAGAAACAACTTATAAAGCCCTTTCTATTAAAATGGGACTATCTGAACATTGTATTAGGAGCCACATAAGTTCAATAATAAAGAAAAATGCCCCTATTGTTAAAAAACGGTTAAATAATCGTTTAAACCTTGTTTTCATACATCCAGACTTCAAAACATTAAATCTAAAACAGAAATTAATAAATCTTTATTATGACTCAGATCCTAATCAAAAAACCCTTTTTAACTCTGTTTAACACTTATTTCAATCAATCAATAACTACTTAGCTCCAATTAATACTCATTTTTAGTGTTTTTTACACAAAATTTCAAGTTTTCATCCATATTACCCTTATTTTTACAAAAATTTCATCAAAATTAAAGATTTTTCATTAATCAACTCTCATTTTTAAGTTTCAATCAATCACTGAACCGAATTTTTGTAAAAATAAGTCTCATTTTTATTGAAAATAATAAAAACCTATGCTTATTTTTTGACAAAGAGAATTATTCTCCTTTAATTATGAACCATTTGCAAAATAATAATCCTCACTTTTGCTAAAAATAGACAGACCCCTATTATTTTTCTCTAATCTCATCAAAACATCTGTTTTATACTTCTTATCTATAAAAATCATTTATCTCATGTAAAATTAGTTGTTCACCTACGTTTACCGAACCGTTTGGTGACGTCACCTACGTTTACCGAACAATACCGAACAGTGGCCATATTTATAGGATTTAAGCTTTAATTAAGCAAAATAATTTATAGAACAATTAGAAAACAGTTCAGTACTGTTCACCGAACAATTATATTTATCTAAACAAAATCAGTAAAATATAAATACAACAAACAAACTATAAATCATAATGGGCATATTTGATTTCATATCTAAAAAAAGAAAGAGTGAACAACACAATCTAATAAAGATTAGTGAACACCTAAAGGGTTCTTTCAACAATGTAAAAAAAGATATCCTTCATCTACATGGAATAGTAGAAGAACACACAAAAAGTACGAACAATAAATTTTTAGTAATAGAAGATAGAATGAAAAGGATCGAGCGATTATTAGCTACCAAACAAAATCAAGAAGAAAAAGAGAGTTCTTCTACTCACATAAATAAAATACAACTAAATTATAAAGAATTAGAAGAGGAAATCTTAGTTGAACCAGAAACTTCAACACCACCAATTCTAAATGTATTAAGATCCTTACCAAGAGCAGAACTTAAATTATTCAAAGCATTATACGAACTACAAAACAGCTTGAATGCAAAACATATCTCCTACAAATCTCTTGCAAATTATTTATATCCTGGAAAAGAGTATAATTCAATAAGGTCTACAATTACACAATTTATCTTAAGACTATATACTGAGGGGATGGTAGATAAACAAAGAATTGGAAGAGAAGCTTATGCAAAAATCACCCCCTATGGAAATCAAATCTTGAAAAACACAAAAATTCAAAGAGTTATTAAAGAATTAGAACTTAATGAATAAGAAAGAATTTACATAATAATTTATAGTATGGTCCTCAAATTTATAGAAATTGTCCTTTATTAAATAGATCCTCAAAAAATTACTTAAAAAAAGATTACTATAACTATTTCCTTTTGGTATTTCAAAAAAAGATTCTTTTGTTTATTCAACCTATAATAACGAAGATAAAGAAAAAGAATTTACAACAAAAAACTAATTAATTTATTCTAATCAAATTTTAGTGAGTTTAGAAATTTATTTCTATAGATTTAAACAGAGAGTTAACTTACAATTTCTTGAACTTTTAAATATCAAATAAAAAATAAGGCGATTAAAATATTTAATCAAAAACTAAATGATTATAAAATAGCAAAGATTAAAATTTTTAGTCTTAAATTAAATTTTATAACCCAAAAAAGATTAAAAATAATTAATATTCTCAAGTTAGATTACAAAAACAATATTTTTTTCTTCATTTTTAACAATAATTTTATTCTCTTACTCAACAAATGAGGAACCAAAAACAGCACCAACCTCGGAACAAGAAGTATCAGAATTAGCTCAAATCCTAAAAAATTGTGGAAAAAAAGAATGTGCAAAAGTTCCACACGAAACAAAAGGGTTGTTACTTGTATGTAGGTATAGTAGTTTTTATGGAAACTCTCTAAATTATATGGATTATGAAGACAGAGACAGAATTTTAGGAGAACCTGCAAACAGAGTAATTGACGAAGGTGATTGCCTTTACTTTGAAAATGAGCTTGGATCATATTATAAATCTCAAAAACAAATATCAAAATTGACAAACAGAGGGAGGCTAGAGCTCTTAGAAAAAGTAAGGGAAGCAAAGTCACAACTTCCAAAATCTTGTCAAGTTTATTATAAAAATTTAGATTTAAACAGCTAGATTTTCTACCCAAATACCATAAAATATGCTTTGAAGCTAAAATTTAATGCTTATAAGGCTTAAGATAGGTTTTTAAGTTTTTTCTTCCTCCCTTTAAAACAGATATGAAGAGAATAGAATATTTAAAAGATGATACAACAATAGAATATTTAGTCCTTGCTTCAGATGAAGTCTCTTTTGATGAAAAACATCGTATTCCAGATACAAAAAGAAGGAGAACAGTTTACGAATTATCTATTCTGGGGCCCGAAGGTAAAAATTCAGAAGCAGGGATCGATAACGATGAAAGGTACTCTTCTATAAGTGTGGTGGCTCAAAAGATAGTAGAAGACTTTTCAAAATATAGAATAATAGATCACAAACTACTTTACATGAGTATTAAGACTGTTACAGACAAAAGAAGAGTAGGTTCCGGAAGTTTAACTTTCTGTCAAGATGGAGATTTAGCATCTTGGCATAGAAGATCTCTTAAAAGAAAAGAAGTCGAAAAATTACGTACAAAAATAGCGAAAATATATCCCTTACAATAAACTAAAAGATCTAACTTAAAACTAAAATATTTAGTCACAATAAAAGATTAAAATATTTTATCAAAAAACAAAATTTTTAGATATCAAAAAAATTCAGAGAGAAATAAATCTGATTGGATTATATACTCTCTATAATCTAAAAAGGGATTATAAGGCTTAAAAACCCAAAATTCAAGCTTTAAACTCTCCTTTGGTTAATTATATCGAAAAAGCTAGTTAAAAAGCTTTGAAAAGTCGTCAAAATTTATAAAAAACGTTCACAAAATTTTTGAAGATAGGAGCAGAACAGGAATTGAAATTCTAAATGGTTTAATAGCTCCTACTTAAAACAGAATCAAGAGAGATCTCAAAAGAAATACCTATCTTAACGAAAGAATAAAAACAATTAATTAGATAAGGAAATAATTATCCTTTAACCTAATTGTCAAAAACTAAAACTTTTAAGCATCCAACAAAAACTACTAAATTTTTGTGCACTAAGGGAGCCCTAAGTTCCAATAAATCGTAAACTATATAACCCTAAGTGCATAAAATAATCTAAAAAGATGGAAAATAAACCACTAGCTGCAATCTATGTAAGGGTTTCAACAGAAGAACAAGCCCAACATGGGTTTTCTCTAGCAGGACAAGAAGATTCATTAAAAAATTATTGTTCTGCCTTAGGTTACAACTTATTTAAAATTTACAAAGATGAAGGAAAGTCAGCCAAAGATATCAAAAATAGGCCAGCGATGAGCGAATTACTAAAAGACGCAGAATCCAAAAAATTTTCAGCAATATTTATTTACAAACTAGATAGATTTTCTCGTAGCTTAAAAGATTTAATCCTAACAATTGAAAAACTAAAAGAATGGGGAATTGATTTTATTTCTTTGCAGGATAGAATAGAAACTGCTTCAGCTTCTGGAAAATTAATGTTTCACATAATCTCTGCTTTTGCAGAATTTGAAAGAAATATTATTGGAGAAAGAACATTTTTTGGAATGGAAAGAAAATCAAAAGAGGGAGGAGCAATAACAAAAGCACCACTAGGATATAAGATGATAGAAAGACAATTAAAAATAGATCCTGAAAAAGCATTACAAGTTAAAAATATCTATGAAGAATTCTTAAATTCACAAACAAGCCTAAACCAACTAGCAATAAAAAACCAATTAAGTGTTAACGGTTTAAAAAAATTACTAAAAAACAGAGCTTATTTGGGTGAAACAAAATTTTCAGGCAAATCAAATAAAGGAGTGCACCAACCATTATTAGATGAGGAGCTATTCAACAAAGTTCAAGAAAAGATGAAATACTATAAATAAAATTGAGTAAAATACAAATTGACAAATTAGGACTTGATAAATTAAAAGAGGAGCATTTGTCTAAAAACGGCTGGCACATTCTTAGATTTTTTGAGTCTGATATTAATGAAAATGTTGAAAATTGTGTTAATCAAATTGAAAAAAAGATCAACAAGATTGCTTTTGAAAAAGCAGGTGATATTTGGGAGAAATAATAAAACAATACAATCAAAGACTAAAATATTTAATCACAATAAAAATCTAAATAATAATCTCAAAAACTAAATATTTTAATCATAAAACAAAATCACAAATTATAACCTAAAATCAAAATATTTAATCAGAAGATAAAATTAAAATAAGCATAATCTCTTATTAAAGATTAAAAATTCCAAACAGAACAAATATCGAAAACTTCTAATCATAACTTCTAACTAAAAAAATAAAGATTTAAATTTACATTTATTCTTAAAATAAGATTAGATGGGGAAAAAGAGGGTAGATACTAGCCATCAAGATTGGCTTGATGTCATAAAAATTCCAAGAAGAGATCAAACTCTTGAAGATAGAACTCTACATTCAAAACAATTTCCTTCTATGGGTATAGACTGGTCTATAGATGATAAAACAAAAACCTATTTTTATATGGTCGCAGTTTCTCAAGATCCTTTAGATAGCGAAGAAAGAGAAGAGATATTAGGAAAAAGAAGAAAAACTGATTCTATAGAACTCCTAGAAGCAGCTAAAGTTGATTATAGATTCTTATTATTGAATGCGCAACAAGTAAGTAGCCTTGGTTTTATTCCATCTGCAGTTCTAGCAATTGCTTTAATGTTAAATGAATATAGTCAACAAACATTAGATAAAGCCCTAATTCTAATCGATGGGTCAGAAATGCCAAGAGTAAAAATAGGCATTCCTCATGCATTAAAAGAAGGATATGGAAAGATCCTTACCTTAGAACAAATAGACTTCCGAATTAATGCAGATAGAAGATATCCTATTGTAAACATGGCAGATGGAGGAGCATATGCTTTATTAGGAAGATTCAGAAAAAATAGTGGTAGTAAACATGGAATAGAAGAGAGTTATAAAGATAAGATGGTTGTACCTTCAATAGATCATTACTTCTTAGATCAATGTAATGCCTCTCAGAGAGGAGAAAAATTATTCTCAAAACTAGCAGCCTAAATTCACCAAACAATTTAATTTTTATTTTTTAAAACAAAGAAAACTATGATACTTCCTAAAACCAAAACACCTATTATTAAAAGAACCATAGCAAAGTTAAACTTTCCCTCTAAATTATTATCTAACTCTGATGTTTGGTCTATCTTTTCTTGTTGATTGTTATCTTGATTAACTATTTTTGAATTATCTTCAAAAGCCTCACCTGATTCACTTAATTCTTGATTTATTTGAGGATTATTTCTAGAGGGGCTTCCTGTATTGCCTCCTCCTCCCCCAGATGCAGCAGAAGAACTACCAGAAGGGTTGTTCGAAGGAGGATCACTAGATGGATCTCCACCTGCCCAAGTTGAGAACTCACAATAAGGAATCTGCCATTCACAATAATCCTCACCAGTTTCCAATAAAATAGATTCATCAGTTCTATCAATACAATTCTCTAGATTATCATCACAATGCCACAATTCCTCACAAGTTCCATCACCAGGTATTCTTAACTCACAAGTTTGTGGATGTAGCGTATTGATTATCTTATCTCTGGTACTACTTGGTAGACCTGCATAACCTGCTCCAGATTCCAATGTACCTTGGATTATTGAACCTGCCCCATTCAAGGTTTTAATTTTCTCATTTAATGCACTCTTTGTAATTCTAGCATTTCTAAATGTAATATAACTTGAGCTTTCAGTATTTGTTAATCTAAGATCAGCATTTCTACCTTCTAAATAAGTTGTTAAAACTCCTGCTTGAGGATTATTACATTCTACACCCTGAACTTCAAAAGTACCATCCTGATCAATATCATAACTAACTTCCCAATCAGTAGGAACATTTAACCTTGTTACAAAATTACAAACTTTACAATCTTGTATGTTTGTTGTTGTAAAACTTGAACAAGCTGAAGAACCACATCTATTACCACTATCGCAAACTTTTAATTTATAATAATAAGTTGTGGATTCTGCTAAAGGGTCTGTTAAAGAGTCAACTCCATCATCATCATAAACTAAACCTTCATGCCATAATTTATAATCTTTAACATCACTACTTATCAAACCTATATCATTAACTGTTGCAACCAAATTACTTGTTCTACAAGCAGAGTCAGTACCATAATACAACAATTGCCCAGAAGAAGGTTTATTTGTATCATAACTTATTAAAGCTGAATCAGGATACACCTCTGTTCTAACATTTACTACCTTTGGTGTTGTTGTATCAACATAATCAGGATCATTTAATCCTAGTTGATTTTGAACACAATAATTATTATCTAAACAAGAATAATCAAAGCATCCTGCTAAACCATCTCCATTATTATCTGTGTTTGTATAACAATCTTCAAATTGGATAAATCCTTGCTTGTTTATTGAAGAACATTCAGGATCTATTTCTGAAGGAAGACCATTTGAATTACAATCAGCTCCCCTTGTCCAACAACATTCAGAACTAAATCCAGAAGTACCTGGAGTAACATATCCAGAAGCGCTAACAGTATCACTTGGGGTTTGAGCATTTCCATCTGTATCAGCAGCAGCAACTTCTACTCCCATAACAGCATTAGGATTATAAATATTATACTTTTCTAAATCTTTTTTATCAATTATTATAATTGCGCCTCCAACTTCTTCACAAGCAAATTTTTCTAAAGTACTTAAGACTATATCTGTTGCACCCCAAGCACCATCAACACATCTTTGTGCCGTAAAAGTTTGCCTTGATTTTCCAGTAGAACTATCAAATTCAGATTTCATACTAAAGAAGAACTCTTTTCCAACATTTTCATTATCATGTTTAGTTGCACAATTTCCAGTAGTCGAACCATCTGTATCCAAATATACATAATATTTTCCTGTTGAAGTTCCAACACCAACACCCGTAGGTAAATTTGTCCCCTTACATAATGCTGCTTGACTCATATCAACCATAGGCATTCCAAATGCATATTGGTTACCCATATCCCCATATCCCCATCCAGTTATATCTACATGATCTTGAGTAGAATCTCCTGTAGGATCATCTCCTAAATCAACAGGCTCTCCAACTCTTGTTTCAAATTGATTATGGAAATTAGCATTTCCTTCTGCCTCACACAATCCATTATTCCATAAACAACCTGTAATGGACTGGCAAGAATTTTTATTTGCACCAAAACAGATAGCATCACACCATCCACCTTGTCCATTATTTGTCCAGCCACATAGAGGATTACTCTCGCAAGTTGCTTGATCTGCCTGTAAGCTCTGATTCCAACCACATTCTGTTGCAGCACCATCACACCAACTACCTGCCCATTTACAACCAGGACTTAAATCACAACTACCTTGATCTCCATATTGATAACAATTATATGTGAAATCAATTCCACAGAAAGCATTATTATTATTCGTCCAAGAACAACCTTCTTGAGAATCACAACTTGTTTCATTACCATCAAATAACCAACACTCCACACCATAACCTGCTGCACTTCCTCCAAAAGATTGCATGAATGCAGGATCGCATAATCCTCCAACCCACTCACAATTAACTCCTGAGCTAATTTCAGTTCCTTCACACGAATTTTGATCATGAGAGGCAAAACATGAATTATCACACCATCCACCAGTTGGTGAATGAGTATCATTAGTCCACCTGCAATAAGAATTACTTGTGCAAGATGTTTCATTTGTGTTTATCCAACAGGAAAATGCTGCAGAATCACACCAACCTGTACTTGTCTGGCATCCAGGATCATTAGGATGACTTAAACACCAAGGATCTTCATTCCAATTACATCCATTTATCGCTTCACAAGAACTTTGATTTCCTGCTGCAAAACAAGATTGAGCATTCTCTTCAGGAGGCTCACAAATTCCTCCAGCAAAATAAACACAAACACCAACACGTTCCTCGCAAGCAGTCTGATTTCCATCTAATTGCCAACATTCAGCACCAGGAGGGGCACATTCTTGGTAAACATTATCACCGTGAGATTCAACAAGCCAAGCACAGTTATTAGTCTCACAACTATTTTGGTCAGAATAACCCCAACAATTACCACTATCTGTAAAACCACAAAAAGGATCAAACAAACAATTATTATCAGCACAGTCTATAGATCCATCACCATCATTATCACTACCATCATAACATATTTCATCAGATCCTCCAGCAGTTTTACAGAATCCACCAGAAGTATCCCAAGTACAAACACCATCTCCACCTTTCCCATAATTTACACAAGATTCTTGCTCATAACATTTACTGCATTCATCTTCACAAGATTTTTCATCAGAACTTCTACATTCTCCTCTTGAAGAATCTAATGGGTCAGTATGCCATCTACAATTAGCAGAACTTGCTTGACAAGCTGCCTGAGGACCACCTTCATTTATACTTCCTATAAATGTACAAGAACGACAATCACTATCACAACTTCCTGCACTTCCACTTAAGAAAACGGCTTTAGGATCACACCAACCAAAACTATTTGGAGCATTAGGATCTTGCTTGAACTCACAATAACCTAAATCAGAATTTTCACATGCATCTTTGGCATTTCCTAATGTTCCCCACTCACTACCATCTGTTCTGCTCTCACATGCATGACAAGCCCTATTACAATTAGTCTCTTCATCAAATTTATATTCACATCTTCCTGTTGGAATAGAATTTTCACCACTACAATAAAATTCTTGTATCCATCTTCCACCAGCTAACTCACAACCTTGTAAATTAGTTATATCATCAAAATTAACACTTCCACCAAATGCAGCATCATTAAACTTACATCTTTGTGAATTTGAATCCCAAACACAAGGCATATACCAAGGATCATTTGCTATTTGTTCACACAACGTCTGGCTAGTATATGCTGCCCAATCTTCACAAAAATTAGCTCCCTCAGGAGGAGTTTGCTGATTGTCCCAACAAGCAGTACTAAATCTATTTGTAGTACAATTCCCTGCCTGCCAACTACAACAGTTGGATAAAACACTTATTGAATTACATAAGTTTGAATCTGAAACGTTTTCACAAGAAATACCATTAAGAGCAACATCAATTTCTGAAGCAGTACATTCACTTTCTACATCATCCCATTCACAACCATTAACTAAACCACAAGTAGTTTGATTATTATTAAAAATATAACAACTAGGGTTCCATGCTGTAAATCCAACATCAGATTCTGGTTCTTGACATGTTGATTGTCCTAAATCCCACCAACAATAGTAAGTATCATAACACTGTTTTTGGTTTGTTATAGAACTACAATCTACTGCGCTCCAATCATAATAGCACCACCCAGATGGTCCTTCCGGAGCTTCTTGATCCCAACTACATCCATAAAATTCACAAGTATTTTGATCAGAATTACTATAATCATCACAATTTACAGGATTACATAAAGGATCAGCCCATGCACAATAAAGTCCAAAATTTCCTAAACCTTCACAAGTTGCCTGATCTGTATCTGATAAAAGGTCACAAGTAAATTGAATACAAAGTGGATCGTTCCAACTACATAGACTTCCTGCAGAAATACAACTATTTTCATCTGTACCATCAAAATCAGAACAATTTACAGCTTCACATACAGGATCATTCCAATTACAGTTCAATCCTGATAGTTCACAAGTATCCTGATCTGTATCCGAAAGGTCACCACAAGATTCTGCAATAGCCTCACAAGAATTAATAGGATCATTATTATCACTCCAAGCACACCCTAAACCAGAGCTTTCACAAGTATCATTATCTGTTCCATCAAAAGACCAACAACCCAATTGTTCGCACCAACCACCTGTATCTGTAACCCATTGACAATTTTCAGAAGAAGCTTGACAACTAGATTCATTACCTAAACTCCAACATCCCAATTCTTGGCAAAAAGGATCGCTCCATTGACAATTCAAACCAGATCCCTCACATGTTGATTGATTTGTAAATGAATAAGTCCAACAGCCCCCTTCAATACAAGAACCTCTATCCCAAACACATCCATTATCTGTACATATAGATTGACTTGTGTATGCTGAACAGCCTTGCTGATAACAATGATTGCTTGAAGAATCCCAAGCACAATCTCTTCCATCTATTCCTGTCTGTCCAGAACACTCATTTTGAGTTTCATAATCCCAACAACCTTTTCTAAAACATCCACCCCAACTACATCCAGAGGTGCTTTGGCAAGTATTCTGATTATCTATATTCCAGCAATTAGGGCCACCATGACATTCTTCATTCCATTCACAAGCTAATCCTGCAGTATTTGTTTCACAAGTATTTTCATCTGTACCATCATAAATCCAACAATCTGCGGCCTGACACCAATTAGCATTTCCTGTTCTCCAATTACAACTCAAATTTAAAATCTCTGTGGAATTACTACAATCTGACTGATCATATAAATTCCAACAGCCCCTATCTTGACACCAATTTCCAAAAGAATCCCAGAAACAAGTAGAATCTGATTCACAAGAACTTTGATTTCCATCATTCAAATAACAATTTTCAGCATAAACAAAGTTTAGAATTAGAACAAAAATTAAAATTGATAATATCCCTAATTTTAAATTACCCATTAAATCACACCAATTTTTTCTTTTAATCATTAAATAAAATAAGTAATATATAAAATTTACTTAAATAATTTAAGTTTTAGTCATAACTTCTAACTAAATTAATTGATATACTTAAAATAATAAAACAAAACTGCTCCAAAAGCAATCAAAAAACCAATTAAAAATCCTAGAAGAACATTTAACTTCATTAATAAAAATCCAATTACTAAGAATACTAAGACAAAAATATACATTAATAAACTTCCAAAAAATATTTTAGCGCCATCTAATCTAGAAAGAGGGATCATATTAAATAAAGCAAGATAAAAATTAATATTTGCAAAAGAATATAATTTAAAATTAAACATCTCCCCTATTAATAATGCTAGAAAAGCTAAAAACAAACTAGCAAAAATTCCACTAGATGCTATTTGTGCTTCTTCTAAATAAGTCATTCTACCATGTTTTCTTCCAACTCTAGCGCTTTCAATCTCTTTAAAGTTATGAACTCCGACTGCTGTAAAAAAAGCCTTTCCATTACTTGCAACAGCTAATATTAGAGCAAATAAGATTCCAAGAGGATATGGCTTTTTAATAGTCTCTCTAAATATATTCAAAAAACCCTTTCCTTTTTTTTCTTTGAGATAAAATCCTAAATAGTCAACATACCAAATTTCATATTGACTTTGTACATCATGTCTTCTTGCAAATAATTTAATGACTAGCTCTCTAAACAAAACTGCAATTGCTGTTAGAAACAAGATCCAAATAAGATTACTAATCCAATTAATGAATAGAAAATTTTTGGCTCCATCATCAAATCCAAATATAAATCCCAAAACTAAAATTGAAACTAATAAATGCCAAAACTCTTTTTTATTAAACATTAATAAGATTGAATCGAACCTTTATTTAATGTTTACCATTGTTAGGTAAACTTTTTAAGACTCTTTTAAAATAATACATTTAGTATAATCTATTTCAAAGGGGGGTGCAGGCTCATCAGGTTCAACCATATCATCCCATTCATAACTTCCTAAGATATTTCCTTCAAGATCATAATAATAGGTTATCCCTGAAAAGCCCCCGCTTCCAATAACTACAAATAGGTTTTTATCTTGTGCTGGACAAGACTGTAGAGTTGCACCTAAACTATATTTGTATTGTTCACTTAATTCATAATATCTATTTAATACCCCTAATGGAATTGTTCTGTTATTTCCCTCTTTAATAATTGTTTTATTTTCTCCTGCCTTGAAGGATGTTTGAGTACATCCAACTAACAAAAAAAGGGATACCAAAACCATTGCAATTAATATTTTACTTTTCATAAAATTTAATGGTTAAAAAAGAATATAAACTTAGCCAAGACTCTAATCTAAATTGAAACTATCGTTCACCGAACAATCATTATTTTAACAATATCTTAATCTCTTCTATGATCTCATCTTCATGGCCTGCGCCAACAACAGCAACTATTTTATTAAAATTAGGAATCAAATTAGACAACTTTGCAGCCATATATTTATTTCTATCAGTAACCAATACTTTGTAAAAATTAGGATATCTATCTTTAACTTGTTTTAACATTTTATTAATAAATTCTTGATCAGGGACTTTACTTAAATCAATTTTAATTCTATGTTTCTTACTAAATACCCCCTTAAAAATATCTACAATAAAGTTAAATTTCTCTCTCCAAGTTAATTCTTTAGAAAAGTTTTTCAAAGTAATCTCTATTTTTTGATCAATCAAAGCAATTTTACAACCTTGTTTACTAGCTAACTCTGCAGCCTTTAACATCTCTTCCCCAGGGCTAACCCCTACTCTTTCTCCGAGTTTTCTTTCAACAAACTCTCCTACTTTTGCAAACAAATAACCTTTAAAACCAATATTTTTTATATGTTGTAACTTAAGTTTTCCTTTTTCTTTTCTAATTAAAGCATAAAACCTTTGTTTATCCAACTCCAAAGCAACAACATCAGGATTTTCTTTAGTTATTACTTCTTCTACTTCAATTAAACTCTGTTTAGCTATATGTGATGTCCCGACTAAAACTAGATTTTTGAATCTCCGCATAATAGAATGGAAAAATATATAAACTTAAAAATGTATTCCAAAAAATAGTTAGGTGGTTTATAATGTTAAAATCAAGAAAAGTAACTGATGTTTTTGGGATGCGTATTTTTACAGACGATGGTCATTATTATGGAGATGTAGAAGAAGCAATATTCCAAGGAAGTAAAGTTTATGGTTGGCGTGTTAAGGCAACAAAAAATTCTCAGCTTTCAAGAGTTTTATCTGGAGCAAGAGGAGTTACCATTCCTCATCAACTTGTAAAAGCAGTTGGAGATATAATGATAGTTTCTAAATCTGCTTTGCCTTCTGAAGAAGTGGCAGAAGAAACAGCAGAAGCGATTGAAGAATACTAATTTTCTTTTTTTAACCAAAATGCTTATATAGTAATTATCTCACTTTTAACTTTATGACCACTCCGTTACAAAACGCAATCGAGTTTCTAAGAGAGTTTGGTTTATTTGATGTTGTTTTGCCATTTCTATTGGTCTTTGCCTTAATATTTGCTATCTTAGAAAAGACAAAAATTTTAGGAACAGAAAAAATAGGAGAAGATAAAGAAGCACCAAAAAAAGAATTAAACACAATTGTTGCTTTTGTTATAGCAATGCTTGTTGTAGCAACAAACAAAGTTGTTTCAGCAATTAATTCAGCACTTCCAAATGTTGTTCTAATCATTGTTGCATTTGTAGCTTTCTTAATGATGATTGGTATATTCATGGGCTCAAAAGAATTCAAATTCAAAGAAGATTATCCCAAAGTTACTCTTGCTTTTGTTATAATCTCGATGATCATCTTAATTTTAATTATATTAAATTCTCTAACTTTAGAAAGTGGTCAAACTTGGTTAGATTATCTTTTAACTTATGTAATAAATAACTTTTCAGGACCAATTGTAATGTCTATCATATTTTTATTAGTTGCAATACTTGCAATTTATTATATAACTAAAAGCACATCAGGAGGAAAAAAAGAGTAATGGCAACCTCACTCAATCTTGGAAACTCTATAGACTATTTAGTTGACATAGGAGTATTCGATGTATTATTACCTTTCTTACTTATATTCTCAATAGTCTTTGCGATACTAGAAAAAACTCAGATATTTGGTCAAGGAAAAACAAACATTAATGTAATTGTTTCTACAGTAGTAGGTCTTCTAATAGTAGTGCAAACTGAACTTGTAGAGTTGCTTAATCTATTCCTTCCAAGAGTAGCGATGATTATGGTTGTGGTATTAATGGGTCTTTTATTGATTGCTATGCTTGCAGGAAAAGAATTCTCAGGCTTAAAAGGGAATGTATTAGGAGTAGCTGTGATTTTTATAATAATTGCTATTATCTATGCATTAACAGCATCGCCTTCTCCATTTGGGGGATTAGGACTAACTTCCCAAGATAAAGAAGCCATAATTGCTATAGGGGTTCCTCTAGTTATCCTATTAATTGTAATTGGAGTTGTAACCAAAAATCCAGATAAACCAAAAACTGAAAGTTTCCTTGAAAAATTAGCAAAGGAGTTTGGAGGAAAATAAATGGCAACCGTTTTAGACACCTCTTTATTATCTCTTATCACTCCAATCTTTGTTTTTTTATTAATCTTTGTAATAATATATTCTCTATTAACTAAAACAAAATTATTTGGAGATGAAAAAACTGCAGCCTTAAACTTTTTAGCAGCAGTTTGTATAGCTGCTGTTGCAGTATTTGCAGGAAAACTAACTTTAGTAGTGGCAGCAATTACTCCTTGGCTAGTATTTGTAATACTTATATTAGCTATTATATTTGGGATGTATTCTTGGTTAGGACTAAAAAATGAGGAGATCTGGACTACTATTGGGGGTCATATTACAATTTATGTAGTTATTTTAATTGTAATATTAATTGGTTTAGTTGTAGTATTCGAACCTGAAGTTACTCCCTTTGATGAGGATACTTCTTCTGGAGATAGTGTAGAAAGAGGAGCACAGGACGTTAGGTCTCAAGTAATCTCTACAATAGTTCACCCAAGAGTCCTAGGTGCTTTAATTATATTAGTTATTGCTGCAATTTCAATTAAATTATTGGTAGACAAAGTATAATTATTTTTTATGATGTTTCTTTAATTCATTAGTAATACTATCTAATTCCTTTATGTTGCTTGTTAAAGGTTCTAAAATCTTTTCAAATACTTTTTCTAAAGCTTTCATCTCTGTATGTATACTTTTAACACTTTGATCATAATCTTTAACCCTTCCTAAAACGGCGCTCTGTAAATTTTCAAATCTTTCTTGGACTCTTATTATTTCTTGCTTAATGGAAAGAAGATCATTATTAGTCTTCTCTTTCCATACAGCAATATTACCTATTTTTCCCAGAGTCTCATCCCATTTCTCACTAATTATTTGTTCAACTACTTGATGAATAAATTCTGTATCTATTTGCCCCCCACTATATTGCTCAGTAGGGTAATAACCTTGTCCACCTGTATCTTGAGTTTGTGGTGCACTATAATTAATTCCCCCTCCACTAGTGTCTCCTAGTTCACTAGAATAACTAGTCTCAGGTAAAGAATCATGTTCCATAGGCATTTGATTTTGTGAAGAACTTTCAGTATTATCTGGAGAAGGAGCAGGTACATCATCTATATCTCCCGCAACACCTGCTTTTATTTGTTTTATGTTTTCATTAATCATTTTTTATTTATTTCTTCTTTTTCCTTCTATTAATCTAATTACATCTGCTTCAGTAACAAACTTCATAGGGTTCCATAAATTAATATACTTTTCCAAAAATTGGACATCATCTCTTTTAGCAAATAATTCTGTTTCTTTTATTAAATGCCTAATACTCTCTCTCAACTTAAACATATCATCTTTTATTTCTCTAAGATCTTCATTAATAGCTTTAACTTCAGACATCATTCTTTTATACTCTTCAATCATATTATTATTAATTATCAAAACCCGATCTCTTAATAAATTATATTTCCCCTCTAGGCTTCTCACTCTATTAGTCAAATCAAATAACATTTCTTCAGGAGAATAACTTTGTTCTTGCACCATTTTTATTCTGTTTCCAATAAATTTATAATAAAATAAGTAGTATATAAAACTAGTTATGGTATTATTCAAAAAAAAGACAAAACCAGGAGAGCATGAAGTACTAAAAGAAGGTGCAGAAGAAATAATGCACATAAATTACGAATCTTATCCTAAAATTCCTTCTATAGAAGATGATGCATTAGTAATGTCTTCAATAGTAGAAAAATTATCTCAAACCCCCTCTGTATCTAGAATAACCTTTCATCAAAAGAAAAAATATGAATATGGATACAATCAAACACAGATGCTCCTAGAAATTGCACAAATATATAATCACTTTATAAAACAAAAAAGTATTCTAACACAAGCAGCCTTAGAAGTTTTCGGGCCATTGCCTGATGTAAGTTCAAGAATACAAAGTTTACAATATGTTGTTCTAAATTTATTAAGAACAGATCCTGTCGGAGCATTTGTAGAAACTAAAAGATTAATAAGAGAAGAAAAAATTAATTTATCAAACAATCCTCCAGAAGAATATAAAACACAAGTTCAACCCTATTTATCTATCTTAACAGAGATATACTCTTTACTATATAATACAAAACTAATTCAAAATGTAAAAGATCAAATTGATGGATACGAAATTGAATCAAGATCTTTGTATAAACAAATATTCCATCCAACAATAACTCCAGATTTTATGTATACTAGATTAGCAGCTACTCCCCCATTAGATGGAGAAGAAATTGATGCTTACACCTTAAATAAAAATACACACATACAAATTTTTAACACAAAAGATACTATAAAACCGCTTTATCACATAACCCCCCCAGAATTTCAATTAACTGAAGATAAATACGAGCTTTTAGAATTAGCAAGAAAAGTATTAGCAGAGCATCAACCAAAAGCAGAAGAGTTTATTGATCCAGAAAAAATGAGAACGACATTTTTTAATATTGGCAGAGATTTAATAACAGAATTATCAGAACATAAAAGAATTCCTTTAGAGTATAAAGAAATAGAAGAATTAGCACAAATATTAGTTAGGTATACTGTTGGTTTTGGTTTAATAGAATCATTATTGTTAGACCCAGAAGTTCAAGATATAGCAATAAATTCTCCTGCAGGAGCAACACCTATCTTTTTAGTTCATGGAAAATATGATGAATGTATAACCAACATAGTTCCTTCAGCTGAAGATGTTGAAAGTTGGGCATCAAAATTTAGGTTAATATCTGCTAGGCCTTTAGATGAAGCAAATCCAGTTTTGGATACAGAATTAACCTTGCCAGAAGCAAGAGCAAGAGTAGCTATAATCTCTAGACCATTAAATCCAACAGGCTTAGCATTTTCTATAAGAAGACATAGAGACAAACCTTGGACATTACCTTTATTTATTAAAAGTGGTATGATTAATGATTTAGCAGCAGGTCTACTAAGTTTTATTATTGATGGTTCCAGAACTTTACTCATAGCTGGAACTAGAGGATCAGGTAAAACTAGTCTAATTGGTTCTGTTTTAGTAGAGATTATGAGGAAATATAGAATAATTGTAATTGAAGATAGTGTAACAGGAGATTCCGAGATTTTAATAAAAAAAGCAAATAAAATAGAAAGAACAACTATTGGGAAATTAGTTGACCATAATCTAGATACTTATAGTCTTTGGTATTCTTTATCAAATCATGAAGTATCTGGCAACAATGAAAATATAGAAATTCTTTCCATGGATAAAAAAGGAAAAATAAAATGGTCAAAACCAACAAAATTAATTAGACACAAAGTAAAGAAACCAATTTATAAAATAACAACAAGAACGGGGAAAGTAATAAAAGTAACAGGAGATCATTCGTTGTTTGGATTAAGAGAAAATGCAGAAATTTCAGAAATAAAAGTAAATGAAATAAAAGAAAAAGATTTCATAGCAACAACAAGAAAAATACCAGAAAACTTAAATGAAATAAAAGAAATATCTCTATTAGACCATTTAGAAAAATTTGATAACGGTTACATTTTTGGAGATTGTGTTAAAGAATTCTTAAAAAATAATAAATTTGAAATACATCAATTAGGCAAAGAACATAAACACAATAGATCTTTAAGGTGTAGGTGGATTAGAGAAGGCATAATTCCAATAAAAATAATAAAAGATATGGCCTGTTTAGGTTATGATACTTCTTCATTGGAAAATGCAAAATTCAAACATGGCAATCATGGAGGTGCATTACCAATTAAACTAAAGTTAGATGATAATTTACTAACTTTCTTTGGATTATGGATAGCTGATGGGTGTTATGACAAAAATTCGGTTCTTCTATCAGTTGTTGAAGAAGAAAATAGAGAATTTGCTTATGAACTTGCAAATAAATATAATTTTAATGTAAAAATGCACTCTGATGGATTTTCTTTGATGTTAAACTCAAAAACATTAAAAGAGATAATGATAAAAGTTTTCGAATTAAGGGGAAATGCTTATACAAAAAGAATTCCAAACTGGATGTTTAATCTATCTAAAAAGCAAATTTCTCAAGTTTTAAAAGGGATGTATAGTGGAGATGGTCATGTAGCTAAGTCTGAAATAACAATGAGCCTATCTTCAAGAAAATTATTAGAGGACATACAAAACCTATTATTCAATTTAGGAATAATTTTAAGAATAGGAAAATTTAGAGAAAGCGATAAAACATACCCTTCTTCAATAAGTACTCTTAAGTTTTGCAGGTTATTTGAACAGAATGTTGGATTTCTACCAAACTACAAATTAAAATCTTTAGAAAAATTATGCTCAAAAAATTCAACCCATGATTCAGGAGATGTGATTCCTTTAGTTTTAGAAGATAGAAAAGAGATTAAACAAATTTTAACAAATTTTAACTACAGAGATTATATCTTAAGAAATAATAATTTAGGTAGAGAAAAACTAGGAAATCTGTTACAACAAACAAAATTACAAAATAAATTAATAGAAAATTTACAAAATTTAGCTAAATCAGATTTATATTGGGATCAAGTAAGATCAATTGAAATAATAAAAGATTTTGAAGATTATGTTTACGATTTATCCATTCCAGGAGATGAAAGTTTTATAACTGGAGGGGTAGTTGCTCATAATACAAGAGAGATTCCAGTAGAACCATTAGCAAAATTAGGTTATGATATTCAACCAATGAAGGTTAGATCCGCTTTATTAAAATCAGGATCTGAATTAGGAGCAGACGAAGGAATAAGAACTTCTTTAAGAATGGGAGATTCTGCTTTAATTGTGGGAGAAGTTAGAAGCTCAATTAGAGGTAATGAAGAGGTTTTAATCACAGAAAGTGGAATAATGAAAAGAGTAAGAATACAAGATTTAGAAGGAAAAGACCTATCTAAGATTTACATACCCTCCATGGACTTTGATTTGAAATTTAAACTTAAAAAATTAATAGCTTTAGTTAAACATCCACAAAGAACAAAACTATTGGAAGTAATTACAAGAACGGGTAGAAAAATAACTGTGACACCAGATCATAGTTTATTCACACATAAGAATTTTAAAATTTTACCAATCGAGTGTCAAGAATTAAAGATTGGAAATAAAATAATTATCCCTGAAAAGTTACCAACAATTAAGAATGGACCAACACATATAGATTTATTAGAGCTATTAAAAGATGAAGACTGTAGAATAGAAGGTTATGAAGAAGATTTAAAACAAATAATAAAAAAAATAGGATGGAAAAAAGCTTCTGAAATATGTGATTGTAGTAATGATATCTATCAATATTTAAGAAAAGGAAAACAACATACAAATCTTCCAATAAATTCTTATAAAAAACTTACAATTGAAGCAAATCAAAATCTAAACTTAGAAACATTACAAATTAAAAAAGGAACTAGCAAAACTTTATCTGTAAACCTTGAAATAAGTAAAGATTTTTGTAGGTTTTTAGGTTATTATGCATCTGAAGGATGGACAGAAAATACAGGAAGCGTTGTTTTTTCAAATGATAACCCTAAGATAAAAGAGGATATGATTAGTTTATCAAAAAAATTATTTAATATTAATCCATACATAAGACAAACAAAAGGATTAGGATTTTCTACACAAATAGCTATAAAAAACAAAATATTAGCACTTACATTAAAAAAAATAGGTTGCGGCAGAACCGCCATTGATAAGCGAATACCTTCAATAATTTTTAGTTTATCGGAAGAAAAAATTTGTGAATATTTAAAGGGATATTTTGATGGAGATGGGTCTCAAACCTCCAAGGAATACAGTGGAAACAGGATTGCAGCAGGAACGATATCAAAAGGATTAGCCAATGACTTAATGTATTTATTTTTAAACATTGGAATTGTTTCTAAATTATATGAAAGAGAACCAAGAGGAAAAGGAAAACACAAACAATATATTGTAGAATTTAAGCAAAGAAAATATGTAAACATATTTTTGGAAAAAATAGCATTTAAAAAATATACAAAAGAAATAATAAACAGGCAAACTTCACATAGCACACTAAACACAATAGATTATACCAAAGAACTATTAGAGAAACATATAAAAATAAAAAG
>JAGVZM010000029.1 GCA_018302545.1 Candidatus Woesearchaeota archaeon | reverse complement strand
AAGCAAAAATCAATCCGAATAATCTGTCTTCTAATCCTTTTAGGTGTAGTAATCTTCACTAGCTCATTTACTGTTTCTGGATTTTCCCCAGTCCAGCTCGGAGTAACATTGCCACTCATTTTCATAATCATGGGAATTGGAATTGAGATTTTAATAACAAAGCTAAGAATTTTAAAAAAATCCTTGTTCAAAAGTTATACTGGTAATTTTTTGGCAACCAGTATAGTATTGGTTTTGATTGGATCTCAAATCCCATTAATTATCGAAGGGTATGTCGTAATGGATAATGCATCCACATCACAAACTGCGTATGTCTATGATACAATCAGTGATTATTTAAAAGAAAAAAATCTCAAGGCAACCACCTCTTCATGGGGAATCATTAGAAATCTTGTTGTATATTCTAATGGTGAATACACTCCTAATATTTTTCATATAGGATCACCAGGAATGAATTTTAATGAAAATACTAAAGAAACAATTCCTACAATGGAATCTCTTGGATTGCTCGATAAAAATAATATATTTTTGGTTATGTTATTTCCTGAAACTCCTGATTGTTCTAATTATCCACAATCTCAACCCTTCGATGTAGGACACAAATGTGCTGAATTATATTTCATAGATTCTGCAGCAACAAGAAATAATAAAACATTAGAAATAATTAATTTTAATTTACCTGATGGTACTGATTATATTCGAGCATATAGAATAGTTAATTGATTTTATTTTATTTAATGCATAAACAGACTAATGCAATATTATGTCATTTTATAACACATTTATTTTTATTAAGTTCCTTGATTACTAGATATCCTATTACTAACATAAACATCATTATGATTATGAACGGAATGATTCCAAATTTACAATAAATGTAAAAATCTAATTGACATGGAGCTAATCCCCATGCCAACCCTCCTGAAAGAGGGCCTTTAAGATTTTGAATATAACTTGAACTTAATGCCATAATATGAAGTGAAACTGGTGCATATTGAATATTGTAATTGATCTGCTCCCATGCATTATTCAGTAAATGCGTTTTCAAAACCCCCCATCCATATGCATATCCATACATGTACCAGACAAGCTTACCCATTAAACTAATAAGAAATCCAAAAACCATGAGGCTCACAAAGCCAATTTTAAATAATTTTGATTGATTGAATTCTTTTAAAACAAACCCAATAGAGATTACTAGTAGAGGTAAAATTACAGTAAAATATCGCGGTCCCCATCCACCATATCCACTCCATATTGGTGATACTTCAGTTCCATGAAATATCCATGTAATTGAAAAACAATACACTAAAAATATTGAAATGACTTTATTTTTTCTCCAAATTAAGTAAATTGCTACTGGAAATAAAATCAACAATGGTGCATTAAATGGAATTCCCCATCCTAGACTAAAAATATATCCAATTATTCCATCTATGTGATTATGTAGTTGAGTAGTTTGATGTGGCCCAAATCCAAAATCTACATATGAATTAAATCTGATTTTATTTAATATTATTTGTATGATTCCAAATATTGTAAATCCTCCTAAAAATAATACAAGTTGGTTTTTATTTTTATAAAAATAAAAAATTCCCAATAAAACTAATCCCGGTACTACAATAATCGATGCAATTGATGCTAATATAGTTAGACCAATGCATGAACCAGCTATTGTGGCTCTGAAATAATTTTTATTTTTAGAAACAATCAGATAAAATCCTAGCGTGAATAGTAATCCTGCTAATGGCCTTAACATCATTCCGGTATTATATGACCAAACATAAGTTGTAAGAATATATGCAGTAGCAAGAATAAATGAAATTTTCCCATTTCTGAAAAAATGCATACATGTAATAAAAATAATAAATGATGTTAAAGAAAGAATTACAGAGTTTGTAAAAAACCCAATAACTGCTACTGGATTAATTGAAGTAACAAGTGCTAAATAATATAATGGAACAGTAAGAAATGGTAAAAGTAGGGAACTTGCATCATAATATGGACTTAATTGTGCCTTTTCTGTCCACTCTCTTCCTTGATATCCGTATTGTTTTCCTTGTATCTGTCTTAGAGTCTCTGTGTTAAATAATTTTGATGCACTAGGAGATTCTGGATCTATTTTGATTGAATGATTCAACGCCAAATTCTCTGTATGTAAGAAGTATTGTACATCATCCATAGAATATAGATGTCCACCACTTGTTACAAAATTTAATAATACAAAAAAAATTAAAACCAAAAAATGAATTCTTATTTTTTCTATTTTTATTATATCGTGTACATAAAATTTCACGCTGAATATCCACCATCTAATGTAAAAACCTGCCCAGTCAAATAATCTGCAGAAATTAAAATTTTTATTAATTCTGAAATCTCTTCTGGTTTTCCAAGTCTTTTGGCTGGTATTTCTTCTACAATACGCTTTCTTATATTTTTAGGTATATCATAGAACATACCTGTATCAAAATAACCTGGCGCTATTGTGTTTACTGTAATGTTATGTTTTGCGACTTCTTTTGATAACGATCTAGAAAATCCAATAATTCCTGCTTTAGATGCAACATAATTTGCAGCTCCAGCTATTCCTGTAAATGCTGTGTATGATGAAATATTAATTATTCTTCCAAATTTTTGTTTTTTCATTGTGGGCAATACAGCTTTTGAAAAATAAAAAGTCCCATACAGATTGGTTTGAATTACAGAGTTCCAATCCTTTAATTGCTTTGTTCACAACAGACATGACATCAGAATATTCTGTTATGTCACATTTCAGCAATTCTGATCTTGTTCTCTTTGAAATATCTTTGAATACTTTTTCTGCAGCATTTTTATTTGAATTATATGTCAATACTAAATTAAATTCTGATTTAGACAGATATGATGCAATATGAGAACCCAAACCTTTTGAAACCCCAGTAACTATTGCAGTTTTTTTAAAACTGTGTTTCATTTTTTAATTATCTACTCTCTCAACTTCAACTATGTCTAATCCAAAACCCATTGTAATTCCAACAAGCAATCCTTTGCCATTTCCAGTATTTTTTTCCATAAATGTTTTATTCATTACTGTAGGAATACTACATCCTGTAAGATTCCCAAATTCTTTTAATGTGTCATATGAAGCCTGAATTTGTTCATTTTTTAATCTGTAAACTTCTTTAAATTTATCAAGAATTTTCATGCTACCTGTATGTATCATAACTTTCTCTTTACCTGCCATGTATTCCTGAGCAAGCTTTTCATCAAAAGAATCTGGATTCTTATCTAACGATTGCATCAAAACTTTTTTAGAATAATCTACCGCACGTTCTATAACATTTGCACCCGCAGTTAACTCATATCTATAGAGATGATTTGCAGTGTGTCCGCGTAAATGAACACATGCCTTTCTATAATCAAACATATCAAAATTTACGGCATGTGTAAAACTTCCTAATTTTATCATATTTTCACCAGTTTTTGTTTTAGATAATACAAAAGCAACAACACCGTCGCCAAAAAGAAAAGAAAACATAGTAGATACCCATTTTTCAATTTGTTTTTCACGATCGTACTGTTTTTCGCTAATCTCACTTGGATTTTTTATGTCCATGTTGTCTTTTAGATGTGGAAGATACCATCCAGAATTACATCCTGATATTACTATCAAAACATTATCTGTTTCCTTTTGAACCAAATTTCTTCCCAACTCAAGTACTTTTGGAAAAGAGGAACAAGCCATACCTTGTAAATTGAAATGAGGTATAAAATTAGAGAGTCCAATTTTCCTAACCAATATAGAACTTAATCCTGGACTCAGATAATCATTATTTTCAGATGCTGCTACAAGACAGGAAATACTCTCTGGCTTAAGATCCAAGTCTTCTAGACATTTTTTTGCTACTTTGGCAGAAAGATCCGAAATTGGTTCTTTATGAGAATCTGATAAAGGGTGAGTTCCTTCTGAATTATCTAAATAATGTTCTATAGGTCTTACAAAATATCTTTGTTCTACCCCTAGTTTTCTTATGTTATCTCTTACTTTTTCTGTAAGTTTATTTCCTAAAATCTCAAATAATTCATTTGTCGTATACTTGTGATCTGGATAATCAAATTGTATTCCTTTTAATCCAATTTCATTAAACAAGTAATTACAAAACTACTTGGGTGGCATTTGTATTTTTCGATAAAATCTCGTGTTTAATCTTTGAGTTTTTCAAAATTCTTAATCATGTGTATTATATCTACATCTGGAAATTCTTCTGGAGGAAGAGTGAAAATTTTTCCAAAAACAGGCTTAACCAATTTCAAAAAAAATGCAAGTAATATTGTCCCAGGTAAAGTATTAAAAATTGAGAAAAAGCACTTGATAATTTTTCCACGTGACCCGAGCACAAGTATGATAACATCTCTTACAATTCCAGAAGAATAATGAACTCTAAACACTCTTTTAAAACCATGAATATCATGTAATTTGATTGCTCTAAAATTTTCAGGATTACGTGATCCTGCAATATAAGAATAACCGCGCCGTCTTGTTTCTTCAAAAAGAGCATCAATCAATATTCTACCAATCCCTTTACCTTGATAACTGTCATCAATTTGTAAAGAAGGCACATTCAAGAAACCCCCTAAACCTCCAGCTCCCACAATTTTCCCATCAATTTCTTCAATTACCAAAAAATCGCATTTTTCAAGACTACCCATTTTTTTAGATAAACCTGACAATCGAAGTTTTTCTTTTATATCATTATTAACATCAACAATTTTCATTTTCTTTTTAATTTTTAATGCCTATTTATTCATTTGAATAGGTATGAAGTTTAGATTTTATTAAATAGTAAAAATTCTTAAGATTTTGTTGCAAAACAAATTACAGACAAGCCAATTTTTTTAGTCAATATTTTTTCAAAAATTCTTTCTATTGGAATTATTTTATCAAAAACTTTTGTAGCAGAGTTGTTCACTGATGAATTTTTTAAAATATTTCCATTAACATACCAACCCAGTATGCCTAACATATTGAATTGAAAAGTTTTTAAAATTTTAAAATTCGAGGATTGAATTTTTTGTACTAGTTCTTTCTCGGTATACCTTCTAAAGTGTGCAACTTGATGATCAATTACATTATATAAAAATTTATGACAAGGAACAAGAATTATTAAATTTCCATCAGGTCTTAACATTTGATATAACTGTTTTAATGCAAAGGTATCATTCTCTACATGTTCCAAAACATTCAAGGCAAAAATAGAATCAAATTTTTCGTAACCTATCTGTTCATAGTCTTCTTTTTTATTTAAATCTAATTTACAAATAGTTACTCTTTTCTGTGAAAATTTATTTCTTAAATCTGCTACATATTTGGTAGAAATTTCAGAAAGAGTTATTGATGAATTAGGAAAATCATGAATAATTTTTTCAGAAAATACACCAAGACCACTACCGATTTCTAATATGTCTCCTTTTAATCCAGGTAGAATTTCCTGATACATCCAGTTATTGAAATTATGGCAACTAACCATCATAGTTAAATTTTCATGCCCAGAATATTCCGACATATTACGAAATCATTCTTTGCCGTCATATAGAGTTTATTTAAATAATTTTAATAAATAAAATTTGATTGTATTGAATAAAAACTGAATGGTGATATATTCTAAACTATCATAAGATTTAGGTGTTGTATATTTTAATGACTATGTCCAAAATTTAGCAGTCTATGCAACAAAAGAAACTATTATTCATAATGGCAATCATAATTATTTTTTATGTATCATTCATGATTTATTCAGACATTAATCAGTTAATGAAAAATTTTATTTCTGTAAATATAATATATTTGCCTATCATTTTATTTATGCAGATTACTGCAGTTTTTTTTAGAGGTTTACGTCAAAAAATACTTTATGATTCATTAGGAGTTGAATTATCGACAAAAGATAATCTTAAAATTCAATTTGCAAGTTTATCCATGATTTTTACTCCGGGCGGTGCTGGTGAAGCATTAAAATCATATTATTTAAAAAATAAATATCAATATTCTTATGGGAAAACAATTTCAGTTTTTCTTGTTGAAAAATATCATGATTTAATGGGAGCAATAATTGTTATATCTGTATTTTTAATTTATAGTGATATTTTTGTTAGTAAAATAATTGTAGGATCATTATGGATTCCATTATCTCTT
>JAGVZM010000027.1 GCA_018302545.1 Candidatus Woesearchaeota archaeon | reverse complement strand
TAAAGAAGCTGTAAATAATAAAGTTAAACTTGTTATCTCAACAGATTCGCATGAAATTAGCCATCAGGAATTTATGCAATTTGGAGTATGGCAAGCAAGAAGAGGATGGGCTGAACAAAAAAATATCTTAAATTCACTATCATTGGATAAGTTTTTAAAGAGTTTAAAATAAATCATTCTATATTTCAATTATTATTATAAATCAGGAAATTATGATAAAAAAGGGGCTATAATTGGGGCACACGGTGTTGGAAAAAACAAGATACAAAATTGGTTTTGCTAGAAAATAAACATCTCCAACATTAGGATTTTCTATTCGAGCTGATCTAAGAAGTTTCTCTCCAGGAAAATTACTTTCAAGTCTAAATGTTACCCGCATATAATATTATTGCCTAAAATTTATTAATAAAGATTTATAGTAGCTGAAATATATAATTTAAAATTACAATAAATTATATAAACTTAATAAGACCATTAGTTTTATGTTTTATAAAGATATAGATTATTTAAGACAAGCATATTCTCAAAGAAAAAAAATAATTCGAAACAGGTTAAAATATTTTAAAAGTGTTTGGAACGAAAATGATAAAAGAATATTTGCTGAATTATGTTTTTGCTTATTAACACCACAAAGCAAAGCTAAATTATGTGATGCAGCAATACAAAACCTAGTGAAAACAAATTTATTATACACTGGATCTGAAGAAGATATTAAAGATTATCTAATAGGTGTAAGATTTAATAATAATAAGGCAAAATATATCATGGAAGCAAGACAATTATTCAATAATGGATTAAATATTAAAGAAAAATTATCTGAATTTAGTAATGATTTTGAACTAAGAGATTGGCTTGTAGAAAAAGTTAAAGGAATGGCATACAAAGAAACAGGGCATTTCATGAGAAATATTGGAAGATATGAAAATTTAACAATTTTAGACAGGCACATATTAAAAAACTTGCACAAACATGGAGTTATAGAAGAAATTCCAAATCCATTGACAAAAAAACAATATTTGGAAATAGAAGAAAAAATGAAATTATTCTGTAAAGAAATAGGCATAAATATAGAAGAAATAGATTTATTATTTTGGTCTGAAGAGACGGGAGAAGTGTTCAAATGATAATAGTAGATGTTGAAACAACAGGATTTGATTCAAAGAAGCATTCAATAGTAAGCATAGGGGCAATAGATTTAGAAAACCCTAATAACCAATTCTATATAGAAAACCAAATTTATGATGAAGCAGAAATTTTTGAAGGTGATCCATTATTGCCAGGCTATGGAAATTCATTATCAATTAATGGTTTTACAAAAGAACAAATAACTGATAAAAACAAACCAACATTAAAACAGGCAATAGAATTATTTCTTAAATGGTTTGAAAATTGTAATGTAAAAGTTCTTGCAGGTCACAATCCTTATTTTGATATGGACTTCCTAAGATATTCTGCATTAATAAATAATATAAAATGGAATGTAAGTTATAGGGCAGTAGATCTCCATACAGCAGTTTATTTAAGCTATAAGCAAAGAGGATTAACTCCACAAAAATTAGGTTCAATAGAATGTTTTAATTATGTAGGTCTTCCAGAAGAACCAAAACCACATAATGCTTTGACAGGAGCAAAGATGGAAGCTGAGGCGTTTTATAGACTGATTTACGGAAAGCCTCTTCTAGAAGAATTTAAGAATTATAAAGTTCCAGATTATTTATCAAAACTTGCTCAAAAGTAAGTCTTCAATTTTCTCAAGGTCATTAATTCTGTTTTCTATTGGTAACGCATTGCTGTGCAAATTCCAAAATACCTTTTCTAGCCATTCAACCCAATCCTTATCATAAATATTATATAAGATATACAAGTCTTTACTAAGCTCATTTTCCTTGTAATCTTGTTTCTTCTTCTCTTCTCTTAATCTGGCAATTTTATCGTCAACAACAAAGCCTCTTAAAGGTTGTTCAATATGCCTGATTTCTACTGCATCATAACCAGCCAAATGATTTAATTCTATAATTTTTTTAATATTATTAATTGATGCAATATCCACCCTGCATAGTATCTTTATGTTAATTCTTTTTCTTGCAAGTTCTCCTAAGACATCAATTAATCTAATGCCATTATATATATTATTTATAAAAGATATATTTCCAGAAAAAATAAACAACTGCCTGTTTGTAGATTTGAAAATGTCAAATAATTTTTGATCCTCTATTTTGTCCTGATAACTAACGAAAGCTTCTTTTTTATTTTGATCAACTAAACTATAAACATCAAAAGGATTAAAATCATATTTTTTCTTTCCAGATCTTATCTTATCTAATAAAATCTGCTGTGCAGTACTAGCTCTCATTCCTTCTAAGTTGGCCCAGTAAACAATTTTTAAAGCGCCTTTAGTGCCACCCCTAAAAACCTTCATCTTAATAGTGCCATATTTCTCAATGATATAATTTATGTATTTATCAGCAGTTACCCAGCTCACTTTTAGAAGTTCAGAAATTTCCTTTATAGCCCTAGGTTGTTTGTAAACAAATTCATTTACAGCTTTTATTGCATCAGGAGTAAGCATATTATTATAAAAATTAAACACTATATAAGTTTTTTGATGGCAAATACTTATACTCACTAAAACACTTATATAACTCCATGGGTTTAGCATTAGAAATAGATCTTAAAGATAGCAGACCAGCTATAAATTCCTATAAAGCTAAACTTTCAGAATATCTTTCAAGTTTAAGCCATCCTTTAGAAATTCTAGAAATAAGTAATAAAAGAAGAGAATTAACTGATATTTTATTAGAATTAAAAGAAACATCACAATTATCTTTGCTTTGTGATGAATCAGAAACATTAGATAATTTATTTGATAAATTATTACAATTAAGAAAAGAGAAAAGGCCTCTTTATAAGAGATTTAAAAGAGAAGTCAATGGTAAAACTAGAGATCTTGCTGTACCACAAAAACCTCTTGATTTGTTCTTAAGAAATTATGCTGAACATATAATAAATCAAGCAGAGTGTCATCCACAAGTACACGGTGGAGAGATTAATTGGAGTCCAATAGAAAGTATAAGAACGCATTTGCCAATAGCTATTGCATTGTCATTTGATTTATCACAGGCATTTAAAAATACACATTTACAATATGTATTTGATTTTTATTATGGTTTAATATACAAAAAAACAAGAAATATTAAAACAAGCATTGATTTAGCAGGATTTTTGGCTACAGTATCGACTGTCTATTATAAAGATTGGGGTTATGCTCTTCCTCAAGGCTCAAATATTGCTGCAAAGTTGTTCAATAGATTGCTTTATCCAATTTCCTTTATCTGAAAAAAAGACTTTTCTTCAAAGAGGAAATTCTGTATACTTGCTTGGTCAAAAGATTGTAGGTTATGGTATTGCTAAAGCAACAAAAAAAGAATTAGAATCAAGAACTGTTTTAGAGGAATTAAAATATTAGAAATGTTTTTATTAGAAGGTATAAATATTCAACATTTTTTCAATGTACAATAAATAAAAGACTAGTTGAGATATTAATTGTTCTTACAAATAATATATTAGGATGAATTATATTCACTTCAACATTTTCTATATTGTGTGAAATTTTCAAGTATTTAGTTATAGTTAATTATATAAATATAATTTATTTAAAATTTTTATGGGAGAATTAGATTCTTTAATTGAATTAATGAAATATCATTTAGAAACTGTTGAAACAGAAATAGTAAAATTAGAAAGATATAATAATAATGAGGTTTACACAAGATCAATTATTTCAGAAATAAGAATTATGAAAAATAATTTAAATAGTATAAATAGAAAAAAAGTAAAAAAAATAACAGAATCAATTAGAATAATATCAAGAAGATTAGTTAGCATAATAGTAGAAATTAAGGATGAAAAAATAAAGACAGTTATTGATAAAAATTTGAGGGAATTTCTTGCTCTTTTAATGGAATTAGATAATAAAATTTAACGAAAACATTAAAATATCTGATAAATACCCTATTTACAATGTTAATATTCGGAAAAGAGGATTTAAAACTAAAAGAAGCAAAAGAAAAAGAGTGGATAATAACTAATGGCGTAGGGGGTTATTCTTCTTCTACAATAATTGGATTAAACACTAGAAAATATCATGGCTTATTAATTGCATCATTAAAAAAGCCACTTGATAGACATTTATTATTAAGTAAATTTGAAGAAGAGATAATTATAGATAAAAAATTGTTTAATTTAAGCATTAACAAATATTCAAATGAATATTACCCTAATGGAAATAAATACTTAGAAGGATTTGTCTTTAATATTTATCCAACATTTAATTACAAAGTAGAAAATATAGACATAATTAAATCAATATGTATGGTTCATGATTCAAATGCAATAATAGTTTCTTATAAAATAAGTTCAGACAAAGATTTCAAAATTAATATTAAACCATTTGTTAACTGCAGAAGTTTTCATAATATTACTCATGAACCAGAATGGGTTTTTAACCAAGTTGCAACACAAAGAACAACAGTTATTAGGCCAAGCTATGAAAATTCTCCTGCAATAATCATTGGTTGTGATAAGGGAAAATACACGCAAAAAGGAGTATGGATTTATAATATGGAGTATGAGCAAGAAAAATTAAGGGGTTATGATTGCCAAGAAAACCATTTTTGTCCTGGAGAGTTTAAAATAGAAATAAAAAAAGGAAGAACTTCAATAAATTTTTTAGTAGTTGGAGATCAGATAGATCAAGCTTATTCAACCTTTGATAATTTCTATTCTTTGGATGAAAAAGAATACAGTAAATTCTTTGAGTATGAAACTAACAGAATAAAATCGTTAAAAAAATTATGTTATAATTTTGATGGGATAAAAGAAGATAAACTGCTCCCATATCTAATACAAGCTGCAGATTCTTTCATTGTAAAAAATACTGATTTTGGAGAAAAATCAATAATAGCAGGTTATCATTGGCTTGACTATTCAATAAGAGATGCAATGATTTCATTGCCTGGATTATGTTTAACAACAGGCAGAATAAATGATGCTAAAGAAATTCTATTAAAATATGCAAATATGTCTAAAAATGGTTTAATACCAAATAAAATAAGAGAAAATGGAAAAGTAGAATATAATTCTGTAGATACATCTTTATGGTTTGTATATTCAGTGTATAAATTTTATAAATATACAAACAATCTTGAATTCATAAGATTATACTTATGGAATAGAATTAAAGATATTATAAATAATTATAAATTAAATGTTGAATTTGGATTTAGAATGAAGCAAGATGGTTTGATTTGTAATGAATCTGATCAACCATTAACATGGATGAATACAAAATACACTTTAAGAAAAGGTAAATGTGTAGAAGTAAATGCCTTGTGGTATAATGCACTCAAAATTACAGAATTATTTGCTAAAAGATTTAAAGAAGATTTTGAAGAATATTTAGTTATTAGTAATATGGTAAAATTATCATTTAACAAAGAATTTTGGAATCATGAAGAAAACTGTTTATATGATGTTGTTGATAATGATTTTAAAGATCAAAGTATAAGGCCTAATCAAATAATTGCTATTTCATTACCATTTAGAATATTAAATATAAAAAAAGAATATTTAGTAGTAAAGAAAGTTACAGAAGAATTATTGACTCGATATGGTTTAAGAACTTTAAGCACAAAAGATAAAAATTACATTGGTATATATCAAGGAAACGAAATACAAAGAGATAAATCATATCATAACGGAACAGTATTTGGATGGTTGCTTGGACCTTATATAACTTCATATCTAAAAATACATAATTATTCTAAAAAAGGAAAAGAAGAAGCAGATGAAAAAATAATAAAATATATAATTTACAGTCTAAAAGATTATGGCATAGGGACAATATCAGAAATATATAATGGAGACTATCCTAATAATTCTAAAGGAAATATAAGTAGTGCTTGTGGTGTTGCAGAAACTATTAGAAGTTATATTGAAGATTTATTAAACAAACAAAAATATTATATACAATAGAAACAACTAATAACT
>JAGVZM010000028.1 GCA_018302545.1 Candidatus Woesearchaeota archaeon | reverse complement strand
AACAAGCTAAAGCAAGTGATTTTCATACAAGGGATTTCCGACATATTAAATTGCCAACAAAGAATATGCATAACTTAAACAGTAAAAAATAAGCACATAATAACATAACATTTGAGATCATAATAACTAAAGAATTTTGCTATTAGAAAGTTATATAAACAGTTTCAAATATTTAAAAATAATAATTTTGAAAAATAAATGGCAGGAAATAACATCATCCAATTTTCTGGAAATACTAATGAACCTGAGGAGAAGTCTCCAAGTCTGAGCTTCGCCCTCGTTAATGTAGTCAACAAGAGTAAAAATCATGCAATGAATAAAGACCTTAATGGAGGTTTTGGAACGGCCGATGATTATGGTAATTCATTATTAACAAATCTGATAAAAAGAATTAAAAAAAAATATGTTAACTTGCCTATAATAAGCTTTGCATTTCTACAATCAATACTGAAAAACCAAGGGCATAAAGTAGATTATTTTGAAGGACTTTTGCCTAATAAAAAATACGATATTATTCTGGTATACGGAACGATTGTTGATTGTTATAATGAAAATGAAACCTGCAAAAAAATAAAGCAAAAGTTTCCTGAAACTTTGGTTGGAGTTTTTGGACCATTTCCTTCAAGGAATCCCGAAATTTTTAACTCTGCAGATTTTGTATTTCTTGGAGAAGCTGAATCATTTTTCATGAATGATTTCTCAAGTATTGAACTGCTTAAAGGCAAAGTACAAGTCACAGTCATGACAGATATGAATAATCTTCCACAGCCAGATTACGGTGGATTTCCAATAAATAAATACAGATACATACCCGCAATATTCAAGAAGCCATTTCTAGTTCTCCAAGCAAGCAAAGGCTGCCCATATAGTTGCAGATATTACTGCACTTATGGAGAATATCAAGGTGCAAGGATACGCCAGCGTTCGCCAAATAAAGTTGTTGATGATATTGTACATCTAAAGAAAAAATATGATGCTAAAGGTATCCAGTTCAGAGATCCAACATTTGGCCTTAACAGAGATTTCATACCTGAATTCTGTAAAGAGCTGAAAGAAAGAAAAGTAAATATAATCTGGGGGATGGAAACAAGGCTGGATTTGCTTACAGAAGAAAAGCTTAGAATGATGTATGATGTTGGCCTGAGAAATGTAAACATAGGCATTGAAACAAGCGACAAAGATATTGCCAAGAAAAATAAAAGGCTCTTAGTTCAGGAAACGCATCAGGATAAAATGATAAGATTATGCAATGACATTGGAATAAAGGTTTCTGCATTTTATATAATAGGATATGAAGGAGATACTGCTGAAACAATAAGAAAAACAGTTGACTATGCGATCAGCCTAAACACGCCCGTAGCGCGATTTTCAGTATCAACACCTTATCCTGGCACAGGATTCTATGCTCAGCTTGAAAAAGAAGACAGGATAATTAGTCACGACCTGACCAAATATACTCAGTTCAACCTTGTATTCAATCACCCTAATTTTACACCTGAACAACTCAATGCATTGCTTCAGAAAGCATATCATAGATACTATTTCAGACTTGGTTACTTTGTGAATTTTGTAAAATGGCGAATAAAAGAATTCTTGTCATAGGCGGTTCAGGATATATTGGACAGGATATTGTTTCTCGTTTTGTTAAAAGTAAATTTCAAGTTGACATATTATCTAGAAATCCAAAAAATATACTTGGAGTCAGATCAATAAAAGGAGACGTACTCAACAAATATCTTCTTAAATCGATAATTCATGATTATGAAATCATAATTTATCTTGCTGCAATAGTTAGAACTATAAGAAAAAGCAGATATAAAAAAAATATTAGAGGATTGAAAAATACAATTACAGTTCTGCGAAATAATGGATTGAAAAAAATAATTTATTTTTCAACCCAAAACATACATATCAAAAATACAGGCCCTTACGGAAATTCAAAAAAGGAATGTGAAAGACTTATAAAATCAAGCAATCTTGATTATATAATAATCAGACCAAATTATGTTTACAAAATTGATAAGAAAAATGATTTTTACAGGCTTGCAAAGATAATGAGCAATACAATGGTTTGCCCTCTTATCGGAAAAGGAGAAAATAAATTGCAACCGGTTAATTCTTCAGATATTTCAAATAAAGTCTTAGATTTAGTCAAAAGTTTCAAACCGCATCAAATCATAGACATCTCAGGAAAAACTACAACGACATTGAATGAAGTTGCAGATTATATTAAATCAAAAACAGGCAAGAAAGCAATAAAAATACACCTTCCTATCAGACTGCTAAAATTAATAAAAATCATAATACCTTTTGACATTGATGGGTATACTGATGACAGGATCGCAAAAGATAATCCTGTCAAATGCAATTCAGATTTCTGGAAAGACTTGAATAATATCTTAAGATTATAGATTTAGAGCATAAGCTTTTTAAAACAAAATAAATTGTATTAAATTTGAGGCATTTAATTGGAATTTGTTAATTTAATTTTATTTTTCATTTACACTTTTGGAATAGGATTTACTATCTCTTCCATTCTTAAATTAAAGTATAAAGATTATCTTGAAATTACTTTTATCAATATAGGTTTAGGTTTGGCAGGATTTCTTGTAGTTGGAGTTCTGCTTAATCTTCTGCACATCCCTCTGGATTGGAAAATTTTTCTGTTAATCAGCTTAATCGGGCCTTTATACTGGGCCAGCAAAAATTACAACAAAATTTTTACCTGGAATTTTAATTTTCCTAAAAAGATCAGAATGAGCAATATATTTGGATTAATTGTTTTGGCATTATTCTTATTTACAGTATTAATGTATTCCAAGGGCGCATTCTCCTACCCCTGGCTTGAAGATGGGGACCCTTGGACTCATCTTATGGGTGTAAAGTACATATCAGAAGAGAAAACTGTTTTTGAGCCGGTGGAAGGAATCGATTATTTTTTCTATATAGATCCATATCCACCAGGATTTGACATGTTGCTTGGAGTTATGAATCAGACTTCTGGAGATATTGTCTGGACTCTTAAATTTTTTAATATACTTATAATCTCTCTCGCAATTCCTTTTTCTTACTTTTTCTTCGGGAAGCTTACTAAATCATCTTCAAAAGCTCTTATTGGAACATTCATTCTTGCAGTGCTTCCTTCTTTTATGAGCCACTTTATCTGGGCGCACTCTCTTGCAATTACATTAGTTCCTTTGATTTTCTATGCAGCATTATCAATAGAAGAAGATCATAAATGGTCTTATGCTGCGGCTTTATTTCTTGGATCAAGTACACTTGTTCAGCCAACCCAGCCGATCAAATTCATAGCGCTTTTCATAATATTCTCTCTAGTTAAATCTTTTTCAAATAAAGGAATCTGGAAACAATATACCAAAGTCTTATTTATTGGAGGAATTTTAGGATTATTGTGGTGGGGTCCTCTCATTCTCCAAAGTGGCGGCCTTATTGACACTGCTGAAAACTTTAGGGGGAGTAGCATATATGTTGAAGATAAGCGTGTGGAAAAGCCGTATTACGGTTCGCTTGGAACCGCAACAAGATTTTATCACTGGCAAGATTTTTTTCTCCTGGACTAATATTTGCAAGCAGTCTTATGATAATAGGGATTCTTTTCATTCTTTTAGATTACAAAAGCCTAAACCCTAAAAGAGGTGGATGGAAACTTTTTACTCTGCTATGGTTTATTTTTGCCTTCGCAGGACTTTATGGAGGAACTGTTCTTCCGGTCGCTTTATTCTCATTCAGATTCTGGCCTCTTCTGAGTTTTCCTGTCGCAATTATAGGAGCAGAAGGATTTCAATCGCTAATGAATATCTTCCATAAAGTAAAATCTGGAAAATTATTAAAGAGCGTTTTGTTTATTATTTTGATTCTTGGATTAATATACACTTCAGGAATTCCAAAATATAAATATAACTCAGTTCAGTGGTATCCAGATGGAACATTTTTAAGGTTTGGCCAGTTTAATGAATATTTTCAGACTGGAAAAAATGCAGGATATATGTATCTTCTTAATTTGCAGCCTGCAAATGTTCTTTATGCATGCAATCATGAATTTTTTTACCCTAATGGGGCAATTATTGCCTTTGGTCATAATAACTGTTTATGGTGCAATGATGTACAGGATTTCCAGAAAAGATTTGTGGAAAAGACTGCTGCAGAGATTAAAGACTTCATGACGGAGAAAAATTATCAATATCTTATGTTTGATGGGTTGTGCAGCGAAACCGCGGACTGGAATTTAATTCAGCAAAAAATAAATGAACTTGTTGATGGATTATTAACAGTAGAACATCAGACTGACGGCGTATTGATATTGAAAAATTCAGTTAATTAAATAAAATATAAAAACAACAAAATTAAAATAAATAAGATTAAAAATCAGAAATGAAATTTGATAAAAAGAGCAGGAGCATTTTAATTATAGGAGTTTTAGTAATTATTATTCTGGCACAATTTCTGCCAACAGTATCAAGATCTTATACTAACTCAGACAGTCCTGCACATTTTGCAAATGCATTGCTCGTTACATTGGACAAGGAAGTTTCTTATCCTATAGATATATTTCATTACAGATTTTATGAAAAATTCAGAGTTTCCGGTATAGCGTCTGTCTCAGTTGATGCGCATCTGCCTCTTCCCCCAATGTATTTGTTTTATCTGTATCCTATATTTAAAATCTTAGATCCGCTTAATGCATTGGCAATTATGTATTTTTCAATGGCACTATTCTCAGGGCTAAATGCACTCATAATTTATTTATGGGTTAAGAGAGAAATGGATGATCACTCTGCGGCAATAATTTCAGCGTTTATTTTTGGAATAATGCCAATAGGCTACATGTTTTTTGCGGGAGGTGATTTTCCGCAGATCATGGGGCAATTGTTTGTTCTTATATCAATCTTTTCAGTAAGCACATTGTACAAAAAAATTATGAACATCAAAATCTTTATACTGCTGACTGCAATAATAACTGTCTCTCTTTTAGTTCATCTTGGAAGTACAGTTGGACTGCTGTCAATTTTGTTTGTACTTTTCGTATATCACCTGTACAAAATAAAGATGGAATCAAAGAAAGAAAGCAGTGAAGATCAAAAAGGATTCTTTAAAATACTGTTTAAAGAAATTCATGGCCGCAGAGTAATTTTATTTGGTGCATCTGTTTTACTTGCATTCATAATAAGCTACTTTTCATATTATCATTATTTTATAGATCTTTTTATAAGTGCAAGCACAAAATCCTCAACTGGAAGTTTCTTAATTCCTCAGATAGACTCGCTTTATCAGCTTATAAGGAGCTACTGGATATTTGTCATATTCATCCCTTTGTCATGGAAATTAATAGATAAAAACAAAGATTTCCGTGCATATATCTATTCCTGGTTTCTTGTTTCACTGATTTACTTTGTAATCAATGTTGAGATAAGATATGTTTATCTGATATATCAGCCTATTGCAATTAGCTCAGGAATATTTCTGAACAAATATCTAGAAGATTCAAAATACAGAAAATATGTAATATACTTTATTATAATAATATTCATTGCAACTCTTATTTATTCTTCAACATGGTGGACTTATTTTGCAAAAACAAACTACAGCGATAAGATAATCAATGTAATGACCAACATAAGATAAAATATGATATTTAGAAAGTTAAAAGAATTGAAAGTTCAGACAATACTTATAATTTTATTTTTAATAATAACGCCCGTTGCATTGACTCCTTGGATACAGGGCAACGATGGTCCAGGAAACTATTCTTACTTAAGGTCAGCTTTCATTGACAAAGATATTGATTTCCAGAATGAAAAAGAATATTACAATCAAACAAGAAAAATTTCTTCAATACGGCAGGATCCAAATACAGGAGAATATTACAGTCAATACCCCTTTGGAACTTCATTGATGTGGATGCCTTATTTTTTAGCAGCTCATTTATTTGCAATATTTACTGATTTTCCAAGCAATGGATACTCTGAGCCTTATGTATATATGATTAGCATAGGATCTGCAGTAAATGGATTTATTGCATTGCTATTGATACTTAGAATGTTAAGCAAATATTTTGAAAAAAATGTAGCACTGTTATCAACAATAAGCATATGGTTTGCGTCAAGCCTTTTTTATTAATATAATTAACTGAGGTGTGAAAGTTAAAATGAACATCATGCCAAAAGCGATGTAATTAAAAATATTATTTTTATAATTTTTAAAATA
>JAGVZM010000007.1 GCA_018302545.1 Candidatus Woesearchaeota archaeon | reverse complement strand
CTCTTAAGGGATTGATTTCTGAAAATAAAGATGGAAAAACTGCTCTTAATTTTGCTCATAGAAGTGTTGAACTTTTATTTGATTCTTGGCCTTTATCTCGGGAACATAAATCTCATGAGGAATATGATGCATATAGAAAATTAGTTAAAACTAAAGTAGAATTTTTGGGTGATTTTTATAGGTTTATTAATGGTTTAGATGCAAGCTATAGTTTGGATGTTACTGTTGGTGATCTTGCTTTAGAGATGGTTTTACTAAGAGGAGATGGTAGAGATGAAACTAGTTTTAAAAAACATTTGCATAGAATTGTTACTAAAGACCCTCTTTTAAAATCTTGTAATCCTAGATCTGTTAAATTAGTCAGATCTATTTTATCTAGACCTAGGGGAGAACGTTTAAGTTACGTTTCTGATCAGGAACCACCTCCTTTGGGTTCAGATGTTGAAGCTGATTTGACTGTTTTAGATACTATTTATAGATATAAGACTGGGTCTGGGGATATTTTAAGTAATTTGAAACTATTTGGAAATGGTTTTCGTAAAGCAGTAGAATTAAATCCTTCATTAACAACCGCTTTAGCTGGGGCTTTAGAAGAAGTAAGAGATAGAGTTAAAAAAGACACTATACTAAGAATAGATTCTTCTTTAGGACTTCCTTTAGAAACTCCTTCAGTAAAACCTATAACTGTTGATCCTACTATTAAGGAAGCTTCTGAATTATATAGAATGATTGACGATTTGGTTAAAGCTAAGGATCATAAAAGATTAAATACTGTTGTTAGAGATTTAGCCAGAACAGTTTCAGAATCAGGAGATTTAAAACCCTATATGGATATTTTTGATACTTTTTATCTTGCTAGTCAAGCAGAGGGTTTAATTGGTAGAGGACAATATAATGTTGCGGTTGGAATGGCAGACTTAGTGATAAGATTTGAGCCTAGCAATCCTCAAGCTCATTATGTTGTAGGGAAGGTTAATTATAGATTGGGAAGAGATCAACATAAGAAGGGTAAAATAGATACTGCGAGAAAATATTTTGATAAAGCAACAAAAGAATACCTTTCAGCTCTAGTTTATGATAAAACAGAGACAGCTCTTTTAGAGTTAAAGGAAGCATTGGAAAATCTTTCATAGATCTTTCAAATTCATGAGAAACAGATAGGTAATAATTTTTTTATTATTAAATTTTTAAAGAAACTATTTTTGAGACATTCTCTTGCATTGATACTCCGTAAAGATATTCTGCTTCTGTTATTATATTATCATTATGACTTATAACTACATATTGGGCTCTTGAAGTATACTTAGCAATTAATTTAGATAATAATTCTGAATTCTTTTTATCTAGTGCTGCATCTACTTCATCTAATAAATAAAATGGTGATGGTTCATATTCTTGGATAGAAAATAAGAAGGCTAGGGCTGCCATTGTTTTTTCTCCACCAGAAAGACTTTTAATATCTAAATATTTAGATCCATGAACTTTTACTTGAATCTCTATCCCTCCTTCTAATGGATTTTCTGGATTTTCTAAATCTATATGAACCTCTCCTTTTGTTGTAAGTTCACCAAATATTTCTTTGAACTTTTTGGAAATCGCCTTGTATGTCTTTAAGAATATGTCTTTTTTCTTTGTTTCTATCTCTGCCATCATATTTAGTACTTCATCTTTTTCTAACTTTAATTGAGATACTTTGTCTACGATTTTTTCATATTCTTTTTGTATTTGTTCATACACTTCTAAAGCTCTTAGATTTACATTTCCTATATTGCTTAGAGTTTTTTCATCATTCTTAATTTGTATTTTTAATTCTTCTATTGGTATTCTTTTTATGGTGCACTCTTTGAACGGTTCAAGTTCTTTTTCCAAAGCTTCTACTTCAGCTACTGCTTTTGCTCGATCTATATTTATATTATTTAACTTTTGTTCTTGTGCTTTTAATTTCTCATCTTCTCTAGCTATGTTAGATTCTAAGCCCTGAATTTTTTCAGATATATTATTCCTTTTATTTATTAGGTCTTTGAATTTTGAATAAATCTTCTTTTCTAATTCTTCTTTTTGTTTTAATTCATTTTCTCTTGTGATTATTAATTCTTTTATATTTTTTACTTCATTTGAAAAATCTTCTGATTCTTTGTCTTGTTGTTTTATTATCTTTTCTGTTTTATCCTTTTCTGGAGCTAACATTGAAGTAATTTGTGCGTTTATGTTCTTGATGTTGGCTTCATTTTCTAGAACTTTTTCTCTTATTTTTAGTTTTTCTTCTTCTAACTTTTCTAAAGATTTTGCTATTGAAGGATCTGCTAATTTTTCTTTTATCTTTTGTCTTTTATATTTTGTATCATCTAAATCTTTCATTAATTCTAATTTTTTTGATTCTACAATCTTTAATTTTTGTTCTTCTGACTTTAACTCTAATTCTAAATTTTTTTTGTTTTCTAATAAAGAAGATGTATCTTCCCCAATATTTAGTGTTTTTTCTAACTTTATTATTTCACCATCTAAGTTAGCCTTTTCTTCTCTTAATTTTCTTATTATATCTTCATTTTCAACTTTTTTTCTCTCTAAATTTTCTATTAATCTTTTTTGTCTTTCTATTTCTTGCTCTAATTTTGATACTGCTGAGTCAACTTCTTTTTCTTTGAAACCTATTCCTTTGGTTTGTGTTCTATAACCTCCGATCATTGCGCCTGAAGGTTCTAATAAATCACCTTCTAAAGTGACCATCCTTGCCCTTCCTATACCTATTGTTCTTGCTATTGAAATATCGTCTACTATAATAGTTGAACCTAAAGTATAAGAAAATATATCTTTATACTTTTTATCATAGTTTACTATATCTAAAGCTAATCCCTGAACTCCTTTTTTATTAATCAATTCTTTTATGCTTGGATCTATTAATCTTGATTTTACTTTGTTTAATGGTAGAAATGTTGCTACTCCTAGTCTATTGCTTTTTAAATACTCTATACACTTTTTTGCAGTAATATCACTATCTACAACGATACTATTAATTCTTGAACCTGCTGCTATCTCTAAAGCTAAAGCATATCTTGATTCTGTTGTTCCTAAGCTTGAAACTGTACCATGTATACCATTAATTTGGTTTTTTACTTCTAGAATTTTTCTTATTGCTAAATCTCCTAAACTTTTTTCTTGTATTCCTATTTGTCTTGATTTTTGTCTTGCTAGTTCTTCTGAGTTATTTGTTATATCTCCTCTTAAGGTTGCTAATTGAAGAGAATAACTTGAATCTTCATTTATTGACTTTGATAATTTTATCTCTAGCTCTTTTGAATTTTTTTTCTTTTTCTTTAAATCTTCTAGATCTTCTTTATTTCCTTTAATTGATTGTAATTTTTCATCTAAAGAATTAAGTCTAAAATCTATTTGATCTTTTTGTCTTATAATACTTTGTTTTTCTTCGTTTATTTTATTTAATTCATTTAATATATAATCTAAACTCTTGTCTATATCTTCTAATGATTTATTTATGTTTGTATCAATTCCATGTTTTTGTTTGAATTTTTCTATTTGTTCTTTTATTTCTTTTTCTTCTTTTATTTTATCATCCACTAATAATTGTTGTTTTTGTTTCTTTTCATTTAATTCTATTATTTTTTCATTTAATTCTTTTATGTTGTTTTTTAACTGTTCTTTTCTTGTTTTTATCTTTTCTAGTTCATTATTACAAACCTCTAATCTTGAGTTGGCTTTTACTAATATTGTTCTTAATTCTTCTATTTCTTTTCTTAGAATTATTTGATCTTTTTCTCCTTTAACTTCTACTTCGTTATTTATTTGGTTAATCTCTTCTTTATTTGCTTGAATCTTTTCTTTTATTTCTTTTATTTCTTTGCTTATTTTTTCTATTTTATCTTCAGATTCTTTTTTCCTTTTTTCTATTTCGTCTAATTTTTCTTTTTTATCTTTTATTTGCAGATGTAATAAAGTTCCTTTTTTATCTTTTAATTCTGATTCTAATTCTTTATATCTTATAGCTTGATCTCTCTCTTTTTTTAGTTCTCTTAAATTTGCCTCTCTTTCTGTAAGGATAATTTCAGCTTCATTTAGTTTTCCATCTACTTTTTGTAATTCGTTTAAACATTTTTGTTTTTTTTCTTCATATGTGGATATTCCTGCTATTTGGTCTATCAACTCTCTTCTTTGTATTGGTTTCATTTCAGCCATTGCTACTATATCTCCTTGTAGTACAATGTTATGGCCATTTGGGTCTAATCTTGCGCTCCTCATTAGATCTAAAACTTGCTGCCTTGTTCTTGTTTCATCATTTATTTTATAGATACTTGTTCCATTGTTCTTTACTATTCTAGTTATTTTTACTTCTTGTTCATTAATTGGAAATTTTTTTGAAGAATTATCGAAAACAATAGTGACTTCTGCTTCTTTTGCGGGAGTTCCTTTTTTTCCACCATTAAATATTAAGTTAGCTGATTTTTCAGCTCTCATTTCATGTGCAGAAGATTTTCCAAGAACGAAACAGATCCCATCACTGATATTTGTTTTTCCAGATCCATTTGGTCCTATAATACAGTTGAAACCTTTTCCAAAAATAAGGTCTGTTTTTTTAGCAAAGGATTTGAAACCTTTTAATGTTAGGCTTTTAATCATCACCATCTTACATCTTCTTTTACTTCTATTCTTTTTATAAATTTTTTTGTTTATCCTTTTGTGGGTAATATTTGGGAAATGGCTTTATAAGCCTTAAATCGCTAAAATTTTCAGATATTGGAAAGTGTTACCATTTTAAAGTAAGTACATACCGAAAGCTTTATATACTAGTAGACATACTATATATTATCACCTCTTTTTCCCAGGGTGAAGGTTCTTCGGAATCTGATCCTTGGGTTTTAAATTCATAAAATTGTTATATTCTTAATATAATATTTTAAGTGAAGAATTTAATAACAAAAAATGATTAAGTAATAGAAGAGTTGATAATACATTTCTTGTGACTTATTTACAATTTATGGTGCAATCCTCAAATATAAGCAAAATATCTTTCTGATATTATTAGGTCAGGATCAAGAATCCAAATAAATTTTATACCCCCCAACAGATATTGATTTAGTTGGAGAATAAATCTATAATTTCCAAGGATGTTTAATTTCTCCAATATATATTTTTGGACCGTCATATTGATCTGAAGTTATATCAATAATAATATTATCCATTAATAAAAATGTGTGATTATTTTCTTTATATTTACCATTAATTATTACTCCTTTTTTTAATTTGTATTTTAAATACAATGAAGCTAAACCACAATTTAATTTTGGAAATAATATTTCTGCTTCATCTAAAAATGTATCAATTTCTTCTATTTTATTGTAATTTAAATATAATTCTTTTAATGTTTCTTTATTTATTTTTTTGTTTTCAAAATCTTTTCTACTTTTAATTACAATTGCTTTTAGCTTAGAGAAGTTCATTATTATCTTTTTGAGAACTCTGTAAAATGACAGGATCCGCAATATTTTCTGTCTTTATGTATTCCTAGAAATTTACCAGGACCACATTTAGGACATGATTCAGATCTTTCAATTTTATTTCCGTTTACTTTATATTTTGTCCATCTCTTACTTGGAACTTTGTTTTTTGGTTTTGCTTTCTTTCCCATTCTAAATTCTCCTAATAAATGAAATTAATTATTTACTACTTTTCTTTTTCTTTTTAACTCTTTTTTCTTTTTTACCTTTTGGAGTTTCTAAGTATTTAAGAGTCTTTTCATCTTCATATATATGAGCAATAACTTTTGATTGTTGACTTCCGAAATGAGAATATATATGTCTTACCCTTACTAGTTCTGGTTTTGTACTATATTTTTTTGCTAATTCTTGAGTAATTGTCTCTTTTTTTGGTGTTGCTCCTTTTTCATTATCTACACTAAATTTAATTCTTTTTCTAGATAATATAGGTACTTCTTGTTCTGATAAATTTTCGAATTTCATCTTGTTTTTATTGCATAATCTCCTTTCATTTTTATTCCCATTTTTTGGGCTATTTCAGATTTATTTGAGTCTTCAATTACGATACGGCCTTTCCATGATGTAGTTAAATCTTTTGATTTACAGATAGGACATTCTGATCCTTTTACAAATATTTTACAATTCTTACATGCTTTTTTCTTTACCATTTTATTCTTCTTTAGTTTTTTTTGATTTCTTATTAGGTGACTCTTCAGACCATCTCACATTTCCTAATTTAGGTTGTCTCATAGTTAAACCTATTTTTGGGTTAGTTATATCCTTATAACTTACTGCAATTATTCTTGCTCTACATCTGTCATCTACTTTCAATGTTTTTTTGGATTGTTTTCCTGATAATACTTTTGTTTTACTAAAGCTTATGAAATCATCCATTGTTTGAGATACGTGAATCATTCCATCTACAGGACCTATGTTGATAAATGCTCCGAAATTTGTGATATCAGAAATTTTACCTAAACAAACTTCTTGCATTTCTGGAATAAATGTTAATAATCTAAATTCTGTTTCGTAATATGGTGCTCCGTCTCCAGGTATTATGACTCCTTCTCCAATGTTTAATATTTCTGTAACATAAATCACAAAACCTATCTCGCCATTTATATGTCCTTCAAAATTATCATTTAATTTTTGAAGTAGGGCTTCTTTTATGTTTGCTCCCATTAGAGCTGGAGGTACCCTTACATGACTTTTAGCGGTTATTTCATAGAACATTTTTAAAAAAGAGGTTAAGATTGGTTTTTAAATGTTTTGGTTGATTTCTTTATTATAATTGTTGGGTTTTAATAATTCTTAAATAGTTGCTTTTTACGCAATTTTCATGGATTCTACTATTTCTAGAAATAGATTTGATGTTTTAGCTGATGAATATTTAAAAAATTTAGGTGATTTAGGGAAACTTGCTTTAGGTTATTTAAGAATATTATACCCTAAAAGCTATTTAGGTTCTCAAGAGTTGATGTTTCAATCTAATTTGAGTTATGTTGTTGCTACAGGTGCTTTCCAAAGTTCTCCAAAATTAGGAAAACCCTCTAATCTTAAGTCTAAGGAAGAATTAATAGAAATTGCTAAAAAAGTTGAATTTGGTGTTGTTGCTCCTTCTTCTCTTAAAGGAGAGGATAATCGTGATTATGTAATTGTTATTGATTCTGAATATTTAATGCAGCTTGATTTTGCATTAAGAAATTGTTTGCCATTTCATCCCATACAACCTGAAAAGAAGGGAGCGGATGAAGAGAGACACCCAATTGATGTTTCTCCTACTTCTGTTTCTAATGATAGAAATTATAGAGCTAAATTTCATTATTCTTTAGGGTTATATAAAGGAGGAGGAAATGGTTTAGGTTATAGAATTACAATAAATGTTGTTCTCCCTGAGAAAAGTTTGGTTGCTAGAGTTTCTTATGAACAGTGGGAGAATTTATTTAATGGAATTCCAATGTTACCTGATTGGACTGCTGAGGATTTTAATCTTGCTAGAAATTTTGTAGTTTATGATACTACCGAAGATGTTGCTGCGAAGATTCCTTTAGGTGTTATTCCTCTTTGTATGCTTAAATCTACAGGAGATAATTTGCTTGCTAGGATTAATAGGGGTAATGGCTCTTCTGTTTATTCTAATTTATTTTAACTCTAGATACTTTTTTTGTCTAATTATTATTTTTGGGCCTTTTAGTTTTTGTTTTAATTCTCTATCTTGTGTTGCTATTATAAAATCTTTAGATGATAAAAATTGAAGTTCTTTGTCTACTTTTTTCTCATTTGTTTTTATTATTTCTACTTTTTCTAAGAATCTTTTTATTAATTTTAATTCTTTAGGCTTTACTTTTTCTAATTCTTCAATTATGGTATTTAAAGTGACTATTTTATAATTTGTTAACATTAGTCTGTCTATTTCTGAGAAAAAATCTATCTTAAATTTTGCACAATAAATTAGGAAATTTGTATCAACTATTATTGTTTTCATACACACTCTATTTTTTTGTTATTTATAAGACTTCTGGGGCTTGTTTTTGAGCTTTCTGAAATGGCTTTATAAGACTTATAAGCCCTAAATTTTTGGTTTTTAGGGATATAAAATTAGGAAACTTTATAAATTAAAATTGTATCCTAAAATTAGATAAAATCGTGATAAATATTTACAATTAAAATGACTTAAATTTAGTCAGAAAACTAAATAAAATGGAAGACAAAATACAATCGTTTTATGGAATTGAGTATCTTAGAGATAATTTTGACTTTTCTTTAGATATAAATAGAAAACACTTAGAAATTTCTAAAGAACTAAATATTATTCCTGGTGCAATTGATAGAATTATAGATGAATCTAGGGTTTTGAGTTTTTTCCCTAATATACATAAAAGCAAATCTACTCCCTTAGCTAGATTAAAAAATAATAGAGAATTTCTTTTGTTTGCAAAAAAACATGATATTCATAAATTACAGGTTAGAGAAATTTATCGATTGGTTAAATTATGGAGAGAGGAATTAGAAAATAATCCAAAAACTTTACTTACAGATTTACAACATGATCTGATAATTGGTAGTACCCTTGGTGATGCAAATATTAGACAAAGAAATAAAAACTGTATGTTTAGAGTTGGGCACTCTCCAAAACAAAAAAGATATTTGGAATGGAAATATAATATTTTAAGAGAATTTGATGGTTCTGGTATAAAATTAACTCAAAAATTTGTAAATGGAAGATTAACTAATACATTTGAATTTGACCTTAATACACATTATGTATTTAATTATTATAGAAATCTCTTTTATAACCAAAATGGGGATAAGATTATAACTAAAAAATTATTAGATCAAATAAATCCTAGAAGTTTGGCCATTTGGCTTTGTGATGATGGTAGTTACTGTCAGAAACAAAAATATATAATATTTTGTACAAATTCTTTTACTTTTGAAGAACATAAATTAATGAAGCAACATTTTGAAGAGAAGTGGAGTTTAAATCCTACAATAGGTTTTAGAGATAATAAATATTACTATTTAAGATTTAAAGTAGATGATACAAAAAAATTAGTTGAAATGGTAAGACCATTTATTCCTAAATCTATGATGTATAAAATAGGAGAGAAAAATGAGTGACAATAAAGAATATAATGCCTCTAGCATACAAGTATTAAAAGGTTTGGAGGCTTGTAGAAAGAGGCCAGGAATGTACATAGGTAATACAGATAGTAGGGGTTTGCATCATTTAATCTGGGAAGTTGTTGACAACTCTGTTGATGAGCATTTAGCTGGATTTTGTAAAAAGATTAAAGTTTTAATCCATAAAAATAATTCTATAACTGTTGAAGATGATGGTAGGGGTATTCCTACGGACTTGCATCCTCAGGAAGGTAAAACTGGTGTTGAGTTGGCTTTAACAGTTTTACATGCTGGGGGAAAATTTGATAAAGATAGTTACAAGGTTTCTGGTGGTTTGCATGGTGTAGGTGTTTCTGTGGTTAATGCATTAAGTAAGAAATTGAAAGTTGAAATTAAACAAAAAGGTAAAATTTTTGTTCAGGAATATGAGAGGGGCAATCCCTTAACAGAATTAACTGTTGTTGGAGAATGCGGACAAGAGACAAGTACTAAAGTTACTTTTTTACCAGATGATACTATCTTTAGCATTACAAATTTTGATTTTGAGATTGTGACTCCTAGACTTAGAGAGTTAGCTTTTTTAAATCCTGGATTAGAGATTGTTGTTGAAGATGAAAGAAATGAACCTCATAAAGAGGAAAGATTTTATTATGAAGGTGGCATTAAAGAATTTGTTAGATTCTTAAATAAAAGTAGACAAGTTTTGAATGAAGAAATTATTTATGCTAAAACTGAGAGAGATTCGACTATTGTAGAAGTTGCCTTACAATGGAATGATGGATATTCACAAAGTGTTTTTAGTTTTGTAAATAATATTAATACTCATGAGGGTGGCACTCATTTAACCGGTTTTTCTACTGCATTAACTAGAGCAATTAATAATTATATCAAAAAGAAAAAGATGGGTGAATTGAGTTTAACTGGAGATGATGTTAAGGAAGGTTTAGCAGCTATTTTATCTTTGAAAGTTCAGGATCCTCAATTTGAAGGACAAACAAAAACTAAGTTAGGAAATTCAGAAATTAAAGGACAAGTAGATACTATGACTTTTGATTTTTTAACGAGTTACTTTGAGGAGAATCCTAAAAATGCTAAAATTGTAATTGATAAATGTGTAAATGCATTTAGGGCTAGGGAGGCTGCTAGAAAAGCTAGAGAATTAACTAGAAGAAAGGGGTTATTGAGTGGAGGCGGTCTTCCTGGTAAATTAGCTGATTGTCAAGAAAAAGATCCTGCAAAATCAGAAATATTTATAGTTGAGGGTGATAGTGCTGGAGGTACAGTCAAACAAGCAAGAACTAGAGAAAATCAGGCTGTTCTTCCTGTATTTGGAAAAATTCTAAATGTTGAAAAAGCACGTATTGATAAAGTTTTAAAGAGTGAAAAATTAGCTTTACTCATTGCTGCTTTAGGATGTAGTATTGGTGATGAATTTGATGTAACTAAATTAAGATATCATAGAATTATTTTAATGGCAGATTCTGATGTTGATGGAAGCCATATTACAACTTTAAATTTAACTTTATTTTATCGTCACTTAAAACCAATTATTGAGCAGGGTTATTTGTATATTGCCTTACCTCCTTTATATCAGATAAAAAAAGGTAAAAAAATTCTTTATGCAATGGATGATAAGGAGAAGGAAAAATTTTTAGCTGAGATTGGAAATGAAGGTGTTACAATTCAAAGATACAAAGGTTTGGGAGAGATGAATGCTGAACAATTGTGGGAAACAACAATAAATCCTGAGACTAGACATTTGAAGAAAGTTACTGTTGAAGATGCTATTGAAGCTGATAATATGTTTTCTATTTTGATGGGAGAAGAAGTTGAGCCAAGAAAGGAATTTATAATGGCTCATGCTAAAAGTGTAAAAAACTTGGATGTATAAAAATGACAATTAAAGGAATTATATTTGATTGGATTGGAACTTTGTATGAGAAGGGCAGAGGTCCTTATTTTTTTTCAAAGAGAGTTTTAGAAACTCTTGCTAAAAAATATCCCTTGGTATTAATTTCAAAAGTTAATGGAAATCTTGATGCTAGAAGGCAACAAATTGAAGATTCTGGGTTAGTGTCTTATTTTAAAGAAGTCATTGTGACTAAAGATAAAACTGATGATCTTTATTTAAGTTGCATATCTAAGTTGGGGATATCACCTAGAGAAACTGTTATTGTTGATGATAGACCTGTTAGAGGAATTGCTGTTGGAAATAGTATTGGTTGTCAAACTTTTTGGATTCAAACTGGTGAATGGTCTTTTCAAGTTCCAGATCAGGAAACTGGTGAGCCTACTAGAAGGATAAATTCAGTTGAAGATTTATTGGAGATTTTATAAAATGGCAGAGAAGTTAATACCAACATTAATTGAACAAGAATTGAAAGAGTCTTACTTAGATTACAGCATGTCAGTAATTGTTGGAAGAGCTTTGCCTGATGTTAGAGATGGATTAAAACCAGTTCATAGAAGAATATTGTATGCAATGCATCTTGCTGGATTATACCATGATAAGAAATTTGTCAAATGTGCAAGGATTGTTGGGGATGTTCTTGGTAAATATCATCCTCATGGAGATACTTCTGTTTATGACGCATTGGTTAGATTAGGACAACCTTGGAGTTTGAGATACACTTTAATTAATGGTCAAGGAAATTTTGGTTCTGTGGATGGGGATCCTCCTGCTGCGATGAGATATACAGAAGCTAAATTACAAAAAATATCTAAAGAACTTTTACAAGATATAGAAAAAGAAACTGTTAATTTTGTACCTAATTTTGATGATAGCACAGAAGAACCTGTAGTATTGCCTAGTAAAATTCCTAATCTATTAATCAATGGTTCTTCAGGTATTGCTGTTGGTATGGCTACAAATATTCCCCCACATAATGTTAATGAGATTTGTGATGCTGCTATAGCAATAATTGATAACCCTGAATTAAGTTTTGAAGAATTATGTAATCTTGTTAAAGGTCCTGATTTTCCAACTTCAGCAGAAATACTTGGTGTGGGAGGTATTAAATTAGCTTATAAAACTGGTAGAGGTAGAATTATAGTTAGATCTAAATGTGAAGTTGAAGATTCAAAAATAATTGTTACTGAGATTCCTTATCAATTGAATAAATCTTTGTTGTTAGAACAAATTGCTAAATTAGTTAAGGATAAGATAATAGATGGAATATCTGATTTAAGAGATGAAAGTGATAGAAATGGAATGAGGATAGTTATAGAATTAAAGAAAGGTTCTAATTCAGATGTTGTTTTAAATCAATTATTTAAGCATTCAAGTTTGCAGACTTCTTTTGGTGTTAACATAGTAGGCCTTGTAAATGGAGAACCTAGACAATTAACATTAAGAGATTGCTTAGATGAATATATAAAACATAGAAAGGAAGTTGTTATTAGAAGGACTAAATTCGATCTAAAAAAGGCTGAAGAAAGAGAACATATCTTACAAGGATTATTAATTGCTTTAAATTCTATAGATGATATTATTGCTTTGATTAAAGGTAGTAAAGATGTTAGTGAAGCTAGACAAGGATTAATCTCTAAATATATTCTAACAGAGATACAATCAAATGCAATATTAGATATGAAGTTGAGTAGGTTAGCTGCATTAGAAAGACAGAAAATTTTAGATGAACATAAAGAACTGCTTAATTTTATTAGAGAAATGAAAGAGATACTTGCTAGTGAAGCAAGAATATTTAGTATAATAAAAGATGAACTTATTGATGTTAAAAATAATTATGGGGATGAAAGAAAAACTAATATTTTACAAGGGGATTTTGATGAAGGTATAAATGTGGAGGATTTGGTTGAAGATGAAGAAGTTGTTGTTACATTTACACACTCAGGTTATATTAAAAGACAACCTATAAGTGTTTATAAATCTCAAAAGAGGGGCGGAAGAGGAATTAAAGGAGCAGAAACAAAGAATGACGATGATTTTGTAGAACATCTTTTTGTTGCTAGAAATCATAATTATATTTTATTCTTTACAGATAGTGGAGTTGTTCATTGGTTGAAAACTTATCAGATACCTGAAGCAGGTAGATATGCAAGAGGTAGTGCTCTAGTTAATTTGATTAGTTTAGGAAATAACGAGAATATAACCTCTATGGTTCCAGTTCAAGAATTTAAAGAAAATTATTATCTTGTTATGGCTACAAAGAAGGGGATTATTAAAAAGACTTCCTTAAATGAATATTCTAGACCAAGACAAGGCGGTATAATTGGTATTAATCTAAGAGAGGATGATAAACTAATTGATGTGAAGTTAACAGATGGAAATAAACAGTTAATTCTAGCTACTAGAGATGGGAGGGCAGTTAGATTTAAAGAAAGTGATGTTAAGGCGGTAGGTAGAAATAGTATTGGTGTTAGAGGTATAAATATTAAAAAATCTGATGTTATTGGTATGGCTGTTGTTGATAGTCCTTATTTATTAACTGTTACAGACAAAGGATATGGTAAGAGAAGTTTAGTTGAAGATTATCGTTTAATTAATAGGGGAGGGAGTGGAGTTACTAATATTAAGATTACTGAGAAGAATGGGTTTGTTGTTAGCATAAAAGTAGTTAATGAAAATGATGATTTAATGTTGATTAGTAAATCTGGAGTAGTTATAAGAACTCCAGTAAAAGGTATTTCAGTCATAGGTAGAAATACGCAAGGTGTTAGGGTTATGAATCTAGATGAGGGGGATAAACTAAGTACTGTTGCTAAGATAATCCATGAAGATGAAGACCCTGAAATAAAACAAGAAGAATTTGTGCCGAAAGATGATCAAGGTTCAGGCGACAATAATTATGAAATAGATGATCCTAGTGAAACTATTGAAGGATATCCTGTTGAAGTTGCAAAAGAAGAATTAGAAAAGGAAAACTTAGAAGTTATTGAAGATAGAGAAGAATTGGTTGGAGATACTAAACAAGAGGTAAAAGAAGAAAATCCTGAAGTTAATATAATTTATTTTGTTCATGGAACGACTATAGATAATGAGAAAGGATTTTCTTCTGGCTGGTCTGATGTTGAACTTTCAGAATTAGGGATTAAGCAATCAATTGAACTTAAAGATAAAATTAATATTAAAAATTTTGATGTTGTCTTTTGTTCTGATCTAAAAAGAGCAGTTGATTCTGCAAGGTTAACATTTGGAGAAAGTGTGCCTATTATTCTTGATAGCAGGTTAAGGGAATGTAATTATGGAGATTATAATTCTAAACCCTCTGAAGTGGTAGAACTATTGCAAGAAGAAAATATAGAAAAACCATTTCCAAATGGCGAAAGTTACGATGATGTTAAAATTAGAATAGCAAACTTTCTTGATTTTTTAAAGAAAGATTATTCTGGTAAAAATGTTGCTATTGTTGCTCATAAAGCACCTCAATTAGCTTTAGATGTTCTAGTAAAACACAAGACTTGGCAACAAGCTTTTGCTGAAGATTGGAGATTAAAAGAACCTGAGGCTTGGCAACCTGGATGGTATTATAAAATATATTCTAATAAAACAATAACTAAAGATGAAACTAAAAATGATAATTTTTCAGATGGTTCTGAAGAACAAAAACGTCCTAAACAAGATTTTACTTTAGATGGATATTAAAATGAAACAAGCACAATTAATTTCATATCTTCTTAATAGAGGGGATCCTAGTATTTTACCTCATTATCCTGAAGTTAATGTTAATGATCCCATAGAGGTTAAGAGACATTTTCCAGAAATCCTTAGAAGACATGCTGATGATGGTTTTGTGATAATCGGAGATTGTTATGATATGTATCTTGCTGGTGATTGTGAGGACTACTCTACTTACCTAGGAATTGATGTTAATAGAATTGTTTATGATAAGGTTAGGAGTGCAAGACAAGTTTTACGTGTAGGTGATGTTGGTTGTGGCAATCCTAAAATGTTGAAAGAGTTAAAAGAAGAGTATGGTAAAGATATAGAAGTTGTTGGTTTTGATTTAATAAGCTTATCTCATCATGATTCTTTGGATCTCTTTGTCGAGGGAGATTTTGAAAAGTCATTAGATCCTGGATTAGTGAATACTTTTGATTTGATATTTTCTTGTAATACCTTTAGATATTTAGCAACTAGATTTAGTGATGCTTACTCTAATGTAAAGAGATTATTTAGAACTAATGATAGTTTGGGTTTTGTTAATTATAGTAATTATCGTGGTGCTACTAGGACTGATGAATTATCGGCTATTACTAGTTTTGTGGCTAGGAATCAATCTTTAGTTGTTAACTCTAGTGGTTGTATGAGAATAAGAAGTGATAGTCCTGATAATCCTCTTGAGTATTTAAAAAAACATGGTGCTTTTGATTTATAGTTAATTTCTGTATTTTTTAGTTTTTACCATAAGCTTTTTATATACGATCTTGGTTCAGATTTTAAATATGAAGAGAAGTTCAAGACGTTGGAAGAAAAAAGGACAGATGCGTTGGAAGTGGCAACGTAAGAAGATGAGAAAAGAAAAACGTAAAAGGAAAGCTAATAAATAAATTTTAAATATTTTTTCATGATTATTTCTATCTAAAATTTGTAATTTTTTTGTTATTTAACAATAAGCTTTAAATAGGACATCCAATTTCATTTTTTATTCATGCGTGAAGGAAGGTAGTTATTTACTTTTCTGATATGTTTTATGTATACTTGAAGTTGTTTAAGTATGAAAGAGTAATACCAATAGGAGTAGTGATTTTTTCCTATTCTTGCGACAATAATTCCCGTTGATCCTGCGGGAGGTTGCTGCTATTGGGATCCGATTAAGCCATGCAAGT
>JAGVZM010000005.1 GCA_018302545.1 Candidatus Woesearchaeota archaeon | reverse complement strand
AATTCTCCCTAATTTTTAGTTCATTATATCCTCTATCCAATAGTCTCTGTTTTAATAATTTTAGATCACATCTACAAACAATACAAAAATTAATAATATCACAATCTAAATAATGGCTAAGATGACCATCAATTATTAGATCCTCTTTACCATTAATATAATTTAATAGAAAATTTTTTAATTTTTTAACATCAACCTCATAAGTATCTAATTCAGGAATATAGCTACCTCTAAGATCATTCTCTTTAATTATCTTATTAACATCAATGTATTCAAAGTTCAATCTAGAAGCAAGAGCTTTGGATATAACAGTCTTACCAGTTCCAACACTGCCTGTAACTATAATTATCATAATTAAACTAAAAGGTAAAAACTTAAAAACTTAATCAAAAAAGTTAAATAAGCAAAGCAACTAAATAATAAACATATGTTAGCAGCAAGACAAGACATTTATATTACAATAGCTAAAATAAGTTCAGAGTTATCAGGACTAGATAATCCAGATAATTTAGAAAATGAGTTCTTACAAGCAGAGCAATTATCAATAGAACTAGAGAAGGATATAGATGAGCTACTAAAAACCTTAGAAAACGCAAAAGTAAATCTAGATTCAACATTAGTATATAGAATATCAAGCTTAGTAAACTCTATAGATTGTTCAAGAATAGTATTAATTCCAATAATTGAAAAGATAACCAAAGACCTAAAAGAAACGCTTAAAAAAACAGGACCAATACTAGGGGAATTAATAAGTCTAGAAAAAAGAAGAGCAATAGCAAGTTTATTAGAAATACAAAAAGGATTAGAAGAAGAAATAAAAGGACTAGAATCACTTATAGAATTACTAAAGAAAATCAGTGAATATAATGAAAAGATGAAAACCACAAATAGAAATCATTTAAAAAATATAGGAAGAGAATCAAGATCCTATAAAATGCCTAGAAGCCTAGAACTAATAAAAAACACAATAACTTCAACAACTAAAAATCAAGAAACTAAAAAAAGATTGATAGTTATTTTCTTAAAAATAGAAGAATTAGGGTCAAACTTAATTTATTAATGTGCCTCTAAACTTATGATCTTTAAGATACATTAAAACATTATCCAATTTCTTACCATTAACTATTAAGGTTTTAATCTTAGATTTAGAGATTATCCTAGCGGCAGCTTGATCTAAAACAAAATGTTGCCCAGATTCATATTTAATCTTATTTACTATATCAATAAAGGATTTATAATCTATACATTGAATTAGCTTCACAGTTTTATATTTCTTAGGATCTTTGTCATATAATCCATCAACATTAGTTAAATTAACAAACAAATCAGCTTTTAAATAAGCAGAAATCTCAGCAGCATCTCCATCACTAGTCATATCTGGCTGAAATCCTAATGCTCCGCAAACACAAAAACCATTTTTTTCAACATGTTTTTTAACATCTTCCAAAGAATCAGGAACTATTTCATTTAAGCCAAATATACCAGCAACTAATCTAGCATTTAGTTTAGTGCTCATTATTCCAATTATACTTTGTAATTTATTATCTGCTTTTTCATATCTTAAAGCTTTTATATAATCTCTAGCTGTTTTTCCACCGCCAGTAACAAGGACAATATTGTATTTCTTTCTTAATTTATTAACAAAAATCTTAAATTTATGAAGGTAATTATAATCAACATTATTTGGAACAACTAAACTTCCTCCTAAAGAAAATACAATCACTTCTTTTTTCATATAATTAAATTAAGATAAACTAACTAAAATAAGTTTCTAAAAAATTATGAAGTTACCATAATTTGAGGGTTCTGACCATTTGGAGGAGGATTATCACTCTCTCTTGGATCACAGCATACTAAAGTATCCCTGCCTCTAGCATTATTTGGCCTCACCCAAGCCCAAGAATAAGGAGGTGATGAAGGATAAAAACTAGCATTGTATTCTATTTGAGTATTACAAGAATAACTTCTTAGATTTTCAGCAATAATTTTTTGACAACTATTAAAATTGAATCTTTGACAAAACTCATCACCTGGAATGACTTCGCTTCTAGATCCTAAACTAGATAAGCCTAAAGCTATCTCACGTCTGCCTCTACATTCTTTATCTCTTTCACCAGTCCCTGTGACTATTGCAAAAGGAGGAGTATAAGTTTTAATAATTGAAATAAAAGAGGAAGTATAAATTTTAGATAATCTAATTCTATCAATAGTTCGAACAACAAAGGTCCTTTGTCTTGTAGTATCCTCGCAGATTGTAACAACAACAATACCAGAAGAACTATCTATATATCTAACATTAATTACTACTCCATTAATAATCTGACTAGCTCCTGGTGCAATTGTAGAAGAAACAGAACCACTAATACTAAAAATAGCCCCAGGTAAATTAGAAAGTGTAACTAAAGTAATGTTCTTACCATTAAAATTAATAGAGTCTCCTATTCTCAAAGAATAATTAACACAATTTGCTGGTGCTAGACCTTTTGGAGCAAATCCTTCACCATCATTAAGTTTAATTGGGTCACCAGTTTCTTGAACATCAGAAACTTTCTCTTCTTGAGTACAACCAAAAGCAAATAATAATCCTAATAACAATATAGAAACAAAAACAATCAACATCTTTTTGTTAAGCATAAAAAGTTAGAGAAATAAAGTTATATATATATATATATCGTTTAACTTTTTAGTAGTATTATCTTTTTAAACTAAACACTCTCGAAACTCCCGTGTCTAAATCAAGAATACCTCTAGATCCACAACATCTTATAGTATCATATCCTTTTGTGGCATCATTCCTTTTCACCCAACAATAAGGTTCAACACCATTGCATTCTAAAGAATAACCACAAGCTCTAGGGGAACCTCCATCTAAAGATAAAGCTTCACAAGTTGCATAACCATTAAAGGTACAATAATCTTCAGCAGTCAAAACTCCATTAAATTCAACAGAAGAACTACCAATATCTATGTCCCTACAATTACTCTCCTCAACAACAGGCTCAAAAGATTCATCCTGAGACCTAGTAAAAAAATTTAAATTAGTTAAACTAACTTTATCTGGATCCATAGTACCAGGAGGAACATAATTACAACCAAACATAAAAACTAAAACAAGGATTAGAAATATAAAACACCTTTTTTTCATAAAATAAATAAGTTAATTAAAGTATATAAAATTAATCTTTAGAGGCTCTGGTGCAACCCTCAGAATAAGCAAAAGATAATTTAGCTTTCTGTCTAAATTATAAACTATAAGTTTGCTTATTAGTTCAACTTGCTGTGTTGCATAACTTTTATTTCTAAGTATAGAACCATATTTTCTCTTGATTACACTAAATACAGTTTCTACTTTGCTTCTCTGATGGTACGTACTTTCGTCAAAAGGAATTATTTTCTTTCCTTGCAGATGATTCTTGCTACTAAACTTCCTGTAAGGTATGTTGGGTGTTGCTTTTAATTTCCTTACAACAAACAATCTATTACTCTTGCTATCATAACCTTTATCTGCTACAACATGCTTAACATCTAAATCCTTAAGTAAATTCTTGAAATCTAAAGTATCATGCCTAAACTTCTTACGGATCTTATAATCCAGAATAAGTTGTTTGTCTGTGTCGATTGCAACACTTAACTTCATGTATTGCTTTGTTTTCCACTTCCTTTCACTATTCCATTTAGTTCTATAATAGAAGCTTTTAGCCTCTAATTCGAACCCTGTTGCATCAACAGCAACAGTTATTGCTTGTCTTATGTTTAGCAATAAACCAATGATATTCTTTATTTTTAAAAAGAATCTTATTATTGTTGTATGGACAGGTATCCTTAGTAATCCAAATTCTAAGCATAAACTAGGATTACTTCTTAGAAATGAGATAACACCTCTGGTTGTCAATTTAAGCTTCTGCATAAGAATAACTATTACAAACTTCTGGTGATTGCAATATATCTTATTGCTATACTTAGAAAAGTATCTAGGAATCTTCTTAGCTAACTCTAAAGCTTCACTCACAAAATTTAAGTAATCTTCATATTCTTTTGCTATGAGGCTCACCTCTCCATTGATTCTCAACAAACCAATGAGAGGCTAAGAGCCTCATTTCTACTTAAAACTTAGGAATGCACCAGAGCCCCATGATACAAAAAATAATTTTATATCAATTTGAATTTTGCCCATTTTGTGAATTAGTAAGAGAAAAACTAAAAGAAAAAAAGATTAAGTATGCAAAGATAAACGTATCTTCAGATAGAAACGATAAGTTGAGAAAAGAATTAAAAGAAAAATCAAAAGTTGAAACTGTACCAATTCTAAAAATAAATAATAAATATATTGGGGATTCAAAAAAAATAATTAAATATTTAGAAGAAAATTTCTAATCTACAACAAATAATTCATTATCATGATCAACATCAAAAACACCAATTCTAGCCCCCGCATCTAACCAAGCATGTGCATAGCTTAAAGCAGCCAAAGAATTAACATAATCACCTTTATCTCTAAAAAATTTAGCATCATCTATATACCTATTAGCCATATCCAAAAAATCTTCAGCTATTTTCTTAGCATTAAATTTAACATTAATATCAATCTTAATTTTCTTCAAAGCTCTACTAGTTAAATCCATATATCTATCTAGCTTAGCATCAGTTATTTCTTTCATAAATAAAAAGAGAACATAAAGTTTAAAAATATTAACTAATATTTAAAATGACTAAAAAAGAATAACAATATCCTAAAAGAATTAATAGGACTCTGTGAACTACTCGGCCCTAAAGAGGCGGTCCAATAATTAATTAATCTATACACATCTACTATTTTGACAGAGATTACTAGCACATTGATTGTTATGCCCGCAAACAGCACCCCTTGTTGAAGTACCTTGTATACAAAAGTTATTTTGGCACAGATTACTAACGCAATGGTCACTATGAGTACAAACATTACCCACAAGAAGAAGACCTTGTACACATATATTATTCTGACAATTTACACTACGACATTGATTATTTTGAAAACATCTACTACCTAAAGATAAGGTCCCTTGAACATAACAAGCTCCACCATAACAACTATTGACCGCACACTCCTCATTATAATTACAAAGATCATTTATGTCTAAAGTACCTTGTACACATATATTATTCTGACAATTTCTACTAAGACATTCATCATTATTATTGCAAGCAGAACCTAAATTTAATAATGTCCTACTAGAACATAAATTATTTTGGCAAAGCCTACTACGGCATTCATCATTATGAGAACATCTCCCCCCATCAATGGTACTGCCATCTCTACATAATCCACGTAAACAATTTCTACTTGTACAATCAGAGTTAGAAACACAAGTATCTCCTCTATAACCAACGCAAAAATAATTTAAACAATTATTATTAAAACATTGATCATTATAATTACAAGAAACACCAACACTCAAATTTCCTTGTACACAAACTTCATTCTCACAATTATTACTCAAACACTCCTCCTTATACATACAACCAGAACCGAGACTAGAAGATCCTTGTATACATCTTTGATTTCTACAATTATTAGTAATACATAAATCATTATGGCCACAAACTGAACCCATAGGAGATGTTCCTTGTACACATAACCCATTTGCACAATTATTACTAATACACTGATCATTAGAATTACATAAAGTAAACCTAGGAGATGTTCCTTGTACACATAACCCATTTGCACAATTATTGCTTAAGCATATTTTATGAGAAGAACAAGAACTACCTAATACTCCTAAAGTCCCTTTAACTAATTCAAAATTGGACTTATCATCTACAGTTATATCATCTTGAGTCTCTGAACGATCTGTATCATCCATCTCCAAAGAAGAAGTATCTCCTAATTTAGGATTCTCACTAGGAGCAAATCCTTCTCCAGAATCTTCTGAAACCTTTTCTTTAACACAGCCAATTGTAAAAACCAATCCTAATAATAAAATAGAAACAAAAACAATCAACACCTTTTTGTTAAACATAGAAAATTAAAGAAATAAAGTTATATATAAAATTATCCCATAAATCTTTCGAATACACTTCCACCAGAGTCAGGATCACTGCTTCCAGTAGTCCTAGTATTCCTAGTTTCCCGTACATTATCATTGCCTTTAAAACTTTCTTGGACTTTTTTCTTCCAGTAATCTATATCCTCTTGAGTAGCTTTTCCAAAACTAGGTTTGCTTTGTGATTTTTCTTCAAAGGCTTTCTTCTCTAATTTTCTCTTATGCTTCAAATATTTACTATCTAAGAAATCCTCTCTTTTCGAGATCTTTCTTTTCTTACCTAAAACTAAATAAATTACACTTCCGCCAATAATTAACAAAGCAAAGAATAACAATATTCTTCTTGAAGGACTAATTACATTATCATCAACATCAAAACTTACTCTTCCAGTTAATCCACTAAAAATTCCTGTCTTTGTAACTTGAACATTATCAAATGACTCATCTGTAAAAGGAAGTTTTATACTATAATTTCCACTAGGAAATAAATCCCCTAATTTTATATCTTTACTTTCTCCCACCCCTAGATTAAGATCAACAGTTTTCTTCTCATCATTTCCTAAAATATCAAACACTCCATCATAAGGGACATTACCAACATTTTCCACTTTAACTTTGTCCCCATTTAAGGTAGTATTCAATTTTTTATACTCTTTAACATTAAAATTAGACTCAGCATTTAAATCATAACCTTCAGCTTTCAATCTCCAATTGCCTGGTTTAGCTTTTGAAGATAAAATTAAATTATTATTTACACCAGAACTAACAAATTTAACATCTGCCTCTCTTCCACTCTCATCAATTAATCTAACATTTACATTATCTTGCATTAAATCACCAGCTTGATCTAAAAGAGTAGCTCTAAAATCAACTTTAGAACCAGGATCAAAAGCACTGCTTCCTAACAAAGCAATGTTCAAGCTAGTTGGAATTGCTCTAACATTATAATTAATAACATTAGTACCATAATTACCTTCTTCATCACTAGAAGTAATTTTAACATCATGTTTTCCAGTTTTGATTCTAGAAGGAATACTATAACTAACACTGAAACTTTCTCCACTATCTGCTAAGTTTTTAGTAATAATCTCATTAAAAAAATCAAATTCAACATCAATATCCTTAAAATTCTTATTAGATCCGCTTCCAACATATCCTCTTAAAGTTAAAGTATCACCAGGATCATATAAATTTTTATCTAAATTAGCAACAATATCCAAGTTACCTTCTATCTTAATATTAAATAAATTATCAGAATTTAAAGTATTTCCTAAATTATCTCTAACAGCTATATCTAAACTATAATCACCAGGAATTAATTTATTAAGAGTTTTTGTGTAATTAAAAACACCATCATCAATCTGGACCGTATCAGTAAAATAAACAGTACCATTATTCTTAAAGGTTAGTATTAAAACACCATCTGCAGGATTACTATTTTGTTTATTAACAAAACCATTAATAGATATTCTATCTCCTAACTGAAATCTATTTGAGTTTAATTCAAATGTTCCAGTTAATTCTTTAGTTAATTCAAATGCAGTAAAATCTGCACTCTCTAATAACCTACCATTCAAATCAGATAATTGCATATTAATCCTGCATCTTCCACTCATATCAACAGGTAGTGTAACATATCTAGAAAATTGTTCTTTTTTGTTTGCTTTCAAATTAAATAATATAGAATTTATTGTTGAAGATTTTCCATCACAATTTAAATTCAAATTTAAAATTGCTCTTGTATCTGAATGATAAGAGACATCTCCACTAACTAGAACACCATCACCTAAGTTATATTTAACACTAGAAAAAGAATCCAATCTTAATTCAGCACTAGCAAAAGGAATAATTAAAATTGATATAAGAACTGCCAAAAATAATCTCACCTTTTTCATATAATTCTTTCTAGTTTAATTTATTTATAAGCTTTATGGGAAAAGAAATTAAGCTATATCAAATCCACCAATTCCAGGAATACCAGACCCTTCACCAGTAGGTCTTCCACCTTCTCTAGGATCACAACATCTAATTGAATCATAACCTCTAGCATTGTTTGGTCTTACTAAATCCCAACAATAAGATTAATTTCTAGTCTGATAATAAGTTTGATTACATTGTATGTCTGTACTACAAGAATAATACATATATAAATTTATTGTCAAAAAATCTAAACCTTTTGTCTCAATTTATCATATTCATCTCTACTTAGTTTAATTTGATTTAAAATTTCACGTAAAAGCCCTCTTCCTATTTCTTCATTACCGTGAATAGGAATGACTGTAATTCTTCCATCTAAGTGTTTATATCTCGTGTGACTTCCAGTTTGACCAATCTTCTCAAAACCTAATTTCTCGACAAGTTTACACATCTTTTTTCCAGAAATCAAAACTAATTTTGATATTATGCAGTAAACTCAACTTGCTGAATTCCAATAAATTTTAAAGGTTGATAACTGTCTTTATCATCAGATTCAATACAAACTTTAATAGCTTCTTTTATTCTTTCCATAACTTGCTCAACAGTTTTTCCTTGTGTATAACACCCAGGAATATCAGGAACTTTAGCTACATAAATTCCATCTTCATCTTGCTCAAGGACTATAGTGTAATTATAATTCTTTGTCATATTAAAAATAAATACTAAAGAACTTATAAAGTTTACTAAAACCAATAAGAAAATCTTATATATCTGAACAAATCCCAAATCAAAATGGTAGCAAAAATAAATTCAAATTCTTTGTATGATTTTACCACTACCACGGCTTAATTAAATTGCAAAAGCAAGAATACTTCATAAAAATTTAGGAGGTTAGTTTTAAATATAAAAAACAAATAGCAAAATGATGAAAGAAAAAAATCAAAAAGAATATTTGGATAATCTAAGGCACACATGTGCACATTTACTTGCCAAAGCAGTAAAAGATCTATGGCCTGGAACACATAATGCTATTGGCCCTTCTATCGAAGACGGTTTCTATCAAGACTTTGATTTTGGTAAAGTAAAAATTTCAGAAGAAGATTTACAAAAAATAGAAAAAAGAATGAGGCAAATAGTTGAAAATTGGAAACAATTTAAATTTAATGAAGTTACAGTATCTGAAGCAAAAAAACTCTTCAAAGATAATCCTTACAAGCTAGAATTAATTGAAGATTTCTCCAAAGAAGGAAAAAAATTGACAACAAATAATCCAGGAGATTTCTTAGATCTATGTAAAATGGGCCACATAGAAAACCCAAGTAAAGAACTAAAGAATTTCAAATTATTAAAAATTGCAGGAGCATATTGGAGAGGAAATGAAAAAAACACAATGCTCACTAGAATATATGGAACTGCATTTTCTACTAAAGAAGAATTAGATTCCTACTTAAAAATGTTAGAAGAATCAAAGAAAAGAGACCATAGAGTCTTGGGGGAAAAACTAGGGTTAATAATGTTTACTGAGTATTCTCCAGGAGCCCCAATGTTTTTGCCAAAAGGAGCAATTATTTATAATGAATTATTAAAATTATTAAGAGAAGAGTACAAAAAAAGAGGCTATCAAGAAGTAATCACCCCTTTATTATATGAAAAAGGATTATGGGAAACATCAGGGCATTGGGAGTTCTATAAAGATAATATGTTTAGCATGGAAAGTGAAAAAAGAATATTCAATTTAAAACCAATGAATTGCCCATCTCATTGTTTAATATACAAACATAAAATATGGAGTTATAAAGAATTACCATTAAGAATAGCAGATTTTGCTCCATTGCATAGAAATGAGTTATCAGGTACATTAAGTGGATTGACAAGAGTAAGAAAATTTTCTCAAGATGATTCTCATATATTTGTAACAGAAGAACAATTAGAAAAAGAAATAGAAAACGTCTTAGACTTTGAAAAATATATTTACAACGACATTTTCAAATTAGACTATTACATGAGGTTAGGAACACGTCCAGATGAATTTATGGGCGAAGTAAAATTATGGGACAAAGCAGAAAAGATTTTAGCTAAGTTACTAAAAGATAAAAAGATTAAGCATGTAATAAAAGAAAAAGAAGGAGCATTTTATGGGCCAAAAATAGATTTAATGGTTAAAGATGCACTAAATAGGGAATGGCAGTTGGCAACTATACAAGTAGATTTCCAAATACCCTTAAGGTTTAATTTAACTTATGAGGGCAGTGATGGAAAAAAACACACTCCAATAATAATACATAGAGCAATAATGGGTTCAATAGAAAGATTCTTCGCATTAATAATAGAGAACTATGCTGGAAAATTCCCATTGTGGTTGTCTCCAACTCAAGTAGCAATAATGACTATAGCAGACCGTCATGTTGAATACGCTAAAAAATTGAGAGAAGAATTAGAAAAAGATAACATTAAAGTCGACTTAGATGACAGAACTGAAAGCATAGCTAAAAAGGTAAGAGATAATCAAGCACAATATATAAATTACTTAATTACTATAGGAGATAAAGAAATGGAATCGAATAATTTAGCTATAAGAACAAGAGACAATAATGTGATAAATATGAATAAAGAAGAGTTCATAAAGAAGATAGTAAAGGAGATCAAAGAAAGATGTTAAATAAATTAAAACAAGAATTACAAAGATTAAAATCCTCTAATATTTTTCAAAACAAAGGATTTCTAGCTGGCTGTTTTTTAATGTCAGAAATAAAAAATTTTCAAAGTATTCCTTGGCAATTAGATTTCTATATAGAAGAAACAAATAGAATGACTGCCTATTTAATGAACCAAGAAATAGAGATTATAGATAACTCAGAAGTATTCAAAAAAGAAGAAATGAAGATAGAAGAATTAAATCTAGATGAGATAAAAACAGAATTTACAGAAGCAAAAGAGTTAGCAGAGGACGTCTTATTAAAACATAAAGAGATTCCACTAAAATTAACAATTATACTTCAAAAACAGAATGTGCCTATTTGGAATTTCATTTATATAACTAAAAATTTTAACTTATTAAATATAAAGATAAATGCTCTAAATTCTAAGATTATAGAGGATAAATTTGTTTCTTTAATAAGTTTTGAAAGAACAAAAAACTAAGATCCTATTTTAATTTTCTGGCTACTATCGTTATACCTGCTTCTTGAATATTTATATGTTCAATATCCAAATTTGATTCATAACACCAATTTTTAATTTCGTCAGGTGTATGACGATGACAATTTAATGGCCTAAACCAATCAAAATTAATATGATTCATCTCATCCAAATTATAATCAGGTCTATAAAATAATTTACATATATTCCAATAAAAAAATCTTTGAATATCTAATTTACCTTTCTTTATGCCAAGCAAATCTATATCCTCCTCAACATTAATCTCAATATTTAATTTACCTAATTGCACACCTAAATTTGTTAATGGCTTCAATTTCTCCCAAGCCTGCTCATCAGAAAGAGAAGAAATTTTTTGACGAATATAATCATCAGTAAATTCTCTTATATCTGCCTTCTTATTATAAACATAAAACATAAATAATCCACCAACTTTGAGTTTAGTTACTAAATATTTTATCGCTTCATGAACACTATCAGTATGATGTAATACTCCTTCAGAAAAAATAATATCAACACTAAAATCAGGAATAAAATCAAGTTTAAATAAATCAGATTTAATAAATTCCCCCTTTACTCCCTGTTCTTTAAATCGAGATGCAGCAACAGAAACAGCATCAGAAATATCAATGCCTAAATAAAAATGATCATTTAAACGATTACCAAAATAAGCTAATGATGAATAACCAGATCCACAACCAATATCTAAGATAATCTTTTTAGTATTATTTTCATTCAATAAGCAATCAAGTTCTTTTGGATCTCCATTTGAATACCTTTCAAATAACCATTTAGTCGCAGCTTTTGTTACTGCCTCTGATTCATAAGTATTTCTTTTAGCCCATTTAAAAGAAAATGCAGCTTCTGTTTGTTTTTGCTTACTACTTATATTTATATCATAACTAATAACTTTATTAATTCCTAATAATTTAATTGCAGACATAACAATAACCTCAACTATACAACTTAGTAACTCTCCTTAATTCATTAACAACCGATTCTTGTTGCTCCTTTGTCATACCATTATATAAGGGTAAAACCATACAAGATTGGCCTAAAAGTTTAGAATTTTCTAAATTACTAACATGTTTAAAATTGCTAAAAGCCTTGTGTCTTAACAAGTCTATACTTCCTATTTGTACTTCTATACCATTATTACGCATTTCATTAATAATCTTATCCCTATTTTGAATAACAACACCATAAGACTGATAAGAATGCTCTGAATTAGGAGTAGTCTTAAGTATCAAAACATCTTTAAGATCTTTCAATAGATTATCATAATTCTTAGCTAGTTTTCTTCTTTCTTCTAAAAGTTTACCTATATGTTTCATCTGGACCAAACCTATAGAAGCCTGCAAATTAGTTAATTTATAATTAGTCCCTATATTAGAAAATTCATTTCCAGACACTTTTATATCTCCATCTTCCAACCAAGTCTTTAAACCAAAATATTTATATGAATAAGTAGATAAAGCAACATCTTCATTATTAGTAGTTAGCATACCACCTTCTCCAGTAGTTATAAATTTCCTAGGATGAAAACTAAATATACTAGCATCAGCTAAATTGCCTGTCATAATACCTTCATAACTAGAACCAAGGCTGCAAGCAGAATCTTCAATAATAATTAAATTATATTTTTTCTTTATACGATTTAATTTACTATAATCCAAAGCATTTCCAAAAAGAGAAACAGGAATTATAGCTTTTGTTTTATCTGTAATAGATTCTTCTATTAGTGAATAATCAATATTAGCAGTATTAATATCAACATCGACAAAAACAGGTTCAGCACCAACAATTGAAACTACACTAGCAGTAGCAGGATAAGTATAACCAGGAACTATGACTTCATCACCTTTTCCTATTCCAAAAGATCTTAAAGCAGTTTCCATGCCTGTCGTATTTGAAGTAAAAGATATACCAAATTTAGAACCAACATAATTAGAGATAGATTTTTCAAATTCTTTAGTTACTGGACCTTGGGTTAAATAACCAGAAAGTAGAACCTCTTTAACTTTGCTAATAATCTCTTCATCAATGTAGGGTTTAATCAAGGGTATCTTAAATGACAAATTATACACCCCCATTGAACGAACTACCCACTAGATCATCTAAAGAAATATCTCCTTCAAAATCAGTAACAACAAAACCCCCTTCACGACAACGAACATAAAGATTACCCTCCCTAAAAGCAAATATTGTTCCAGGTTTAGTAGACAAAGGCATACTAGTCCCCTCATAAGGTCGGCCTGCCCAAATTTTAATTTGTGTATCGCCATGATGAGTAAATGCTCCAGGATAAGGTCTTGTTTGGGCCCTCACCCAATTATAAATTTGATCTGGAGTTTTTTCCCAGCTTATAATACCATCCTCTGGAGATCTCTGAGAAAATAAAGTCATCTTAGTGTGATCTTGAGGCCTAGCAGTAATTTCTCCTCTAGCCAACTTAGGAATAGTCTCCAAAACCATATCAACAGCAATATCATTAACCCTCTCATAAAGAGTACCTATTGTATCCTCTCTAAAAATCTGAACTTTTCTCTGATCAAGTAAATCTCCTGTATCTACTCCATCTTCAAAATAAAATAATGAAACACCCGTTTCAGTCTCGCCATTAATTATAGCCCAAACTAAAGGAGCACCACCCCTATATCGGGGTAATAAAGAAGCATGAACACCTGCAACACCCTTAGGAATTTTATCTCTCATAGATTTAGGAATCATATAGTACCAACCAATAGCCAAAGCAAAATCAGGTTTAACGGAATCTATAAAATCACCAGCCTCTTTCATACCATTTGATATTTCCATATAAGGAACATTATATTCTCTAGCAAGACCAGCAAAATCCCTATGTAAAACATTAGTAACTCCGCCTCTATCTTTTGCATAAGAAATAGAAAATTTTTTAGCAATAGAAACAATTCCAGAGATATCCTGCCCCTGCTTTAATAAACCTTCACAACACTTATATCCTGTTTCAGTAGCACCCATAAAGAGCATCTTCATTTTTTCAAATTTCTCCATTCAATTAATTTTTTTAAACCATTAACTAAATCATATTTATAATTAAAATTAATTTCTTCCTCAGCTTTAAAAGTAGACCCAATTCTATTTTTAACTAAACTTCTAGCATCATCTTCTTTATATGGAACATAAGTAACTTTCAATTTAGAATTTTTTAATTCTAATATTAAATTACAAAGTTCTTTTATTGTAGTTTGAATTCCAGTACCCACATTATAAAACTCATCTTTAGAATTACTCTTCAAAGCACATATATTTGCCGTTGCAACATCTTCCACATAAATAAAATCATAAGCTTGACTTCCATCTCCATTTATAGTCGGACTATCATTAGCATCAATTTTATTAAGCATTATAGGAATAACTCCTGTATAAACAGCTTTTTGATCTTGATTAGGTCCATAAACATTCATATATCTTAATCCAACATAATTCAAACCATACCTATCATAAAATGCTCTACACATAGCCTCACCAGCTATCTTTGTTGCACCATAAAAATTCCTGTTATTAAAGGGATGATCTTCTTTCATTGGAACTTCCACAGCATCACCATAAACTGAAGCAGATGAAGAATAAACTAATTTCTTAACCTTATGTTTAACACAAGCTTCAAGAACATTAAATGTTCCTTCTATATTAACTCTAAAAGCACTTCTTGGATAATCCTTGCAATGCAATAACCACAAAGCTGCTAAATGAAAAACATAATCAATCCCTTGCATCGCTTGATCAAGAACATCTATTTTATTTATATCTCCACCATGTTCAAAAATTTTACACCTGGGATCATTTAAAGAATCATTTATATTTTCAATTTTACCTCTTGAAAAATCATCATAAATTATAATTTCTTTAACATCTTCTTTTAAGAGTTCAGCAACAACAAAACTACCTATAAAACCAGCGCCACCAATTACGAGAACCCTAGCATCCTTTAACGAATTCATAAAAAAGAGAATTTAGTATCTACTTATAATATTTTCTATCTAAGGATCTGTAAAGTTAATTAATGATGTTCAAACCAATAAGGAGCTTTCTTTTTAGGCAATATATATTTTTTATAATAATCTTTAGCATTACCTTTAATAGCTCGAATAAATAATTCTGTATGATCTATGGTCCTTACTATATCTTCAAACCCCTCAGATTTTAAGAAATCTTTAACATATTTATATTCCAATCTTCTATTAATTAAAGGAGAATAAATATCATGAAAATTATGAACCTTATCTTTGTTTCCTCTTGCCTTTTTTAATAAAAATTTATACTTATCTTCTTTAGTTGGTAAAACATTATACATAATACGACTCTTAAAAAGATCAACATCAGTATTATAGTCTAAACTGTCTCTTCCATAAAGGTATAAATAAAGGATTCCATCTTTTTTAACAAATTTAAGAAGTTCTTTTAGAGATTTATTAAAACTTTTACAATGGTGAATAACTCCCCAACAAAAAACAAGATCATACTTTTTTGCAGGTAAATTTTTTGACAAAGATTCAACAGGAGATAAATAAAAATTCTTTCCAACCTTAAAATCACTAATAGCCTTTTCTGTCTCATCTATAGCAATTTGATTTATATCAACAGCAGTAATATTTGCGCCCAATTTAGCAAAGCCATATGACCACCTACCATTACCACAACCAATATCAAGAACATCTTTTCCTTTAAACCATTCAGGCTTAATTTGAATTTCTTCCTCAAAAAGTATCTTACTAACATTTGCCTTAAACCAAGGATCACTCAAAAGATAATCTCCTTCCTTCAAATTCCTCCATTGAAATCCAAAAGCTTCTTTAGTTTGTATACTTGTCAGATCAAGAGAGGAATCTAGATCATGAGTTAAATTATAAAGCATTGAATAAAGAACATCTACTTCTCTCCTTAATTTTACGATATTAAAGATATTTAAAAATCTAAAAGCTCTAGTTATAAAAATTTTCAAAGATTTTCTAATCATATAATTTCAGCCCATAACTTAATTTATAACCCTTACTATTTCAACTAATTATCTCTTAAAAATATAAAAAAATCGGCTCATGTCCTCTTTGTCAATGATTTTTAAAACAAATATAAAAACCATATAAAATACTGCAGAAAAAATAATATTAAAAACAAAAAATAAATTTAATCTATCTAAAAATAAAGTTAAAATTCCCATTAGAATAGTACAAAAAATAAGTTTTGGAAGAAAAATAAAAGACAATTTAAAAGACTTAGAAAGTTTTCTAAAATAAAAAAGAAAGATCAGGATCTCAGTAAATAAAGTTGTCAAAGCCGCCCCATTATAACTATATAAAGGAATAAAAATAAAATTAGTTATAATATTAAACAAAACAGCAGATAAAGCAACTTTAGTTATATATTTTTCATTATTTAAAACAAATAACCCATTTGCAAATGAATAATTAAAAAAAACAAAAATAATTGTAGAAATTAATAAAGAAAGTGAAATGGAAGAAGTAGTATAACTGCTTCCATAAATTAAATTGATTATTTCAGAGGAAAGAATTACAGTACCAATAACAATAGGAAAAGATAGGATAGAAAGATATTTTAAAGAAAGGTTAATTGATTTTATTAATCTAGATTTATTTTTTTCAGAATACGTAACTAAAAAAGGAAGCATAGCGCTAAATAATATACCTGGAATTAAATGAAAAAATTCAGAGAGCTTAAAGGATGCAGAATAAAAACCAACAGAATTGATATCTGCCAGAAAAGACAACATAATAATATCAATCCTAAAATAGATTAAAGAAAGAATACTAATAATAAATAAAGGAAAAGATTTCTTTATAATATAAATCAAATCTTTTTTATCAAAATAATTTAAATTCAAATGAACATATTTAGTAAAATACCAAAAGTCATAAATCAACTTAACTAAAAGAGCAAACAAACTAGCAACAATTAACCATAAATAACCACCACCAATAGAAATAAATAGAATAACAAGAACAGCATAGAAAGATTTAGATATAACATCACCAATAACAGTAATACGATTAATTGATTTTATCAGAAAAACTGTAATAAATGTGGTATCTAAAGAAGTAAATAATATAGACAAAGAAAAGATAGAGATTGCTAATTTTAAACTATGAGAATAGGGCAATAAAAAAACTAAAATAATTGCAAGCAATATAGAAAAAAATGATAATAAAATTTTAAGTCTTATAATAATACTAAGATATTTACTTGACAAAGTCCAATTTTTACTTAATTCCCTTATCATTAATACATCCAATCCCAAAGAAGCAAAGACTGAAAAAAAAGCAACGAAATTCAAAGCTAAAGAATAAAAACCATAAAACTCAGGATTTAAATATCTAGCAATCCAAGCATTTAGAAAAATACCTATTAATAATAAAAAAAGCTTTCCCAAAAATAGCCACAATGAATTTTTCTGAATAGTGGAAATATCAGACATATACAAAAAGATCAAAAGGTATTAATTAAATTTACTAATGATCTATACTACTCTTAATTGTCTTAAGAATACCTTCTTTAATTGGAATTGTGTTTTTAATCCCAAGTAATTGCTTCATATTAGTTGTATCTGCAATATAATTAGGAGAAGATTTAAAGGCCTTATATTCAAAGACAGGTTTTCTATTTAGTAAGTCTCCAATATAATTACATAGTTGTTTTAAAGAAATAGATTCAAAACCACCAATATTAACTATAGCCGAAGTCTCCAAAGAAATTGCAGATATCAAAGAGTTTACAGCATCATCGATATAAGTTGGTGTAAATACTAAACCTTCATCCCCTTCAATATAAATGGTTTTGTCCTCTTTTATAGAGTTTATAATTCTTTGTATAAACATTTCCTGTTGATTTGGACCATAAACAAAAAAATAACGTAAAATTATTGATTTAAAATGGGTTGAATAAGATAATACTAACCTCTCAGCTATATACTTAGAGGTAAAATAAAAATTAAGGGGATTTAAAAAATCAGACTCTTTATATGCCTCCTCTTTAGGTTGATATATTCCCCCACTAGAAGAATAAATAAATTTTTTCACTCCCTTAATCTTAGCATAATTAAGAAGAGTTAAAGTAGCAGAACAATTAATATTAAAGATATCTAAAGCTTTGTCAGGAAAATCTTTATAATGTTTAGATTGCGCAAGATGAATAATAATATCAACATAGTCTGGCAGTATTTCAATAGGGATTGGTTCAAATAAATCATGAATAATCCAATTAACCTTAAGATTATTATCAATAGATTCAGCGGATCTAATAATACAATAAATTTCATGATTATTATTCTCAGAAATTTTTCTTACTAAGTTGCTTCCAATATAACCATTAGCCCCAGTTATTAATATTTTCATTTTTTATATAAAGCAGATTTATAAATATTTATAAATCTATCAATTATTATATCAGAATCATGAAACTTTTTAACCCAGTTTCTAGATGATTTTCCCATTTGTAATCTTTTAGTTTTATTTTTTAAGGCTAAAAAAGCATTAAATATTTGATCATCTGTTTTAGCATTTAATATTGGAGGTAAAACTCCCCGATAAGGAGATCCAAAAATATCTTCAATTAAGGAAGTAATAACAGGTTTACCACAAGACATTGCTTCTAAAGCGCTACCACCTAAACTGCCTAAAACAAATTGATCAGTTATAATATCTGAAGCATTAATTTATTTTATTAATTCAATTTTAGGTAATGGGTCTATAAAAGTCACATTTTTTTCAATATTCAGTTTCTTTACTAGATTATAAGATTTATCTAGATCTTCTCCCCAATTTGAACAAATCAAATGTGCACTTGAATCTATTTCTTTAACAAATCTTGAAAAAGCTTTTATCAAGAGATTATTACCTTTCACACTCCAAGTTTGGCGAGATGGATTAAAGATTATTAAAGAAGCATTATATTTATCATGTAATTTTTTATAAAAATCACTCTTGATAGGTTTATATTTTTCAGTATCGATAGGCAAAGGTACAAAAGAAAAACTCTTAAATCCAAATTTCTCTAGATCTATTAACTGATAAGGCATTGTAAGAACAATAAATTTTGCTTTCTTATATAAATAAAATAAGATCCTACCTTTCAATCCCTTAGGTAAATTAATCTGATCACCAAAGTTATAACCCCTCATATACTTGGGATAACCTCCTGGAAGATGAACAATATAAGGTTTGCCAGTAAGATAAGCAAAAATTGTATAAGAATCCCAAGAACTAATTACATCATATCCACGAGACAATTTAATTAATTTTATTAAATTCCTCAATCCACTTAAGTTACATAATCCCAAATTTAAGTTAATTATTTTTATATCAGTTTTAAACAAAAGACCAGTATTACTAAAATCAGGATTATATTCCTTGACATTATAATTCTTCTTAAATTCTCCATCTTCAAACTCAGGACGAGAAAATATATGAGAATTATCAACAACTAGATCGCATTCTATACCGTGCCTTCTTAAAAATTTGGCCATAACATAACCATTATTTGCAACATTACCTAATTGAAGTATTTTCATATAGACCCCTTATATAATTCAACAAACATTTTATTTATTTTTTTTGAATCATGCATTTTTTTAACATATTTCATACCTTCTTTACCTAATTTATTTCTAAGAGATTTACTCTTAATTAAGGTCTTTAATCTCTCAGCAAGATTTTCTTTATTCACATTAATAATAGGACAGCCTTTAGCATATTTCCAAAGATCATCCCTGATGTAACAACAAACTGGTTTTCCTAAAGCCATAGATTCAGCAGCAAAAGCACCATACCAACCGATTATTAATTGATCTACAACTATATCAGCATCCTCATAATAAGACTTAACTTTATCATGTGGAATTTTTTCTAATAAAATTAACTCCACATTAAAACCTTCCTGTTTAAGTTGATTAATAGCCTTAATGACATATTCAGTCCCTTTTATAAACCTATCAGAAGGAGCATGAAGAATTTTAATTACATCATTAGATTTTTTACTTGTCTTAGAAGGTTTCCAACTATTCAAAGGTATAGCATAAGGGAAGTAAACTGCAGTATCTACAAAATCCAATAAATCTGGATTATAAACCACAATAGCATTACCATACTTTTTCGCATTTCTTATTAAACGTAACTTCTTATAATAATTTTTCTTACAAATAGGATGCGGACAATTCAGACGTACATCACAACCAGAAAAAAGAAAAATGATTTTTTTATTAAATAATTTTATTATTGGAAGATCAATTTGAAAGGGGAAAAAAGAGCTATAATGAAAATGAAAAAGATCATATTTAAATAAAGCCTTAAAAAGAAAAATAGAAGTTAAAATAAAAGCCATTGTATATTTAATTGATTTCATAGAGTATCTTTCTAAATGCAAAGAATAATCAGAACCACGAGTAATACTATGGTCTAAATAAACCATTACATCACTAATTAATCCAAGTTTTCTTTGCTCTCTAGATAATATCCAGCCATTACTAGCGATATTCCTGGGACAATGTAATATTTTCATTTTTTTAGTTTCAATTAAGATAATTATTTATATTAAAATTTGGATTTTTAATATTTGTATCATGGATATACATTTTATTCCAAATTTCAAAAGCAAATAGATTCCAAATTGTACAATAATGCTTAATTAAATTCCTACTCTCATAGTGGTTTAATATATTATGTATATAGTCTTTTTTAATAATCTTATCTTTAACGATTGAACTCTCAGGTAAGGATTGAGCAAATTGTTTTAATTCAGTTTTATAAGTAACAAAAACATCAGAACCCCAACCTTGTTTAGGCTTATCAAAAACTCTAGAAGGCAGCTTATCCTTTACAGCCATCCTTAAAACAAATTTCCCTATGTGGTTACCTTGTTGATAGTTACTAAGATTAAAAATCTTATATTTATAAGGTATAGTAAAAGAATAATCCACTAAATTATTCTCCAAAAAGGGAGATCTCGATTCAAGAGAATTTGCCATAGTCATATGATCATCCACAAATAGAAAATCATCCTTTAATTTGACAGAATAATCTGTCAAGAGAACTTGATCAACAAAGGAATGATTGTTATTAAAATAAGTTTCATAAATTTTCTTTATTTTATCATAAGGTTCTTGTATTTTTTCAAAAAAGTCTTCATGATATATCCTATTTAAATAATGGTTATTATAAACCTCATCTAAGGTTTTAAAAATAAAGTACAATTCAGTATTATTGTCTATATTAGCCAAACGTTTTATATATTCTAAAAATCTATCATCTTCAATAAAACCATGTCTAGTTTGATATTGTAAAATTTTTCTAGCACTCTCTACTACTTCATTTTTCATTCCAGAAACATCTAAATTTTTCCGAGTATCTAAGGCAAGATTAGAAACAACATACTTCCAACTATAACCTCCAAATAATTCATCAGCACCTATACCACCTAAAACAACTTTAACTTTACCAGAGATTAATTTAGAAATATAATAAGGATATAAATTTCTTTTAGGATGATCAGCATGCCAAATCAATTTAGGAGAATCTTTAATTAAATTTGTTTTCATAGACAAAACTTCATGATCTGTTTTAAAATAATCAGCAATAACCTGCGCGTCTTTTATCTCATCTTGTTCTTCACCAAAACCCATAGTATAGGTTTTTAATGGAGTGTCAACTAATTTAGAAGCATAAGCAACTAAACTACTGCTGTCAATTCCCCCAGACAATAAAAAAGCAACAGGTACATCAGAGGTCATTTTAAGTTTTACAGCTTCCTCTAATTTTTTATCTACATTAGACACAATAGCATCAAAAGACTCATTTGTGAAATCTAGTTTAGGTCTCCAATATTCCTCATAAGACACAATTCCATTTTTATCTAGAACCATAATATAAGCAGGTAAAAATTTCTTAATACCAAAAAAGGGAGTAGAATCTCTAGGAAAATATCTTAAATTTACAAAATAATTTATACCTATAGGATCAATTTCTCTTTTTACATCTTTATGCATTAATATGGCCTTAATCTCAGAACCGAAAAGAAAATTTCCATTATTAAAAGTATAAAATAAAGGTTTCATTCCATGTCTATCTCTAGCTAATATCATTTGTTTTTTATTAGAATCCCAAATAGCAAAAGCAAAACAACCATTAAGTAATTTAACAAAGTCCAACCCATATTCTTCATATGAATGCAATATAACTTCACTATCAGTATCACTTGAAAATCTATGACCCTTTTTCTCTAATTCATTTCTTATGCTCTTAAAATTATACACCTCACCATTAGCAATTATAGCCATAGATTTATCCTCATTAAATAACGGTTGATTTCCCTTTTCAGAAAGATCTATAATACTTAATCTACTATGTCCCAACATTATATTTTTATCCAAAAAATAACCTTTAGAATCAGGCCCCCTGTGTTTCAAAATCCCAACCATTTCCTTAAGAAGATCTTTATCTTCAAATCCAAAAACACCTGTTATTCCACACATATTAAGCAAATGGAAGGAAATTAAAAACATATATAAGCTTTATTAATATAAAAAAATACATTCACTAAATCCTAGAGTCTTTTATCTATCCAAACCCTAAACCAGATTTCCAAACATAATAATCTCCAAAAAAGAGGATAATAATGATCTTTGTTTCCTTTAACAAATTTATCAAATTCGCTTAATACTAAACTCTGATTAAATAATCCCCGTTTAGCAAATTTATCAGAAACAAAAACATTTCTAATTTCACTTTTCAATTCTCTTAACCAAATAACTTCTGGAGTAGCAAAACCAAGTTTTTTTCTTCTTCTTAGAATTTTACTAGGAACTAAATTCTTCATCGCTCTCCTAAGTATATATTTAGTCCAACCATTATGGATCTTATATGTATCATCAAGACTAAAAACATACTCAACCAACCTATAATCCAAAAAAGGTAATCTTGTTTCTATAGAAAAGGCCATTGAATTCTTATCCTCATATCTTAATAAAGCAGGTAAGCTTAAACTACTAAAATCTGCCCCCAAAGTATCTTTCAAACTACTTGTGCCCCACTTATTTAGAGAATTATCCACAATGGAATTATTAAAAAACGGACCACACATTAAATTCATAATTCTATTCTTCTTTGAGGTTTTAATATAATTCATAAAAAAGGGGAGAGTTATATCTAACGTTAATAAACATTCTCGTAAAGCAGTAAAGAACTTTCCTTTTTTTATTAAACTAATAATATAAGACTTAATATAAGGAATATAACCTGCAAGCAACTCATCAGAACCTTGTCCATCTAATAACACTTTAACTTTTTTATTTGCAAGTCTCATAACATTATATTGAGAATATATAGAAGTACTACCAAAAGGTTCTTCTTGAACATAAATAAGATCATTAAGATCTTTCCAAAGTCCCTTTGAATCAGGAAAAACATAATTCTTTTCAGCATTAGTTTTACTTAAACATTCTTCAATATATTTCCTTTCATCTATATCTTTATTATTGAAACAAGCTGAAAAAGTTTTTTGTAACCCCCTCCTACTATTTTTATCTTTAAATTTATATAAAAGATTATTAAAAACACAAACAACAGAACTAGAATCTATACCTCCGCTTAAACAAGTACCAACAGGAACATCACTCCTTAATCTAAGATTAATAGAATCTGTAAATAAATCCCTAAAACTTTTAATAGGTTCTCCTAAAATTCCTCTAGTTTTCAATTGCCAATATTTACTAATTTTCATACTCTTAAAGTCTACAATAGCATAACTACTTCCACTTAATTTTTTTATTCCATCAAAAAAAGTTTCATTAGTATGGTCTAACAAACCAGTTTTCAAATAATCATAAATAACTTTATAGTTAGGTTTAACATTCAAATTTGGATAAGCTAAAATAGATTTAATCTCAGAACCAAATATTATTTTTTCTTTATCCATAAAATAATAAAAAGGTTTTACTCCAAATCTGTCCCTAGAAAATATAACTTTTTTATTCTTAACATCATATAAAGCTATAGCCCACATACCATTAAATCTATTAAAGCAATTTGTTCCCCATTCTTGATAAGCAGCAAGAATAACTTCTGTATCAGTGCCTGTTTTAAATTTATATCCTTTAAGTTTCAATTCTTCACGTAATTCTAAATAATTATATATCTCTCCATTAAATATAATCCATAAATTTTTATTTCTATTAGACATTGGCTGTTTTCCCTTTTTTGATAAATCTAAAATACTTAATCTTCTATGGCCAAAAGCAACATCAAAATTACCACTTACTCTATTTAAAGAATTAGAAAATTTTCTACTACTAGAATTAGCAATAAAAAATCCAGAATCATCCGGACCTCTATGATTAAGAATATCAGTCATGTTTTTTAAAGTCTTTACAAACTTTTTACAATCTTTAGGTTTAAAATAAATTATTCCAGTTATACCACACATTCTATTTCAAAAACCCCTCTATATTTAAATTAATTTCACATTTAGGTGATTGATATTTACTGTATTTAAAATTTTTAGAATTAATAACAGAACTAGAAAGATCATTAATATTTTTACACCAAATAACATATTTTTCTTGACTTAATTTTAAAGCTAAATCAGGATTAGAAATAACATCAGGATTTTGAATAACAATAACCTTTTTCCCCAATTTTAATAACTCAAATAAAGTACCTGCACCATCATGAGTAATAATTAATCTAGCCTTCTTAAAATAATTAATAAGAGAACTTTCAAATTTAAACCATTTGCAATTTTTAGGAATATATTTACCATTACCAATCTGACAAATTATATCTTCATTAATTTTCAAATTATCAACCTGCCTTATTAAAGAATTAAATCCTACTCTAGAAGTACCTACAGTTACAAATATCAAGCTAACCTCCCAGCATAAATAGCCTTAGGATATTTTTTTTTTAAATCTTCCCATTGAACAAAAAACAAATCTGCTATAGGATAAACTAATTTTCCAGATAAAGATTTATTATAAACCCTAGACCAACTTTCTAAAAAAATAACTTTTTTACCAAAGATTTTAGCTAAATAACAAAATGGAACTCCCACTCCTGGACCTGCAGTAATAACAGCATCAGAATTGCTCTTAATCAATATTAAAAAAGTCTGATATAAACTCCTTAATGTCCTCAAAAAAGAAACAAAATAAGACTCAGCATACAATCTAGGATTATTAACAAAAAAAACCTTACCTTCAACATTAATTTTATTCTGAGCCAAAGGATCTTCCTTTTGTATAACAAATGCATAATTAAATTTATTCCCTAATAAATTAATCAGCTTCAACATCTGGCTAGTATGTCCGCCTGTACCAAAAACAATAAGTAAAGTTTTAGATTTCGACATTTCTTACACCTAAAATATAAATTTTAAATAAATACCTCAGCAATTCTATGTAGATCATCTTCACTTAAATTCGGATGTATTGGTAAGGATATTACTTCATTACAAACTTTTTCTGTAACTTCTAATTTACCATTAAATCCAACATGTGAATAATAATACAAAGGCCTTGGATAAAAGATAGCATTGCCTATTCCAGCATCGTTTAACAGATTAATTACTTCATCTCTTGTTTTTCCAAATGAATTTGTAACTCTAATTGTATATTGATGAAAAACATGTTTAGTACTACTATCTACTTTAGGAGTAATAATCCCATTAACATCCTTAAGTAAACTACTTAATAAGTTAGCATTCTCTATTCTTTTCTCATTCCAAAAATCTAATTTCTTTAATTGTATAACTCCAATAGCAGCACCAATATCAGTCATTCTATAATTATAACCTAAACATTCATAACTATATCTCTGTGCCATACCATGCTGTCTTAATTTTCTGCACATTTCATTTATATCAGGATCATTAGTTGTAATAATACCCCCCTCACCTGTAGTCATATTTTTAGTTGGATAAAAACTAAAAGTACCAGTACCAAAACTTCCTACTTTACTATCATTATACATTGCACCATGTGCTTGACAAGCATCCTCTATTACCTTAAGATCATAATTATTAGCAAGATTCATAATTTCTTTCATATTACAAGGATTTCCATAAAGATGCACAGGCATTATGGCTTTTGTTTTATCTGTAATAACTTCTTCAATTTTAGTTTCATCAATATTAAAAGTATCTTCATTTATATCAACAAAAACAGGCTTAGCACCTGCCATTTTAATAGTATTTACAGTAGCTATAAAACTAAAAGGAGTAGTTATAACTTCATCACCTTTACTTATCTTATTTGCAATAAGTGCCAAATGTAGTGCAGCAGTTCCACTATTAACGGCAATACCATATTTAACACCACAATAATTAGCAAAATCTTCTTCAAAATTTTTTACTTTTTCACCCTGAGCCAAAATACCAGAATCTAAAACCTTCTTAACCTCATTTTTCTCCTCATCGCTTATTAATGGTCTAGCTAGAGAGATCATAAAGTATATCCTCTTATCTTACCTAAAGCATCAATTGCCAAGCTTAAAACATTAAAGGCATTTTCAGGATCTACTTGGGGTTGTCTGTTCTCTTTAAGACAAGAAATAAATTCTTTTAATTCATTTTTTAAAGGCTCTTCATGTGGAAATTCCATCCTAATCTTAGCTGGAACACCAAACTTAACAATAAAATCTCCATAATTATCAAACTCTTTTTCATAATTTGTTTCATAAAGAACAAGTTCTTGTGTTAAATAATTCAATTCAGCATGTCCTTTAGTACCAGTTATTGAAAGTTGCCTAATCTTTATAGGTGTTATCCAATTAACTTGAATAAAATTTCCTATACCATTATAATCTAACATTATATGAGCATAATCCTCCCTTCCTGCATCTAAAGCAACTCCACCACTAGATCCCACTATCTTACCACATGAACCAAAAAGGAAATTCATCACATCTATGTCATGTACTGCTAAATCAATAATAATATTAGCATCTCTAACTTGTGAGGGAAATAAACCAACCCTCTTAGCTACTACAGAAGTTACTTTACCTAACTTTCCCTCATCTAAAATCTTTTTTAATCTTTGAACAGCAGGATTAAATCTTTCAACATGTCCAACCATAAGTTTAAGCCCCCTCTCTTTTGCAGCATCAATAATATCTTTAGCATCTTTTAAGTTTTCAGCAATTGGTTTCTCTATTAATAAATTAACACCTTTAGAAATAACATCTATAGAAACTTTCTTATGTAATGAAGTTGGAACAGCAACACTAACAGCATCTAATTTCTCATTATTTAACATCTCATTATAATCTTCATAATAATTACAACCATATTTTTCAGAGACCTGTTTAGCTAATTCACCATTTATATCAGATATACAACATAAAACCCCTAGTTCTTTGTAAAGCCTAACATGATGTCTTCCCATATTACCAACACCTATAACACCAATTTTCATAACACCACCAATATAGAAATTAAAACAAGTAATATCTCAAATAAAATTAATAAAGTAACAACCTCCCACTCATAAGCCTTTTTCTTAATCTTCTTTAAAATTAAAATAGCAATATGTGTAGTATCATAACATCTTTTGTAAGGTAAATCCAAACTACCATCTTTCTTAGGCTTTCCAAAAGCTTCTACTTTAATACTTCTAGCTCTAAATAGTAAAGCTAAATCTATAAAATAAGGGATAAACAAAAAGAAAGCAAGTTTTATCATATTTCCATAAACAGCTAAGATCATAATCATAGCTCCAACTACAAGCGTTAAAGTATCTCCAGGAAAAACTTTAGCTGGACACCAATTAAAAAATAAAAAAGCGATTAAGGCAGCAACCATAATAAAAGCCATCATTGAAACTTTACCTAATCCATTATACCATGCTACAAAACCCAGAGTAGTTAATATAACAACACCCATACTAGCTTCTAAACCATTATAACCAGCAAACAAATTATATCCATTAGAAAAACAAGATACAAAAAAAGGAACTAAAAGTAAAGGATAAAATAAACCTAAATTAATATCACCAAAAAGAGGAACATTAACAATACTTAAATTATAATTCACAACAGCAATTGGTAATGTTGCTAAAAAACAAAGTATTGGTTTTTGCCAAGGTTTCAAGCCAATCTTCCAACCCAAAAGATCATCTGCCACACCTATAAGCCCTATTAAAACTAAAGTAGCCAATGAAGAGATTATATTTATATTAAAATCAATATCATTCCTAATAAAAGTCCTATAAATAAGATAAACCAATAAACCAAAAACAAAACCAACAAGAACAGGCAAACCACCCATCTCAGCAACCTTTTTATCACCTAGTTTATTCATATCTTTGCCAACAAGATTAACATTAGGGGCCTGTGCCCTTTTAATCCACCATCTAACAAGAAGATAAGTAACTACAAAAGTAATTATTAATACTCCCAAAGGAACTAAAACACTTGGATTTAACATTAAAAAAACAAAATATGGTGAATTTATAAATATTTGGTTAGTGAACTATTTTTAATAAGTTTTATGAAAAATTAAGTAAGAAAACCATAATCCTTTAGGTTATGGATGAATTGCTTGATAAATCTTATATAAAATATATAATAAAGAACAATAATGGACGACACGACACAGGGGACCTGCGTAAAGCTTTTTAAAATAAAACTCTATAATTACTATAAGAAAAATATATTTGTAAAGTGGAAGAAACTAACAGAAAATATTTTTTTAAATGATATTGCGTTGCAAATAAAAAAACTGAAAGAGGATTTAGAAATGCAATAGATGTAGGCTAAATATAAAGATAAGAGATAATGTTTTTCTTTTTTAAGAAAACAAATACCGTAGGACTTACGGGAATTTAAGCCTGTTGGAGATGAAAGGTTGCTTTTGTCTATGAATCAGGAACTATACGTGGTGAGCTCTTTTTTTAGAGCAATAGACACTGGAAGCTCCACTCTTTAGAGTGCGAGAGGAGGTCACAAGTAAAAAATTAAAACTATTTTTTCCTATGAGAGCAATCCCTAATTAATCTCTCAACATTTTCACCACATTTACACCTATAACCTTGAAATTTTGCAGGATTCCCAAATACTAAATTATATGCTTCAACATCTCTTGTAACTAAACTTCCCATTCCAATTAAAGCATATTCTCCAATTTTTCTTCCAGGACCAACTATACTTCCCATTCCAATAGCAGCACCAATTCCAACTCTAGTTTCCAAGACTTCCCAATCACTATCTGATTTTAAACTTCCATCTAGATTAATAGCCCTAGGTAGTAGGTCATTAGCAAACATTACACCTGGTCCAACAAAAACACCATTTTCCAAAGTTAATCTTCTATATAACTGAGCTAAATTTTGTATTTTACAATTATCTCCTATAACAACACCAGAATCAACATATACCCTCTCACCTATTACACAATTTTTACCTATCCTTGCACCACTTCTAACATGTGTAAAAGCCCATATCTTAGTGCCTTCACCGATAGTTACCTCATCTTCAACCATTGCAGTTGGATGAATAAAAACACTTTCATAATTAACCATAAAAACCGAGAATAAAAAATTATATTTAAATCTATCTAATCAAACTCTACTCAGGTTTTCATCTGGATAAGTAGTTCTCAAAAAGAATTCTAATTCTTCCTCTGTTAAAGTCAAATTATTAGGATAATTTATTTCCCAGATCTTCAAAGGACCTATCATTACCCCATTATATAAAGCTAAAGGAGTTCTATAACTATCATCATAAGCTAGTTCATAATTAGGATGTTTTTCATTAAATAAAAATAGCCTAGCAAACAAAGTATCAGTTACTTTAGGAGAGATAAGAATACCAGCACCAAAATTATTAGCTTGATTGTTTCTTATAAGAGGCATAACTCTAAAACAACCAGGATAGGAATAATTATCAAAATTATAAATTCTATCTATATAAACACACTTCATACTCAAGGTAATTTGCTGATTTCCATGAACAAGAATCACACTTGGTTGCCCAATAACTAAAGATGAATTTTCAACATTCTGAATAGGTAAAATTACTGCACCTATTCCAGCTTGGCCTTTAGGATAAACCTGCCCATTATAAACAAAGTCTTCATCAAGAGGAAAACCTCCCCTATAAAACAACAAAGTAGAGTTTCTAGTCTCTTTAGAATTTGCAGGATCTAAAAGATAGGTAACAAGATAACTAGTTTTATCCCCTTTTTCATCACTTCCTATACTAGAATAAGCAGGATATTTACCAATTTCATCATTAATTATTAATAAATGACTAACGTTGTGTGCTTTCATAAATTTAAGAGGTATTGTAAGGTTAGTCTCAGTTAAAACATTTCTACCTATTAAATGATTCCACCAATGAATTTTATTTCCACCATCAGTAACTGTAGGCCTATCAAATCCGCTTTGTACCCAATAACCATAATCCCACCAATGAACAAAAGTACTTCCTACATCTGTATTCTCTCTAGCCCATTTACCTGCTAACTGCCATTGGGTATTATACCCTGGTCCAGAAAATTTAGCCTGATTAAAACTCCTCTCATAATCCTCATAAACAAAGCCTTTAGCAAATGAAAATGGACTAAACAAAATTAATAAAACCGCTAAAACACCTAAATATTTAACAATTGTATATTCCAGTTTACTAAAAAGATCAATAACAAAAACAAAAAAGTAAGCTACCAATATAACAAAAATAACTGAGAATTCAAAAAATAATCTAATAGCTGTAGTAGAAGCAATAGCCATAATTAAACCCCAGATTATAATAAATAAATATTTGTGTTCTATATCATGAAGAGATTTAAACAAAGAAGGGTCTTTATAATAAGATCTAAAATAAGTATAGATATAATAAATTAAAAATAAGAATATTCCACCTATTAACAAAATCTGGGATAATGTACTCTCCCCATTTAAAACTGAATTAGATGAATATCTAGAAAATATATAAAGTAATAAAAACACAGTAAAAACTACTACTAACTTATTTCTAATAGTATTAGATAAAGATTTCATAGATTTAAAAAATAATAAAATCATACCTAATATAAATAACCAAACATATAAAACACCAAATTGAGCAAAAAGATCAACAACATAAGATCTTCTATTTTCAGCTACAGTAATACCAACCCTACCATATTGAAATGCTTTAAAAACATAAGTATACATATCCAAAAAGTTAGCTATGAGGTTATTAATCCCAATAAATATCAAAGCAAAAATAAACCCAAAAACTACAGAAAATATTAAACTTATAATTCCATTAGGTAAATTATATTTAACATGTTCTCTAATATATTTATAATAATCTAATTTAAATAATATAAAATCAAAAAATCCAACTAATAAAGCAAAATATGCAGGTATAGTTGTTAAAGACATTAAATAAAACTTTACACCTATACCAAAAAATTGTATTAAAATACTAAAAGTTAATAACCAGATTAATAAAACATAAAAATCTTTTTTATCAAATTTATTTAATAGAATATTTATCAAAACAGTAATTCCTATAATTGTAAATATAAACAAACTGGCTCCTCCACTAATATCAGCAAAATAAGTAAGCAAACCAGTAATAACTGCAAATAAGATATTATTTCTAAGTTTAGTTGATTGCCAAGCAACAAAATAAAAATAAAACACCATAACCACAAACATCATTACTAAGATGTCATGGTCCGAACTGCCACCTAAACTTCTAAATAAAAAAGAGGGAATAACATTTAAAATTAAAGTAGATAATAAAGCAACTTTCCAACCTAAAATCCTTCTTAATAATAAAAACAAAAATAAGCTCATTATAGCAGTTGCAAGAATAGGATAGATTAAATCAACATATTCAACTGTTAAAGAACCATCAAAAAAGCTTAACACTTTCCATAAATAAGCAACAAAATAGGCAGTATATACCTCATAAAAAATATTAGGTTGTCCTAAAGGAGCAGACACCATACTATCCGTCTCATTTAATTTACCATTTTGAGCTATTTCCTGAGCTAGTCTATAGAAATAAGTAGAATCTAACTCTAAAGAGATATATTCACCTGTAGTTTGATCTACTAAATTAGGTATTGGTTGTACTCTTATATAAACTCCAATTAAAATTATTAGAATTAAAACTAGATATTGTAGCCACCATCCATTTTTCTTAAAAAAGTTATGTGCAATTCCTAAATATTTTTTAATGTCTTTATTCATTTTCTAAAAAAATAAAGGCGTAACCAACACCTCTACTATGGCTCCTATTAAAAGCAACAAAACCGCTGCTCCCACTAAGAAAGAAGCATCTCTTATCACCCTTTTAAGTTTTACTAATCTAACTTTTTTATTAACAACAGCCATAGAAATTAACCCTCCTGCTAAACCCCCTATAAAATAAGCAACAATTTCAAAGACACCATGTAACATATATCTAAACAAACCAGCTAAGATCAACTGAAAATATAAAGATAACTTACTAAATCCTAAAGCTGAAACAGACTCAGCTAGACCATTCCTAACATAAGTACCAACAGCAGCACTTATAACAGATGCATTCCACGTTAATATAAATATTGCACCAGCTCCAAAAAATACAGCAAACAATAAACAGAATAACAAAACTTTAAGGTTATTAAAAAGAATAGCAAAAAAACTATCCAAAATATAAGCACCACTAACTAGATTACCATTAATCTGTTTTATTGTATTTAATTGAAGATTAAAAACTTCACTAACTAACTTCTCAGGAGAAAAAACATAAAATAAAGTAAATCCAACAACAAGACCAAAAAATAAATACATCAAAAAGTTTATAGCCTTACCATGCTCTCTTAATAACCAAAACTCATTATCAATTTTAAGATCTTGTTCTTCTTCTTGTCTTAAAGTAAAATACATTAAAGGGACGCACATTATAACCACTAAAAAAACAATGACCAAACTAGTCTGTCCAGGAAATAAAAATAAACCAAAAGCTACAGCTAACAAAGAAAACAACAAACCTAAAAAGAACATCATTTTAGGGTGCTTCTTAGCATCTCTAGGTCTAACTAAATCCTCAAAAACCATATTAAAAAATTATTTACCACATTTATATAATTTTCTTTAAATAACTACAACCCAATAAGAATAACAAATAATAAACCAAAGATATTTATAGCAGAATAATAAATCAAATTTATGGAATCAATGAACAACCAAATATTACAAAAAGTAAGAGAATTAAGAAACCTAGCTTCAGAAACAGAAAGAGCATTAGAAGAATCAGGAATATCTATAACTTATATCCCAAAAGAACAATTATTTTCTAATAATATTAAAAAGATAATAAGTGCAGTAGAAGGATTACTAAGACAAGAACCTAGAGAGAAGCATACTTTAAGATTAAAAACAGACATTCAAGATTCTTATAAAAATATAAAAGAGATAAAACAAACAGACCAAGGAAAAAAACATTCTTCAAAGCTAGATAAGATAAAAGAATTAGTAGAATTCTTAGAAAAAATTTACGAAAAGATATGAAAACAGTTATTATAGTTCATATGTGGGATGGAAATCCTAAAATGAATTGGTATCCTTGGTTAAAGGAACAATTAGAAAATAATGGTTTTAATGTAAAGATTCCAGAAATGCCAGAACCTCATAAACCAACAATTTCTAAATGGATAAACACATTAAAGAAAACAATGGGTAAAACAGACGAAGAAAAAATATTAGTTGGACATTCTATTGGATGCCAAACAATATTAAGATATCTACAAAGAGAAAAAAATCAAAATATTTTAGGAACTATTTTAGTAGCACCATGGTTTAACTTAACTGATAAGGCCCTGCCTGATGAAGAGTATAAAAAAACAGCCAAGCCATGGTTAAAGGATAATATAGATTTTAATAAAGTAAATGAGAGTTGTGACAATTTTATCGCTATATTTTCAGACAATGACCCTTACGTCTCTCTAAGTAATTGTAATATCTTTGAAGAAAAATTAAATGCTAAGATCCTATTAGAATATGGAAAAGGTCATTTCACAGAAGAAGATAATATAAAAGAGTTACCAATAGTTCTAGAAAATATAAAAGAAATGAAATAGATTAACCACCATAAGTTACAGAAACACCATCTACAGTAACATAACCAAATCCACCTTCTTCATTACCATAGGATCCAAAGTTGCCTGCCCAATAATTATCTCCAGAACTTCCATAACCTGAACCATAATTAGTACCACGAGAAGATTTAGCACGTTGTGAGTAAGCAAGATAAAGATTAGCTAAAGGAGTAGAACTTCCTTCTATACCTATATTACCTTGAGCATCTAACCATAATCTTCCACCATCTGGAGACCTTTGTACACCAAACAAAAGTTCTAAGGCTCTAACATCATTTTCAGGCAATTCTCTACCATTAATAAAAATGTTAGTATCTCCATTCGAAGCATCTTCTGGTAATTCTCCAAAGTCATATCCTGGTAAAATTACTCCTAAAGTAGGGCCATGCCATACACCATAAAAACCACTCATAGAATCATACCAGTAGTTTCCAGGAACTGATTTCTTGCCATATATTTGTTCTAATTGTTGAATCTCAGAAGAAGTTAATTTTCTATTATTAATATAAACATCATTTGAATCTTGTTGTTGTACTTTATTAGGTTGAACAGTTTTCTCATCATCTTCAAAATCTCCAACAGAATCTGAAACTCTAGTTGGAAGCGAATTATCAGCATCAAAATCCTCAATTTCATTATCACAACCAACTAAGAAGATAGCTAGAATAAATATTATTAATAAACTCTTTTTTAACATAAAAATAGATTAAATAAACTCATATTAAAATCTATCGTTTTCTCAAGCATAATAAATTTAAACAAAATAAAAACGCAAGATTATGATAATTAAGTTATTAGGTTTCGCAGATTTATTAGCAGTTATAGCATTAATAGGTTCAAGTTTTCTTCCGCAAAGTTTAGTAATAATAATGGCAATATACCTTATAATAAAAGGATTATACTTTGTAATAATAGGAGGAGTAATTCCAAATATATTAGATTTAATATCTGGAATATATTTGCTTCTAGCAATTTTAAATTTCACTCATTGGATACCAACACTAATAGTCTCTCTATATTTATTACAAAAAGCAGCAATATCTCTATTTTAATTCTTATCAATTAATTGAGCTTTGTTAATAAAATAAAATCCAGAATATTCATCCTCAATTATTTTTTTTGCATCTTCAATATTCAACTTCTTCTTAAACATAGGACAATCTAAAACTAAAGACTCTGCTTCTCCCCCTTCAAAAGCAGGATGAATTCCATATTTTTTACTCAACTTAACAAGTTCATCAACTTCTTTAAGTCCAATCTCTCTACCTAACCATTTCTCCCCTAATCCATCAGAAGCAACACTTGAAATAATAAATCTAAATTTATTTTTTAATAATTCTCTTAATAACCTCTCCTGATCCATATGCCACAAAGGAGTAAAAACTTTCAAACCAAGTTTATCAGCAACTTTTTGAACCCTATCACGTTGATATTTAGAATAAATAGCACCAGAAACAACTCCTTCTATTTTATAATCCTCTTTGGCTTGAATCAAAGCAGCTTCCAAATCTTCAAGTTCATCCTCCTTGTCCCCATTGCTATTAAACATTATTAGAGGTATTTTCATAGCTTCAGTCTGCAATTTAACCATTTCAACATTAGGTGTATGATACATATAGGAATATTTATTTTTACTATTAATTGTAACAGCACACCTAATTTCATAATTCTGTTTGATCATTGTATACATAGCATATAAGCTGTCTTTACCAGAGCTTAACAAACCAGCTAATTTAACATTTCCCTCATCATAAAGAGACTTCAAATATTCAGACTTACTGTTAAATTTGAGATTTCTAGACAACTTATCAATAGCTTTTAAAAAATTGCTTCCATATTGTGCAGCTTTTCTTTTTCTAAATGCAAAATGTTCCTTAAGGCCTAATTCAATTGCAGAATGTCTTAAAATAACTTTATTACCCTCTTGATTTATTTTATATTTTCCATCTATACTTAACCCAAAATTGACAAGCCAAGAATCCAAAAAAGGAACTCTAAGTTCTATAGAATTATACATTGCAATAACATCATCCCTGTAAAGGTCTTTCTCATAAATATTAAGTAATCCATTATAACACTCCTTATTAACATCATCACTTTTAATATGTCTATCATAACCTGCAAACAATTCTTCGCTGCCTTGCCCGCTTAACATAACTTTAACTTTATCTTTTTTCGCTCTTTCCAAAGCAAAATAAAAGGGCAAAGCAACACTAATTTTAGTGACATTATTACTCTCCACCAATTGGCATATCAAATTCAAATTCTTCTCAACTTCATCAAGATCAACTTTAACTATTTCTAAATCCAAATCTAATTCTTTAGAAACACTAACTGCATAATCTAAATCCTGAGCAATCCCCAAACCATCAACATAAGCAAAATAACATTTAAATTCAATTCCAAGATTCTTAAGAATTAATGCAATTATCGTGGAATCCAAACCTCCAGAAAATAACAAACCAAGCTTAACATCCGGGATTCTCCTAGTAACAGAATTAATCAAATAGAAACTTAATTTACTAACTAATTCTTTATACTCTAAATCTAATTTATTAATATGAAAAAAACCTCTTTGCTCAAAAGTATACTCCTTATTTTTAGTATCATAAACTAATATCTCTCTAGGATTTAATTCTATGACATCAAAATAACCTAGACTTCTTAATACTTTTCTTTCAGAAGAAAAAGCTAAACCTTTTTCTAGACTATACCATAAAGGCTTAACACCTATTCTATCCCTAAACAAATAAATTTTATCATTCCTATAGTAAACACCAGCATAATCTCCATCAACTAATTTTAAGGTTTTATTAACCCCTAATTTTTCAAGTAATAAAAAAAATAATTCAGCATCATTCTTAGCTTTAATATTATACTTATTTGAAAGCTCACTCCAATTATATATTTCCCCATTTACAGCAAATACTCCTTTGACTTTAAATGGTTGTCTAACTTTATTAACAACTGCATGCAAACAATGACCAATAGACAAATTAGAATTATTAAGATCATCAAACTTCAAATTATCAGAATAAGAAACATTTTTTCCATCAAATATACCATACCCATCTCTACCTCTATTAAATAAAATTTTAAGACCTTTGATTACTTCTTGATTAGCACTCTCACTTCCAAATACGCCCACTATACCACACATAATTATTATAAGAATTAACAAACTTTATAAGTTTATACACCCTAAATAAAAATTATGAAAAAAGATATTAAAAAATATTTAATTGCTGTAATTCTAATCCTTTTTGCATACATAGCATATCTAATAGTAGCTCCTTTTCTAACAGCATTATTAACAAGTTTTATCCTAGCTTATTTATCATTTCCATTATACAAAAAAATATCAAAATCAACTAAAAGCGAAGTGACAGGAGCAATTTTAACAACACTTTTAATAATTATTATAATTCTATTGCCCTTAATTTACATAGCTAACGCGTTAGTAATAGAATCAATAAATTTCTTTAATGAAGGAAATTTAGACAACATAAAATACCAAATAACTCAACTAACAGAAAATGATCAAATCGCAGCAGACATAAGTAAAGAAACAATTGCTACTTTAATAGAATTTATGAAAAGAGGAGCAACTGATTTTATAAGAAATCTTCCCGGAAAAGTTTTTGACTTCTTAATAACTATTTATGCAACATTTACATTTTTTTTAATAGGAGAGGGCTTCTTAAAAAAAGCAAAGAATATCCTGCCAATTGAAAAAAAAGACCAGTTAATAATACATATAGGAGATACAACTTATTCTATAGTTTACGGATTATTTTTAACAGCAATAATAGAATTTGTTTTAGCATTAATTGTATTCAAACTAGTAGGTTCTTCTATAGCATTATTACTAGCAATAACAATAGGATTCCTAGCTTTTATACCATTTTTAGGACCATCTATAGTTTGGGTGCCTTACATAATTTATTTAGTAACCAGACAAGAATATATCGCAGCTATAGTAATTTTAATTTTAGGAATAGCATTATTCATAATTGAAACATTCATAAGACCAAAAATAATTGGAGCAAGGTCTAAAGTCCATCCATTAATAATATTAATAGGAACTATAGGAGGAATAAAACTTCTAGGAATTGTAGGATTAGTAGTTGGTCCAGTAATTCTTTCAACAATCATAACTATAATAAAGGAATATTATCCTGAAATAAAAAAAGATGATTAGTCTAATATCCTATAGAAAACATCAAATATACTCTCATCTGTACCAACAACATAAAAATGAGCTTTTACTTCAGCACATGCATCTCTAATCCTAGCTTGATGTACTTCTAACTCCTTAAAATATTGTTTCCTCATAAAAGGATCTATAAAGGTATGTAACTTAGAATTACTCTCCAAATCAACTAGATCAAAATCTCCTTCTATATTAAGATTCTTCTCTAATTTATCTAAAACTTGTACTAAAACAATATGATTCTTTTTATATCTAAACAAAATAGTCTTAATTTGTTCTATATCATAAAAGAAATCAGAAATAATAACTACCATAGATTTGCTGTGTATTAATTGTCTATATTTTATTAAAGAATCCTGAAAACTACTCTGTCCTTTAGCCTTTTTATCCTGTAAATATCCTAAGATAGAAGTTATCTGTCCCATTCCCTTCTTAGGCCTAAAAAAATCTAGAGTATCATCAAAGGTTGCTAAAACAAATCTCTCATTATTTTTCAAAGCTAAATAACAAAATCCTAAACCCACCATAGAAGCATATTCATATTTTTTAATCTTAGTACCAAAATCCATACTTCCACTATAATCAATAACAAGATGAACAGTTAAATTCCTATCTTCTTCGTATCTCTTAACAAATAATTTATCTGTCCTTGCATAAGCTTTCCAGTCTATATTCTTAAAATCATCACCATAATTATAATTAGCATAATCACTAAAAACCAAACCACTCCCTAATCTTTCAGTTGCTCTATCACCTACAAAACTAGAAGTAACCTTCTTATTAATAACTAAAGAAAATCTATCAAGTTGTCTAAGAAATTCTGTAGTTATCATAAAATCTAAAGGAAAAATTAATTAATAAATTTATCCATAATAAATTATATAATCAAATGTACAAAGCAGAATAGACATAATTAACTCATAAGGAGGAATATTTGTAGAGTTACAACATCAAAGAGTTACTAAAATCATTAAGATAAAGACTTAGAAAAAGATATAAATAAGTAAAATTACTTAATATACATAAATTACTTAAGGAGAAAAAGAATATGACAAATATGACTTTAGCAATACCAGAAGATTTGTATAATATAATGGAGAAACATAAAGAAATTAAATGGAGTGAAGTAGCAAGACAAGCAATATGGGAAAAAGCAAGAAAAATGGAATTATTAGATAAAATTCTCTCTAAAAGTCAATTAACTGAAAAAGATGCTATAGAAATTGGAAATAAAATAAAAAAAGAAATAGCCAAAAAACATAATTTGAAATGAAAATTATAATTGATAGTAATCGAATAATAGCAGCACTAATAAAAGAGAGTACAACAAGAAGTATAATATCTGATCAATTCTTTGAATTTATTTCACCTGATTTTATATTTACAGAAATAAGAAAATATGAAGAAGATATAATAAAAAAAGCAAAAATAACAAAAAATGAATTCGAGATTTTGTTAGCTATTTTATTTGAAAACATAGAAGTAATATCAAAAGAGGAGTATGAAAAGATAATTATAGAAATAAAAGAAAAAATAGAAGATCCTAAAGATCTACCTTATCTAGCAGTAGCGATTTTAACAGATTCGTATGGAATCTGGAGTCACGATCCTGATTTTTCTAAACAAAAAATATTGAGAATACTAACCAATATAGATATGCTTAATATAAGTGGAAAATCTAAATTCTAACAAATGAAAACAAGATAAAATAAATTTACTTTTTAACTAACTCTTTTATAACATCATCTTCAGACATACCCTTTCTTTCAGCCTCAAAACTCAAGATTATTCTATGTCTTAATACAGGAAAAGCAACAGCTTTAATATCTTCTTTGCTAACATGTTTGTTTCCCTTCATCAAAGCCCTAGCCTTACTAGCATAAACTAAAGCTAAACTTGCCCTAGGACTAGCACCATATTCTATTAAATCTTTTTTATTTCTTGTACTAGCAACTAACTCAACAGCATATTTTTTAAGATCATTGGCAATAGGAACATGTTTAACTAATTCTTGTAACTTAACTAATTCAACAGATTTAAAGACTTGTTTCAAAGCAATTTCCTCAAAATCTTTATCATTAAATCTATCAACGATTTTAAGTTCATCTTCAAATTTAGGATATCCTACATTAATTTTAAACAAAAATCTATCAATTTGCGCCTCGCTTAATCTAAAGACTCCTTCTTGTTCTATTGGATTACCTGTAGCTAAAACAAAGAAGGGTTTCTCCAATTTATAGGTTTCATTTCCAACTGTAACCTGATGCTCCTGCATAGCTTCTAAAATAGATGAATGAGTCTTAGGAGTTGCTCTATTAACCTCATCAACTAAAACTACATTAGAAAAAATAGGCCCATTCTGGAACTTAAACATTTTTTTACCTTTACTCTCATCAATAACATAAGTTCCAGTGATATCACTAGGCAATAAATCTGGAGTACCTTGAATCCTACTAAATTTAAGATCCATAATATTTGCTAAAGTCCTAACAAGTAAAGTCTTAGCTAATCCAGGATAACCTTCTAGATAAACATGCCCATTGCATAATAATGCAATTAAAGTTTGTTCTACTACGTCTTCCTGACCAACTATAACCTTATTAATTTCTGAAAAAACAGTATCAAATTTCTTTTTTATTTCGTCCATACCAACCATAAAATCACCTTGCTATTTGTTGGAAATAGTTTTTAACAACCTCTCTCTGATTTTTAGCAATATTATCTTGATATGCTAAATCATAACTCGTATATATCTCTTTTGGAAATGTTGGAGCTCTAAATTCTTGCTCTAAAACATCACCTATATCATCCAAGTCAGTATTACTTTGTAAGGGATTAACCTTAAGTTGTAATTCTTCATTACCCAATATTGCCAAAGATTCATTACCCAAAATATTATTTAAATCTGCTGTTTTAAAACTCAAATTGGTATTAGTTAAATTGTCTCCTGCTTCTCTAACTCCTAAAGAGCTATCGCCAATTATAGGTAAATCACCTAAAGAAAACCCAAAACTAACATTAGAATAAGCTAATATAACTACAATTATAGACAACATAGTCAAACTCAAAATTCTAACTATCATCCACTTATAATCTATAAATTTACTCATTTTTACTTTTCTTATATCTCTCAAAACATCTTGTTTAAGCAAATCTAAAATAGGATTACTCTTATCTGCATAATCCGCAACAGTTCTAAGTCTTTCATTTAGATCAGGAAAGCCCTGCTCAACAACTAAGTATTTATTCTTTTGAAAATCATAAAATAAAGATATTCCAAAAAATAACAAACAAGGAACTAAGGCATAATAAACACTTAAGTTAAATAAAACAACAAACAAGTAAAAAAACACAAAAATCAACAAAGAATCAAGGATGATCTTGCCTAAATTTAAAACCGTAATATTAGTAGTAATCTCTTCCAACACTTGCTTTAACAATTTGCACCACCACCCTCAAAGCAGTTTATTCTTGATCTTAATTTACTATTAGTAGATTTCTCCTTATCTAAACTATCTTGTAAAACTGTATTTTTAGTCTTTAAATCACCTATCTCTGAGTTCTTATCACTAACTTCCTTTTGTAAATTAAGTTTATCCTTCTCTAATCTCTCATTTTTATTAAGCAATTCATTATACTTTTTCTTAAGGTCCTCTTCTTTAAGATTGGTTAATTCTAAATCTTCTACAGTCTCATTTAATCTCTCCTGGGTTCCAAGCAGTTTATTATATGTAGAATTTAACTCCCCCACTTTCTCTTCATATTTAGTATTTACATCTTCAAAATTTTTATGGAAAACTACTAAGAAAGCAACCATACAAACAGCAATTATTACTACTAAAAAAAATACCTTAACATCCAAAGCATCTTTTATAAAACCCATTTATATCACCCTATAAGCAACCAATCTCCTTACACAAACCTCAACTAAATATAATATTAAAGCAGCTAATAAAAATATCCAAGAATAACTCTTTCTAACCAGTCTAACTTTAGTAGACTTCTGTTTAATAAATTCAACAATTTCATCAATATTTTCTGGACTAAACATTTTACCACCTGTTAAACTTATTAGTTGATTTAACTCTTTATTAACACCAACATCTCTAAATTCTTCTTTATCATTAACTGCAAAGATAGTATCTAATACTCTATTATATCCTGTAAAATTAACATACATTTTACCTTTATATAAATTATCATCAAATTTATATAAACCTATCTCTGCTTTAGGTTGTTTTTGAGACTTAACAATTACATCCACATAATCATTTACAAAACCATCCTCAACATCAACGAATTCAGGATTCTTCCTTTCAGGATCTCCTATAACCCAATTAGCAGATCTAGTTAATAATAAAGAATTCCCTTTAGTCAGCAATTCAGCACCATGCAGCCTATAGCCTGTAGCTATTGAAGCAACTCTTCCTAAACCAAATCTCCAAACATTCACTACAGGATCTCCTATATCTGTAGTAACTAAAAGCTTAGCACTACTTTTAGGAACAACTTGATTAAAACCATAAATATCTGCATCTAGTATCATGCCGCCTGTAACAAAATGATCCTCATTAACTACAACTAAACCAAAAGATTTTTTATCTCCACTAATTTGAGTATCACCAAAAATCAATTTAAGTTGATTAGATAATTCAGGTTTAAAATAAATACCATTTCCCCTTCTAGCTATGTCTTTCATAAAATCCTCATCAGTCCCTCCAACACCGACAGTATAAACTTTAATACCTTGAGTAGAAGCATAATCAGCTGCACTTTTTATTGCCTCCTCATTATTAGTATATCCATCTGAAAAGATTATAATATTTTTACTACCCCCCTTTCCTTTTAACATAACCAAAGCAGCATTAATTCCTTGGAGCATGTCAGTTCCACCAGTAAAAGTTAATCTCTTAATCTTATCATCTAAATCTTGATGTAGTAACAATCTTTTCATAGGAGCAACTAGATAAGCTACATCATTAAAAGCAATAACCCCCACATTATAGACAAGACTAGTATCATTAATCATCTTTAATACTAAAGCTTTTTCAACATCCACTTTTCTATATCCCCCAAAACCATAACTAGTACTTCCAGAAACATCAATAACTATAGCAAGATTAACTTCCCCTTCTTTTTTGCCAGATTTAGCTACAAAAACAGGTAACAGCTGCTCAAATCTTGAACTTTTATAGTTTCCAGAATCAAATGAATTAGTGCCTCCTAAAACTAATAAACCGTTTCCTTCAGAAACAAAGTCAGTTAATTTATCTGCATACTTATCTAATTTATCAGAATTTAAATCATCTACAACAATAGCTGTATATGGTTTTAAATCAAGCTCTAAATCTTTAACAACATTCAATTCATAAATAGGATCAAATAGTGTCTTAAGATTTGGACTTCCGTCCAAAGTATATAATAAAACTTTAGGTTTAGGAATAACTTTAATAGTTTTATAATAAATATTATTATTATCAAAATGATCATTAACATCCAATTTAGCAACAATTCTATGTTGTCCCACTTCAAAAGACTGTTTTATTTTAACAATTTCTTTATCAGTAGTTTCATCAAAAACTACTTTTCCATCAACTTCAATAACTAAACGAACAGGTCTTTTATTAGTTTGGCTAATCAAAACACTAAAAGTATTCTCTATCTTGGCCGGAGTTTTAGAGCTTCCATAGATAATAACAGAAACATCATATTTATCTGGTTTCAAATTTAATGAACTAAAAGTCATATTGAAATCTCCAGCTTGTAATGCAACATCTCCTAATGAAACACCTCCATGATTATTTCCATCAGTTATCAAAAGGACATTGTCATCTGGTTTAACATTGCTAAGTATATTCTCTCCTAAATTAGATTCTAAACCGCTTCCTATATAATAAGTCTCAACAGGAATTTGTTTTTCAAGATTAACTCCAAAGTCATTTAAAAAATTAAGATTAAAAAGTTCCATAGAACTAGAATTATCAATAAGCAACTTAATTCTAGGATTTCCAGGAGTTTTATCTGTAATCTCAATAAAAGGAGAAGCCAAAGCAACAACCAAAAATATAAAAATCAAACACCTCATTACTAAAACAAAAATTCTCAATTTCTTTTTAGATTGAAATAAATCAATAGAATCATATAATTTAACCAAGTTTTTATTAATAAAATAAAATAAAAATATTAAAATAGGAATTATTAAAAATAATAAAAAAGGCCTTTCAAAATAAGCAAGAAGGTTAAACATTATATCTCACCTCTAAATTTGATATATATAAATTCAATTAATACTAAAAAAGTTACTAATATAGTTATATAAAAATTAAGATCATAATCAACTTCAGTCTTAACTCTTTCTAATTCAGATCCAGAATATTCAATATCTTTATTTTGATAAACAAAATTTATATCTGATTCTTTTTCATTAAGTAGATTCATCGCAAATTTAGCATTATTAACATCATAAACTCCAACTTTATCTAAAACAATAGTCTGATTATCCAAAACTAAAGTATCTCCTGCTTTAAGATTTACTTCATTCAAATCCTTCCTATCCAATAAAAACCTAATTAGATTATTCCAAAAGAAGGGATAACTAGGAGTTAAATGAAAATCACTATAATGTTCCATAATTCCATAATAAACTGTCTTGCCCTTTCCTAGTTTAAATAATTCAACAACACTTTGGTTAGAGGTTTCAACAATTACATTCCCTTTAGATTCAACTGAATAAACTTTCTTAACTTCTCCAAATTCAACATCCTTAGTAAACTTATTGATTTGATTTATAGAAGTACTGCCCCCATTAACAAGATCATTAAAATTCAAAGTAATCAAACCTTCAAAATCAATATCCTTAATATGTGGATTGCTTAAAATAATAGCTGCTTTGCCATTTTCCTCAACATCTCTTTTTATAGCTCCAAAAGTATCAAAGACAATATCTTTCTTATTAACATCACCAATAATATATAAATCATAATCTCCTTTAGGAACAACAGGAGGAGTTGCTATTACTAAATTTAAATTATCTATAGAATTTAAAACTGCTTTAATATATTTAGAAGGAGTATTTGCAATATATAAAACATTAATTGAATTAGAATAAGGTTTTACAATAGTAACAGAATTATCAATCAAAAAATCATCTTTATTAACAATCTCAACTCTAGTCAGATTATCTTTTAATTTAAAAACAAAAGGCTCAACTTCATTTGCATTTATATTAATCTCTTTAAGTTCATTATTGAATTTTAAAGAAACCTTTTCAGTTTTATTATTAAAATTTTTTATATAGAGATTAACTGTATCCTCACTAATAATCATATCAACAATACCTAAATTGGATCTATTAGAAATTTTAGTATCAACTAAATCTACATCTACTCCCTTACTTTCAACAAGAGATTTACTATTAATAAAATCACTACCCTTACTATTAGCAAAATCACTAACAACCACAATCCTTCCTTGATCCTTCTCTAATAGAGTCCCAGCAAGACTTATTGCACTTGAAATATCTGTCACATCATCACTAGGTTCTAATCTGCTTAAATATCTCTTTAATTCACCCTTACTAACTCCTTGTAAAGCAAGAATAGGCTCAGACTTTAATAAAACCAATGAGTTTTCAGAAGTAGCAAACTCTTCTATCTTTTCCTTTGCAATATCAAACCTAGAAAGATCCTTATCTTCTAAAACCTTAGAACTAGCACTAGTATCCAAAACAAAAACAATATTATCAGAAACAACATCTGTAAAAGCAGAAAAAAAAGGTTGAGTAATTGTAAAACTTAATAATAACAAAACAAGCAACTGTAATAAAAATAGTAAATCTCTAAATAAATATTTTAACCAAGATGCAGCCTTGCTTTGTTTAGTATGCTGCATAAAGAACATCAAAGAAGGAACTTTCAATGTTGAAGGAGTAGGTTTTATTAAATATATTATAATGAAAGGAATCAAAGATAGAAAAGCAAACCACCCCAGATTATTCAAAAACTCAAAAACCATAAATCTTGTAATATCTCCTTATTTTTAAACTTTATTTGAAAACGCCGCGGGCAGGACTTCCATAACCTATTGAGTTTTTCGTCAACATTTTTCCCAAAAAGGTTGCTTTGAACCTGCACATCCGTTAGGAAACTGGTTTCCCTTTAACCTAGTTCAAGACATACACTCCTAAACCTTTAAGGTTTAAAATCAGCGCAATGCCAGGTTATGCGACCGCGGCATGATTTAAGGAATTGATGAACATTTATAAAGTTTTACACAAATCCAAAATAATTGAAGGAGATAAGTTTACAATTAATATTAAATATAGAAAGAGGTTATAACTCACTAAAACCAAAAAAGTAAGATATATAAACTTTTACTCCCAAAAATTACTGTGGAAACAATAACAATACCAAAAAAAGAATATGAAGAATTAAAGAAAACCAAAAAAGTAGATCAAGAACTCCTTCAAGACATAGCAAAGGGAATTAAAGATATTTTAGAAGGCAAAGTAAAAGAAGTTTAAATTTTCTCACTTAATTTTTTAATACTATCTTTATATACATCCAAATTAGCTTTAATCATATCAATTTCAGTCTGCTGAGCTTTTTTATCTGTAATTGTAACAAGAAAAACTATCTTATGAGTTTCATACACAAGAAAAATCAAACGTTTTTCATCAAATTTCTTCTCTCTAAAAAAGTCATAACCTAAAGGCTTCCCATTGTAAGGCTGCTCTTTCAAATGTTGCTCAAACTTTACAATTCTTTCTTGTTCTGCTTTTTCTAATTTATCAAACTTCTTCTGGTACCAATCAGAACGAAAAACACGAAACATAATAATTTAACATCCTTTAATTTAATGAGATTATAAAATATTAATAATATATAAAAGAACGTTCTCCTCACATTAAGATTAAAACACTCCTAACAGATGATATGCAAATTTCTCACTCACTTTAACTAAACCATCAGCACCGTAGCCTTGAATAATAACACAATCTCCTTCACTATAAACTTTATTTTCATCTCCTAATTTTAAATAAATAACAGCATTGTTTTCATCAACATCATCACAGGTTCTAGGAGGAACAAGACTTGAAACATTTGTAGTATAAGTATTAACAATATTAACTCTATATATTCCCTCACTATACCCCAAAACTTGTTCAAATGCAGATGTAGCTAAAAGAACTCTTCCAGAGGTCATAGCAGAGATATCTTTATCTGTAGTAACATACAAAATTTTAGTACTATTTCCTCTATTTAACTTCAAAAATATATCCTCCTCTAAATACAACTCCTCTAAATCTTTAGGATGATTTCTAAAAGAATAAACATAATTAAAATCATCATAAAAAACAGAAATATGATAAAATATTATATTACTTAATTCAGATCTACTAACATCAAAATCTCCATTTTTTCCAGAATAATCATATCTATAATCAACAAAAATATTAACCCAATAAAAAATTAGTCCAAGAAAAACTAAAATAACAAAACCAATTATTAAAAACCAAAACCAATTATTATTCAAAAAACTATTTTTCTTAACCATTAGAATACACCCAATAAAGAATAGAATAATCTAGTAATAACAAAATTTTCTTCTCCACTTTTTGCTTCTACAATTATACAATTATCTTCTTTAAAAATTTTACTCTCATTTCCATTTCTCAAATAAACAGATTTTAAATCACTCCTACAATCAATTATAGGATAGTCCCCACATCCACCCTCCTGACTGCAAGCAGGCGAAACCAATTTTCCACCAGAAGTTAAAAACTGCTTTAATCTAAGTATTTCCACACTATCCTCAGAATACTCACCTGGATTAAATATTAAATAGATCTTATCCCCAAAAACTTCCTGGCCCAAATTAACGCTCTCAACCCATTCTAAATCAGTAGGCAAATACTCCATACCATAATTAAGACCATTGAAATTAAAATACCATAATCCATTCTTATTTTGAAACTCAATACCATTATATTCTATAGTCTCTTGACCATTATCCGTATTCCCCAAGCTAATAGCAAATGCAGAAAAGACCATAAGAACAATTATACCTAAAACTACTATTGCTCCAAAATAGGTACCATTAAACCAAGTATTTTTAGTATTTGGCTGTCCATTAATTCTCTCTTTAGAAAATCTTCTCTTCTTCATAACTCATGATTAAAAAACACTAGAATAAAAACTTTTCCAAAAATAGTTTCATAAAAATAAGAGAAATAAAAGAAAAAAGAAAAAAGGTTTAAGATTTATGCAGTAACTTGTATGTTACTGACATCTAAATCTGGACCTCTAATTGTTGCACTGTTCTTGCCATCTAGTTGGCTTTTATACCTAGCAGGATTCTTTACAACAAGAGCAGCTCTTCTTGTATCATCTGCTTCCCAACCGTAAACCAATAGTGCCATTTTACCGCCACTTAAACTCTTAAGTTCTAACATAGCAGTATCTGCAGTTAAACCAGAGTCAGCACCGCATTTAGGTTCAGTTCCTAAACCTAGTACTTCTCTTGTAGCTGCATTAACACATGGTCCACCAACAGCAACAACGTTCTTACCTAAACTGGAAACAGCTCCAACTTCAGTATCCATCATCTTTAATGATGCAACAACTGCTGAACTTCCAGTTCCTGTAGTAGTACTTACCACACCTGACTTAGGTCTAGCAAATCTTACCCAGTATTCGAAATCGTCGTCATTAGGTATACTTAACTTAACAGAGTCACTATCAATGTTACCCTTAGGGTCTTTTACAACTACTGCATCAGATTTTCTCATATCTTTGTCATAACCACTCAATAAAGTGCTACCATAACTAAGAGTCTTTGTACTATCTTCACCAGCTTGATCACCTAAGAAAGTAAATCCGCCAGTAGCTCCACCTTGAGCATAGAAAGTCAAGTTACTTCCTCTCTCTCCTTCTAATGTAAAGGTAACCTGCCTATTTGCAGCAGATGCAGCAGCTCCAGTAAGAGCCGCAGGTACTGTAACATAAATTAGAGAGTTATAATCTCCATTGTCAAATCTAGCTACTTGTACAGTAGTACTATTTAATACAGCATCAGCTACAGTTGTAGCAGGAGTACCATTTCCATCTAAGTCTACAGCAACAGCTCTAGCAGTAGTTTTATCCTCACTAAATACTTGTACACCACTATGGGCAGTAGCATTCATAGAGTTGTTATAATAGAACCACAAACTAGCTGTATCTCCACTTGAAATATCAGCAGGAGTAGTATCTCTACCACTTCTTAAAGTGAAACCTTTATCCTCTCCAACCCCAATAGCTCTAAATCTAAGAGCACTAGCACTACTCAAGTAAGTAGTTGATGCACCAGTTTCATATAAGGTCTCTGTGTCATCTTCAAAGATGTAATCATTCCATTTCCAGTCACCATCTTGTCCTTCCAATACTAGACAACTATATCTATTTGGTAAACACAAGTAGTCACCAGTACCTAAATGTCTTTTATCAGATTTTAATAATCCAAGATCCATAATTTTAGATCCTAAATCATCTGTATCATCTGAATTTAAGTCTTCATGCAAAGATACACCAAGAGATATACTTGTTGCTGTACCTTGATTTAAACCACTTAAGTTCCATGCCCATAAGTAAGTATTGTCATCTTCTCCAATAAAAGCACTACCAGTAGTATATGACTCAATTGCATCTCCAGTAAGTCCTTTTTGTAAAGCTACAATAACTACATCATTAGCATCTTCATTACTATCAATAGCATTTTCTACGAAGATTTCACAACCACCAACTCTTTGGCTATTTCCTTCATTAATAGATTGTGGACTAGACCCATCTACTCTAAATACAGCGCTATTTGTATCAATTGAAGATACACTAACAGTCTTACCACCGCAAGAAACTACTGAGTCTCCTCTCTTCATCTCAAATAAGTCACCTGCATAAGCAGTAATAGTTGTACCTGCACTACCAGCACCAATTACTTGTAGTCTTTGTCCTAAAAAATCAGTTGTTATTTTATTACTTGAAGTTGCATTTGCAAAGAAGTTACCTGCATCCATGTTCTCTTCAAATATAACGTTATAAGTCAATTGATTGGATGGTATAAATAATAAAACATCACTACCATAATCTTCATCAATAGACCTTCCTGTACCAGGATCTAAAGCAGTCCCTAAAAACACAGAACTACCCATTGCAATAGCTTCATGGTAGTCATAATCTGTATCTGTTGCAAGGCTAACAGCCACCTTACCATCTTTTAATCCTGCACCATCAGTTTCATCTAATGTAGCACTAAATCCACCAGCATTAGCTGAAGTTATAGCATTACCTACATCAATGTCTTTTCTTTCACCATTTTCAAAATCTTCAAGATTTAATTGTGCTAAACTACCGCCTGTACTTCCAGATCCACTTCCAGATCCGCCAGATGGCATTCCACCTAAAGCATCTACAACATCTTGTACAGCAGCATTATCTGCTTGACTTCCATAAACAACAACAGTATTACTTGAGTTGTTTGTAAATGGAGAAGGCAAATCGCCTAAGCCTGCTGCCAATGCACCGCTAACAGTTACACCAACTAGTGCTAAACTAGTTCCAACTGCAGCCACTTTTCTTAACGTCTTTGTTAACGCAAACTTTTCTTGCATATTTGAACACCTCCAAGTGTTATTATGATAGGTACTAGAATTTTTAGTACCTAAACCAGTACTCATAGAGTCGATTTATAAAGATATATATACTCGAGTACATACAAGGACCCTAATTCCTCAAAATTTGAAGGTTATAAGCCTTAATTCGATAAATCAATTAAAATAAAGATACTAAACATATTATCACTAAAAAGTGAAAATATAACAAAAAATATAAAGAAAAAGAGAGCATATAAGAGAATAGCTTTTCAACAAGTCCTAAAATAAGAATTATAATGATCCCTATTACTATCTATTATAGTAGTACTAACCAATATCCCTATATTATTACATTCATCTAATAAAAATTTTGGATTATCACCTTTTCCTATAGAAATAGAGTAACTTTCATTTTTTAGTCTTAAACCACTAGATTGTAAAATTTCCTCAACTTTATCTTTAACAAAAGTACAGCTATCAGTTTTATCACAAATTTCTTTATCATTATAACAAGCAACCATTGCCTCCTGTAACTGAGTACTTTCACAAATATTAAAATTAAACAAAGCCCCCATTAAATTAATTAATCTAGCATTATTAACAACAGTATCCTGTCTAATTGG
>JAGVZM010000004.1 GCA_018302545.1 Candidatus Woesearchaeota archaeon | reverse complement strand
TACTTTCTTTAATTTTCAAATAGAAATTACTTGCGATTCAGACGCCACCAGTCAGCTCACTGCTGTTCGCCTATAGACTGGTGGAAATAACGATTATAACCCTATCTAATAAACTGTTAAAGACCTAAAAACAGTATTTCCACTATAACCTCTACATGTTAAAGTAAATGAAGTATAAGGTGCAACATTAACATAAATACCTCCACCAATACCAACATTAAGAGGACTTGCAGCAGAATAAGGCCCTCCAACTAAAGTACAAGAAGCAGCATTAGTAGTCAAAAAATTAATATTACCATACACTTGATGTGTCCAATAACTAGGACTTTGTTTACTAAATGTAAGAGAATTTATACTCAAAGGTTGATTAACTTGAATTGTAACATATTTAGTAATTGATCTAGCATTATTACCCAAACATTGCAAAGCATAAGTTGTAGTTGTTGTAGGCCTAGTAAGAAACTCAGAACTAGCCAAAACATTTCCACCCCATCTATTAGATCCAGATCTCTCACCGCTAATTCCTTGAGAGCTAGTACAGTAAGTAGCTCCTGGAGAATTCCATCTTAATGTTACGCTTCCTCCTCTATTAATTGAAGCAACATTAGAAGTAAAAGTCAAAGGAAGATTAGTAAGAGAATTAACAGTAATAGGTATACTCTTACTACTAGATCCTGCTGAATTACTGCAAGTTAAAGTATAAGTACTAGTAGCCAAAGGCCTAAAGGCAACTCCAGTATTAATATTACCCATAGTATTATACCAATTACTTCCTCCTGTTGTTACAGCATTAACTCCAAGAGGACCACTACCAACACAAGAGGTTGCATCTGGAATATTCCAAGTAAATACAACTCTATTAGTATCATCTGTAGCATCTCTATTTACAGTTAACCTATTAGCAGTAAAGGAATTCATATTTGGAGGAGCAACAACATTTACAGTTACACTCCTTGAGATTCTTCCTGCTGAATTACTGCAAGTTAAAGTATAAACCGTATTTCTATTAGGGAAAACATTTGCTGTCCCAGAAGTAGGTTTAGATGAATCCCAAGATGTAGTTAAACCACCGCTTCCAGTACAAGAATCTGCATTTGTAGAACTCCAAGATAAAGTTACTAAACTTCCACTCCTAACAGAAGTAGAGCTAGCAGTAAAAGAAGTAATCTGAGGAGGAGTCACCTGATTAATATTAACAACAGCTTGAGCTGAACTAGATCCACCTGCATTTCTGCAAGTTAAACCAAAGTTTGTATTTACAGTTGGTGAAAAATGAAAACTACCTTCTAATTCTCTTGTAAAATCGATATTATTCCAATTCTGTCCTTTCAAAGAAGACATAACTCCAGTAGCCTGACAGCTTTCAACTCTTGCAGTACTACTAATTATCCAATCTAAAGCAGCAGTTTGTCCAGAATTAACAGAAGAAGGATTAGCCCTTAAAGTAATAGTTGGAGGATCAACAATATCTATAGTAACAGGAATAGCAGAGATTATAGTAGATTGACCATTACTAAAAATCCTTGTACAAGATAATTCAAAAGTTGTAGTAACAGTAATCCTACCTGGAAAACCAGGAGTATTAAACCAAATAGTTCCAGTACCATAACCTTCACTAATTTGTAAATTAGTCCAAGCACTATTTGTTGGGTTGCTTCTAACAGTACATCCTCCATTAACTCCTCTAACAGTTCTTGTAATAGAAACAGGTTGATTACTATTAACAGTAATCCTATTACCTGTAGTTGCTGAAGGAGAGTTTGGATAAGTTCCAGCTCCAGAACCAGCAGTAAGAGTAACAGTTAAAACAGATGCTGCATTAGAAGTCTCACAAACACCAGGACCAGAAGCTGAACGAAGACAACTTGTAGACCTACATTGGTTATGACCCAAACAAGCTCCACCATCCGGAATATTGCTTTCCATACAAATCTTAGGATAATCCCCCACAACTAAAGGACTTAAATTGCAAACACCTCTATCACACTGATCATCATGATTACAAGAAACACTAGTCTGAACAGAAGGATAAGTAGGACTAGGATAAGACAACAAAGGAGGTAAACAATAATAACCTCCAGATGATGAAGCTCTAGCCCCTAAAATAAATTGCTCATTACCTTGAACAAATCTACAAACCCCCGGAATAGATTGTGATCTTCCATTTATATTTAGATTTTTATATTGGCAAGGATTATCATCATTTGGATTACATGTTTGATAATCAGGAATTTGTTGAATGCATCCCCTATAACCACCAGCTCGTACCCAACCACAATAAAATCCATTAGTACACTCACTGCTAGAACTACATCTTTGATTAGAACCAACAGAGCCTCCTTCAAAAGCTTCCTCAGGTTCACCAGCCTCTTCAACTTCAGAATCCTCTTGAGATTTACCAACTTCTCTAGGTTCAAAAACACCAACAACCTGTTCTTGATTTTTCTGACCTTGAGTATTAATATCTGTAACATCAGAAAAAGTACCAAACTTATCTTCATATATATTAAAAAAAGCTGCAAAGCTAATTATAACTAATAAAACTGATACAGCATAAGCAGAAAATTTACTCAACACTTCTTTTTCCAATAAACATCTTAAAGAAAAGACTAATATTTAAATTTTGCTTTTACAGGAAAAAGATATTAAGTAAAAAAGGATAAAAAATAGATGAAAATTTTAGATTTCCCAATATTAAGACAAACTTATGATTATGATTGTGGCGCAAAAGCAACAGAAGCAGTTTTAGGTTACTATGGATTAGACATAAGAGAAGAGAAGATAATAAAGATAGCAAAAACAACAAAGGAGGGAACCCCCATAAATGGGATAAAGAAAGTCGCAAAAAAATATAACCTAAAATGCAAAGCAAAAGAAATGAATATAGAAGAAATTAAAGATTGTATTAATAAAAATATTCCAGTAATCTTACTCCTTCAAGCTTGGACCGAAAAGAAAAAACCTAATTGGAAAGAAGATTGGGTGGATGGACATTATGTTGTTGTTATAGGTTATGATAAAAAGAAGATGTATTTTGAAGATCCATCTTCAATATTAAGAACGTATTTAAATCTTAAAGAATTAAAAGATCGATGGCACGATGAAGATTGTGATGGGTGTAAATTCAATCATTATGGTATTGTAATCTATGGACACAAAAAAGAATTTAACTCAAAAAAGATAATTCACATGAATTAGAAACAAATTGGCTTCTCCCACTCACAAAGATAATTACTTTAAAGGATTTAAATATAAGATATTTCTTCGCATTTTGTAAATTTATATATAAGAAAAGGAAAAATATAGTCTATAGTTTAATTTTTAATTTCTTTTTTTGTCTATCTAACCAAGCATAAATAGTTGAATGCCTGCTTCCGCCTAACAAACTTTCAAAGGCTTTTCTAGCTAATTCAACACCTTCATAATTACCAATTATACCAATAGTCTTCCCATATACAACAATCTTAGTATCCGTTAATATCTCAACAGTCTTTCTAGCTTTGCCTCCAGTGCCTATAACTCTAGATTTTAAACCAACAAATCTATTTTTAGAATTATTAGCAAAATCTTCAACATTAATAATTTCAAAATGATTATTTTCATTTAACAATTCCAGAGCCACTTCTGGATTAAAACCTCTACCTATTGCCTTAACAATATTCTGTCCAACCAACAAATTTAAACTATCTTTACCTTCCAAAACAACATCTCCAGTTTTAGAATCAATAATAAGTTTAATATTTAGCGCAGTTTGAATTTTTCTTTTTATACTACCTTTAACACCTAATAAAACAGCAACTCTATCTTTAGGCACCTTAACCTCATAATTAAAATCCATTTTTGATCTCCTTTAAAACATCTTGATATGTTAATTTCAAACCAAGTTTATTAAAATATCTAACAATATTTTTAACATCCCTCTCTAATAATTGATTAGCCAAATCACAATCAAGTTTAGTTCCATGACTCAAATCAATTACATAGGGTTTATCTTTATGGTTTAAAATATTAAACTCACTTAAATCACCATGAACAAAACCTGCTTTATAAAATTTCTTAAGATCTTCTAAAAGTAATTTATAAAAATTTTCAACATTTTTAGGTGCACTATCTTTTAATAAAGGATCACATTCCGCCTTCTCTCCTATCAACTCCATAACTAAAACATTATCATTAACAGCATAAACTAAAGGAACATTAGCACCAAATTCTCTTGCAACAAATAGATTCCTATATTCTCTTTGTGCCCAAGCAAATATAACTTTCCTTCTTTGATTACTCAATCCTTCAAACCTAGAGTCAGCAGCAATATAGTTATACATCCTTTTAAAATCCGCATTATTCACCCTATATATTTTTACAACAACATAAGTTCCATCTTTTTTAATTGCAGAAAATACATTACTCTCTTTACCAACTTTTATAGGACTAACTAGATCTTCAAAATAACCATCAGATTCTAATTTAAATAAAACTCTTAAAGTCTTTTCATCAAAAACATTTTTGAAAACTTTAAATTTCTCTTTAGTGATCATATAAATAAAAATTCAGGAAGTTATATAAATCTACCTTACTTTTTTACACCACATCAAGTATTCTATATTCTTGCCCTTACCACCTTTTAAAGGAGATTCAATTATAGATTTAATCTCTAAATTATCAAATTTACTTAAATTAACTTTAACTTTCTCTAGAGTCTTTTCTAAAAACATCTTTTCAACAACTCCTTTAGTCAACCACCTTCTCTCAGCTTCATATTGAGGTTTTATTAAAGAAACTATATCTCCTCCAATTTTTAAATTTTTCAATGCATTAGGAATTATTAATTCCTGTCTAGTCCAACCAACATCTATAGTAATTACATCTACTTGACCCACCTGGACATGAACAGCATTTCCAACAATAACTTCAACTCGAGGATTTAATTTCAATTTATTGTTAAGCATCATCTTTGCTGTATCAACAGAATAAACTTTGCCAGCTCGCCTCTGCAGTAAACAATCAACAAAACCACCAGTGGAACTACCTAGATCCAAAATAATTTTATTCTCAACTTCAATATTAAAATAATTTAAAGCAAAATCTAATTTTTCACCAGCTCTAGAAACAAATTTAGAATTCTTCATAAGTGTCTAACTCATCTAAAAGACCTTTTTTCTTTAACCAAGCAACTTGATTGGATCTATATTTGTAGACAACATCTCCCTTATCATCTCCTCCAAGTAACCAAGGTTCTATTAATAAAATATCCCCCTCTCTAACCCACAATTTCCTTTTTAATCTTCCAGGAACTCTGCAAATCCTAGTTTTACCATCCATACACCTAACTCTCATTTTACTTCCACCTAATCTTTGATCTAAAATGCCAAATGTTTCTTTGCCTCTAGGAAGCCTAACTCTCTCTATAATTTCTTCTTGACTGTCTCTATTTTTAAAATCAGATTTCCCTTTTCTAGCTTTTGCCTGAGGACTTGCCATAAAATCCCTACAAAGAAAGGATATTTAAAGTTATTTATTAAAAAAGGACTATTCAAAAAGTATTTAATAAAGTAAAAGAAATTAGAAAAAATGGAAAGTATAAGAATTTCCAGTGAAGTATTAAATTATTTAGTAAGAAATTTTCATAATTTAAATGAATTTGTAGTAGAATCTGAAAAGGTATTGGTTGGAAGCAACGTCACTAATTATTACACAAACATTTATAATTTTTATATAAAAACACAAGACAAAAGAATAACTCAAATAATGCAAATCCAAGAGCTAACATTACTAAATAAAGATTGGACATTATACTTAAATAAAGAAAAATTGGTAACCCTTCCAAAAGAAATGAAAGCAAAAATAAAATCGATTTTCATGGGATGTGGATTGGGTTATATTATAAACAATATTTTCCAAGATATTGAAGCAGATGAAGAAATACAAAAAGAAATTAAACAAAAAGAAAATATTTTATTATTTAGAACAAAAGTTGAATCATTTCCTAACTTGTTAGATAAAAACATCAGAGAAGCAAAATGGCAAAGAAGTGGAAGTTACGATGGAAGATTAAATCACTTAATTAAGATTATTGAGGATTTAAGAAAAATAGTTCTAGAAACACCAAAGATTATAGGATTAGAGAGAACTCTTTTAAGTTTAAAGGCAAGACTAAGTACACTTAATTATAAGCCAGTTATGGCAGCATACAAAGCTACACTTTTAGAAGAATTTAAAGATAGGGACTTAAATTGTTTAATTGTTGAATTTTATCAATTAATAGAAAAAAAAGCAGCTTAAATCTTATCTAATCTAAACAAGATAGTAGCTCTATATATCAATTTACTCTTCATTCTATGTATTCCATATAAACTTTTAGTGATTACAACTTTTGAATTCTTATACTTTTTCCTAAGACTACTCACCAATCCGCTTCTAGCAAATTTCTGATCACTAATATAAACATCATAACCTGTTTTAAGTTCATCAATCTTGGAAATAGAAGTGCCTTTTCTGGCCTCAACTAAACCAATAACAAAATTTAAAACTTCCTCATTCAAAGGCCTAATCTGCAAAACCGCTTCATAGTATTCCGGATGCTTGCTATTTTCACTTGTCATAATCTTATAATGTAATCTTTTTTTGATCACCACAAGCATTACATTTCAAATAAGTAATCCCTTCATTCTCTAAAATCTGTGTATCAGGTTTACCACAACTACTGCATAAAACATAGAGTTTGGAATATTGGTCTATTTTTTGATTAATCAAAACAGCACTAACCTTCCTATTCAAAACCAATCTAGGACCATCAAAATCTCCCCTTGCCGCTAACTCTCTAAACAAATATTTCAAGAAATGATCTCTATCCCTTCTCAAAGAATCAAGTATTTGATTAAAGTTGGTTATAACTGTTTTATTGCCTTGAATATGCCCTTTAACATTAGGAATCTCAAATCTTTTAGTAACAACTGCCCCTTCTGGTAAAGACTTCAATCCTTCTTCCAACATTTGTTCATAAGATTTCATAAAACTAAAAATCTAGAAATGTATATAAAGGTTTTGAGAAAAATAAAGGATAATGCCAATAGAAAGAGAGGTAGATACAATTATAATTGGAGGGGGAATATCAGGTTTAGCATGTGCAAAAAAACTCCAAGAATATAATAAAGAATTTCTTTTAATTACGAAAGATATTGGTGGAAGAATATTAAGTTCTAAAGATGGAAATGTAAACTATGGTGCATATTTTGTACTTAAAAATTATCATAATATTTTACCTTATATAAAAAAGAAAGAAAGGATGCATCCATTACAAATAGGGTTTCATTGGCATGGAAAAAATTATCACCTAATTAGAATGATGAAACATCCCATTGAGACAATAAGGTTCATTATAACATTAAAAATATTCAAGAAAAAATACGAGAAATTTAAGATACTATGTCTAAACAAAAGTCAAAAAGAAGTAATAGAAAGTGATGAATATTACAAATCACTATATTTTCAAACAGCAGAAGAGTTTATTAAAAATAAAAAATTTGAGAAAATTACTGAAAAATTTCTATCAGAAGGAATATACATGTGCACATTCGAAAAAATAAATAAAATCTCAGCTTTGGATTTTCTCCGTTTATGTACAGCATTAATAATCCCTGCATATGAATTTGAATTCCTAAAAAACAGACTAATAGATAAATTCAAAGATAAAATAAAGATAGATGTGGTAACATCTATCAAAGATAAAAAGATTAAAACGAAAAAAGGATTAGTATATAAAACTAAAAATCTAGTTATTGCAACACCCCCCAAAATATCAAAAAAACTCTTAGGATTAAGAAATATAAAAAAACCATCAAATTGTTTTGGAATTCATTTATTAGGAGAACTCAAAAAAAAGTCAGGTCAATATGAATTATTTCCAAATAGATCAGAAATAATTTTCATAAGAAAACAACAAGATGGAAGTTACATAGTTTATTCTAAAATAAAAAAAATTGACCTAAAAAGATATTTCACTAATCCAAGGGTAATAAATATTCAGGAATGGAAACCTGCTTTTCATACATATGGAAAAATAATTTGGAAGTCTAATTCAAGAAAAGATACCTATCTAATTGGAGATCATAATTTAATTGGAATGGAAGATGCATTCATAACAGGAATATATGCAGCAAATCAAATAATCAAATCTTCTTCAAATAATTCTCAAAAGCAACAAGATTAGTTTCGATTATATTATTTCCTTTATAGTCTTTAGGATCAATCCATTTAAAGTCATCATGATCCTCACTCAAAAAAACTCTATCTGTATCTGAAGAACATTCAATAAATGTAGCAACTATCTGCCATTCTTCACCTCTAACTTTAGGTCTCCACTCATTAACTGCTAAAGGCTTACCAAACTTAACATCCAAACCAGTTTCTTCTTTGACTTCCCTTATTAAACCTTGATCAAATCTCTCCCCCAATTTAACCCTGCCTCCAGGAAAATCATATTTAGCAATTTGTGTTCCATCATTATATTTACTGCCCTCTCTTAAAATTAGGACCTTATTATTAAAAATAATAAAAGCCTTCATAGCCACATATAACTTATCAACCATCATCACATGACCCTTAATCTACCTACTTGTAATTCAAAGACCTCTCCTTCTTTTATTAAATCTTTTATAATTTTTTGACCATTATCTCCTAAACCGCTTTTCTCCAGAACTTGATCAATATCCGCTCCCATTCCACTATCCAAATTCTCAATTAAACTCAACAAGATTTCTCTAGTAGAATTATTAGAGCTACTCTGTACTTTTTCCTCAATAGCATTAGAAACATAATCATCCTCATGGGAACTTCCTGGGTTAATATTAGCAACAGTTTCAACTCTTTCAACTTCACCATATTCTTTAATTAGTTCTAACTTCCTAACTTTTAACCATAAAGGATTATCTAATTTTCTAGCAATTTCAGGAGAGACATAGATACTATTATTGTATTCCTTAATTTTCCCAACAACTAAAACTAAATCTCCAATTTCAAAACCATTGAACAAATTAACATCTTCATTCCAGCTTTTAAGTAAAATTACACCAGATCCATCATCTAAACTGACCCCTAAATAATTATTCCCTTGATACTTATCAATTATACTCCCCACAAGATTAACTCTACTAACTTTATTATCTTTAACATTGATATAACCACTTTCAAATTGACCAGCCCCTTTAATATAATTCCCACTAAGAAGAGTAGCAATCCATGCCTTATAAGCCACATTTCTTTTGATTTCTTCCATATTTCAAAAAATAAAAAGCATTTACTTAAAAGCTTAATTGTGATTCAGCCTACTTTTGAAATAAAACCCCTCCTTGGTTCAAAAATATCTCCTGATTTTTTAAGCTGGTCTATAGCTTCCTCAACTTTTCCTTCTTCTATTCCTTTTGCTGCAGCTGCAGCAATAACATCTTCCATAGCAATCTCTTTTTTGCCACTTCTAGATTCAATATCTCTAATTATCTCTTTAACAGCAATTATCTTCCCTCTTGCAGAAGCAGTAATCCCACTACTAATTCTATCTATATCTATTTGCCCAGTTTCAGGATCAAAACCTACTTGCATTAAACAATATTTCAAAAGATCTATTGCTTTTTTAGCATCATCTTTAGTTATTTTCGTGTCTAATCTAACTCTTGCAGAAGCAGTGGAAAGCCTTATCAATCCCTCTAACTGTCTTGCAGAAATTGGAATTGGTTTAACACCTTCATCATCTGCTTTCCCAGAATTTCTAAGACCTACATAAAAATCCTTAATCTCAGTTATAGCTCCTTTAGTTAACTTAGGTTTAATTCTGGTCTTAGCATAAGAAATATATTTTCTCATAAAATCAATACTGACCTCTGTTTCATAGATAGTATCATCATGAACACTCTCCAAAACATGTAGAGCAATTCTTTCATCCCTTTCTTTACTAGGAATATCTCTTACTGGAAATATTAGATCAAATCTATTAATCAAAGTACTAGGTAAATCTATTTGCGAAGCTATTGGAGAATAAGGATCAAATCTTCCATATTTAGGATTAGCAGCAGCAAGTAAAGTAGTTTGGGCAGTTAAGGTGGCCTGTATATTAGCTTTATTTATAGGAATTATTTGTTGCTCCATAGCAGAGTGCAAAGCATCAGTATCCTCTTTATTTATTTTATCTAATTCATCAACAACACAAATTCCTTTATTAGCTAAAGGTAAAGCTCCAGCTTCCAAAGCCCAACCTCTTAAGAATTCATCTTTTACAACCGAAGCAGTTATACCTGCACCAGAATTATGACAAACAATCCCACCAAAACCACCTATAAAATTTTCATTTCCAGGAACAGAAACATCATAGACATATTCTGAAGTTGAATTAACTTCCTCTATCTTTTTTATTCTAACAAAACCTAAATCGCCATTCATCAAAGTTTGGAATTCTAGTAACTCTTGCATTAAATTTTGACCATATTCAGATAAAGCAACAAAACATTGTCTTCCAGACTTAATTTTTGTAAAGATTTTATCATTATCATTAAAATATTCCAAAATAGATTCTCCAAATTCTCTTTTCAATTCAGGACCAGGAGCAAGAATGCAATCATTAACAAACTCAAGCCTTTTTAAAAAATTTCTATTTCCAAATCTCTTACAATTAGCTCTTTTATAATCATTTGATATCTTAGCTCTAAAAAAATTATCATTCATTAACTTATTAAGAGCTTCAAAAGGAGGATTAAGATATCTATTCTTAAATTTCTTTTTTAGATGAGGCGCTTTTAGATCATATCTATAACCCTTCATATTTATTTTCCTATTATTTATTTGAACTTCTCCTTCTTCTAATCTAGAATTACAAGAAGCAATTACAGATTCTTCTAAATATAAATATAGTAAATCAGACATAAGATCCCTAGATTTGGTAACACCAGCATCTCCAGCAATATAACCATTAATAAATTGTTTTTTAATTTCAGAATTAGAATTAAGGATTATTAGAGGAACTCTTTTAGTTAAAGCATCTTTTCCAACAACATCTGGTAGAAAATGAGCGAATTTAAAATAAGCCTCTTTCCCATAGATTATTATTCTTGCACCATTCTCTCCGTGAGGATAGGCTCTAGCCTCACTATTCAAATGCAGTTTAGAAATATATCTAATATCATTAATTATTTGATCTTCAGATTTATTTAGTGTAAATTCTATTTTATAAGATCCATGATCATTTCTCATATGACCTTCAGCAATATAATAGCCTATTAATCTCGCTATATCCAAAGATAAATTAGTTTCAAAATGCAAATGAGGAATTTTAGAAGGAATAACAACGCAATTATTTAGATTTAATTGTCCTGCATTTTTAGTTATTACTTTTCCATCTTCTAAAATAAAGATACTATGATCTTTAGTTACTGTTACTTGTCTTCCAGATTCCAATGTAAATTTAAGTAATTTATCAGAAGTTTTATGTCTATATACAGAATTAATATATTTCCATTCTAACTTTTTAGTTTTCAAATTTAAAGATAAAATCTCTATTCTTTCCTTTAAGCCTACAAAAGATTCATCAATATTTTCACAATTTAGATCAACAAATTCGCCTATCTTAACTATTTGTAAAATCCCCTCATTTCTAATTAATAGAGGTTCATTATAGTCCAAAGATGCGCCCTTACCGCTGACGAATCTCGCCTTAGGCGCAGCTTTAGAAATAAATTGAAGCAACTGTGATTTCCCAGAATTATGGCATACTATCCCATTAGCTATAAATCGATGACTAACAGGAACTTCAAAGTCATATACATCGATGGAACCAAAAGGTACTAGGTCTACAACCCTTTCATATCTCTGAAACTTTTTACGCTTTTGCTGTTCACTTTTAAATTGTAAAGAATATAAAACAGATAATAATTTATTTTTCTTCTTTTGAGATCTAAAGCCAATAGATCTAGCAAAGAGTTCTATGTCGTAAGATCTTCTAATGCATAAATTATCTTCAACAATTCTAGAGTGAATACCAAAATAAAGTAATAAAAGCTGAACATCTCTTAGTAGATCAACAGACTTAGATTTCAGTTGAACAGAAGTTCGCCCTCTTCCTTTAGAAAAAGAACAACCGTCAGCCTCAAAAAGCCAAGCAATAAATTCAGCAATCACTTCTTTAGGACTTTGAAAAATTTGTTGTGGAACTCTTTTTTCTGATAAAGGAGATAAACAACTTGTAATTTGCTTGCTATTAATCTCTAAAAGATAAATATTTTGGGTAGAAACAAACTCTCTAAGCAACCCATTGCCATCATCAATCACTTTAATTAAAGGTTCTGTATTTCTAACAATAAAAGCAGGTTCAATACCAAAGACATTTCTCCATAGATTACACAAATGTTGTAATAAATCCTTCTCTTCTTCATTAACATAACAAGTTACTCTATAACCCTTAGGATGAATATTCCCATCTCCAATTATGTACCCACATAAGGCAGCAAGTTCTTTAGTATAATAAGAGGGGATAATAACATTTTTTAAACTACCAGATTTCTTTTCAACTGGTAAAAAATTAGTAAAGGCTAGGCTCTTTATGTGATTAGGAATCTTAGGCATAACTCTTATTTTTGTATTTAATAAAAGTTCATCTGCTCTCTTCCAACCTTCTTTAGTTAAAAAAGGCTGATTATAGGTACATATAACTTGTTTTCCAGTCTCAGTAGTTAATCTTAAGACTGGTTGATTTTTATATTTTTGAAAAACAGTAGCAAAATCATAAGGTTTATCATGAGCATCTCTTCTAATTTTAGTAACTACTTCATTGATAGGTTGTAAATGCTCACTGCCTAAATTATAAATTTTTTCCATACCTTTATGGTATAAAGAAACTTGAGAGTCTCCAGCAATACATCCAGGATCACCAATAAGCAAAACATGTATATCCCCTCTTGTAGTTGTACCATCTGGTTTCTCTCTTCTTAATCCACCAAGTAATTGTAAAACTAAAGCTTCCTTAATTCTATCATGCCCATAAATACTAGGAGCAATAGCCTTTACAAATTTATCAAAAACAAAAGGATCTTTAGAAAATACTTTAATTTTTTCTTCATCTTCACCAGTTAGATTTATTTGAGAATAATCTTCTTGCATCGGTTCGATATTATTTGATTCTAAAACTAAATCATATCTAGTAGATTGAGCACCAGTTTTTAGCTGTATTGGAACTTCTTTTACAACACCTTGAACTCTAACTTTGCTTCCAGGAACAGTTCTTCTCTCCATTTTAGGATCAACTAGATCTTGTTTCAAAAAAACACTTAATCTCTTAGGCTGTTCTCCTCCTTCTAAATTTTCAGGAGATTCTTCAATTTTCAAATGTTGAACATCTATTAACTCTTTTGACAAAAGTCTAAACTTTCCTCTCCAACCGCAAGTACATCTGCTAGGTTCTTTAAATTTAGTATCAATTTGTAATATAGAAAGAGTGTTACCACAACCAGCACATTCAAATCTAGCACTAACAACTTGCGGCCTTACATCAGAAGCTTGCCTTACAATACCTTCTATATATAAAAATTTACCAAGATGTACACTTCTTATGTCACTAATTCTTATCCTTTGAGTTTCAGGAAGATCCTTGAATCTAACAAGTAGATTTTTAGCACCATCTGGTAAATCAAATTGTTCCAAAGAAACTTCCGCAAGTTTAATAGTCTCCTCAGGATCATCTAAAAGTTCATCTGCAAGTTCATGATTAAAATTGACTAGATCCTTAAAGGATATAAATAGGGAGTTTTTACCTTCTTGAATAATCCCATAAAGTTGACTCTTATAATGAAGTTCTATAAATTCTTTAAAGACCTCTATTTTCTCATTCACATCCATCAAAGCACCCCATTATACTTAAAATACGATAACCGTTCCACTTAAAAGCAATACTATTCTAGAAAATATAATTTAACAATTTATAAAATTTTACCACCAAATCATGAAATATTTTCAAACAAGTTATAAAAACCTAAACAAAAAGATTAAATGGATTAAATCAAAACCAAAGCAAGTGAATAAAAGTTATAAAAGGCAAAATAAAATATTACTTAACCCAAAAGTAATAAAAGAGAGATATAGAATTTAAATTTTAATTAAAACTTTTTCCCCTTCTAATTTAATATTATATTTTCTTATTCTACAACTAGGAGAATTCAAACAGCTTCCATCCCTTATATTAAAAGTATAAAAATGCCAAGGGCAAGAAATATCATCTTGATTAATCTCTCCTTCTTCTAAAGGACCGCCAGCATGTGGACATACAGAGTTTATAGCAAAAACTTCCCCACCCCTATAAATTAAAAGAATAGATTGACCTTCTATTTCTATCTTTTTTCTTTTACTTTCTCTAAGTTCTTCCAAAGAAGCTACTTCAACAAACTCCATACTCTAATTACTCTTCTTCAACTCTTGTAAATTCTTTATCAATAAATCTAAAGCTTCTTTTAGTTTACTCTCACTTCTTGTACCTGTACAAACAATCTTCCCATTACTAAATAATAAGAAAGTAGCTCTTGTACCACTTAACTTGTAGACTAATCCTGGAAATTGTTCTGGTTCATATTCTGTATTTTCCAACTGCATTGCAAGCATGTTTAAATTTAAGTCCATGCCTATCCCACCAGAAGCAACCATATTCTGGACAGTCGTTCTTGGTTTAACAGTAATCTTAATGCCTATCTTTTCAACATTTTTAATTATTTGCTCAATACTCTCTCTTAATTTAACCATACTTCTAGCACCAGTACAAACTACTTTACCACTACCAAAAATTAAAGCAGAAGTCTTAGGTTCTTTAATCCTCATGACTAATCCTGGAAATTGTTCAGGATTATACTCTGTATTAGGCAGCTTTTCAGCCAATTTTATTAAAGGAATATCATGTTCCAAACTTGTACTAGCAACAATATTAACAATCTTTAATTCTTTCTTTACCATTATATTTTCCCCCTTCTAATTCAACCCTTTATAAATACATAAAGAAAAGATTTATAAACGTTTTTTAAATTAGCTAACTACTTACAAGTTATAAAAATCAGTTCAAAACATTAAAACCAACACTAAATTTCCTAGTTTTTATCTCTCCATCTAACCTATGTTTTACATCTGCAGATTTTTCAAATTTTAAACTACTTGCTCCGCATTTAGTAAAGATATTATCCTTCCAATCTCCTAAATCTAAATCAATATCTATAAACAACTCAATAGAATCTTCTTTAATCAATTTAGCTTCCTTTCTTAAATTTTGTATTCTCCTCATCAATTCTCTAGCATAACCTTCAGCCTCTAATTTTTTATCCATTACTAAGTCAAGAACAACATGACCATAATCAAAATCATATCCTTGTATCTCTTCATCTAAGGTTTTCTGAACAACTATGAAATTAATAGCCTTCAAATTACATTGTTTCAAAATTAAATCTCTCAAAGTTTCAACACTAGCTTTAACCTCTTTATGATCTTTATGTAAATAAACAATTGCTTTATTCAAAGGCCATCTAACATTAACTTTCTCTTTATCTCTAGCAGCCATTATACTTTGGATTACAAGGTCACAGTCAATCATCGCTCTCTCAAGCTTATTATCAATTAAATTATCATTTATTTCAGGCCAATCTTCTAAATGAATGCTTTGTTTAGAATAAACCTCTAAGTTTAATTTTTCTGTAATAAAAGGTAAAAATGGAGCCAATAAAACAAGACCATCAAAATAACAATCATATAATACCCTTTGGACTTTTCCATCATCTAAATTATCTCTAACAAATTGCACATAGGTTTTACTTAAATCAAATAAGAAATAATTTTTAAGTGAATCTATAGCTTTATTATAATCTAAATCATTCAAAGCACTAGTAATTAACTTCTTCAGATTTTCTCTCCTACTCAATATCCATTTGCTAGCAAGATCCTCACTATAATTATTATCTAGATTCTTACAATTTTGTTTTATATAGTTAGATAAATTAGTTATAATCCTTAAATGCCTTTCAACTTCTTTTCCTGGTCCAAATCCAAAGTTTAGATTATATCTCGGATTCTGACTGCAATATTGCCATCTCATAACATCAGCACCCATTTTTTGAACTGCATCATCAAACCAAATTGCATTTCCTTTGCTCTTATGCATAGCTTCTCCTTTTTCATCTCTAACTTCTTCATAAGCTAAAACCTTCTTATATGGAGCAACACCTTCTAATACAATACTCATAAACAACTGTGCATAAAACCACAATCTAACTTGAGCTCTCATCTCAATTTCTAACTCTACTGGGAACCATTTCTCCCAATATTCTTTATCATTAAAATATTTCAAAGTGGAATAAGGAACTATACCTGCATCTAACCAACAATCACCAACTTCAGGAATTCTAGAAATCTCAGCTCCGCATTTACATCTTATTTTAATTTCATCTATCCAAGGCCTATGTAATTCTGGAAGAGTATCTACCTTATCAGGATCAATTGACTTATCTTTCAACTCTTCTTTACTACCTATAACTTCAAGATTTTCACATTTTCCACATTCATAAAACATCAAAGGTAATCCCCAATATCTCTTTCTAGAAATATTCCAATCATCCATATTATCTAACCAATCCTGCATTAATTTCCCAACATGTTCAGGAGTCCATTCAACTTTCGCACTTTCTTCTTTCATTAAAGGTCTTAATTCATCACAAGAAATAAACCAAGAAAAATCTAATCTAAAAACTAGCTCCTCTTTACATCTCCAACATATAGGATACCTATGTTTATAGTTTTCAACTTTAAACAAAATTTTTCTTTGATCTAATTCTTTTACAATTTCTTTTTTAACATCTTTAACATTTTTTCCAGATAACCAACCATAACCTTGATTATAATTACCAAAATCATCTAAAGCAGGATTTAATATTTTAAGTCTTAATTTTTTGCCAAGTTCATAATCTACATCACCACAGTTTGGAGCAATATGAACTATTCCTGTACCCTCATTTTCTCCAACTTCATCAAAAGGAATTACTTTATGAACAATTCCTTGTTGAACATCTAACTCAGGATAGAAACTTTCATATTCCCATCCGACCATCTCTTTACCTTTAATCTTTCCAACAACAGAAAATTCATTTCCTAGTTTATGTACCAAAGTCTCTGCTAAATAAAAAGTTTGATTACCATCTGTAGCTTTAACATAATTTAATTCTGGATTAACTGCAGCAGCAACATTGCTGCTTAGCGTCCATTCTGTAGTAGTCCATATCAACAAGCATTCATCTGTTTTACCTTTTAATTTTGCTTTAACATAAACAGAAGGATGTATTAAATCAGCATAACCATCATCACTCATCTCATGTTTGGAACTACTAGTACCGCACCTAATACACCAAGGTAAAATTCTCTTCCCTTTATACAGCCAACCTTTTTCATGACACTTCTTTAAAAAATACCAGATAGATTCAATGTTACTATCAGACATAGTAAAATAATCATTACCCCAATCCATCCATTGACCCAATAATTTAGACTGTTCAGTTTGAATCTTTGAAAATTTCTCAACTCTCTGTCTACAAGCTCTAGAAAATTTATCAAGACCGTATTCCTCTATTTCTCTTTTAGAATTAAAACCTAAATCTTTTTCTGTCTCAACTTCTAACCATAAACCTTGACAGTCAAAGCCATTTTGATATCTCTGATCAAATCCTTGCATTGCCTTCCATCTTTGGAAAACATCTTTTAAAGTCCTACCCCATGCATGATGAACTCCCATAGGATTATTAGCAGTTATAGGGCCATCCATAAAAGAAAAAGGAGGTTTATTTTTATTCTTCTCTCTAAGTTTATTAAAAATTTTATTCTTTTCCCAATAACCTAATATCTCCTTATCTACCTCATGGCTATACATAATTCAAAAGATCTTTATACAAAATTTATAAAGTTACCTATCTTAAAAACAAGAAAAGCTTATATAAAAACAGATAACATAATAAATATGAACAAAAAGAGCTTAATATTAATTATATTATTCTTACTAATCTTGCCACTATCAGTTCAAGCTTTTAATACACAAGAACCAATAAGAGGAAATTTAGCCTCAAACACAGCACAATCCTGTAATAATGATATTGACTGTCCATTATCTCAAAGTTGCAAAAGAGTAAGATGCATAAACGGAGAAAACTGTACTTATGAATGCCAAGGTGGACAACAATGTAATACACATCAAGACTGTCCTGAAGCAGGCGCAACTTGTAACAGAGGATTTTGTGAATATAGCACCTATAGGGCAAGAGAAGGTTCTAATGAAGTATGTAACACAAGAGCAGGACATAATCAATGCCCAGATGAGGAAGTATGTTTACAAACAGCAGAGTCTCAAAGAGGAAATTTATTTCCTGGAAGATGTAGAGAAGTAGTATGTTTCAGAAACGATGAATGTCTTACAAATAGTTACTGTATTTTAAACAAATGTCGTAAATATTGTTTAACAGATGCAAATTGCCCAACAGGAAAAATATGTGAGAATAGGCAGTGTTTAGATGCAGAATGCTCTCAAAATTCACAATGTGGACAAGGACAAACATGTTATAATCAAAGATGTATTTCAGGGATAAATGGAAGTTGCCCAGGATTTACATCAGGAAGTTCAAGAGTTTCTTGTGGTTGCAGCACTTCAGGAAACTTCTGTAAGACTCCAAGCATATTTGGGTGTACAGATCCAAAAACACCTCAATTAGAATGTCAAGATGGATATGTATGTCAAGAAAATTCAAGAGGAGAAGGAACATGTGTTATACCTGAAGGAACATCAACAACTCAAACTTCAGAAAGGAGTAATAATCGAATAGATTCTTTAGTAACAAGTCAAATAAACACAGTAGATGATATCACATATAATTCAGATAGGAATATAATCGCAATAGTTGCTTCAACAGGAGCAGATAGAGATATTGATGATATATTATTTTTCGATGTTTCAAATCCAAGAGAACCAAGATTCAGGGGTCAAATTTTAGATGTAATAAGCTCTGGAAACGGAGCAATAAGAGATATAGAATTTTCTAAAGATGGAAATACTTTTATAATTATAAGATTTGATACAGGATTTAATGATGTAAGGGATATGATCTTCTTTAACATAAGAAGTTTAGATAATCCAACAAGAATAAACCCTAGAAGTTTACAAATTACCAACCAAGGTTTAATTCAAGCAGATATCTCGAACAATGGAAGATTTATAGCAGCAGTATCAAGAGAAGAAAGAAATCCAAGAGAAGGAAAAATAACAATATTAGATTTAAACTCAAAAATAATTTTAGCAGAACATGCAAATAGAGGATTTGATCCGAGACCTTCTCAAAACGATGGTATGGAAAGAATAGAATTCAATTACAATGATCAGTTATTAGTGTCAGTTTCAATACAAGGAAATCTATTCTTCATCGATCCAACAAATATAACAAACTCAAACCAAATAAATAGAATATTCCAAGGCCCATCAATAGGAGCTGATTCAGTATATTCAAGAACACCAATGCATCCATCTAAAAACTTAATGGCAACTGCAAGAGAAGATGAAGTTAAATTCTGGGATTTAAGTGATTTAACTAATCCAAGGATAATTAGTTCATACAAATTAAATATCCAAAATGCAATAGTAGGAATAGACTTTGTTGGAGAAAATAACTTAGCAATAATCTATTTGTCTAGAGAAGGAGGAGTAAGAACAGTCTCAAACCTTATAATAATTGACATTTCAAATATAGTAACTCAAACAAATTCTGGATTAGTATGGCCTGCAAACACAATACCAGAAACACCTCAACAACAAGAAACAAATAACAACACAAGAAATAATGATGAAAATAATTTAAGGATAATAGAAAATGATCCAAACCAATGCAATACCAATAATGATTGTACCAATGGTAAAATTTGTATAACAACTTCTAATGGAATGAAATGTGTTGGAACACTAGAAAGATACCCTTGTGGAAATATAGAAGATGAAACAAGTTGTAGTAGTGATGGAACAACTTGTATAAATCCAATAGGCACAAATATAAATTGTGGAATAGGCAGAAATTGTGAAGCAACCCAAGATGGAAACTATTACTGTGTCCCAACCCAAATAAGAAGAGAAACTCCCCAAGAAAGCATACAAAGAGGTTCTAATCCATTTAATAGAATTATGGAAGGGATACATGAAATGTTCAGATAAAAAAATATTATCCTCCTAAACATAAATATTTATAAGTCAAATAAAAATTTGTTAATTATGGCTTCTCAAATATGGACAGAAAAATACAGACCTCAAAACTTTGAAGAAGTAAAAGGACAAAAAGAGATAATAGATAGAATAAAGTCTCTAGTAGAAAACAAAAATATTCCTCATCTACTATTCAGTGGACCAGCAGGTACTGGAAAAACAACAACAGCATTAATTATAGCAAAAAAACTTCATAAAGACAATTGGAGAAATAACTTTTTAGAATTAAATGCGAGTGATGCAAGAGGCATCGATACTATAAGAAACCAAGTAAAAGATTTCGCAAAAACAATGGGAATTCAAGCTGAAGAATCCCCTAAGATAATTCTCTTAGATGAAGCAGATGCATTAACAAAAGAAGCACAACAAGCATTAAGAAGAACAATGGAAACTTATGCTTCTTCATGCAGATTTATCCTTTCTTGCAATTTTCCAAGTAAAATCATTGATCCTATTAAGTCAAGATGTGCTATATTCCAGTTCAAACCATTAAATGAAGGAGCAATTGAAGAAATAATTACAAATATTGCAAATAAAGAAGAATTAAATTTAGAAGAAGAAACAATTAAAATATTATTTAAACAATGTAATGGAGATGTAAGACAATTACAAAACATATTACAATCAACAAGCTCAGTTACTAAAAATATAAACCAAGAAGCAGTAAGTGGTTTTGTAAGTAAAATAGAAGCAAAGGAAGTGGAAGAAATATTAACTTTAGCCATTAAAAACAAGTTCTTGGAAGCAAGAAAAATATTATTAGATTTAATGTATTTAAGAGGCCTTTCAGGTACAGAAATAGTAAAACAAATACAAAAAGAGATAATGAACCTATCAATTGATGATGAAAAAAAATTAAGTATTATAGACAAGTGTGGAGATATAGAATTTAGGTTAGTAGAAGGTTCAGATGATTATATTCAACTCGAATCATTATTAGCTTATATTTGTTTAAAAACAAAATGAAAATAGAATTTATTTATTCACCAATATATGATAACTTACTTACAGACATGTCTAAAAAAGAATTTAATGAAGCACAATTAAAAGAGATGGAATTTTATAAAGAAGAATTAGAAGCTATATGGAAAAAAGAAGAAAGTAAAATAATAAAAGAGATAGAAAAAATATCTAACTTAAAATTTAAAATAAATAGACAATGTTTCATTGTTAATAGTATGAGATATACTGCTATCTCGAACCCATTAACTATAAAAAAAGAACATATAGAAAGAGCAAAGACAATATTAATCCATGAATTAATACATATATTGTTTGAAGATAATAAGGTCAAACTAAAAGAGTTAATAGAAAAAACATATCCTGAAGAGGCAGTAGAATTTAAGATACATGTTCCTGTATTATTAATAACCAGAAAAGTCATTGAAAATTTATATGGACAAAAAGAATTCAAAATAGTATTAGAAAAAGAAATGCATATTGATTTATTAAATTCAGTTTGGCCAGAAGTAAATACAATTTATCCAAAATTCAAAAATGATATTATAAAATTTTTAAAAAACAATCATTTAAAGTAATTATCATGAAAAGTTTCATTGAGAAGTATCAGCCAAAAAAATCAGAAGACATACCTCAAGATTTATCACTTCTAAAAAGCATAATTAAAGGGAAAAAATGTGCAATGGTTTATGGTCAAACTGGAACTTGTAAGACCTCCTCAACATATACAATAGCCAATGAACTAAACTTAGAAACAATAGAAGTAAATGCCTCAGATTTTAGAACAAAAGAACAGATAAACACAATAATTGGAAAAGCATCACAACAGCAAAGTTTATTCATGAAGGAAAAGATCTTAATAATTGATGAAGTAGACTGTTTATCTGGAAGAGAAGACCGAGGAGGAGCAACAGCAATAGCTGCAGTCATTAAAACAACAAAATTCCCAATAATATTAACCGCAAACGATCCTTTTAGTGATAAAATAAAAGAAATAAAAAAAATAGTTCCATTAATAGAATTTCCTCCAATAAGAACAAAAGAAATAACAAAAATTTTAAAGGAAATATGCGATAAAGAAAAAGTAGAGTATGATCTAGATACTTTATCAAAAATTTCAATAAACTCAAGTGGAGATTTAAGAGCTGCAATTAATGATTTACAAAGTAATATAATAAATAATAGATTAGTAAGTCAAAACCAACAAAGGGAATACGAAATAGGAATAAACCATATTCTAAATCAGATATTTAAACAAAAAACAATAGAAGCCTACAAAGCTTTAGAAAATACAAACATTGATCTAAATGAATATTCCTTATGGTTAGATCAAAATCTACCAATAGAATATCAAGAGTCTAAAGATTTATTTAATGCATATGAGTTATTTTCAAAAGCAGATATATTCAAAGGAAGGATAACAAGGTGGCAATATTGGCGTTTCATGTATTATCAAAGTTTATTATTAACCTCAGGAATTTCTCTAGCAAAGAAACAAATAAATAAAAAATTTTCACCTTATAAAAGATCTTCAAGACCATTAAGGATATGGCAGATAAATATGAAAACAATTAAAAGAAAAACAATAACAGAAAAATTAGCAAAAAATACTCATTGTTCAACAAGAGAAATAACAAAAAACTTTGATAATTATTTAAATATATTAAATAATAAAGTTATACAAGAAGAGCTTCAGTTAAATCAAGAAGAAATAGAATGGATAAAAAAACAATTATTTTAATTTAGATTTTATAGATTCTAAGTTTAATATAATAACTTCAATTTCTTCCCTTAGCGTGCCATCATTTTCAAATTTTTTAGTACCCAAACTAGGCAACCCTCTAAATAAAGACAAAAGATTGGTCCTAACAGATTCTCCCTTTCTACTTAATGCCATTTTATTCTCCTCCATTATTTATTGGTTTTTTAATTTCTAAAATTTCTATTTCAAAATTTAAAGTTTTACCAGCTAACCTGTGATTAGTATCTACATCATAAGTTTCTTCCTCAACATTAGCAACAACACCTCTCAATAACCCTTGAGGTGTAGGGAATGAAACAGAATTACCAACCTGAGGATTCTGATAAAGAGTTACAACTTCATCTGTAACTGCAGAAACTTTAGCCTTCCACTCTGTACCAGAAACACTTATTTCCTGTCCTAATACAAGCAAATTCTCAATCCTAACATAAGTGTCATTAGAAGAATCTATCCTTAGTTCCCAAGGAATATCTTCTCTAGTTAAAATTTTATCAACCTGAACCTCTCCCCCAAAAATATTACTAAATAATTCAAGAGGAACATCAGAATACCTTGTAATTTGCAAAGATCTATTTAATCCAGCAACAACTAAATCTTGATTAATCTCCCCATAAGCCTCGCTCGGTTGTAAAGTAAAATTCTTTTTTTCACCAACTTTAAGATTTAAGACATTACTTTCAAAACCTGGAATAACTTGGTTTTCACCTACTTTAAAAGTAAATGGCTCATAGGTAGTCCTATCTAAACCAAATTGAAGACCAACAGAAGCAACACTAGTATCAAAAACAGTTCCATCATTTAATGTACCAATATAATTAATGACAACAGTATCCCCATTTTCAACTTTAGACTCAGTCAACTCTCCTATTAAGACAGCAGCTAATAGAATAACTATCCCTACTACTGCAATAGATAAAATTAATTTCTTATTTTTACTAGAAGATTTATTCAATTTAGACTTCTTTTTTACCACAAAAAAACAAAATGTATTTAGTATTTAAAGTTTTGCGTAAACTGATTATCCTCTAATTTGTTGGGATTATTATTTTATTTAAAACTAAATTATTTTTATTTAAACCAATATATATATCATTACGATTAGAGACTACAAAATTAAAGATTAAAACTAAATCGTCTTTGAACTAATCCAAAGTTTATCAGATTACTCAATTGTGCATAAGTCAATTCATATCTTAAAGAAATTGTATTTCTAACCTTCTTACCAGTATCAGAAGAATAAATTAAGAATAAATAAATAGTACTAGGTTGAGCACCCATAATTGAAAAGCCTTGAACAGGATCTAAAACCCAATCACCCTTTATGGAATCAGAAAATTCCTCAAAGAACGAAAAATCATAATCAATCCACTCATCATTTAATTTCATTTTTCTTGCTTTTTCCCTTATAGCTTCAGAAAAAGGTCCCATCACTTTAAAAATTAAATTATCAGAAAGATTTTTTCTAGAGATACTATTAGATTTACAAAATCTATCTAAGGAAATAATCTTTTTAACAACCTCAGAAAATGGAATCAATAATTTTGCCATACAAATTAAAGTATAAAGTAATATTTAATAGTTTTTATAATTTTAAGAAACGATAAATCCAAGTAAAAAACTACAAACAATTGCGATAGCAGCTCCTAAATATTGATGCCAATCTATTCTTTCTTTATTAATAAATAGTCCTAAAAACAAAGCTATTGCAGGATAACTCTCTGTTATAGCTGTAGTAACAGCCAAATTGCTAGTCTTTACAGCAGAAGCATAAGACAACCAAGCTAAAGTATCAAATACCCCCATAAATATAATCAAAATTTTAAATTTTTTAAAATCTAAAAATAATTTATTAAATCTTTTATTCTTAATTAAATAAAAAATACATAGAGTTGTAAAAAGAACCCATGGAAACCAAACTGCCATAAAAGGAGAAACTTCCCTAGAAGAAAAAGCAGTAAAAAAATTTATTAATCCCATTCCAAGAGCAGCAATTAAAGCAAATAAAACCCCTTTCTCAAATACAAAAAATTTATTCTTAAAAGAGGTTTTCTCTAAAGCGATCAATAATATCCCAAGAAAGATCAACAAAATAATAAAAAATTGTAAAAAAGAAATTTTTTCTTTAAAAAAGATAAACCCTAATACAACTGTAATTGGCAGTTCAATTTCTAACATTATCTCAACAACAGAGAGTTTACCTTTCTTCAAAGCTTCAAAATTAAAAAGGGCAGCAATAAAAGTAACAATACCTAACAATACTAAAACTAATACATTAGCTAAAGAAAATAAAAGATTAAATTCAAGGATTACAAAAGGCAGCAATAAAATACCGCCTATAATTCCAATATAAGCTAAAGCCTCAACATCACCAACTTTTCTAACTGTCTTTTGAATCAAAAAATCGCCAATGCCCCAGCTAAACATAGCAACAAATGCAAAAATTACTCCAAGATTAATATCCATAATATAAGTGAGAATAACTTTTATAAAAACATAACTCATTATGAAACATTTTTAAGCAAAGAGTTCTTCTCATTTAATGAAAAAAGATGTATGAAATTGTTGTAGGAAGATCAGATTCTGATAGAAAAGATTTAGGTACTCAAGGCTCTGTATTTTTAGGTAAGCATTATGTTAAGATGGGTAACACTACTTCTTTATCAAATAAAATATTTTTAGACGTTGCAAAAACCCATGTTGTCTTACTTTCTGGTAAAAGAGGTTGTTTGGCTCCAAATACAAAAATATTAACAGACACAGGCTACATTCCTATAAAAGAATTTGATAAACTCAAAAATAAAATTCTAACATTTAATAAAAAAAGTAAAAAATTCAGTTATTCTCCCGCAGCACTATTAAAGTATAGCATAAAAAATGAAGAGTTAATAAGAATAATATTAGAAGATAACTCAGAGATTAAAGCTACAAAAGAACATCCCCTATTGACATTAAAAGATAAAGATCTAAAATGGGTCAAAGCTAAGGATTTAAAAGAAAAAGAAAGTTTAGTTGGAGAAGAGAATAAGCAAATATTAAAAAAAACAATAAAAAAAATAGAAAAGATAAATAACATTAAAGAAGTTTATGATTTAACTGTCCCATTAACACATTCTTTTATAGCAAATAATATTATCTCGCACAATTCAGGAAAAAGTTATTCAATCGGAGTCATAGCAGAAGAGATGGCTCACCTTCCTCAAGAAGTAAAAGAAAAAATAGCAGTTTTAATGATAGACACAATGGGAATATTCTGGACAATGAGGTTTCCAAATGAGAAAGATGAAGATCTACTAGATCAATGGAAGTTGCCAAAAAAACCATTAGATATAAGTATTTATACTCCAAAAGGATATTTCAACACTTACAAAGAAAAAGGAATACCTGCAGATTTTCCATTTACAATAAACCCATCAGAATTATCTGCATTAGACTGGTGCAATTCATTTGAAGTCTCAATCATTGAGCCAATAGGAGCAGCAATAGAATCAACATTAGCAAAATTAAAAGAAAAAAAACAAGACTATTCAATAAAAGATATAATAGAATTTATTGAAAATAATAAAAATTTAGATCAACAACTAAGGTTAATAACCATAAATAGGTTTATAGCAGCAGAATCATGGGGAATTTTTTCAGAAGAAGCAACTCCAATTAAAGAATTGATTAAAGGAGGAAAAGTTTCTGTATTAGACATTAGTGCATACAAAGAATGGAACATAAAAACATTAGTAACTGGAATAATCTGTAGAAAATTAATGGAAGAAAGAGTTATAGCAAGAAAAAAAGAAGAAATGGAAGACATAAAAAAAGGACATTCTTATTTTGAAGAAACACAAGAAACAACAGGAAAAGAAACACCTTTAATTTGGATACTAATTGATGAAGCACATAATTTCTTACCAAAAGACAAAACAACACCAGCAACAGCACCATTAGTAACAATCTTAAGAGAAGGACGTCAACCAGGAATAAGTTTAATTCTTGCAACACAACAACCTGGAGAAATCCATCAAGATGTAATAACACAAACAGATATAGTAATAAGTCACAGATTAACAGCAAAAAGAGATGTAGAAGCATTAAATAGCATGATGCAAAGTTATATGCCTGGAGTAATTCAAAAATATTTTAATATTCTTCCAAAAATGAGAGGTTCAGCTTTAGTTCTGGATGATAATTCTGAAAGAATTTATCCATTACAGATAAGACCAAGATTTACTTGGCATGGAGGAGAAGCACCTACAGCAATAAAAGCAAAAGGAAAAGCAGCAAAAGAACTAGGATTATAAAGTATGAGGAATTCTCTTTCTCTTTGCAGATAAATTCCTCAATTTATGAGCTAAATCAGCAACTTCATCAGCATTTTTAATAGGATTATAATTTTCTAGTTTAGATTTAATTTCTAAAAATAAATTATATTCTTCTTCAACAATACTGTTTCTAGAATCACCTTCCATTAATCCAAGAAGAATATCATGAGTCCCTTCTATGCCTTGACTTACACTACTTAAAATAGTAAAATCAGTTTCTCCAGTAGCAACTAAATTTAATAATTGAACATTTAAACTATCCAAAAAACTATCCCATAAAACTAAAGCCTCCTTTCTAGTCTTACCTAAATTAGATCTAATCTTAAAACCTAATAAATTTCTTCTACTACCCTCTCTCTGGACAACACCCATTATTCTCCTCCTATTAAATCAGCAGCACAGGCACCAATCATAGCAGGCAAACTTAATACTGCAACTTGTTTGTAAACTAAACCCCAATCAAGATGAACATTAAAAAAATATAACGCAATTAAGCAACTTATTATTACAACAAAATAAATTAAAAATAATCTAATAGGTAAAATAGCAAACAACCTCACATCCTTAACTTTCCTAAAACCCGTATAATATAACATTACAAGACCTACAAAAAAAGAGATAAGATAAAAAGAATTTGCCCTTAATATAGAAATATCTCCTGCAAAATGTAAACCTTCTAATATAGTATAATGACTAACAATACCTACAAAAGCTCCAATCATAGATTTACCAATATCTTTATATGTAATCTTTCTTAAAGGATGCTCACCAACTTTATTCTTAATTTCACTCTCTAATTTTCTTAACTCTTCTAATTTATTTAATTGTTTTTTCTCTAAAAATTGTACTTTCTTGTCTTCTTTAATTTGTTTTTTCTCTAAACTAAGAACTTGATCTAATTCAGATTTTATATCAGAATTTGCAAAAATCTGTGCTTTTTTACTCTTTCGTGTAGAATTCAATCTCCTAAAGTTTACCCCTCTCTTTTTTACCATTATTATTCTATAACAATTCGATTATATAAAATTATTGTAAAGCGTTCAGAAGCTACTTCCATCAATCATCCTTTCGTCTTCGGGTGTTCACCTCATCATTACGCATTAAATTATAAGAACAAAAATTTAAAAGATTATGGTTTGAAAGGTTTAGTACTAGGTTGAGCAAGTAATCTACATCTTCTATCCTTTAAATCTGTAACAGTAACAACTGCATCAGGTTCTGCTTTTGCAACAAAAGCTTGGAATCTTCTATAGCTAGGATCTAAATGTCTTGCATTTGGATCATCTGGAATTTGATAAACTGCTAACAATTTACCATTTGGAGAATAATGTTCTATAACTTCACAATCTCCAATATAACCAATACCATATCTAGCACCATAAGAATCTTTTCTATCATTATCGCTACATCCAACAGAACAACCTCTTCCAGAACCCCCAAAAGCTAAAGCAGCTAAAGCTCCAGCAGCTACAGTTCCTAAAATAAGCTTAGTAACTGCATCTATTGTTCTTCTTGTTTGAGGTTCCATTGAACCATAATCCCAAAAAACCATTTTATATTTTATCCCCCATATATCACTACTAGTAAATAGTAACTAATATATAAATCTTACTATAATTAAAAAAATAAGAGAAATCATGAAAGATAAGACAAAAAAAGGGATTATGACTAGAGAAGGAATTTTAACAATGTTAGCTTCAGAAGAAATTCTAAAAAAAGATTGGGATAATAAACAAGACGAAAGATGGAATAACTTATAAAACCCTAAAATCAATACAGTACCTAAAAATTCTAGGAGAAGCTTGTCCACATTTAAAGATCCCTAAAATCTCACATTTACATCTTTCTTTTATAGAACTAACAATTTTAACAACCTCTTGTTCATCAGCAAAACAATAAAAATGAATAATCCCTCCTTTCTTAATATGACTTAAAGCTAAATCTAAAAAATCAATTGAAGTTTTGGGCAAAGGCATTAAAATCCTATCAAATTTTTTACCAATTTTAGGAACAACTTCATTAACATCTCCACAAAATAGTCTTATCTTATTTGAAAATTTATTTAAATTGACATTCTCTTCTGCATATTTAGAAGCATCTTCATTTATTTCAACACAATAAACTAAATTTGCTTTAGAATGTTTAATAATAATCAATCCATAAACAGCAACACCAGAAAACATAACTAAAACATTTTCATCTGGAGTAATTTGTCTACTAATCCTTAATCTTTCTGTACTCAATCTGGGGGAGAAATATGTTTTTCTAACATCTAGTTTTACTAAGATCCCACTCTCCTTATACAAAGCCTCATAGTTTTCAACACCGCCTAAAAATTCATAATCTTGTAATCTACAAACTCCTTCATGAATTCCTTTCTTTCTTATAACTGTTTTAATATTTTTATTAGATTTCAATAAAGCCTCAACAATAAACTCTTTTTTATCTAATAGTTTATCATCAACTTCAAGTATTGCAATATCTCCTATAACATCAAAACTCTTACTAATCAATTCAATTTCTTCATCCTCTAATTTATTTTTCAAAAGATCTTCAAAACTTAGATGATTTCTTTTTCTATCTAAGTTCTTATCTACAATTTCATAATCATTTACAATTCCATTAATAGGAAAATAAATATATTGTTCATCTTTTTCAACAAGATAATTATCATCAAAAACTTCTAAATCCGTAAGTTTTTTCTTAACTTTTTCTGCTTCTTTTAAATTAACTCTTACACATTTCATAAAAACAAGATATAGTAAAGTTTATATAATAATTTTGGTAAGTTTTTTATAATGCAAATTAAAAAGAGAGTGGGTGTTTTACTACTTATTACAATATTTCTATTAACATTAATTCCAAGTGTATTTGCACTATTTGAAAATTTAGTATCAGCATTCTATGCTCCTCCTGATCTAAGAACTTTATATTTTGCATGGCAGACTTGGATTGATGCTGCAGTCTTTTTCTTGGTCTTCGCAAGTGCAGCAAGAATAGGCTATACAAGAATATATGGAAAAGATGGAAAAGAACCTGCAGGTGCAACAGGATTATATTTAGGCATCGGATTATTTGCATCATTAGGACTGACTTTATTCTTAAGCGCAAGAGGATTATCTCTTTTTGATTTCGGTCCTTTAATCCTAATAGTTTTTATTATATTATTCATAGCTTTGATGTATCAGTTCTTAACAAAACAAGATAGCATTGCAATACTTCCAGCAGTAATTCTACTAATATTAGCATTAATAATTATGTCTGAATTATTCCCTGGATTACTACCTTTTGGTTTGTTGCCTCCTTGGTTAATACCAGCAGCAATACTAGTAGGAATAATACTATTACTTCTTTGGGTAATTAAAGGAGCAGGAGGAACAGCTGGAGGAAGTGCAGGAGCAAGCGCAGCTGCTGAAGGCTTAGGCGGTTTATTAAAAGGAGCAGGAGCAGCAGGTGAAGGTTTAGGTAAAGGAATAGGAAAAACACTAAGTGGAGCAGGAGACATAGCAGGAGAGTTAGGTGGAAGAGGTGCAGAAAGATTAAAAGCAGAAAAACTTGATGTTGTAATAAGTACCTTTCCATTAATAAGTACCTTTGCAGACGGTTATCCTTTAGGTCAAACTCTAAGTATAACAGGAAAAGTTTTCAAAATCAAAGGAGCTTTATTCTTAAGTTCAAAAGAAGATGTAACCGGTCAAGGCTTCCATTTTGCATGGAATGTCGGAGGGATAGATATTGAAGATTCACACACTTTAAATAATCAGTCCCATGGACCAACAATTACTTATAAGATTCCTAATGATGCACATATAACACAAAAAAGAATTAGAGGTAGACTAAGAAACGTACTAAATATTTCTGTAGTCGCAACAAACTTAACAGATGGATCAATTCAAGCTTTAGGGTCAGAAGATGTTGTTGTAGACATAAGACCTCCACAACTTATTATCAAGCAACCAATTGATACTGCAACAGGAAACAGAACACATCCCCCTACAAACAATGGAACAAACCTTACATTTAATTACAGAATAGAAGGATCTATACCAAAAGCAGTTTCCAATGCACGTTGGTTATATGTTCCAGGACATGTGACAGATATAACTCCAGAGGTAATATCTCATGCAACAAGAATAAGAGATAGTGATGGAACAAAACCCTTTACCACACCATTAGGAACAGCACCATTAGATCTCCCTCAAGGAATGAATACTATAATTTGTGTTGCTTTATTTGATAAAAATAAAGTATATGTAAGTCCATTTAATAACAAACCATTATTGGATTTCTTCCATATAGAAGTAACTGAAGCTATAGGAACCACAGAGTTCCATTTAAATGTATTAGATAAAGATAAAAATGAATATCTAAGAGCAGATCCAAACTTCGCAAGTTCTGCAAATATATTTATTGCAAACATTGGAGATAAGTTCTACTTCTTACCAGAAGCAACAAGAAATACAAATAATGTAACAAGTGAATACGAAATAAATATTATAGCAAATGATTTAGTAACAACAGGACCTAACAAAGATAAATTTGGATTCGGAGCAAATCACAATCCACCAACAGCAGCAATATCCTTAAGATCTCCAGGAACAAAAAAAATTGTATGTACTTTCTCCAAAAATGGAAATGTAGAAGCAACAATAGAAGTCCCAATAAATGTACAAACAGAACTTCCAGTAATAAAAATTATAAAACCAAAAACAAAAGAAGATACTGTAGACACATCAACACCTTATACAGTTTATCAAAATCAAAACTTAGACGTAGAAGCAACTGTAGTAGAAGACCTAAATAGTCAAATAAAAAATATATTCTGGAGCCTAAAAGAAGCTGCAGGGGGCTTTGATACAGTAGATGAAAGATCAAAAGGAACAATATTAAATCAAGGAGCAGCAGTAAATGTAAATATACCAGACACTTTAGCTGCAGGCCCATATTACTTAATAGCTACAGCAATAACAGAAGATGGAAGTGGAAATATAGAAGCGATGCCAGAAGTATATGATGTAATATTAGTCGAGGTTAAAGAAGCATTGAAACCAACAATAACAATTTTAGATGCTGATGCAGGAGATGCACAAATTGGAAACGTAATAAATCTAACAAATGCTACAACAGCACATACTCCTTTAGATATAAACCATAATTATAAATTATTAGGAGGAGCTGAAGGAATAGATCCAGCAGACTTTGCATCTGAATATACTATAGACTGGGATATAAAATCAACAACATTACCAACTGCAGTACACATAACATCAATAATTAATCCATATCAATTAAATCAAAGTGAGGCAGACATCTACGGAATAGTATTCTCTATATTAAAAGACGGAAATATAATTGCACAATTGATAACTTTAATAGAAATAGAAGGTTATGGAGGATCAGGAGCTTCAGGCGGTACTTCTAGTGGAGGAACAGGAGGTCCCTTTGGTCCAGGCGGCCCTTTATTCCCTTAAAAATTAATTCTTTATTAATTAAAATTTTTCAACAGATAGTAATAGTAATAAAAATCCTATAGAAAAACTTATAAAATAGTTACCATTGTTTAGTAATTAAAATGGTAGCTACAGAAAAACCTTTTGTATTACAAGTAACCCCTTTTCATGGAAGAAAGTCTGGTGGTTTAGGTTCTAGTGTTGAATCTTTATCAAATGAATTAAATAAAAGAAGAGAGGTAGATTCAGAAACCTTAGTTTTATTTCCAAGAGGGCCAATAAATGATAGAGTATATGTGAGAAGGGTTAAACCTAATGGGGAATCAAAGATGGTTAAATTAGGAGGATATCTAGAAAGAAATAGAAATAGAATTGATATAGTTCATTTTCATAGCCCAATTTTCGGCAAAACAGACCATGGCCTAGAATTAATCTTAGATTCATTACCTTCTGCTTCAATGTTAACAACGCATCATGCAGTAGACTATTCTCCTGGAGAAGGAATGGAAAGATTACAACAAGCAAGTCAAAGATTATTACACTTCACTATAAATAATATGTTAGCTTCATTAGGTCCTTGCATAGGGTATCCAGGAATACACAAATCAGTAATAATTCCAAACGGAGCCCCATTACCTACAGAAGAGAAACAAGATAAAAGAGTTTTGAGGAAATTATATTCCAAAGAATTCCCAATTGAAGATGATGATCTGGTTCTTCTTTATGTTGGAAGAATAGCAGGCGAAAAGGGATTAAGAAGATTATCTAACGCATTTCCTATAATCGAAAGAAGATTAAAAAAGGATTATGGAATAAATTCAAAATTAATCTTTGTTGGAGGAGGTAATGAAAGTTTAAAAAGAGAGTTAGAAAAAAATGTAGAAAGTTGTATAGGCAAAGTTCATTTTGCAGATAGAGTAACTGATACTACAAAATTATATGCTTTTTATACAATGTCTGACTTATTAATAATTCCTAGTGATCGTGAAAGTTTCTGTCTCGCTGCTGTTGACGGATTCTTAAGAGGTTTACCTGTAGCAATAACAGATAATTATGGACCAAACGAATTATTCACATCAAGAGGAATAGCAATAGGTATGCAACCAACTCCTGAATCAATTATAGAGGCAGTAATATGGACTGTTGAAAATCCAGAAGAAATTGCAAGAATGTTAGATCATGCCAAGCAAGTAGCAAAGAGAGAGTTTACAATAGAAGAATCTGCAAGAAGGACAACAAAATTATACCAACATATGGCAGATGCAGGAAAACAAAGCCTAGAAGCATATAGTAATGGTCTAAAAGCAATGAGAGAAGGAAGAAGTAATGATGCTTTAAGATGTTTCGAAGGAGTAATCGGAAGAGACATTACAAGAGAGAAAAAGCTAGTTGAGATGTATAAATTAGCAAGATGGAAAGGTTATAATGGAAATCCTGAGAATTCTAAGGTTTTATTTGAAAGGATAACTCAAGAAGACCCATATCATAGAGAAGCCTTCGTAGAACTTGGAAGATTATACTTTAGAGAAGGAAGATTAGAGGAAGCAGGACAAAGATATAAAAAAGCTGCAGATTTAGATTCAAAAAATCCTGGATTAAATTACATAACTTATCACTGTTTCAAAGATAGTGATAATTCTGGAGTCAGAAAATTAGCAGAATGGCATTTACATCAAGCAAAAAAAATTGACCCAAACATAGAAACTAAAACAAAGGAGGTCTTAGATAAAATTGGCTATTCCTAGAATAAACAGCGCATTCGGACCTGGAGGCCCTTCATTAAAGATAGATCCAAATATTACTCAAAGAAAAAAAGTCTTAATGTTAAGCCCAGTTTTCAGGCATGGAGGAATGGGAAGAACAATAGATGAATTATCAGAAGGATTAAGAGTAGAAGGAAGAGAAGTTGATTTAGTTATTCACTTTCCAAAAAGACCATTTCACTTAATTAGAAAAGGTGAAACAGAAGGAACAGAATATAAATCTATAGAAGAACTATTAAGAGAAATAAATCCAGATGAATACGAGATAATCCATACTCACACATTTACATTTGCAGATGAATTAGAAGGAGGTCTAAAAAGAATAAGGGAAGTTCTACCAGGAGCACCATTAATTTATACTTTACATGATAATCCATTCAGAGAATATAAAATACCTTCTTGGAAAAGAGCAGTTTCAGAAACAGCAAAAAGAGCAGATAGAATAGTTCATATTTCTAGATACATGCAAGAAGCACAAGAAAATGGTTTTCCATTTGATATTAAAGATAAAGGCGTAGTTGTCGGTCATGGCACTAAATTTATGGGATATTATAAAAATCCAAAAGTAGTATCAAGAGCAAAAGAAATAAGAAGAGAAGTAGCAAAGGATGGAGAAAAAGTAATCTTATTTACAGGAAGATCAGCTCCAAGAAAGGGATTAGTAGAATTAACTCAAGCTTTCGAAAGTTTATATTCAGAAGGATTAATAGATAACACAAGATTAGTAATTGTATCAGATTTAAGTCCAGAAAAAATAGAAGAAGCAAGAAAAAGTTTACCAAGTTCTAAAGATCATATTACTTTCAAAGATTGGATTAAAGATGATGATATAGAGTTAGCAGCTTCTTATTCAATGGCAGATAGGTTTGTATTGCCAAGCTGGGAAGAACCATATGGACTAGTTCCTTTAGAAGCATTGTGCATGGGAACTCCAGTAATCGCAACTAGATCTGGAGGCCCAACAGAATTATATATTGAACCAGGTTTTGCAGAAGGCTGCGAGCCAAAAGATGTAGGATCATTAAAATCCGCATTATTAAGATCATTAAATGATTCTAAAGCAAAAGAAAAAGCAGAAACTGCAAGAGTAGAACTAACTAGAAGACATCAATGGTTAGAGAAAGCTAAAGAGATGAATCAAATTTATACTTCCACTTTAGAACAGAGAGATACAGAAAGGAAAATAATTGATCAAGGAATAAATTATAGTAGAGAAGGATTAGTAGACAAAGCAGAAGCAGAATTTACAAAAATAAGAGGGGAACATTGGTTATTAGAAGACTCTAAAGGATTAAAAAAAGCAGAAGAATACCAAGGAGAATTATACAAATTAAGATTATACAAAGAAGCTCTAGAAGATTCTAAGAATGGAAATTCAAAAGAAGCAATAGGATTAGAATTCGAAAAAGTAGATAAAAAAGAATGGCCTAATGCAGGAAAAGGTTTCATAGGAGTAATTGCAGCAGATTACATGCATAGAGCAGCATGGTTAGGTTTAGTAAAAGAATTAGAAAAAACAAACCAAAATGATTTAGGCTTAGCAGCAATAGATGAAGTAGTTAATTATGTAGATCCGTTATCCGCAGAAGCTCATGCATTAAAAGCAAGATTATTAGCAAAACAGGGAAGAACTGTAGAAGCTGTTGATAGTATAAATAAAGCAGAAAAATTAGGTTATAAAGAAGCAGGAGAATTAAAAAAAGAGATAACTCCTAAAAAATTAGAGGGAGCAACAGATATAGAAACTGCAATTAATTACGCTACTGTAAGTCAACACAAAAGAGCCAATTATTATTTTTGGAAAGCACAAAAAGCAGATCCAAATTCCCAATTAGTAAATTATCACAAAGCAATAAATGAATTAGCATTGGGAAATAGACCAAGTGCATTAAGCTTATTAGAAAAAGTCATCAAACAATGTCCAAGTAGTTTAGAAAGAGCTGCTAGAGACAAAGTAACAGATTTAGAAGTACAAAAAACTACAGAAGAATTAAAAACCCAAAAATATGACGTAATGTATATAGTCCCTTGTTATAATGAGAATCCAGAACATACAAAACAAGTAGTAGAAAGTGTTTTAGAAAAACAAGATTATTCAGGTAATATTGGAATGATTCTTATAGACGATGGTTCCACAAAAGGATTAACTGCTGAGAAAGCAAGAGAATTATTCTCCAAACATATAAGCTCAGGAAAATTAAAAGTAATTAGTAAAAGAAATGGAGGAGCTGCATCAGCAAGAAATTTAGGAATTAAATTAGCATTAGAAAGTAATGCAAGATACATATCTTTCTTAGATGGGGCAGAGGTAGCACTTCCAAAAAGAACTGCAAATTTAGTAGATTATTTACAAATAAATAATTTAGATTTTGTTCATTCAAACGCAAGGACAATTGACCAATATGAAAAAGACTTCCCAGAGCATCCATATTCAGGTTGGCATGAAAGAAGAAAAAGACAATTCAAAAGTAGAGATCTAAATCCTAAAAATAATAGAACAATAGCTTATACATCTCAAATCCATGCACAAACAACTATGTCAACACGGGAGATAATTGAAAAAGCAGGATATCAAAATGTACTATGGAGAAGGGCGCAAGACTGGAGATTTTGGGGAAGCATTGCAAGAGCAGGTGCTAAAATAGGATATTTAGATCAAGAATTAACACTATTCAGGCAGGAGAGAAAGTAAATGTCAAGAGAATTAACTCCCGAAGAAAGAGCAAACAAATTATTATCATCTATAGCAAAAATTATAGGATTAGGAAATGAAGAAAAAGATATACTAAGAAGATTAGAATATTATAGAAATGCAGAAACTCTAGCAAGAGAAGCATTACATTTAAACCCAAATTCTGCAAAAGCACATTGGAGATTAGCAGACATAATTTTAGGCATAACTGGAAATGAATTTAGATTAGACGAAGGTTTAGAAGAAATAACTTATCATTTAGATGAATCAGAAAGACTAGCCCTAGAATACAAAGAAGTAGCAGAAGAAAGAAGAAGAATTTATTTGCATTATTTAATGGAAGGAGCCAAAGATGCTTTAAAAATATCAGGTAAAAAGAACAATTGTCTAGCAAAAAAATATTCTGAAACAGCATTAAGAGCAAATGGAGAAACAGCAGAAGCACATTACTTAGTGGCATTAGCAGAATATAAAATTAGTGGAGAAAAACAAGCAAGATTCATAAATTTCCATCTATGGAAAGCAGAAAAATTAGACTCCTCATATAAAGAAAAAACAAAAGAATTGAGAATAAAATTAAGAAAAAATGATCAATAATGAAAACATTCAAATTAGTTTCAAGAGTAAGAAGAGAATTAGACTTAGATGGATCATTTGAAGAAATAGCTAAGGAAGATATTTTAGAAATAAAAAGATTAGGAATTCTAGAGATATTATTGGGTAGTAAAGATGAAAAAGGAGAACCATTAGAAACAGAGGAAAGAGGATATTTATATGAAGATGAAGATACTAATCTAGGAATTACTATAAGAGTAATGAGAGAAGATGAGAAAGAGGTTCATTACAGAACAGAGATTAGTGTAAATCCAAAAAAATTTCCAGGATTATTATTAGTAGATAATAAAGAGACAGAGGTAGAAGAAGACAAATCAAATTATTGTTTATTAACAATTTATAGAGATGATCCAGAAAAAGAAAGAGTAGTTAGAGTAGATACAGGAAGTTCTATCGAATCAATTTTATATGGAATAGATTTTAGAGAAAAGGTTCCTAAATTTAATGGAAGGGGGATAAAAGAAGCATTATGGCACACAGATATATCTTTTCAAAGAGAAGTTTTAGATTTATATGAGCTAGTTTTAGCCCCAATTCTAGAGCCAAAGAAAACAGCAGCAGAAAGATTAATAGAAATTAATGAGATAGGAGAAATTTCATATAGAACCTTAAAAGGGGGTATAAAACAAGAATCAAGAGGAGGTTACCTAAAAGCATTAAGATATGGAAAAAATTTAGCAATAAATATTTCAAAAGGAGAGAATTCAGATGAAGAAAAAGCTGAGGCAAGATACCTAACTGCTAGAATGCAAGTATATTTAAGTATTTTAGAAGGAAATCTGAACAATGATGGAATTAAAAGATTCATAAATTATCAATTAGGATTAGCAGAAAAATTATCAAGGTCAAAACCTTATAAAGAAAATATGAGAAGAGAAATTGAAGATCTAAAAAAAGAATTAAATAAATGAATTACTTCTTAAGTTTTCCACTCTCTGATTTAACTAAACTTTGTATTGCAGCAGGCAATAATTTAGTAGCAGCCCCTTCTTTAACCCCTCCAGCACCAGCAGGAATTAATTTTGCTAAACTCTCAGTTTCACCAGCTAATTTAACAATTTCATTAACATAAAAGGCAGTCCTATCAGGAGTATCAACCTCTGCCATATACCTCACTCCAATAGCCGCACAATCCCACCAGACTCCACTTCCATGATAGTAAACTTTATCAAGTTCATTAGTAGCATCAGCTATTCCTTCAGACATTTTTTGGATACTAGTCCCTAATCTCATATCAGAATGCTTTGTTCTAAGTTTAGTAAGGTCAACATATCCTGTTTCAGAATCTCTAACATCTGCTAAGTGTCTATCTCTTCTACCAATTCCTCCAGTTATAAAAGGAGTATTTGGTCCATTAGGATGTATCCAAGCATCAGCAATAAAGGTAAGTAAGTATAATTCATCTCCTTGATTTATAGTATCCTCTGCAATTGCAATAGATTGTTGACTTGTATAAGCACTTCCATTATCAAAGATAGGAACCCCTTTACGATAAGCATGTTGTTCTCCTATTGAATTTCTATCAAACATAAAACTAAAAGTTTTAGTTCTTGAATCATATTTTAATACATTGGTATTACCCATATTAGCTACTGCCACTCTTGCCTCACCTTCCTTTGTTGAAGGCAAAATAGCTAATAATCCTAAATCTAAATCTGCTCTCCTCATACTTTCATTTTTTAATTTTTGAACAGTACCATCAAGAGTAGTTCTTGTTAACCTTTCCATCATATCAACAGGATTCTTCGCAGCAATCAAAGCAGGATAAGCATTTTCCATAAAAGAAATTGAAGCTGCTAAAGCAGCAATATGTCCCTGAGAACTTCTATAACTACCATGATTACTAGGATCAAATCCTTCTGCAACACAATAAAAATTACCAAGTTTACCCTCACTCCCTTGTATAGCTAAATGAGGACTCTGTACTTTAGTACCAGGAACTTGAATCCATGGTGCAACATAAACTACGCCAACATCATTATAACCATCTTGAGCAGGTCTTCTAACTGCATGTACTTGTAAAGAAGGAGATCTTTCTTCTTGATCAGTTATTTTTTCAATACCTTTTCCTAACAAACCTCTAACTTTTGAATCTTTTAATTGTACCATAAAAATAAAAACACAATAAAGTATATAAATCTTTGCATATACACTACCGTTAAGTAATTACAAAAAGAAAGATTTAAAAAGAAGATAAGTTAGCAAAAACTAAAATGACAGATGAACCAGTTCAGGAAAGCTCACTAGATCCAAGTTTCGATTATCTTGGATTAGTTGAATTACCAGAAGGATTAATAATTTACAATACTATAGGATTACCAAGAACCTCTGCAAATAAAATTCTTTACAATGTAGTAAGAGCATCCTTAAGGGATATTCAAGGAACAGTAATTAGGCCCATACAACAAAGATTACAAAGGGGAGAACAAGTAAGTGAGCAAGAAGAAGAGATACTTAGAAGGGTAAATGAATTAATCACTGGAGTAAAATCTGCAGATGATATAAAAATATATAGAAGAGATAGAAGAGCATACTTACAATCACAAGGAATTTCTCCACCACAACAAACTGGAAATGAAGTGCAACTTAGTAGATTAGAAGAAGAAGTAGAAAGATTAGAGAGAGAATTAGCAAATAAAGGAACTATGAGTAGAACTCAAGAAGATGCATTAAGAAATAATCTACAAGCAAGAATGGTAGAGAGAAATGATGCATTAAGACAAGCAGAGACTTATAGATCACAAGCAGAAGATTTCAGAGCAAGATTAGATGAAGCAAAGAGAGTTGCACTAGAAGCAAGAACTAAAGAAAGAGCAGCAACACAAAAAGCATCTGAATATGAAGCTAGATTAGTAACATTAGAAAAAGCCCAAGCTGAAAAAGCATCAAAAACAGAACAAGCATTAGCAGAAAGAGTTGCAAATTTAAGTAGAGACTTATCTGGAAAAGAACAAGCATTAGATGCTGCTACAAGATATATAGCTCAAGTAACTGAAGAAAGAGTAAGACTAGAATCAAGAATTAAAGCATATGAATCTCAATTAGGTGAAGCAAATGGAGATATGCTAGCAAAAGTAGATACAGTAGTAACAAAATTACAAAATTCAGAACATCCACAATATACAACTTTAATAGATAAAATTAGAAAAGGTAGAACAGAAGATGCAAAGAAATTAATTGAAGAGCAATTCCAAGGATATGATGTCTCAAGAGAGCAGAGAACAGTAAATCTTTATGCAGAAGCAACAAGTATAGAAAGAAAAGATCCTAAAAAAGCAAGAGAAATGTTCACAATTGTCTTAGGAACAGATAATAAAAATCATGCAGCACTATTAGGCGCAGCTAGATGTTCAATGAGATTAACTGAATATAAAGAAGCAAAAGGATATGCATCAGATGCAAAAACTTTAGATGTAAATTCCGCAGAATCCTACTTCTTACTAGCAGAAGCAGTTTACAAAATAGATGGAGCTTCACAAGCAAGATTCATAAAACATAATCTAAAAAAAGCAGAGGGGTTAGACAAAAATCTCAGAAAAAGAGCAGATCAAATTAGAAGAGGATTAGAATAAAATGTTAGAACTAAAATTAGTAGATCAAGATTTCAATGTCCATCCCTCATATATTGGAGAAGGGCAAAAAACAAGAGAATTGAGTAAATTAGGAAGAAGATTAAAAGCAAAAGCTATTGAAGTGATAACAGCCCCATTAGAATTAAAAAATTTAGAACCTTCATTCGTTAAAGTAAAAAGTGTTGATAGAAAAATATTTGCTTCCAAAGATGATCAAAATAAACCAAGAATAACAATTGGGATAGAAACAGTAAGTGAAGGAAGAGACCTAGAGAAATTATTTGCAATAGAAATGAGGTTAGATCCTCCCGGTTATAATTCAGGTTTATCAGTTTCAGAATCCCCTTATCCATATGGAATACAAGAAGTAACAACTTTCATAGGTACAGATAAAGAAAAAAGAGTACCCAATACACACAAAATAACTGAAGAAGAAGTAGAATATGCAAAGGAATATAGTCTAGATCCAGACAGAGTACCATCTTATGATCCTAATTTTAAAGAAATTTTAGAAAAAGCAAAAGTTCCTTTCGCAGAAGCAGTAAATGATTTATATGTAAGGAGAATAAGATCGATAATAACTCATGAAACAAGATTAAGATCATTAGAATCAGATATTATGGGAAGGTTAAGAAGTGCAAGAGATGCAATAGGCCAAAACTTGGGAATATCATTAAATGCTTATTCAGAGGCAAGAGAAAAAACAGAAGAAGCATTACATTTAAACCCCAATAATTCTAGAATAAATGAATTAATGTTTACTTGTTTATATGAAACAGGTTTAGTAACAAGAGGACTGCACAAAACTTTAGATGTAGCACTACAATATTTAGCTCTAGCCCAAATAACAGACTTAGACCCAATATTAAAAGAAGGAAAATTAAAAGAAAAATATGAACATATAATAAAGGGAATACCAAAAGTACTTGTAGATGAATCAAGAGCACTAGTATCTGAAGCTTTAACTTTAGAGAGTAGTGGAAAAATAGATGAAGCAAAAGAAGTTTATAGTTCAGCCAGAGAAGCAGCACAAAAAGCATTAAAATTAGATGAAGAAAAATCAGTAGAAGCCCATTTAACAATTGCAAGGGCCCAATTAGAATTAGCTAGATTAGACTCAAAACTAAGCGATAATGGAACAAGAAAGTTTATATTTTATAAATTAAGCTGTGCAACAAAAAAAAGAAAAGATTTAGAAGAAGAAGCAAAAGGAATCAAAAGAAAATATACTTCTTATATTTTAGATTCTGCAGAAAGAGAAGTTATATCTGGAAATGATGTAGAAGAATGTCAAAAGGATGAATTTTATGAAAGAGCAGAAAATTTAGCTAGAGAAGCAATAAAATTAGATCCGAATTATGGGGAATCACATTGGATGTTAGCAGATATAATTATTGGAAGGGGTGCAAGAAGCGGAGAATTAGATAAAGTTATTAGATACGCTCAACAAGAGTTAGATTTAGCAGGTTCATTAGATGAAAGATTAGTAGAAAAAAGAATCAAAAAAACAAGAGAAGAGGCATTTAAAGTTTTAATAAATCATTCAAAAGGTTTCTATGAAAGAGCTAAGACAAAAAAAGAAGGTTTGCTTATTGAGTTTGATCCAAAACCAGATTTCGAAAGATCAAAATCATATGCTTTAGCTGCAAAAGAACTAGATCCTAATAAACCAGAACCTTACTTAATGATTGCGAAAGCGCAAATAGGTATTAGTGGAACCAAAGAAGAAAAATACATAAGATACTTAGTTTCAAGAGCAACACAATTAAGCACATCACATAATGCTGAAGTAAATGAAATAAGAAGAACTTTAAGCTCACCTAATTAAAAAATTCCCCTAATCCTTTCTGATTAGAATTTTTATTTTCCTTTCTATACTTATCTAAAGAACTCTGAACTCTTTCTTCATTAAAATCATGATCTTTAACTAAAACCTTCTTAACTTTCTCATTATTAACTTCATCCCATCTTAATTTTACATTTTTAGTTACAGGTAAATTTACAAAAATATCATAAACATCATTCCACTTAAATTCAACATTTAAATTATTAAACATCTTATCAAATTGTTCAAAATTTTTATATTCTTTAACTAACTTCAAAGCCTTCTTAGGTCCAAAACCCTTAACGCCTCCAACATTAAAATCAGTACCACATAAAATACCTAAAGCAATTAATTGTTCTTGATTTAACTGAAGTTCTTTTAATACTTCATCTAATTTAACTAATTCCAAAAAAGTAAAAACAGTTTTGCCACCTCTAATTCTTCTCTTTTGACTTAAAGTTAAATTTCTAACAAGTCTAGGAGCACCAAATAACAAAGAATCATAATCTTGTGAAGCAGAATAATCAACTAATCCCTCTCTACATAAATAAGCAACCTGTCCTTCAGCTTCACTAGGTGCTTGGACAACAGGCAAACCCATAGCACTAATAAGTTTTTTACTCTCTTCAACCATATTTTTAGTTAATTTCATAAATTGTTTGCTATATTTATACATCTCATCTAAATTATCATCATCAGAAGCTTCTACAAATTTAGCTTCAGCAATAGCTTTTCTCTCCTTTCTAAATTCATTTTCAGAAAACTTCAATTTAGGAGGTTCACCATCAAATACATAAACTAATTTTACACCTTTGCTCATTAAATTCAAAGTTCTATTAAACAATCCTTGCAAATGAGAAGTAACATTACCTTTTTCGTCCATCAAATAACTTCCATCATAACCTCTTATAGAACTTAAAAATTGATACAAAGCATTATAAGCATCCACACCTACAATCTTATGCTTCAAATCTCCAAATCCTATCTCATGTCTAGAGACAACTGATCCAATATTTACACCCATAAGCTTTTTAATTAAAATGAGAATATAAAAAATTAACTATGATAGAAAATCTAGAATTGTGGAAAAAAGCTGGAAAAATAACTTCAGAGGCAAGAGAATATGGCAAAACTCTATTAAAAGAAGGAACTAATTTATTAGAAATAGCAAATAAAATCGAATCCTTAATAGAAAAAAAAGGAGGAAAAATCGCATTCCCTGTTCAATTATCTAAAAATAATATAGCAGCACATTATACTCCCCTTCCAAATGATGAAACAATTTTAGAAGAAGGAGATGTAATCAAACTAGATTTAGGAGTTCATATTGAAGGATGTATAGGAGATTCAGCATTAACTATAGAAATAAAAACTAAAAAATATACAGAATTAATAAATGCAAGTAAAGAAGCATTAACCCAAGCAATAAAAATATGCAAACCAGGCATAAAAATTTGGGAGATTGGTGAAGCAATCTCTTCTATAACAGATCCAACAGGATTTAAAGTAATAAGAAATTTATATGGCCATAAAGTCGATCGTTATATTTTGCATAGTGGAATTTCAATACCAAATTATAATAACAAAGATAAAACAGAACTAGAAGAAGGAACAGTTATAGCAATAGAACCTCATGTATCTAATGGAGCAGGATTAGTAAAAGAAGGAAAGCCCTCTAGTAATTATCGTTTATATCAACCAAGAAAAGTACGAGATCCTATTTCAAGAGAGGTATTAAACTATATAGAAAAAGAATTTGTATCTTTACCATTCGCAGCAAGACATTTAATCAAAAAATTCCCTTTAGCAAAAGTTAACTTCGCTTTAAACAATTTATTAAAACAAAACATCCTATTTAGTTATGCACAACTTCCAGAAGTACAAAAAGACTGTGTAGTCTCCCAACATGAACATACAATTTTAATTAAAGATAAACCTATAGTACTAACAGAGTAAAGCTTCCAATTATATAATTCAAAAAATTAATCTCTTTTGATAAAGACTTTGACAAAGTAAAAAAATAAAAAGAATAGGACCTAATTAAAATTCATTTAAAGACAAACCCGTAATTATAACAGAATGATTTCTAGTTAAGAGGCAGATTTATAAATTTTTTCTAAATATCTTAAATATGGCAAACCCAGAATTATATGTAGGTCGATCACTAAGAATAGATAAAACCACTTACATCACATACGGAGGAGAAAAATTTCTACTTAGTAGTTATGGTGCTGATGGAAAAATGGTAAGAGCCAGAAGATTAACCACAAAAGAGTTGCTTCGAATGGACCTTTCTGATAAAATTAGAGAAGCCATAACTAAATTAACAGAATAAAATTACTTAATTACTTTCTTAACCAATATTAAAAAAAGAGAAGTAAATAAAACTATAAAAGCCAGCCACAAAATAAAACCATAAAAAAATAAACCGATTATTAAGATTCCTAAAAATAAGATTATTAAAATAAATCTAAGAAGATTATTCATTTTATCCAAAGTAATTAGCTTCTTGTCTTATAGCAGCACTTCTAGCTGTTCTAAGATACTCTTCCTGTATTTTTTCATATTTCTCTATGTCTTCTTGATCAACAGAAGCCCTAACTTTTTTCAAAGCTTCATTAAAATCTTTCATAGAAACTTCTTTAGAATTCATATCTTTCCTCAAAGCTAGAATAGCAGCTTCCCTACATAAAGATTCTATATCTGAACCAACATAATTAGGTGTTTTCTCCACCAATAATTCTATCTTAACATCTTTAGCAAGAGGCATATTCTTTGTATGTATTTTAAAGATCTCTAATCTAGATTTATCATTAGGAATTGGAGCCATAATAATTCTGTCAAATCTTCCAGGTCTTAATAATGCAGGATCAATTATATCTGGCCTATTTGTAGCACCAATGATAACTACATCACTCAATTCTTGTAATCCATCTATCTCTGTTAGTAATTGGTTAACCATCCTTTCAGTTACTCCTGAGTCTGTACTTCTTCCTCTTCTAGGAGCTATGGCATCAATCTCATCAAAGAAGATAATACAAGGACTAGCTTGTCTTGCTTTTTCAAAGACCTTTCTCAAGCCTTTCTCACTTTCACCAACAAACTTATTCAATAGTTCTGGACCATTAACTAATATAAAATTAGATTCACTTTCATTAGCAACTGCTTTGGCAAGTAAAGTTTTACCAGTTCCAGGAGGGCCATATAATAAAATTCCTTTTGGAGCTTTAACACCCATATTAGCAAAAATACCTGGATGTTTCAAAGGCCATTCAACAGCTTCAATTAATTCTTGCCTTAAATCCTTCAAACCTCCAACATTATCCCATTTAACATTAGGTCTTTCTATAAATACTTCTCTCAAAGCACTAGGTCTTACCAACTTCAAGGCTTCCTTAAAGTCACACATACTAAGCTGCAATTTCTCTAAAAATTCTGCAGGAATAGGCTCATCCTTTTTATATTTTAAATCTGGCAACAACTTTCTCAAAAGGACCATTGCTGCTTCTTTACATAATACTTCTAAATCTGCTCCTACAAAACCATGAGTAATTCTACTTAACTCTTCCAACTCAACATCTTTAGCAAGAGGCATATTTCTAGTATGGATATTTAAGATTTTAGACCTTGCCTCATATTTAGGAACTCCAATTTCCACTTCTCTGTCAAATCTTCCAGGTCTTCTTAAAGCAGGATCTAAAGCATTTGGTCTATTAGTTGCTGCAATAACAACTACTTTCCCTCTGTTCTTCAAACCATCCATAGTAGCTAGTAACTGAGCAACTACTCTCCTCTCAACTTCACCATAACTCTCCTCTCTCTTACTAGCTATGGCATCAATCTCATCAATAAATACTATACTTGGAGCATTTTTCTCAGCATCTTCAAAAATATCTCTAATTCTTTTCTCTGCTTCACCCACATATTTGCTCATAACAGAAGGCCCATCTAAATGAATAAAATGTGCATGCGCCTCATTAGCAACTGCTTTGGCAAGTAAAGTTTTACCAGTTCCAGGAGGGCCATATAATAAAACCCCTTTAGGAGGATCTATTCCTAATCTCTGAAATAACTCAGGATGTTTCAAAGGAAGCTCAACAATTTCTCTAATCTTTTTTAATTCCTCATCCAATCCTCCAATGTCTTCATAAGTAACATCAACAACTTCATCCTCTAAAACCTCTACAGCTTTAGGATTCAAAACAACTTCAGTATTTTCTGTAACAACAACAGCCCCTTTAGGGTCTGAATTTAAAACCATTAATTTTAATCCCGTAAAAGTTAACATTCCAAAATCTGATTCAAAAATATCAAATATATCCTCAAAAGGCCCCCCTTCCATAGCTCTTCTTCTACGTCTAGTTCCACCTAAAACAACCTGATCCCCTTTAACTAAAGCCCTTCCTAAGAAACCTCTCTTTAAAGTAATAGGATCAACATGAATCATAACATCTTTCTGAGAAGGAGCAACAGTTATTGTTCTAGCTTCTCTAACTTCTGCTCTTTTGACAGCAACAAACTCTCCTAAACTAGTCTTAGCATTTCTCCTCAGAATTCCATCCATTCTAATGACTGCTTGACCAACATCAGTAGGATAAGCCCTATCTACAATACCAACAGTCTTTCTAACACCTGCAATTTCAACAATATCACCAGGTCTTACTCCTATATCTCTCATAGTCTGACTGTCTATTCTGACTACTCCTTTATAGGCCTCTTCTTGTAAAGCCTCCATTACTTTTAATTTTACTCCCTTTTCCATAATCTTAAACTTATAAGTAATTGAAACTTATAAGTATTTCCTCCCTCTAAAAGATATAATAATCTTACCCGGCCCTTCTAAGCTCATTTTAACTAAATCATTAAATTCTTGTTCAAATTCCCTATGAAAATCAACTAGTTCTTTAGGTATTGAAACACAAAAACTATTTCCAACCATCCTTAACTTTACATTAAAGTTTCTAGTCCTGAGTTTATTAAATTCTTCAAATTCTTTAAGATCTCCAGGATGATAAATAATCTCACCACATTTAGGACATTCTAGTATCCTTAACTTAAAACCATCTTTAACTGCAATATTTTTATTAGTCTGAATATTACAATTACTGCATAAAACCACTTGATCAAATATATCTTTCATTTTTAACCATAAAGTATACACAATATAGATATACAACAAATATATAAAGTTTTTGATAAATAATTCCAAGAAACTTACAAAGAAAAACAAACATAAATTACCTCAAAATTCATAGATTAGAAATTCTAAATCCCAAAAGGATTATATTTTTTTCTAGTTATTACTAGATTTATGGTACCAACAACCCCCCAAAGTGCAAGAAACGGATCAATGGCTGAAATATTACCTGGAACTTATTATATAGATAAGATAATTCGTCCTGATGTGCCAAATAGAAAAGCAATATTTGTAAATGAAATAGGCGCATTATTATACTGTATCAATAAAGGAATAAGGCATACTCCAAGACTTGCAATGGTTATAAAAAGCAAGGGAGAAAACTTTCCAAGAATAAGAATGGAAAAAATACCTGGAGAAACTCTAGAATATTACTTACAACACACGGGACCAATAGACCCAATTTTAGCTTATTTCTTCACAAGACAAATAACTGAATTTCTTGAAGACGCAGAAACACACGGGTTAGTTCATAGAGATCTTAAACCAGCAAATATAATGTTACAACCAAATGGAAAAATAAGGATTACTGATTTTGGTTCTGCAAGATATCCAAATTCCCCAGATATAACCCCAAACGGAGAAATTGTAGGAAGTCCAGGTTATTGGGCACCAGAACTAAGGTTTCAAGGAAGATATGGACAAAATAATAGTACAGATTTATACTCTATAGGAGTAATCCTATACATGATGATAACAGGCAGTACAACCTCCCCTTTTAGTTCTAGAACCCCAGAAGAGTGGATAAAAAAAGTTGAAGATTATGATGCTTGGACAAAAGAGAATATAATACAAAATCCAAGAATGCCAAATGGATTTGGATTTGTATATTTCAATGCGTCAAGCAAAAGAAGAGATTTAAGAAATAGGATCCATTTCAAAAGAGAATTAGAAAAAGGATTAGCTGCTATGATTAGAAAGGGAAATAGGTAAAATCAAAACGTAGAAAATTTAAAGAATAAAAAATTGACATTTTAATGATTCCAACAGGTTCAAAAGATTTAGATAATTTTCTAGAAGATTGTGAAAAAAATAAAATAAATTTAATTTATGGACCAGCAGCTTCAGGAAAAACAACCATATGCTTACTAGCAACAATAACTAAAGCAAGAGAAAATAAAAAAATAATTTTTATAGACACAGAAAACTCTTTCTCAATAGAAAGATTCCAACAACTAACCAATAATCAAAACGAATTATTACAAAATATATTAATATTAAAAATTAAAAATTTCAATTATCAACATAAAAACATTCAACAATTAGAACAGATAAAAAATATTTCATTAATTGTAATAGATTCATTCACCAATTTCTATAGAAGATTAGTAAGAAGCCAACCAGAACTAGCTAAAGCAATGTTAACAAAACAACTAAAAATATTAAAATCCATTTCAGATAAGAATATTCCTATTTTATTAACTTCACAAGTATATTCTGATATGAAAAATAATTTCTTACCCTTAGCTCATCAAATATTAGTAAGATATTGTGAAACAATAGTAAAATTAGAAAAAGATCCAAAAAGAAAGATAAAAGTCATAAAACCAAATAAAAAAGAAAAGTATTTTGAAATTACAAATGAAGGAATAAAAATCTAAATATTTATATATAACAAAAACAATAAGACAATATGGTTTATAATGGAATGGTTTGGTTAGGGATTCTATTAGCAACAATTGCTGTTTACATTCTAGGTGCTTTATGGTATTCACCAATTTTATTTGGAAAGATTTGGATGAAATTAATGAAATTTGATAAAAAATCTATGAAAGGTAAAAATATGACTCTTGCATATATAGGGAATTTCATTTCAACATTCATAACTTTATTTATTTTAGCATATTTTTTAATGGCAACAGAAAATATGATTAATGCATTATTAACTACAATATTAATTTGGATTGGTTTCCAATTAGCATCAGCAACAGGATCTGTATTTTGGGAAGGGAAACCATGGGGAGTCTATTGGATTAATATGTTATATTCATTAAGTTCATTAGTAATAGCAACTTTAATTATTGTTCAATTTTTATAAAGATTAATTAGAATTATTTTTTAAATTCTCTATATGTTTACATTTAGGATAGCCAGGACAAGCCCCAAAAAAACCATATATTCCAGATTTAAGAACTAAATCACTTCCACAATGAGGGCATTTCTTGCCTTCAATTAATTTCTTTAATTTCTCTTCTTCATCTTTTTTAGTCTTACAATCAGGATTTATACAAATCTCTTGCGGTCTTTTTCTAGCTCTAAGAATTTGTATAACTGGATAATTACACACGTTACAACTTTTATCCAATCCTTTAACTTTACCATTTTTAGGCAAAGCAAATGTAGTCTTACAACCTTGTTCATATCTATCACAAGCAGCAAATAATCCAAATCTGCCTCTCCTCATTTGTAAATTCCCTTCTTTGCAATTAGGACAATTGCCAATAAATGCTTCTTTGTCCCTTGTCTCTATAGCAGCTTCTCCTAAACCTTTTCCGATTTCTTTTTCATTTTTCTTAAAATGTTTCAAAGCTTTATCTAAAAATATTTTAGCTTCTTCAATAATCTCTTCACCTTTTTTCTTTCCTTCTTGAATATATTCCATTTCTTCTTCAAATTTCCTAGTCAATGCCTCATCCAAAATTTCAGGACAATAAGTTTCCAAAGTTTCAACAGTATGCATACCTAGATTAGTAACTTTTATAGGTTTATCAGAAAGATAATTTCTATCAAATAAGTTTTGAAGAATAGTACTTCTAGTTGCTTTAGTTCCTAAATTCCTTTTTTCCAGTTCTTTTATTATGCTAGCCTCTGTATATCTTGCAGGAGGTTTAGTCTCCTTATCCAAAACTTCAATTTTCTTAACATAAATCTCATCTTTAACTTCAAACTTAGGTAATTCAATTTCATCTAATTTCAAAAATCTTCCATAAAGATCATGCCAACCTTTAAGTTTTGTTCTAGTTCCTTTAATAATAAATATCTCATTATTGATATCTATTTCAACAGTTAATGTCTCTCTAATTGCTTCATCACCAAATGTAGCCAAAAATCTTCTAGTAATTAATTCATACAAACCACCCGCTTTATCATCATTTAATTTTCCAGGCAAGTCTCCTGTGGGATATATTGCAGGATGAGCTGGATCAACCTTCTTCCCATTATTCGGTTTCAATTCTTTTTTACTCAATAAAAGTTTAACTTCATTACTAAACCTCTTTTCTAATTTCTTAAGAATTTTCTGATAACCAATGCTTTCTGGCAATTGTTGACTACTAGTTCTAGGATAACTTATCCAACCATTTGTATAAAGATCTTGAGCAATATCTAAAGTCCTTTGTGGACTAATTCCCAAAACAGAATGCGCCTCTATTTGTAAAGAAGTTAAGTCAAAAGGAACTGGAGGTTTATGTTTAAACTCTTTAAATTCAACACTTGAAACAAATGCTTTTTTACCATTAGTATTTTTAAAAACATTGTCTGCATCTTTTTTCTCCCAAAATTTTCCATTTTTGTGCCAAGCTTCTATAACCTCCTTCTTTTTAGTTTCCCCATCTAACCTTATCTCCCAATAAGGAACAGATTTAAAAGCAGCAATCTCCTTTTCTCTTTCAGTTAATACTTTTAGAGCAGGTCCTTGAACTCTACCCGTGCTTAAAATTTTAAACATACCAATAGAATTCTTAACACTAAGTGTTAATGCTCTACTCAAATTCATTCCCCACATCCAATCCAGACTATGCCTCGTAACTCCACTTTCAATTTGTGGAAAATCTAAATGTTTAGATGCATTTTCATAACTAGAAATTAATTCATCTTTAGTTAAAGTACTAAACTTCATTCTCTTGCCGTCTTTTTTTCCACAAATAAAATTAACAACATTCCAGCCTATGGTACTACCTTCAATATCATAATCGCAAGCAACTACAAAACTACCAGCTTCTTTAGCTAATTTTTTCAAAACACTAACATACGGTTTAGAAAATGTAGCAGCCTTACTAACTTCATAACTAGGTTTCCATTCATAATCAAACACAGGATAAGTCCATCCTTTACTCTTATTTTTTTCAGCTAAGTTAAACAAATGACCAACTGCACAACCAACTACAATTTTCTCTCCATTATGTTCTAACTCATAATAACTAACCTTTCCAATAGTTTTCTTAATTGGTTTTTTATCTGCCAATGCTTCTGCAACTTTTTTAGAAGCATTAGGTTTCTCACATACAATAAGTTCATATTTATCTTTACTCATAAAAACCAAATTAAAAAGAAATGTATATAAAACTAACTCAAAATTAAATTTCTATAATTTTACCGTTCCTTCCAACATTAAACACTTTAGTTTTACCAATATTATCTTCCATACCCTCTGCTTCATGGACATGTCCGCAAAGCAAAATATCTGGCTGAAATTTTTCAATAGCCTCTCTCACACCTTTACTTCCAAAACCAGGTGCAATCTTATCTACTATTGTTCCATCAGGATGAACATGTGTAACCATAACTCTTTTTTTACAATCCTTAATTTTATAGAACCCCTCTCTCAAAACATTGAATCCTTCCTTCTCGGACCAAGCATCTATTCCAACATTAGCCCCCCCTAATCCAAAAAAACCAATTTGATAATATTTAGCATATTTAGCATGTAAATTTCTAGAGTTATATAACTCAGCCAAAAATTCTCCTAAAACTAGACCATCATGGTTTCCAGGAACAAGTAATACTCTTTTGCCTTTATCTTTAAAAGGTTTTATTATTCCTTTAGTTTGTAATGGGCTAGACAAATCTCCGCATAAAACAACTAAATCTGCATTCTCTTTTTCAGCTTTTTCAGCTAATCTTAAAGCTTGTTGACTATCTCCATGTAAATCACTTGCAGCCAAGATTCTCATTTTTTTATCCATATCCTTAATAATCCCTCTTACCTAATAAACCTTACTTATAGAAGAATAAACAAGTATTTAAATATATTACTATAGAGTAGTAAATACCCAAAAGCCTTATATAGTTGATATTATTACATAAAGAAGGTGTATAAAATGTCAAAAATATTATTGGTTGAAGACAACCCAAGATATGCAAGCCCAGCAGAGCAATATTTAGCTTCAAGAAATCAAGCTGTAACTCTCGCTAGAGATTACTCTCAAGCAATGAATAAGTTGAAGAATCCTGGTTTTAAGGGGGTTATAAGTGATTGTTTTTTCCCTGAAACCATAGGTAGTGGAAAAATTATCATGGGAAAAGAATTAGTTGAAAGAATGGCTGAATCAGATTCTCGTGAAAAAAAAATGGTTGAAGGTCTAGAAGTATTGGGCCGATATGTGGATTTAGAAGACCAAGATATGAGAAAATATGCAAGATTTTTAATCGGAACTTCACAAGAAAGAGATATTTCACAAAGTCCAGTAGTTAAAGCAATTAAACAAGTCAGTATTCTAGGTAAAGAAGCCACTACTCTGATTGCGAAGGAGACGCTAGGACTAATTTATAGAGAAAATCAAGC
>JAGVZM010000026.1 GCA_018302545.1 Candidatus Woesearchaeota archaeon | reverse complement strand
AATATTATAAATATTATCAATCAAAAGACTATATGCACAATTTATATCTGGACCTACACATGCTTTAAAGAAATCATTGTTGTGAATTCTACTTTTGTCTTCTTTATCTGAATTAAATAAATCGCATGCTGAAGAATCAAAAAAGAAGGCCGCATTAACATAATTATTTTCACTTTTAATATCTAGTTTAATTGAAACACCATCTTTCTGGCAATCAAATTTTCCATTTTCATTCCTGTCATAAATAGTCAGAGTATATTTTTTATCACCATCATAAAATCGCCTTGTGTTATAATAAGTTTTGTCTTTGGACGTTTTAATGACTAAATTTCCCAATTTTTCTAGTTTTGCATCCCTTTGTTCCAATGTTTGTTGTGCATATACATGTGTACCTAAAATAATGTTTACTAATGCCACAGTTATTTTTTTCATATGTTTTTATCCTTATTTGGAATATATAATAATTTCTTTCGTAGTTGCTATATTTTACAAACATTATATTATTAAAAATTTCTAGGATTTTTTGACAACATCTAATTTAATATGTAATTCTTTAAGTTGTTTTTCGTTTATATCACTAGGAGAACCATCCATAGGACATTCTGCAGCTTTGTTTTTTGGAAAAGCTATAACTTCACGAATATCTGTTAATCCTATTATTAGTGCTACTAATCTATCAACGCCAATCCCTACTCCACCATGAGGAGGACCTGCATACTTGTATGATTCTAATAAAAATCCAAATTTTCTTTCCGCTTCTTCTTCACTTAAACCTATTATAGAAAATATTTTCTTTTGTATTTCTGGTTTATGAATACGTAAACTACCTGAACATAGTTCAACCCCATTTAAAACCAAATCATAAAGAGTTGCGTAAACTTTTCCTGGATCTGAATCTAATAATTTAATATGTTCTTTTTTTGGCATACAGAATGGGTGATGTTCTGGTTCCCATTTTTGTTCTTCATCATTCCATGCAAATAATGGAAAATCCACTACCCAACAAAATTTGTATTCATCTTTGGGTATTATATTTAATTTATTTGCAATGGCTAGTCTAACTTGACCTAAAGCAGTGCAAGAAATCTTAAAATTATCTGCAACAAATAATAATAGATCTCCATCTTTAGCTTTTGTTGTTTTTATTAATTCTTTTTGTAATTTTTCATCTATATATTTAGTTATTGAACTTTCTAATTTTCCTTTTTCTACTTTAGCCCAAGCCATGCCTTTAGCGTGGTATCTTTTTGCTAATTCTATTAATTCCTCTATTTCTGTTCTTGAAAATTTACTACAACCTGCAGCATTTAAACATTTGACAATACCTTTATCATTTATTGTTGATTTAAAAACTTCAAAACTTGAATTCTTTACTAATTCTGTAACATCAATAAGCTCTAATTCAAATCTTAAATCTGGTTTATCAGATCCATATTTTGACATTGCTTCATTATAAGGTATTCTAATAAATGGTTTTTTTATTTTTATATCTCTTGTTTTAAAAATAGATTCCATTAATCCTTCTATAACATTAAATATATCTTCTTCCGTAACAAAACTCATTTCAATATCAATTTGTGTGTGCTCCGGTTGTCTATCTGCTCTTAGATCTTCATCTCTTAAACAACGAGCTAGTTGAAAATATCTATCGCATCCAGCAACCATAAGGATTTGCTTATACAATTGCGGACTTTGTGGAAGGGCGTAAAATTTTCCAGGATTAACTCTACTTGGAACTAGATAATCACGTGCACCTTCTGGTGTTGGTTTAACTAATATCGGCGTTTCTATTTCTGTAAAATCTTGTGAAGATAAATATTCTCTTGCAGCTTGAGCAACTTTGTGTCTTATTAATAAACTTTGTTGCATTATTGGTCTTCTTAAATCTAAATAACGATATTTTAATCTTAATTCTTCATTTGCTTCTGACCTATCATCAATTTCAAATGGAGGAACTTTAGATTCACTTATTATTTCTAAGTTTTTAACTTCTATTTCTATTTCTCCTGTAGTCATCTTAAGATTTTTCATCCCTTTTGGACGTTCCCTAACTTTACCATTTATCTGGATGCACCATTCTCTCCTTAGTTTGTCTGCTTCTGGTATTTTTTCAGGATCAAGAACTATTTGAGTAAAACCATATCTATCTCTTAAGTCTATGAAAATAATACCACCATGATCACGCCTTGATGCTACCCAACCACATAATTTTACTTCTTTTTCTATTTCTTTACTTGTAAGTTGACCGCATGTGTGTGTTCTATAACTTGTTTTTAGCATCATTTTTATGTTTTTATTATGTTTATAAGTTTAATTGTGTAGTTTTAATTTTTAAATTTAGTACTTATTGTGTATATTAAACTATAGAAATATTTATAAATAAGTTAGTGTAGTAATTATACTAAGTTAGTGTCAAAAAAACAATAATTGGGTGGTAGGAGAAAAAATGAATAAAAATGCTTTAGATTTAAATGAGAGGGATTTGGAGATTTTATTGCAGGATTTTGGAAGAGTCTCAGAAAAGATATTGGAATATCCTAAAGCTGTAAGAAAATATAGAGCAAATTTAGATCAAGGCATTGATGATCATTCAGAATTAGACGATGAGGATTATATAAATATAAAAAATATAAAATTATATAATGACAAGTTAGCTTATTATTCCACGCCTTCTGATATTCATGGAAAGCCATTTGGTTGTCCCAAAGATTATTTAGATATCAAATACAAGCCTGAAATTATCAAAGAATTTATTGGAAAAACATTGGATTATGGGAAAATTCCTGCAGGATATAATGGTGTATGCGATTCTTCACGGGTTATTAACAGCAGTGAATATATTATTTGGCTGTATAAATATTCTGAAAGTTTAGATTTTAAAAGTTTATTATCTAAAAGTACAGTTGATTTATTAAGGGAAGAATTAAATAGATATTTTCAACCTTTAGACATTACAGAAGATTTAGAAAGAGAGAGGCAAAGATTTATTAAAGATTATTCAACTCTTGATGATTTTTTCAATCAAATGTTTTTTAGGGATAATATTTTAGAGAAGCTGAAAAAACCCAAAGACCCTTAACTTTAGAAGAAGTCCTTAAAATATATGGTGGAGACAAAGAAAAATCAAGGGTTGACTTTAAGAAAGGTAAATTTAATGAAAAATTATGGCCACATTTTACTGAAATGAGTGAAGAATTTAAATTTAAAACAGCTATGTATTATGTAAAAAATCGTGCTGTAAGTACTGCACTACCTAAATTTACTTTACAATATAATAGGTTAGTTGGTTTATTGGAGATTGTAAAAAATGTAGGTAATACTGAGAATGAATTTAGTGAAATTTATGAATTATTAAAGGACAAAATTTTTTCAGGTAGTTTTAAGTTAGTACCAGATTTAATGTATGATTTTGCACATCTTAATATTTATAATGAGCTTGTTTCTGCAGTATCTGTTTTGGAAAAAAACCATGAATTTAGGGATTTTTGGCTTGAAAATGTAAAAACTAATCCAGAATTTTATAGTTATACTTTTATTTCTAGTTATAAAAATAGAGAAGAGAAAAAACAACAAATTCCTTTTTTGTTAGAGAAACTAAAATCAGTTACTGATGATTCTGCCTTGGATTTTGTATTAAGATATGTCATTGCTGAAATAGACAGAAATTTTAAAGCACATGTTTTTGATAAAGAAAATTTTTCTCTATATGCCTTGAATGACGCTAAAATTGAAGGCGAACATTGTTTTCTTAATGTTACTAAATATTCTACAGGACAAATTACAGATATAAATTGTGTTTATAATGTCCAGAGAATGGAAATAATTTCTCCTGAATATAAAATAAGTCATTTAAAAAAATTAGGTGATATTTTTTTGCATTACCAATCTGAAACAATCTAAACATTTAAATATTCTTGTTAATATTACACTAAGATGGAGAACTATGATGTAACTAAATTTGATAGGCCTTCTGTTACTGTGGATGTTGTTGTTTTTACAATTAAAGATATAGATTTAAAAGTAATTCTTGTTAAAAGGGCTGTTTGGCCTTATGAAAATATGTGGGCTTTACCAGGTGGTTTTGTAAAGATGGAAGAATCATTAGATCAAGCAGCTAAGAGGGAATTATTAGAAGAAACTAATGTCAAAGATATTTATTTAGAACAACTTTATACTTTTGGAGATGTTAAAAGAGATCCAAGAACAAGAGTAATAACTGTTGCTTATTTTGCTTTAATAAATCAAGATAATTTAGAATTAAAGGCTTCAACAGATGTGTCTGACGTTAAATGGTTTTCAGCATATAATATGCCTCAGCTGGCCTTTGACCACAAGGAGATTATTAACTATGCAATTAAAAGGTTAAGATGGAAATTAGGATATACTACTATAGGTTTTAAATTATTGCCCAATGAATTTACATTAACACAACTACAAACATTGTATGAAATAATTTTTAATAAAAAATTTGACAAAAGGAACTTTAGAAAGAAAATTTTATTCCTAGAATTAATTGAGGAAACAGATGAAATAACAAAGAATGTTTCACATAGGCCTGCTAAATTATATAGATTTAAGAAAAAAATTGGAGAAATTATTGAGATAATTTAATTTTATTTATTATTTATAGTTTCAAACCAATTGTGCCCGTATATGCCATGGTGCTTAATGATTATTATTGCGTCATTTTCTCCTATATTTATGTCTTCTATAATATAATAATTTCCAGGATATATTATTGAATTTATTTCCCCTCCTAAAAGAACATATTGCAATCTTGTGTAGGAATTATCTATGACTTTTATATTCATTCCACTTTTCAATTTTCTTAATTCATTTATTGTTATCTCCAAACTTTTATCATATTCAGGAGACTGTTCAATATATCTTACTTTGTTAGTAATACTATCAAATTGTACCACTATTTATTTGATTATCTCTTTAATATAAAGATTATTAAACCATAATGGATAGGTTTTTATATTTATTATCAAGCCTAAAATTATGGCAATAAAGGGATGGAATTTAAAAGATATTCTACCTAATATATATTCTAGGGAATATAAAATATTATTGACTGAATTAGAAAATAATGTCAATTTTGTTGAAGAATTTAGAAATAAATTAGATCCTAATATTTCTGTTGGTGATTTTATTAGTATAATTAGAACTAATGAAAAGATTGCAGAAACTATTTCTAGATTAAGTGACTATGCTTATCTATGGTTTTCTGAGAATACTGCAGACCAGAAAGCTAAAAGTTTTAGATCCAATGTTGAACAATTAAGTGTTAATGTAGGAAATAGAATTATGTTCTTTTCTTTATGGTTTAAAAATCTTGATAATCAAAATGCTGAAAGAATTATTAATGGGGCTCCCAATGATTATAAGTATTATTTAAAATATATGAGATTATTAAAACTACATACTTTAGCTGAATCTGAAGAAAAAATAATAAATATTAAAGATACAACAGGAAGTAATGCATTAATTAAATTATATGACATAATTACGAATAATTTTATTTTTACTTTAAACGTTAATGGTAAGAAGAAAGAGCTTACAAGGCAGCAACTTACTACATACGTTAAAGATCCAGACTCTAAATTAAGGAAAAGTGCCTATCAAGAATTATATAGGATTTATTCTAAACATAATGATGTTCTTAATGAGATTTACAGGAATGTTGTTTTGGATTGGAAGAATGAATCAATTAATTTAAGGAAATATGAAAATCCAATAGCTGTAAGAAATAAGGCTAATGATATAAGTGATAAAGCTGTTAGTACTTTGATACTGGTTTGCAGAAAAAATAGGTTTTTGTTTCATAAATACTTTAAGTTAAAAGCGAAGATTTGTAAAATTAATAATATGACAAGATATGATATTTATGCTTCTTATAAAGAAAAAAAGAGAAAGTATAGTTATGAAGATGCTAAAAAAATGGTTTTTGATGCATATAAAAATTATTCAGATGAGATGTATAATTTAGCTAAAAAAATTATTGATAGTAATCATATAGATTATGAAATTAAAAGAAATAAAATGGGTGGGGCTTATTGTATGTATATCACTCCAAAAATTTTCCCTTATGTTTTATTAAATTATGATGGAGATATAAGGGATGTTTTTACTATGGCTCATGAACTTGGCCATGGTGTGCATGACTTGTTAACAAATGAACATTCTATATTAACTTCACATCCACCTTTGACTTTAGCTGAGACTGCTTCAGTATTTGGAGAAATGTTATTGTTTGATGATTTGATGAACAATACAAAAGACAAACAATTAAGGAAAACTTTACTGCTGCAGAAACTGGACGATACTTATGCTACAATATTAAGACAAATTTATTTTATAATATTTGAGATTGATGCTCATAAGGCAATAGCTAATGAATCTGCAGATTTAAATAAGTTGAGTTTGATATATACTGATAATTTGAAAGAACAGTTTGGTAAGTCTGTTAAGATACCTGATGAATTTAAGTACGAATGGTTGACAATACCACATATCTATCATAGTCCTTTTTATTGTTATTCTTATGTTTTCGGAAATTTACTGGTATTTGCTTTGTATGAAATGTACAGAAAGGAAGGAAAATCTTTTGTTCCAAAATATTTAAAGATATTAAGATATGGCGGTTCTGAAAGTCCTGCTAAGATTTTGAAAGAAGTTGGTGTTGATGTTGAAGATGAGAAGTTCTGGCAGGGTGGATTTGATTTAGTTAAAGAAATGCTGAATGAACTTAAGAGGCTGAAATGAAACAAGCTATTTTAGTTAGAAATGATTTAAAACTTCCAAAGGGAAAGCTGGCTTCTCAATGTTCCCATGCAGCTGTTGAAGCTGTTCTTAGAAGTGATAAAAGTAAAGTTGATAAGTGGAGAAATGAAGGTATGGCTAAGATTGTTTTAAAAGTTAATGATCTTAAGGATTTACAAAAATATAATCAACTAGCTAAAGATTATGGATTAACTACTGCTTTAATTACTGATGCAGGAAGAACAACTTTAAGTCCTGGTACTGTGACTTGTCTCGGAATCGGTCCTGATGACGATGAAAAAATAGATAAAATAACTAAAGATTTGAAATTGCTCTAGTACAATTAATCTTATAAATAAATATTTTATTGTTATCCTATGGCCTTTCAATTACCAAATGTTGAAAATTTAAAGAATTATTATTTAGATCCTGAGAGATCAAGAATATTTAATTTTAATCCCAATATAAGCTTTTTAGATGAATCTTACCAAAAATCTATACCAAAGTTATTAAAAGCTTTAAAAATTATGGATGTTTTATTTTTAATTCAAGATCATCCTCAGAGTTTAGAATTGAGAGAATATTTAGTAAAAGAAATTAATTTTGGAAACAAAGATGCTGAAATTGCACTTAAAGTTTTTAATATATTTAATGGCCCTGAAGGAATAACTTATGATAATAATAAAGAAATGTTATTTCCAGGAATAATAGAAAGACCTAAGGGTGGAACTTTATATGATGAAACAATTAGTGTTGAAGAATTTGATGAATATATAAAAGAAAACCCAGATGTTAGTGAAGACTTTAATAAATTTAATACCATAATAAAAAAAGAAAATGGAAAGCTTATCTCTATACCTTATGAAATTAAATATAGAAATCATCTACATGAAGCTTCTAAATTATTAAGTGAAGTCGCTGAAATTGTTTCGGATAAAAATTTTAGTTTATATCTGAAAGCAAAATCTAAAAGTTTAATATCTGGAAATTATTTTGATAGCGATGTAACTTGGATTAAATCTATTACTTCTCCAATTGATCTTGTAATTGGTCCTTTAGAAGTTTATGAAGATACATTAATGAGTAAAAAAGCATTTTATGGAGGGGCTTTGTTAGTAAAAAATGTTGAAGAATCATTAAGAGTTGAAAAATATATTGAACATTTACAAGAATTAGAAAATGCATTACCAAATTCTTTAAAATTTGGAAAAGACATAAAAAAAATTAATGTTCCTGTGGCTGTAGTTGATATTTTGTATATGGTTGGGGAATATCAAGCAAATAGGCCGGGTATTGTTGTTGG
>JAGVZM010000008.1 GCA_018302545.1 Candidatus Woesearchaeota archaeon | reverse complement strand
GGTTTGCTACATCGACGTCGGCTCTTCCTAACCTGGCTGTGCAGAAGCAGCCAAGGGTGGGGGTGTTCACCCATTAAAAGGGATCGTGAGCTGGGTTCAGAACGTCGCGAGACAGTTTGTTCAATATCTGGTAGAGGTGTTAGTATCTGAGAGGAAGGACCATTTAGTACGAAAGGAACGGTGGCTCGGAGCCTCTGGTCTATCGGTTGTCTAACAAGGCAGGCCGAGCAGCTACGCTCCAATGGATAACGGCTGAATGCATCTAAGCCGGAAACCAGCCTCGAAAATAGATACTTTTTTAGGGCTCTTCTAAAAGAGAAGTTTGATAGGATTGGGGTGTAAGTATCAAGGTAACGAGATATTAAGCCTGCAATTACTAATCGCCTGAGGGATAGAATTCATTAAAACCTATGCATCAATTAATTTTTTTATTGAGGTTTATTTTATGGATACAAAATTATTAGAAGAAGGAATTTCTAGAAAAGAATTTTTTAGGAGAGGTTTAGAAAATACACTCTTAGCTTTATCATTTGGATATGCAACTTCTATGTCTCAATCTGAAATTATGTATGTTGTAGCAATTCCAACTTTGTTAGCTTACAATTCTATAATTGCTACTGTTGATCAAACTTCAAGATCAACCAGATCTAAATTTACTGAAATAATCGGATTTACAACATATTCATGTTTTCTACAATATTTATATGACAAAATTTAATTAAATAATAGTATTTATATTTTTTAATAATAATCCTTAAATAATATTATTCCTTATGTTCTTTTATGACTAAAATTTTATTATTGATTGATTTTATTAATGAAATTGTTCATGAAGATGGAAAATTAGCTAAAAGGGGATATCTAGAATTTATTAGAAAGAATAATACTTTTATTAATCTAAAAAAATTAATTCAAAAAGCTAGAGATTTTAAAATTATGATTATTAATATTAAAGTTGGTTTTTCTGAGGACTATAAAGAAGCCCCACTAAATTCTCCTTTATTTGGTTTAGTTAAGAAATTTAATGCTTTGAAATTAGATACATGGGCTACAGACTTTCATTCAGAATTAGAGATTATGGAAGGAGATAAGATTATTATAAAACATAGGGTGAGTGCTGTATACGGGACACAATTATTGCCTACTCTAAGAGCTCTCAGTGTAGATCATGTTTATATTGCTGGAGTTGCAACTGATTTGGCTGTTCAGACTACAGCTAGAGAATTACATGATATGGATTTTAGAATTACTATTGTTGAAGATTGTTGTGCTGCTGCAAATTATGAAGACCATAAAGCAACTCTTTTTACTATAAATAAAATTGCTGAAATTGTTAAGGTTAATGATCTAGTTTTTAATTAATATTAAGTTACTTTATTAATAATCTTATTCTTTCAATGTAGCAATTAAAGAATCTTTATTAATAAACAAATCCAAAGCATCATTAATTGAAGGAACTATTATGTCAACATATTTAATTATATCTTTGTGAATTCCTTCGCTTTGTAATGTTGCTATCGCTAATCTTGAATATTTGAATGTTGGAATATCTATCCTTGCATTCCCAATAGATGCACAGGTTTTTATATTTAGTTTTTTCATCTCTTTTTCTTTGTCTTTACTTGTTTCTGCTATTATGCATTTTATACCTAATAAACTGCAAATTTCATTTCCATTTTTTCTTTGATTTCCTGTGAATAGAATTATATTATAATCTAATTTTTTTAATTTATTTATTTTTTCTTTTGTTCCTTTTAGTAATTTTCCGTTTGTTGTTAATGTTCCATTTAAATCTAAAACTAGGGTATCTATATTCAATACCTCTTTTTGTAGATTAAATTGCATGATTTATTAAAGCATTAGGATTATTTATATTATTTTCTATTAGAAACTTTTAATAACTAGTTATATGGTTTTTAACTTTTATGAATGTAATATATGAAGATCCAGAGAAATTTGATTTTAATGGAATGAAAGTTGTTGATATGCATTGTCATACTACTTGTTCTGATGGGTTAAATCATGTAGATGATATGATTAAAAGGGCTAAAAAATTAAAGATAGGAATTTCTATAACAGACCATAATGCTATAGATGCTTCAGTAAAGGCTTGTAAAAATCTGTTTGCTATTCCTGGAATGGAAATTACTTCTAATAGTGCAATTGATTATTTATTTTATTTTTATAATGTTAATGATTTAAAAGAATTTTATATTAAAAGAATTAAAGGCAGGTACTTAAAGTCTATTGCTTTTAATTTGCGTAGATTGAGTTGGAGTTCTGAGGAACTTTTAGATTTTGCTAGAGAATATGGTTGTTTTGTTTCATTACCACATCCTTTGACTTATAGACCAAAGAATAGTTTTGAATATATGAATAGATACCCTTATTTATTAAAGAAAATTGATGCTATAGAAGTTTTGAATGGTATTATGAAGAAGGAATCTAATGACAAGGCAATTGAATGGTGTAAATCTTTGAAAAAAGCTTATACTGGGGCTAGTGATGCTCATATGACCAGACATTTAGGAAGAGTACTTACTGCTACCCATGCTGATACAGTTGAAGAATTTTTAGATAATATAATAAAAAAGAAAAATATAATTGTAGGAACATGTTTGAGTAAAATCAAAAGAATGCATGTTAAGTTTAGGATTTTAGGAAGAAATTTGACATGGATTCAATAATTTATTTGGAGTGAAAATATGACAAAACATTACGTGGGCGGACAGGCACTTATTGAGGGTGTCATGATGAAATATAAAAATAGATTGGGTATTGCTGTAAGAGACCCTAATGGAAAAATAAAAGTCAAAAAGGATAAATTAATTATTAAAGAGAGTAATATTCCTTTTTGGAGGGGTATTATTAATCTAATAATAATTATGTATATTGGTATAAAATCTTTGAATTATTCTGCTGCAATTAGTACAGGTAGTAAAGAAGAAAATTTTAGTATCTGGGGCTTTATATTTAGTTTGTTATTTGCTTTAGTTTTTGCAGTTGTCTTGTTTAAATTTTTGCCTTTGGGATTTACCTATTTTATTGATAAATTTATTAATTTGAATAATATTTTGTTTAATATTTTAGATGGTTTATTTAAAATATTTATCTTTATACTATATGTCTATTTAATATCTTTAATGAAGGATGTATATAGAGTATTTCAATATCATGGTGCTGAGCATAAGACTGTTGCTTGTTATGAATCTGGTCAAAAGTTAATTGTAAAAAATATACAAAAATTTCATAAAGAACATATTAGGTGTGGAACCAGCTTTATTTTTTTAGTTTTGTTAGTTAGTATAGTTGTTTATACTTTTATACCTAAAGATTTTAGTTTTTGGTTGAAGTTAATTTTGAGAATAATTTTATTGCCTGTAATTGCTAGTTTAAGTTATGAATTACTTAGAATTGGTGCGAAATTTCAATTTTTTAGTTTTTTTTCTTTACCTGGAATATGGATACAAAAGATAACAACTAAAGAACCAGATGATAAAATGGTGGAAGTTGCAATCAAAGCTTTGAAAGTTGCTATTAAATAAGATCTGGAATTAAATCTTTTATTAGGTTTTCTGGTAGAATCTTTATTAATATTGTTACTGAGATTCTTTTTGGTGTTATTATTATATTTTTATTTTTTAGTTCCTTTATTAAAAAATCAGTGCCTTCTTGATCAATAGTTTCTTTTATTAGTAAAAATGTTAATAATAATTTAACCTGTTCTTGATTTTCTGGAATAGTTTCTCCAGGTAATACTTGATTTATGTCTTCTGAGTTTAGTATATTAAATATTTCACTTTTTGATAAGTTTCTTGTTCCAATATTTACTTCTTCTATATTTCTAAAGAATTCTTTATTTATTGATATTATTATGTACTCTTTTGATTCTTTTTTTGTTTCATCTAATTCTTGCTTTGTCAAAACATTTGCTAATTCTTTGTTTGTTTTTTCTATATTAAAAATACTGAATTCTTCTGATATTTTTAATCCAAATATAGGGTTGTTTTCCTCTGTTATTGTAATTATTTTTGGTTTTTCTGAAAATTCTTCTGCGAATGAGATAAAATCATAGACCAGTAGGCCTCCTACTAAAGGAATTATTATAATCATTAAGTTTAGCCATATTGAGATTGTAAAAACTATTGCTGCGAATCTTTTTTCAATCCATTCATAAATTAATATATGAATAATAATTGGTAAAAATATTAGTATGAATATTGGAATTGAAATAATAAGAGGGAGGAATATGAAGGATAATATAACAATACCTATGATTATTAAAAGAATTGCCCACCATTTTTTTAGGTTACTTTTTATTTTTTCTTTTTCGATTTTTTTCTACCTTTTTTTATTTGATATATAATTACTAATATTAGAATTATAATTACTGAGATTAATATTATATTTGTTGTTAATTTTTTTTGACTTTTTTCTTGATTGTCTCTATCTATCCCATATTTTTTTAAAGCTATACACTCATAACACTTAGTTGGTTTTTCTGAATATTTACATATTTCTTCAAAGTTGTCTATTATTATTGTTATATTCGTTGACTTTTCATCTGGGGATTGTCTTTTTTCAAAATTGTAAGTTACATTTTCTTTAGCATATTCTTCATAACATTCATGTTCTATATATGGGAATTCTATATCTATTGGCTGTGCAATTATAGGTGTAGTTAATATACTTAGGATTAGTATTGAAATTATTATGTTTTTTATCATAAATTTTTGTTATTTTCTTTATTTATAATCCTTATGAAATTTTATTCAATCTTGAATGTATTTCTCTTCCTTTTCTAAACATTCTTTAGCTTTTTTAAGTTCTTTTTTCATGTATTCTAAATGATCTTCTTGTGATATTAAATTATTGTTTTTTATCCAATTTATTATATTTTCTGGATTTTTTGATGAGAATTCTTGATTTATTGTATTTTTTCCGAATCTTGCTTTTGGATGTGCGAATTTTATTTCTTCATATTTACAGAAAGCTACTTCTATTTCTTTAGTTTCTTTGTTTATTCTTACTAAAAAATAACCTATTGGATCTAATTTTAGTTTTTCTGACATGAATTTTTATATATAAAAACATTAATAAATCTGATTATTTGTAAAATTTTAATGGATATTGATAGAAAAATTGAGATTATAAAATCCTTTGCTGAAGAAATTGTTCAAGAGGATGAACTTAGAGAACTTTTTAAATCTAAAAAACAGATCATTGCTTATGATGGGTTTGAACCTAGTGGACAAATTCATATTGCCCAGGGTTTGATGAGAGCAATTACTGTTAATAAATTAACTTCTACAGGAATTAAATTTAGATTTTGGGTTGCAGATTGGTTTGGGATGCTTAATAATAAATTTGGAGGAGATTTGGAGAAAATAAGGGTTGTTGGAGAATATTTTATAGAAGTATGGAAAGCTTGTGGTCTTGATATGAAAAATGTAGAATTTATTTGGACTTCTGATTTTATTAAAAAACATCCTGAATATTGGGAAACGGTTCTTAAACTTTCTATGAATGCTACAGTTCAAAGAGTTTTAAGATGTGGTCAGATTATGGGGAGAGAGGAAAGTGTAAATAATCCTTCTGCTCAAATTTTATATCCTTTAATGCAAGCTGCAGATATACATCATTTAAATGCAGATATTGCTCAATTGGGTTTAGATCAAAGAAAAGTTAATATGCTTGCAAGAGAAATTTTTCCTAAACTTGGATTTAAACCTCCAGTTGTTGTTAGCCATCATATGCTATTAGGATTACAATTTACTGAAACTGATTTGCAAGGCGTTGATAAGAAGATAGCTATGAAAATGTCTAAATCTAAACCAGATACTGCTATATTTATGACTGATTCTAAAGAAGATATTTATAGAAAATTCAAGAAAGCTTATTGTCCAGAAGGTTTAGAAGAAGATAATCCTGTTTTGGAATATGCTAAATATATTGTATTTGAAAGATTTGATGAAATTACTATTGAAAGGCCTGAAAAATTTGGTGGAAATTTAATAATTAATAATTATAATGAATTAAAAGATCTTTATGTTAAAAAGGATATTCATCCTGTTGACTTAAAGAACACAATTGCTAAATATATTAATGAATTACTTGAACCTATAAGGCAACATTTTGAAAAGAATAAAAAGGCTAGGGAGCTTAAAAATAAGGTTTTAAACTTTAATATCACTAGGTAATTTTATAAATTTTTTCTTATCTGCTTTTATATGGTTTTAAGGTCGAACATTTATAGAATAACTTATGAAGTAAAGATCCTTACTGAAGATCCTACTATATTTACTGCTTTTGGTTTTTCTTATGGTTTTGATGAAAAAGAAGCCAGAGAAAGATTTCAAGGAGATATTAAAGATATAGAGGATGCAAGATATAGGGCTTCTAATCTTCAATTAGATCCATTTAAGCCTATGGTGAATGTTAATATAACCAAAATAGAATTAATTGCTAAAGATAATTTTAGTTCTGCTAATAAAGGCTTAGTTGAACGAGTTGCTTAAGCTGCTCTTTTTAATTCTTGTTCTAGTGTATCATAGCCTTTTTTGTTTTCTTTATAATAATCTGAATGTTCTGTTTTAATTCTTACTATTGCTCTTCTTGCATTTTCTAAGTTATATTGTTTTCCTAATTTATGTTTTATAGATAAACTATAAGATTCTAAACTCCTTATTACTACTGAATTTAAATAAGCTAAATGATATTGTTTTTGTGTTCTATCTTCTTTTGTTTTCGAATTTTTTTTATAACTATTAATATGTATTTCTAGAACTTCATCTTTTCCTTTTTCTGTTAATGTTTGTGTTAGATCTAATAGATTTGCTGTATCGTCTGTTATTGGTATTAATCTATCTGCTTCTATATCTATTGCTGTAATTGTTCCATATTCATCAATATACCAATTTCCTGTATGTGCATCCTTGTTTGTTACTTTTGGTGTGTTCTCTACTGCTGCAAAAATTGGATAAAGGTTCGAGCATATTCTGTCTAAATTTTCATCTTGTAATTTTCCTTTTAATCTTTCTCTAATAATTCTAGTTCTTTCTTCTGCTGATCTTTCTTTTTTTACACTTGTTAAATTTGCATGTATGAATCCAAGAAATTCAGCTACTTCTTTTACTTTTTCTTGCAAGTTCTCTCTTTTACTTCCTATATAATCTCCTAAGGATTCTCCATCTGTAAATTCCATTACATAGCAAATTCTTCCTTGAATTTGCATTCTTCCTATTGGTATTGGAGTATCATATTCTGGTATTTCTATTAATAAATCCCTTAGTTTTCTTGTTTCTTCTTCCTCTCTTCTTAATTTATCTTCTTCATTATATTTTGCGACTATTTCTCCATGAATATTTTTGCCTTCTAATAATACTACTTTATTTTTAGTTCCTTTGAATGGTCTTAAAGTTGCTAATTTAGAATTAGCTGCTTCTTCTACAGCTTGTCTCTTTTGTTTTTCTCCTGATTTTCTATATCCTAAAATTTCTAATGCCTTTCCATAGATATATCTTACTTCTATATTATCTGGGTCTGAATCTAATTTTTCTTTTATCCTAACTAATGCTTCTGTATCTTTATTTAATAGAAGTATAATATCCTGATCTATATCCTTTTTTTCTCTTCTGAATAATCTTATTAAAGAGTCAAATCTAAATGTTCTTCTGAATAATTCGTAGTAACCTAAATTATCTGGATTTTTTGAAAATAATCTTAAGGCTTTTCTATAATAAAAATGGGCTTTACTTTCATCTTCTTCATAATATAAATTTCCTAACTCTACTGTATCTTGTATAATTCTTTCTAGACTGTTTGGTAATCTTGTTAATCCTTCTTGTGCTGATTTTTCTTTCTCTTTGTCTCCTTTTATTCTATAATATAATTTCTTTGTTCTGAGAAAATTTTCTCTTATACTTTGAGAATGTAACAATGAGCCAGCTAAAAAGATAGTTGCTATTCCTAAACTTAAGTCTATGCCCCTTTTCATCAACATAGAAATTATTACTCCTGGATGTTCTGTTAAGTCTTGTAGTAGGTCATAATCTAGAAAATCATCCCCTTTATGTGCTACTCTTCTAGAAGCTCTTTTTTCGTATTCAAATTTAAAACAGTATGCAGTATAAATTGTTGATGTTATTAAAGGATGCTCTAAAACTAAATCCCAAAATCTTTTATTTATCTTCTCTTTTGCTCTTCTTATACTTCTTTTAATCCTACTTATATTTTTCCATCCTCTGACTGATGCTTCTGCTGCTAATCCAAAACTTATAGACGTAGCTACTGCTAATGCTGCCCTATCTGTTGTTAGATCTCCCATATTTTCTTCTGCATAGTAAGAAGTTATTCCTCCTGCTATCGATGCCATAACTCCTATGATTTTTGGATTTTCTAAAATTAATCTAATTAATCCTCTTTTTACTATCTTTTTTCCCTCTAAGAAATATTCTTTTGTTAATCCTATTATTTGATATAATGAATATGAAGCAATTCCCATTTCATCTGGTTTTATTTCTAGTTCAGGAAATTTATTTTTTGCATAAACTAGTAAAAAGAATATTCCTGTTGACGTTATGGCAGGGTTTCTAACCATAGGTTGGTCTAAAATGTTTTTTGTTCTTGAGAATATACTTGTCCTTAAACTTTGGTTGTTTTTTAAGTCTTCTTCTACAATGTCTTCTAGATATTTGTCACCCATTAGATATCTAGCTTATTTTTTAATTTAATTTGTTGATTGTTCTTTAAACTATATTTTTTCATAGTTAAGTGCTATTATCGAAGAAGAAAGATCTGATGTTTTTGATGCGATGTTAGATAATTTCATGATTAGTTGATTTTCATATTTAGAATTGACTTTTATATTGTTTAAACTTTTTGTTATATTCTCTTTATCTTCTGATAATTTACTTAATTTTTGAGTTGAGTAATCGTAAAATAATTCATAATAACCATTTACAAAACTATTTATTTTTTCATATGCCTCTAGTAGATCTTTATTTATTTTTTCTTTATTTTCTTTTAAGTTTATTATTATAGACTTATATTCGTCTGCTATTTTTTCTAAGTTCCATATTACAGTTACTAAAAATAATTCTTTTTGTTTTTCTTTATATAATCCCTTATTAATTAACCTTAGGCAATAACTTGTTAGTTGATTTACTATTGTTTCAGATTCTATATTATTTATCAAATTTTGGAATTTTTCTTCTTTTATTATTTCTAAAGTTGAATTTGCTAAAGATATGATTACCCGAAAAGCTCTTCTTAAACTAGCATCTAACTCTGATTCTTCTTCTCTTGAAATCTTTTTAATTACTGTTTTATTATCGTCATGTTCAACTATTGTAAAACCAAGGAATAGCGGTAATATCTCATACAATGGGTTTTTTATTTTTTCTTTTCCATATTTTATTGTTATTTCATCATAACCGAGTTTGTGTAAAGCTGATAGCGTATACTTTAAGGTTTTCTCATTTGAGTCTATTGCGCTTGTTTGAATCTTCTTTGATTCTGTTTCTTGCTTGAATTGTTTGATTGTTATTGTATTTCCTACTTCTTCTAGATCTAATTCATCTCCCTTTTTTATATTGAACTTCTTTATCCAATTAATTGGTAGAGAAATAACATGGGTTTTTTCTGCTAATTGAATTACTTTTCTTTTCACTATTTATTTATATCTTATTTTGAATTTAAGCTTTTTGTAGAATTTTAGTATATTTTACTCTGCTATTCCCCATAATATATTAAATCTATCTCTAAATCCATCAGCGAACTCTTTTTGTCTTATTAATGTTGCTATTGGATCTTCTGACCATAATATTAAAGATACATTATTTCCATATACATATGATGACATAGTAGAATTATTTATTCCTTCAATATATTTAATTTTTGATAATGGTATTTTTTTCCCAGAACCATTTTTTTTATCTTCTTTATCAAATATTATCTTCATTGATATTTTCTTCTTCTTTCTCTCTTCATCATATCTTGGAAAATAGAATTTTATTATTTCATTTACATCTATACATTTTCCAATCATAAGAATTTCTTTTCCTTCTTTTAATTGATCATCAAAAACACTTTTCATTGCAGGTTTTCCTCTGAAGAATACAACTTCTTTTTTTTCTTTTGTTGTTTTATATAATACTTTTAGTTCTGGTAAGTGTTTTTTTATATTTTCTTCCTTTTCTCTTAATATATCTAGTAATCTATCTGGATCTACAGCTTCAAAGTATCTATTATTATTAATTATTATATTACTTATTAGGCCTTTGCTTCTTAATCTGTATAAAATATCGTATATTGTTCTTCTATGTATTCCTGTTTCTTTTGTTATTATTCCTGCTAATGATGGCCCCTTTCTTAGTAAGGCTATATATACCTTTGCTTCTGATTCTGTTAATCCTAATTCTTCTAGAGCTTGGAACATATGTTCAACTAATTTCTCTATTTGTATATAAATCTTGTGGTGTTAGTTCTCACCTCTCATATTTAAATCTAAGTTCATTCTATCTTAATGTTACGCTAAAAGTGCCATACCACCTAAGCTAATTTTTATATATTAAAATGGCTATCTACCCAAACGGTGTGGCGCTTTTATTTTTATAATTCTTATTGATTAATTTTGATTATTATTTACTCCTCATTATTAGTTAGTTAATCTACTGGATGCTTCAATTTTTATCTTCTTTAGTTCGCAAGAACACCTGTTCCTTTATAGGTTGATAATTCCTGAATTTTAAAAAAAGATACTTCTATATATCTAAATATATATGCAAATACTTATATATAAATAAAATTTGCTAGTTTCATGAGCAAATTTGAATTAGTGGCTCAGAATTCAGATATAAGACTTGATTTAGATAGTTTATATTATAACCTTCCTCCACGTGAAGGTTTTGATTTTAATAATGCTTCTATGGATGATTTTTTTAGAAGGGCCGAATTATTGAATGGTTTAGTTGTATCCCTTGATGAGCTTGTTCTTGTTCATGAAGCTAATGGTTCTGAGCCTAGAGTTTCTTTGAAGTTAAGGCTAGTTTCTGAAGGTGTTGAAGTTGGAGAAATATTTGATTGTGGGGTTTCTATAGGTCCTTTTTTTACAGCTGATTCATATATCCCTGGTTTTTTAGTTACTGATTCTGGTTATGGATTTTCAAGTATATCTAGTCCTATAGGCTTAAATTCTGTAAAGGATCAAAGATATTTTAGGGCTTTGGCTGATTTTTATGGTAGAAGTTTGAGGGATTATGATTTGGACCATATAGGGGCTGAAATTCTTGGTTCAGAGGAGCTTATTCCAGGATCTCATGTTGATGCTCTTTTTAAGGCATTTCAAAGATATGTTATTCCTATTACTTCAGGTAGTTTATATGAAGAACATTGTTTAGATAGGGCACAGAGAATTGTAGATGGATTGGATAGTAAACAAGCTCAAAATTATAAACCTATTGAAATTAATAAGGCTTATTCTCATGCTAAATCTTTTGCTAATGAAGCGTTATTAGTTAGAGAATCTGCTCAAGGACATTATTTAATTGCATGTGCAGAATTAGGTATTAATGGCGATTATAATCATAAGTTTATTAATTGGCACTTATCTAAGGCGGTTAGATCAGATCCTAAATATAAACCTCGTGTAGAAGCGATTAGATCTGTTATGAGAGAAGGAGCTAAAGTTATTGAATTAAAGGATAGGATTGAAAGAGGAGCTTGATTCACTATTCTAGAGTAATTACTAATCGCGTAACCTTTATAAACTAACCCTTTGCTTAGATTTTAATGAAACCTTATTTAGTAATTACACAAGGTACTTTCCCTATAGCAGAATTTCTTTTAGATGGTAATGATCTAGAGATAACTTTACAAGAAGATTCTCGGACAAGAGAGGTACTATGGGATAATGGAACTGTTTTATTACCTCGTTCTAAGGATTTGGAAGATGCAATAGGAACTCCTCATGGTCAATTTTTACGTTTAGCTGATAGTGAAATACGTTATATTCAGAGTTCTGAAATACCTTCAATTCTTTATCCTAAAGGAAATTTGTTTTTTACTAATGGCGTATCTGGAAGAGTTATTGAACAAGGAGAACATGTGAACTTATTATTGCCTAGTTTGTTAAGAACCGCTTCTTCTGTATTAGTTGCTGCTGACCATTTTAGATTTTATATTACTGGTTTTCCTGTTATGGCTTGTTTTGCAAAGGATTACCTTGAAGTTACATTTTTATCTGAAGAGCTTGATACCTCTAAACTTTTAGATTGTACAAGAGCTGCTATGTGGTTTGGTCATTATAATAATGCAAAAAAATATTCTCTTAAAGCTGTTGAAATTGACCAAAATTGTCCTGAAGCTCACTTTTTGCTTGCTTATTCTGAATATAGTTTGAATGGAGTTAGAAATTCTAAATTTATTAATTGGCACTTATCTAAGGCTGTTAGATCAAATCCAGAATTGGAAGGAGCTGCTCAGTTCTTTAGAGCTAAATATTTAAGACAGTAATTGTTATAAATTAACTCATTTTTTCTTTTTTATGGTTATATACAGAGAGGTAGATTACTTAAAAAAAGGTTATTCTGAGAGAAAGTCTATAATTATAGAAAGATTAGAATATTTTAAGAAAGTTGGTTTTGAAAATGATGAAAGGCTTTTTGCTGAATTATGTTTTTGTTTATTAACTCCTCAAAGTAAAGCTAAAATATGTGATAAAGCAATACAGAATTTAGTTAATACTAATATCCTGTTTAATGGTAATGAACAAGACATTAAAGATTATTTAATTGGTGTTAGATTTAATAATAATAAGTCTAAGTATATCCTTGAAGCAAGAAAGTTATTTTCTAATGAGGAAGGTATTATTAAAATTAAAGAGAAATTAAACGAGTTTAAAAATTTTTATGATTTAAGGGAATGGTTAGTTCAGAATGTTAAGGGTATTGGTATGAAAGAATCAGTTCATTTTCTTAGGAATATAGGTTACTATGATAGTATGGCCATGCTTGATAGACATATATTAAAGAATTTAGTAAAGCATAATGTTATAGATAAAGTACCAGAGAATTTAAGTAAAACTCTTTATTTAGATATAGAAGAGAAAATGAAAAATTTCTCTAATGATATTGGCATTTCAATGGAAGAGTTAGACTTGCTTTTTTGGAGTGAAGAAACAGGAGAAGTTTTTAAGTAAGGCTAATGATAGGGAGGTTTGGGATATGATTGTTATAGATTTAGAGACTACAGGACTTGATGTAAATGAAAATGGAATAATAAGTATAGGGGCTGTTGATTTTGATAATCAAGATAATACTTTTTATTGCGAATGTAATTTGAGAGAGGGATTTAAATTAGATCCTAAGTCTATAGATATTCATGGATTTACAGAAGAACAGATTAATAATTTAAAAAATACTGAAGAGGAATTACTTAGAAAATTCTTAAAATGGTGTGAAAATATAGAAGACAAAACTTTAGGAGGACATAATCTTCAATTTGACATTGATTTTTTACAACGTGCCTTTAAGCTTAATAACCTTCCTTGGATTTTTAGATTTAGGTTTGTTGATTTACACTCTGTTGCTTATTTTCATTTTATGAAGAATAAACTAGATATTCCCTTAAAATATAATCTTAGCCATTTAACTTTAGATACTATATTAGCTTTTTTAGGTATAAAAGAGAGGCAAGGATATCATAATGCTTTGACTGATGCTAAATTAACTGCAAAAGCTTTTGCTGAATTTTTGAACAATAAATAGATTAATTTTTAAATTTTTGTTTATATCTCTATTAAAATGAGTCATTTAGTTTCAATTGTTTCTGGTATTTTAGGATCTCTTTCTTTCCCGTTTGGAGTTATTGAAGAGAGGTTTTATGGGCCTAGTGGAGAAGAGGTTCCTCTTTTATTCGCTTTTGGTGTTGATTCAGTTAGTTATCACCGTGCTCTAAATTTTGTTAGAGTTGGGGATAGAATTTTTGTGGATTGTTTTTTTAAACCTTTAGTCTTTCCATTGACTAATGGAAGTGGAGAAGTTATTTATATAACTGCCTCTAATTCTATTTTTGCTAAGTCTCCTGTTCATGCACAATATTCTGCAATGATGGTCTATGCTCTTGAGAAAGTTCCTTTAAGAGGACAACATTTCTTAGATTTAGGGGCTGGTGATGGTTTATGTAGTTTACTAGCAAAAATTCGTGGAGCATCATCAGTAACTTCAATTGACTTAAATTCTCAAGTTTTAGAAAATTTATATAAATATATAGAATTAAATGAACTTTCTTATGATGGGGTTCATACTTCATGTGATGATATCACTTCTTGTGATTTTAAAGATAGATTACCTTTAAATAAAATAACTGTAGTTTGTGCAAATCTAGGAGCTAATCAATATGAAAATGATCCTAACATTGCATCTATATTATTGTTAGAGCATCTTCCAAATGTTAAATACTTTTTAGGAGGGGGATATTCAGAAGACCCAAAACACAGTCCTGAAAATGATATTTCTTTGCTTAGGCGTTTTGGTTTTGATAAATTGCACTGGATAAAACAAAGAAAATGTGAGGAATATCCTAATCCAAAGGTTACATTTATTGCAGAAAGAGTTTAATTCATATTAACTAATAATTCTTCTATTTCTTCTAGATCATGTAATCTTGTTTCTAATGGCAATGAATTTGAATGAAGATTAAAGAATACTTTTTCTATCCATTCAACCCATTCTTGATCATGAATATTATATAATAAGTAGTGGTCGTAATCTATTTCTCCTTCTTTATAATCTACTTTTAATTTTTCATCTCTTAACCTTACTAATGAATAATCTATTACAAAACCTCTTAGTGGTTGTTCTATGTGCTTTATTTCTATAAGATCTCTACCTAATGATTTATTTATCTCAATTATCTTTTTTATATTTCTTATTGAAGCTATATCAATCCTGCATAATATCTTAATATTAATTCCTTTTTCTGCTAACTCTCTTATTATATCTATCACTTTTTTATTATCCTCTTCTTTATTTATGAAAGATATATTTCCTGAGAATATCAATAGTTGAGTTTTTGTCTTTTTTATTATCTCGCTTATGCTTTGTTCACCACATTTTTTTATTACTTCAACGTTTTTCTTTTCTTTATTTACTAGATTATATATATCAAATGGGTTGAAATCATACTTTTTTGTTGTTTTTTTAATTTTTTCTAAAATAATCTGTTGTGCTGTATTTGTTTTTATTCCTTCTAAATTTGCCCAGTAAACTATCTTGAGAGCACCTCTTGTCCCTCCTCTAAACTTTTTTGTTTTTATTGTTCCGTATTTTTCTGATATATGTGCTGTATATTTATCTGCAGTTATCCATGAACAACTTAATAGTTCAGCTATTTCTTGAACTGCTCTTGGCTGTTTATATACAAATTCATTTATTGATTTTATTAATTCTGGATTTAGCATCTTCATTTTATTATATTAAACACTATTTAATAATTTGTGTAAGTGTTTTATTATTTTTTGTTATTATATTTTCATCTATCCAAGTCTGTAATATCTTTAAATTTATTTCTAAATTATTTGAGTCTAATATTAAACAAGGATGTTGTTTTGCTATCTCTGAATAAGCTTTATTAGTCTCTTTTAGATATTCTAAATTTTCTTCTCTCCATTTTTTCTTATTTTCCCATCTTTTTTCTATATTTTTCAATAATTCATTTAATTTAGGATTTACAATTACTAAATTTTTTAATGGAAAATGGTCTTTTAGTAATATATTATTTAATTCTATATGTTTTAAGTATTCTTCTTTAGATATCCATTTTAAATTTAAAAATGCTTTTGGGTATGTATAAACATCTAAACCAGATCTGTCTACTAAAATTATTTTATCTTTGTTTTCTTTTGCTAGTTGTTTATTTGATTCTAGGTGCAATAAATGCCTTGCTAATCTTAAAATAGATCTCTTTAACGGGTCTTCTATTTTTGTTATTGGTAATTTTTGTGCTAATATCACTTTAGCTGGATCTGATTCTTTTAGTTTTTGTATTAAAGTTGTTTTTCCTGCTCCATGAGGCCCATCAAAATAGATAATATTGTTCATCTTTTAGCTCCTACTGTTTCAAATAATCTTTCAGTTAATGTTGCAGTAGGTATTAAGGCTAATCCGTTTTTTGCTGCTAGAGCTAGTTGTCTTTCTGCTGCTAAAAACTCATATTTGCTTTCAGTAGTTGGCTGTATCCTTACTCTATATTGGCCTGCTATTGGGGCTGCATCATACATGCTTACTATAAAATTATTTATTTCAACAACATCTTCAACTATGTCTTCTAGGTCTTCGCCTTCAAATTCATGAAATCCTGGAACATAACCTGCATATTCGGTTTCTATTTGTATTTGTCTTCTTCCATCTGGTCTTTTTGCATTTGAGGCTACCAAAGAATATAGTCTTCCAGAGTCTGTGTTTACTAGAAATGATTCTACCTTAGCTTTTTCTAAGGCTCCAGTATATTTCACCTTATTTATTCCATTTTCTCCATATTTTTCTAGAATTGTTTGAGCTACTATTAATGGATCTGTTAATTCTCTTGTTTCAGATCTTAATAAAACATATTCTTCTCCTTCAATACCATACTTTGGAGTTGAAGCACTTCCTTTTTGTTTTAGATACCATTTTTCTCCTTTTTCTATTAAAACAAACCTTTCTTTGTTATCAGTTCCGAAAAAATGATTAACTCCTGTTGATTCTATATTACAATCATCTTTTAGGAATTGTGTTCTTGTAGTTACTGGAAACTTAATTTCTGTTAAAAAATCTGCTAAACTAACATTACCTGCGTCTTCTATTGCTGCCACTACTTTTACATCTAATTTACTTTCTATCTCTAAATCAGGAAATTCTTTTTTTGCTTCTTGTATCCCTGCTGCTTCAAATAATTGTCTTATAAATCTCTTCTCTGGTTTAGTTTCATCAAATTTTTGAAATGCTTCTACTAACTTTTGTTTTCTCGTATTAGGATTTAATCCTTTGTTGAAAACCTCCCTTAATAAAGAAATTAGTGTTGGTGTTGCAGGTCTTGAATAAGAACTGCTACTTCTATATGATTCATCTCTATAACATCCACCCATGTTTGATCCCTCCACTAATGATATAGTGTTTTATTTTAGTTTAGGATTACTTTAAGAAAAAGTTAAACACTATCTCTCAAATCTCTCATGAGCTTGTATTAATCTTCCTGATTTTGTTTGATCTGCTAATAAAGATAATTCTCCTAATGCTGTTGCTGCCCCTATAATTGCAGCTAGCCTTTGTGAATTATAACCTAATTGTCTTCCTTCAACATTACACTTCATCATCTCTAAACATCTTTTTTGAGATTCTCCGTCTTTTCCGTTTCCAATTGTTCCTACTATTAAGCAAGGCATTGTTGTTGTATAATATAAATCACCGTTATCAGTTACTTTTATTTGTGTTATTCCATAAGAACCTTCTACTGTATTTGCGATGTCTTGACCAGTTGCTATATACATTGCGGCTACTATGTTAGCGTAATGAGCATTTCCTGAAAACTGTGAACCTGCTGCTATTGTTCCTTGAAGATTTTTTGCAACATTTAATCTATGTAATAACTCTGGTGTTGTTTTCAAATTATTTTCACATATTTCTCTAGGTATTATTATCTCTGTTATTACAGTTTTTCCTCTTCCTGTTATTGCGTTAATTGCAGCTGCTTTCTTATCTGTACATAAATTTCCTGAGTCTGATCCATACCTAGTTCCTGTGAATTTTTCTACTAGATATTTTGCTAACTTTGTTGCTGCTTTTGTTGTCATGTTATGTCCAGAAGCATCTCCACATTGCATTGCTAATCTTACATAAACATCATTTCCAACTCTGTATGTTTTTATAGACGTTACTTTTCCAAATCTTGTTGTTGATTCTGCTATAGATCTTAGTTCTTCTGAATTTCTCTCTGTATAATCAGATATATCTAATGCTTGCTCTAAATCTTTTGCTTCTATTACTGGTGCTCTTGTCATTAGGTCTTGGGTTACATATGATTTAATACCCATTTCTATTAATCTTGAGAACTTTGCACCTCTATTAACACAAGTAAATACTCCTTTTTCGAATGTTGCTAGAGGAATTGGTATTTCTTCTTTATCTGCTAAAGGTTCTTCAATTTTTGGATATTCTGTTCTAGAAAATGCTGTTAATAATAAAGGGCCTTCTACATATGTCTCTAATGTAGTAGGGAAATGTTCAATACACTTTATTTCTTCAGGCATTTTATTTGCTTTTTTAGTTTTTGTATTTAAGTCTTTTGTTAATAAAAACATTAAAATATAGAATGGTCTTTATTTATGTTGAGATGATTATACTTTCAAAAAAAGAGTTAGCATTAAGTTTGGCTAAAAATAAAGAGTGGGTTATATCCAATGGTATAGGTGGATATTCTGCTAGTACAGTTTTGGGATTAAATACTAGGAAAAAACACGGGTTGCTTATTAGTTCTTTGAAGAGTACTTTTACTAATACTTTAGTTTTAAGTAAATTTGAAGAAGAAATATTTATTGGCAAGAAAAAGTATCATTTAAGTGTTAATAAATTTCCTGGGAGATATTATCCTAATGGTCATTTGTATTTAGAAGGTTTTGTTTTTGATGCTTATCCCAGTTTTAATTATCGTGTAAATGGAGTGAATATTATTAAAAGTATTTGTATGGCACATGGTTACAATGCTGTTGTTGTCTCTTATAAATTTGATTCTGATAAGGATTTTAAGTTTATTGTAAAATCTTTTGTTAATTCTAGAGGCTTAGATAAAAATACTCATGATGTTGACTGGGTTTTTGATCAGAAAGCAAGTAGGAGACATACAATAATAAAACCAGATTATTTGGGAGCTCCAATGATCTTGATGGGGAGTGATAGAGCTGACTATAGAGTTAAAGGTTTTTGGTTAGATAATATGGAATATGAGATTGATAAAGAGAATGGAGAGGATTATTATGACAATCATTTTTGCCCTGGTGAGTTTGTTGCAGATATTAAGAAGGGCAGGAGTAGTCTAAATATTTTAGTTGTTGCTGATGGGGTAGATGAGGCTTTGAATATCTTTGATAATCTTTATAGTTTAGATCCTAGAGAATATGAAAAATTTTTCAGTATGGAAAAAAATAGAATTAAAAGTTTGATTAAAAGTTCTTATGATTTTTTATCTATAAAAAGTGATAAGATCTTACCCTATCTAATACAGAGTTTAGATAGTTTTATTCTTAACAATACAAAGTTTGAATCTAAATTTATAATATCTGGATATTTTGATATATATCAGAATATTAGGAATGCTTTGATTGGTTTACCTGGTTTATTGGCTATTGGCAGAGTTAATGATGCAAGAGATTTGTTGTTGGAATATAGTCGAAATATTAAAAATGGTTTAATTCCTAAAAGAGCCTTAGTTAATATGGATTATGATTATAAATCAGTAGACACTTCTTTGTGGTTTATTTATGCTTGTTATAAATTTTATAAGTATACTAATAATTTAGATTTTATTAGGATTAATTTATGGGGTAGAATAAAACAAATTGTTGATAACTATAGACATAGAGTTTTGGATTTAGGTTTTAGAATGGATAGTGATGGTCTTCTTCATTCTGATGACTTAAGTCATTTAACTTGGATGGAAAGTTTAGATAGAAAATGTAAACTTGTTGAGGTTAATGCTTTATGGTATAATGCTTTAAAAATTACAGAATTGTTTGCTAAGAGGTTCAATGAAGATTTTGAGAGGTATCTAGTTTTAAGCAATTTAGTTAGGGATTCTTTTGAGAAAAAATTTTGGAATTATAGAGATAAGTGTTTGTTTGAGAGTATAGAAGAAAATGATTATTCTTTTAGAGCTACTCAAGTTTTAGTTGTTGGTTTACCATTTAGAATTCTGGATATTAGGAAAGAATATTTAGTTGTTAAAAAAACAACTGAAGAATTATTAACTAAACATGGAATCAGAACTTTAAGTTTTAAAGACAAAAATTATGTTGGTCTTTATTCTGGTGATTTACAGGAAAGAAAGAAATCTTTGTTTAATGGAGTTAGTCATACTTGGTTATTGGGTTTTTATATTAAGGCTTATTTAAGAGTTCATAATTACAGTGAAGAAGGTAAGAAAGAAGCATTTGATAAAATTTTAAAAGAAGTTATTGACAGTTTAGTTAATTATGGTATCGGTAGCATTGCTGAGTTAAGTGATTCTGATAAATATGCTTTTAAGATAATTATTGCATGTTAAAAAAGAGTGTATTTTTAGTTTTAGTTATTTTATTTAGTTTGTTAGTTGTTGGAAGTGTTTATTCTTCACACAATATAGATCATATAGTCTCAGAAGGTTCAGGAAGTTCTTCGAGTGGTTCTGGTGGAACATCAATTGGGGGTAGTGGTCAGAGTTGTCAAACTTATTTAGATTGTCCAAATAATGCCAATGCTTGTATTAATAATCGTTGCAGTACTTGTAATAGTCATGACCAATGTATTAACGATAGGGACAATTTAAATTATTGTGTAAATTCTGTTTGTGCTCCCCGGTGGTGTAATTCCCAATCTCCTTGTCCTTTGGGTAGTAGATGTTCCTCTATTATTGGTGGTATTGGACTGTGTCGAAGAGGATGTACGGATGATAGCCACTGTGGCGGTTATTGGTGTATACAAGGGCAATGTTTAAATGTTGATTGTAGGGATGATTCTCATTGTCCTTCAGGAGATTCTTGCTATAGTTATCAATGTACTGAAACTTTTTATTGTCAAACTAATCAAGATTGTACTTCTAGATTTTCAAGTCTCCAAAATGTTAGGTGTGAGTTAGATCCTCGTAGCCCTGGCGGGCAATGTGTTTGGTATGAGAATGGTTTTCCTTCTTCTCAGTCACAAAGCACTATACTTACACTTGTTGCTAATCCTACTACTATTAACTTAGGACAAACTGTTAATCTTTCTTGGACTTCTGCAGGAGTTCATTCTTGTAGGGGGGTTAGTCTAGATACTACTTCAAATTATAATAATAATGTTTGGAACTCTCCAAAATTGCCAAATGGATTTTTTAGAGTAACTCCTAGGAATCCTTCCACTACTTATTGGATTCATTGTAACAATTCTAGAATTGTAGGGGACACAGTTTCTAGTTCAGTCACAATTAATATTAATTCTACTAATACCCATTCTTCAGGAGGTATTAGTGTTTCTCTTTCTACTTGCAAATTATCAACTATAAATTTTAACCCTAGCAATCCTATCAACTTTGTTGGTTTTTATCCTAGTGAACCAAACATTACTATGATTGGAACTATTTTGAATAATGGTATTAATGTTACTAATATTAATTTTACTAACTTAAATAATGTTAGAATACTTGCTAATATTTCTTTGACAGGTAATAAAGTTCCTTTATCTTTAGATTTAGTTTCTAATGAGGGTATTCAAATTTTGACTATGGCTAATTTTTCTTCTAGTGGAAATTCTATTAGATTTTGGGATGCAGGAACTAATTATCCTGATGATTTAATAAGTGTTGGAAATCCAATTCCTTTTCATCAACTGGAATTTGTTGATGTTAATCGTAATAGAAACATTTTAGCTTTAGCTAATACTGGATCAACTAGAACTAGAAATATTACTCTTTTTAATGTTAGTAATTTATCCAATATTCAAACATTAGGAAACATAACTTTTAGTGGTAATGTTAAAGGAGCTATCAATCCAAATGGTAACATGCTTGTTGCTGCACATGTTGGTAGTTTTGGAACTAATTTAACTTTTTATGATATCTCTAATCCATTAAACATCAGACAAGTTGGTAATAATTTTAGTTTAGGTCTTGGACATGTTTATGATATGGAATTTCATCCAAGTGGAAATCCTCTATTAATTGCTAAACCAAATTCAACAGGAAATGTAAATGTTACTCTTATTGACCTTTCTAATATAAATAGTATTAGAATTATTCATTCTTTCCAGGAAAATGTGATAAATGGTAAAGGTCTTAGTTTTAGTCCTGATGCAAAGTCATTAGTCTTGGCTGGGAGTGGTAGTAATTTATCTGTTTGGAATTATAGTTGTCTTAATCTTGCACTAAGTACTCTTGGTGGTGGTAGGCCAATTCCAATCCCAACTCCTTCAGATCCAACAGTAAATACATGTCCTAATGGAAGAGATTCAGAATGTAATAATCAAATATGTAATACTATAAATAATATTTGCATTAATAGAGTGGGTTGTATGAGTTCAGATGATTGCAATTCATTAAATACCCCTCAAGTAAATTTTAGCTGTTATTCTCCTAGTGGTTTACCAGGAGAATGTAGGCCTGTAGATTGTGAAGATGATGATGAATGTGATGAAGATGAAGATGGAATAAATGATAATATAGATACTTTAGTAGGAAGTGTTTCTGGTTTAAGC
>JAGVZM010000003.1 GCA_018302545.1 Candidatus Woesearchaeota archaeon | reverse complement strand
ATTATAAAGAACTTGATCTGTATCTGCCCTTAATTTGTAAGCTTTTTTGCCTATTGTTTTATTTATGCTATCTGACTTTCCTAATAAATTGTTTATAGTAAGCATTACCCAAAATTTCACAATCAGATTATAGAGTTGAGATAAATCATTTTTATTAGACTTTAATTTATTGGCAATTACTAAATATTCTCTGGCTAGCTTATCAAATTTTTTTTCCTTATTATTAAAATATTCAACAAGACTCTTTGGATCTTGTAATATATTGGAACAATCATAATAGACAGATATTCCTTTACCTTTATTGTGAATAAACATAGGCGTAAAGTAAAATTTATTTTCACAGATTTTTGATAATTCCTTTCTTTCACCTAAATCCCAATATTGGCATGCAATTAAAGAAAAAGAACGATTCATGAATTTTTTATATAGTGTTTTCCTTTCTTGATTTTTTAAAGTTGTAATTGGCCTACTTTGAGTGATGTAAAATTTATTTTTTTCTTTTGCCCATTCAATGTCTACAGGAAATTTATAGTGATCTTCAATTTTTTTAATTATCTTAGCTAATTTAATAATTTCTTTATCTGATAAAACTTGAGTTTTTCCATTTGGTCCTAAATTTCTCCATTCATTTCCCCCATTTTTATTTCTGAATAAACCCCTATTTTGATCATGAATGTTTTTATCTATAATACTCATCTTATTTTTTTGAATGATATAACTATCAGGAGTAATTTGACCAGATACAATTGCTTCTCCTAAACCATAACCTGCTTCAATAATTAATTGATTATGATCTTGTGTTACTGGATGAACTGAGAATGCAACTCCAGATATATCACTATTAATCATTTTCTGTACTATTACTGCAACAGAGATTTTTTCATCATTTAATTTATTTTCAAATCTATAAAAAATAGCTCTTGGAGTAAATAAAGAAGCCCAACATTTTTTTATATTCTTAATCAAATATTTTTCTGTAGTATTAAGATATGTTTCTAATTGCCCTGCCCAAGCTGCAGTAGAAGAATCCTCAGAAGTAGCAGAAGACCTTACAGCTACATATTTTGTTTTTAATTTTTTAAAATTTTTTAGGACTTCTTGTTCTAAACTTTTTGGTATTTCTATATTTAAAATTAAGGCTTGAATTTTTTCAGCAGCATTTTCGATTGCATCTATCTTATTGTGGTCGAGGGATAGTAATATGGAGTCAATTTTCTCTTTTATGCTGGTTCTTTTAATGAAATCATCAAAAGTACTTGATATTATAACGAAACCGTTTGGGACTTGTATTTTAGAATTAATCATCTCTCCTAAGGAAGCGCCTTTACCTCCTGCTATAGAAACATCTTTTTTACTTATATTTTTAAGCCATTTAATAAAACTCATAGTATTGTTTATATAAGTATTCATATTTATAACTTTTCTATGAAATCTAATTTAGTTTATATTTATTATAATTTATACAACCGTTTTTTCCACCTTTTTTATATAATTCGTGGGCCTTTTTTATTATTTTAAAGGCTTCATCAGAAGTCTTTACACAATAGAAAACTCTTAAATCTTCTCTGTTTAGTAACCCTTTTTTTAATGGATATTTTTTGATCCATTCTAATAACGGAGGCCACATATCTCCTAATAATATTATTGGAACTTCGCAAGTGAATTTAGTTTGCATTAACTGCCAAGTGTATAATAATTCCAAAATAGTTCCTACTCCACCTGGTGCAACCACGAAGATATTCGACCATCTCATAAACTCATCTAGTCTCTTAGAGAAAAGGTGAAATTCTTTTTTAATCTCTAAATGATATGATTCCTTTTGTTCTTTTGGAAGTCTAATGGCTAAACCTATAGAATGAGCGTTATTATTTGTATCTCCAGCAAAATGTCCACGTGAGGCAGCATCCATTAAACCAGGACCGCCGCCAGTTACAATGTCTAATTCTTCTTTTCCTATTTTTTTAGCTAAATCGTAGACTAATCTATATATCTTATCTCCTCTTTTTATTCTTGCAGAGCCATAAATAGCAACTCTGAAATGTTCTTCTTTAATGTTATACTTCACAATCTAATCTTAATTGTCTTTATATTTAAATTTGATTGTTATTCTTTTGAAATAAGAAAGATTTTTAAACAAGATATGGATTATTCTAGATATGAAAAGAGTTGTAGTTCTTCTAATTTTATTAATTTTTATAATCCCTTTTGTTAATGCGGTAGATGTAGATAGTTGCCAAACAATAAGTAGTGCTGGATCTTATGTTTTAACTCAAAGTTTAGTTTCTGTTGATGGAAATGACTGTATAATTATAAATGTGGATGATGTTGATTTTGATTTAGCAGGATTTTATATTAGTGGAGCTACTTCAGGGGATTCTATCTATGTGGATGGTTTAGTTACAAGTAATGTTACAATTCATGATGGTTTTGTTAATAATAGTGCGGGAGGAGTAAGCATTCAGGGTTCTGGGATTACTTTAATTAATATGACTTCTTATACTCACACCAATTATGGGTTTTATATTCGAGGAAGTGAAAATAATGTCACAGGTTCCACAGCAAATGATAGTTTATCTGGTTTTGATATTTTTGGAAATTCTCATAATATAAGTGATAATTTTGGATATTACAATCAAAATTATGACTTTACTATTGGTAGCATTGGTAGCACTATTAATGGCAATACTGCTGAGGGTGCACAAAGTTATAACTTTTATATTTGGGGTCTTGGTGGTGCAACAGGAAATATAATCTATAATAATACTGCAAATATAGGTACAGGAAATAGTTTTAATGGTTTCTATGTAGATAGGACTTCGGATAATAATATTTCATATAATGTAGTAAATGGCACTCCTTACTCTTTTGCAATTAGTGCTACAGACTCAGATTCTCAATGCGGTAATGTGATAGAGGGCAATACAATAAATGGAGGTGGCAGTATAATTTATCTTAATGATACAACTATTGATTCTGCTTCTGTAGACAATCAGACAATAGGCCAATTAATATTATGTAATGCTGATGACTCTATAATCTATGGTGTAAATGTTGATGATTCTCCTGAAGCAACTAATGGGATATATATTTATAGAACAAATAATATTGTAATAAACAGCTCAATTAGTAGTAACAATAGAGATCCTTTAAATTTAAATGATGGTTCTACAAATAATAGTTTTGTTAATAATGTTTTTGACGGAAACAGTGATGCATTAAGTTTAAATTCGGGGAATGATCAAAACACTTTTGATAATAATACGATCATAAACTCTTTGGGAACTGCCTTATCAATTACAAGTTCTAATAATAATTTTGTTAATAATAATATTACAAACAACACAAATTATGCATTTTTTATTTTTGGAGGAGATAATAATAATATAAGTTATAATAATATTCAGAGTAATGGTTGGGCATTTTGGCTAGCTTCTGGAGCTGCAAATAATCTAATTGACAATAATGATATAGATGGAACTACAGGAGGAGAAGCAATTTTGCTTGCTGAATCCTCTAATTACAATAATATAAGCAATAATAATATAACAAACACTCAAACTGGAATTGGGACAGGTACAGGTATTTACTTCTTTACAAATGAATGGTTTGTTGGAAGTCCAACAGGTAATAGGATCTTTAATAACAATATAAGTTCTAATAATTATGGAATTTATCTTACAAGCATCCCTTCAACAGAATATAATCACATTTATGATAATGTACAAATAGATGGAAATTCATATTCAATTTGGGCTTATAACTCTAGTGCTTTGAATATAACAAATAATAGCCTAAATGTTGCTGATGTTGTAGTTAATGAGATAATTTTATTTAATGAAGTTAACGATTCCTTCATTAATTTAAATACTATAAGTCTTTCTGATGATGATGGAATTGCTTTTACTAATAGCCATAATAATTCTATAAATTATAACACTATAGAATATAATAGTGGAGATGGTATAGACCTTTCTTTAAATAGCAACAATAATTTAATAAGTTATAATACTATAAGTAATAATGCTCAAGGAATTACTGTTAGTTCTATTGACACAATAGATATTCTTTTTAATACAATGCAAAATAATACATTAAGTGTTGCTATTTCTGATTCAGATTCGGCAAATGTTACAAACAATACTATTAATGATAATACTAGGGGAGTTTATTTAATAAATGATGATAATAGTTTTGTTACTTTAAACACTTTCAATGTAAATAATTACAGTATTACTTTTGATAATGTAAATAATAGTTTGGTCGATTCTAATACTATAATAAATAGTAGTTATGGAATTGAATTTGTCAGTTCTAGTAATAATAATTTTAGTTCAAATACAATTAGAGATGGGGATCAAAATTATTGGGGAGCATTTAATACTTATGGATTTGTAATAGATACTGGAAATGATAATAATAGAATTTATGAAAATACAATTTATAATTTATACGCAGGAATATTTTCTGTATCTGGAAATCCATTGGGCTTTACTCATATTTACAATAATTACAATATAAGTAATAATTATGACGGAATTAATCTTGGTAATAATAGTTATGGTCTTCTCCTCTCCTCTATTAATAGTATTATTAGTTCTAATAATATAAGTAATAGTATCTATAATGGGATATATTTAACTTCTGTGATAAATTCTAGTTTTAATAATAATCAAATTGTAAACAGTGGTGACACTGGTTTTGTTATTGATGGTTCTGAAGTTAATTTAAGTGGAAATAATGCTAGTTTAAATGGTGCTGGTGATTCAGGAGCCCAATATGATATAAATCCAGATCCATTTGGGGGAAATTCAATTATTACTTTTACAGGAGATAATTATGCTAGTAATTCAAGTGAAACAGTAGACATTTTAAGAGTAAATGAAGGGGGATTAGTAATTGCTAATTATTATCAATTAATCACTCCTGCTTTGAATTTTAGTTTCTTAAATGCAACTAATGTTACATTTAATTTTACTACTAGTAATTTAAGTCAAGCAGGAGTAAGTGCAACTACTTGTAATAATTCTAGTGAGATATGTGATATAGCTTCTAATTTATTAATTATTAATAATCTAACAGATGAGAGTAATATTTTTAATCTAACTATATATTATAATAGTTCAGATTTAAATTCTACATTTAATGAAAGTGATTTAACTGTTGCTAGGTATAATAGTGGTTGGGATAGTTTAGGAAATAGTTTTGAGATTAATACAACTGCACAATTTGTAAGATTAATAGGAGATTTAACTAGCTTTAGTCCTTGGGCTGCTGTTACTTTAAGTCCACCCGCAGAGGAAGAGGAAGAAGAGAGTAGCTCTAGTAGTTCTACTACATCAACTACCTCTGGAGGGTGTTCTCAAAGAAACTCTGGTGCGCCAGATAGGAGCAGTAGTCAAAACCAACAACAAGAAGCTGGTGAACCTGGACAAAAGGTAGAATTTTCATATAATCTCGGGGAAGGTAGTGTGAATGGTAGATTAACATATCAAGGAAGTTCTAATCCTTCAGTTACAGTAAGTTCTCCTACAGGAAGTTTGCCTGAGAGTGTTAGCAGCTTATTAATGAATTTAAATAATAATGGTGGTGGTGGAATAGCTTATGAAATTTCCATAGAAGATCTTCCTGAAGGTTTAGAGAGCTCTTTAATTTTAGAATTTAGAATTTCCTTAGAGGAATTATCAGAACCTCCAACTTGTGTTTTAACAAGGGAGAATTTAGGTAACTTCAATATTTATGTTGTCCAAGTAATGGAAGATGGTTCAAGAGTTAGATTAGATTCTGAATATACTTTAGAAGAGGATTATCTTATTATATCTGTAACTACAAGACCAAATGCAGGTTACTTTATTATTATGGCTGAACCGAATACTGCTTCTGAACCTACTGTTTCTGCTGAAGAGAAAAAAGAAGATGCTAAAGGTTTGTTTAAGAAAAATATAGGTTTATTATCTATAATCTTAACTATATTGGGTGTTTTATGTTTAGGATATTTCGCATATCATGAATTAAAGATTAGAGGTCACTTCTAACATAAAATTTATAAATGAATTAATTAATATTTTTTTATGGATAATTATAAGCAAACAGCTGAAAAAATTCTTAGTATATCTGATGTTAAAATTAATGGCAATAGGGATTGGGATTTAATAGTTAATAATGATAAATTTTTTGAGAGGACAATAAAAAATGGTTCTTTGGGTTTTGGTGAATCTTATATGGATGGATGGTGGGATTGTAAAAAATTAGATGAAATGTTAACAAGATTATTTAGAGCAAAATTACAACATGTAATTATTCCTTTTTCTGCATTTTTACATATTGCTAAATCTAGGGTTTTAAATTTACAAACAAAAAAAGGCAGTAAAGCTGTAGCAGAATTACATTATGATTTAGGTAATGAATTTTATAGTAATATGTTAGATAAAAGAATGCAATATACTTGCGCTTATTGGGATTGGGGTGCTAAAAATTTGGATCAAGCTCAAGAAGATAAATTAGACTTAGTCTGTAAAAAGTTACAGTTGAAGAAAGGTGAGAAAGTTTTAGAATTGGGTTGTGGATGGGGACAATTTGCTAAATTTGCAGCTCAAAAATACAAAGTAAATGTTACTTCTTATAATATTTCAAAAGAACAGGTAGAATATGCTAGGGAAAGCTGTAAAGGTTTGTCTGTTAAAATAGTACATGAAGATTATAGAAATGCCACTGGAAGTTATGATAAAATAGTCTCTATAGGAATGTGCGAGCATGTAGGTTATAAAAACTTTAGGAACTTCTATAAGTTACAGCATGAATTAGTTAAAGATAATGGTTTAGTTTTAACACATACTATAGGTGGAAATGTTTCTGTTACGAATACAGACCCTTGGATTCAAGAATATATATTTCCAAATTCAATGTTGCCTTCAATTAAACAATTAAGTGAGTCTTTTGAAGGATTATTTGTTATGGAAGATTGGCATAATTTGAATGTTAATTATGATAAAACTCTTATGGAATGGGATAAGAATTTTAGGAAAAATTGGCATAAATTTAAGGACCAATATGGGGAGAGATTTTATAGAATGTGGAGATTCTATTTATTAAGTTCTGCTGCTCAATTTAGAGCTAGAAAGATACAATTATGGCAAATAGTTTTAAGTAAAGATGGTCTTCCTAGCGGATATAAATCTATAAGATGATTTCTTTAAATAAATATGAGGAAAAGAAAAAAAGATTAATTGCTGAATTTGCAGAAGTAAAAAGACTAAATAAGAAAGTTTTGCTTAAGAAAAAAACAGTTTCTAATTTATTTAGGTATGGCGATAGAAATAAAACTGATGCTGCTACAATCTCTTTATCTAAATTTAATAATATTATTAATATTGATGTTAAAGGAAAAATATTAGAAGTTGAAGGGCTTGTTACTTATGAAAAAATTGTAGATTATTGTTTAAATTATAATTTAGTTCCATTAGTAACTCCTGAATTAAAGAACATTACAATAGGAGGAGCAACTGTAGGTATTGGTATTGAATCTACTTGTTATAAATATGGTTTTGTGCATGATGGGTTAGTAGAAGTTGATGTTTTAACTCCAAATGGAGATGTTCTCACTTGTACAAGAATTAATAAAAATAAAGATCTGTTTAATGCATTGGGTAATTCTTATGGTACTTTAGGTTATGTTTTAAGAGCAAAAATAAAACTATATGATGTTAAACCTTATGTTCACATTAAGAATATTAAATTTGATAATGTTAAATCTTTTATAGATTCTATGTATAAAGCAACAACTGATCCTGATGTTGAGTTCATTGAGGCTTTAATCTTTTCTAAAAATGAACTCTATTTAATGTTGTCAAAATGTGTTGATAAGACGCCTTATTTAGATGATGTTTATAGAGGGGAGATCTTTTATAAGTTACCAAGAAAAAAGAGAGACATTTATCTTACAATTAAAGATTATATCTTTAGATATGATCCTGACTGGTTTTGGAATTTCCCTGAAAGGCCTTTTTATAAATTATTTAGAAAAATAGCACCTAAAGGAATGAGAAATTCTGGATTTTATACAAGATATATTAATTGGAAAAAGAAATTTTTTAATGAGAAAGATGAAGGGAAAGAAAGACTAATTCAAGATTGGGAAGTTCCTTGGGATAAAGCAATAGAATTAACTAATTTTGCCTTAAATAATGTAAACTTAGGTAAAAATCCTTGGCTTGCTGTTCCAATTAAAGTTGTTTCTTCAGCTACAATTTATCCTTTGAAAAAAAATCAGTTATATTATAATTTAGGATGTTATTGTTATGTTGATAAGGTTAAAGGCAAAGAAGATTATTACTATACAAAGATAATGGATAAAAAGTGTTTTGCTTTAAAAGGATTAAAAATGTTATATTCTTCAACTTTCATTTCTAAAAAAGAATTTGATAATTTATATAATGGAAAAAAATATACAAAATTAAAGAAAAAATATGATCCAGATTCTAGATTTAGATATTTGTATGAAAAAGTTGTTCAAAGAAGATAATTTATTCTATTATTAAAGCTGGTTTACCTGGATTTGCATGTTTTGATTTTTCATGCTGAAATTTGTCTGCATCTTCGATAATTATTTGACAATTAAATGTTTTTTCTAAATTTTCCTTGTTTTCTTTGAAATAATTTAATTCTTTAGACTTTGTTAAAGTTATCTCTTGATTTTTTTTAACAAAATTAGTTACTATTTTGGCTATCTCCTTGCCATGTTTTTTTAAATCTGAATTCATTAATTCTTTTATTATTTCTCTTGGATCTTTAATGTCTTTTTTCATTAATTTGCTAATAGATTCGTAAACTTCATATTTCCATTTTGGGGCAATAACTAGGATTATTTCTTTTGGTTGCTCTATTTTTGCTATATTTTTAATATATTTTATATCTTCAATTATAGAATCAGCTAATTTTTCTGCAACTTCAAGTTCTATATTTATCTTTTTCTCATCTGCTTTGGGCCATTTTTCTAAAGATATAAATGGTTTATTTCCTAATTTTTCCCATATTTCTTCAGTTAAAAATGGAATAAATGGTGTAAGTATTTTTAATTGGCTTGTAATATATAAATTCATTAATTTTTTATTAGGAACCTCTACTTTTTTTAGATAATCTTTTAATATATTCTGCATTTCAAAATAAGATTTTTGTATAGCTGTTCTGAATTTTGTTTCTTCCATTGCTTCAGTTATTTCTTTAATTAATATATTTATTTTTGACTCAAATAATTCTTCATATTTTCCATATTTATCCGAACCTTTATTGTAATTATCAATAAAAAATGAATATAATTGAGGAAGTTTTAGTTTCAATGACTCTGCTAATTTTGAATCCCAATTTGGATCATCCATATCTTCTCCACCACTAAGCATTGTCATTCTAGTTATATCTGCAGAATATTTTCCTATAGCTTGTCTTATGATTATAAAATTACCAAGAGACTTTGACATTTTCTGACCATCTACATTAACCCACCCATTAACACCTATTCCTTTTGGCCAATATTTTTCTGGGAATATTGCAGTATGGTTAAATATAAAAAATGAAAGATGGTTTTGGATTAGATCTTTACCTGAATTTCTAAAATCAACAGGATACCAATATTCAAATTCTGCTTTTAATTTATCTATATTCTTTATTTTTGGTTTTGCTCCTTTATTTAACAAGATATAATCAAAAACTGAGTCGTTTAATTCTTTTGGATCAATTTCTTTTATTAAATGCGCAATTGTATAATAAGACATATAAATTGTTGAATCTGAAAGACTTTCTATTAACCATTTTTCATCCCAAGGTAATCTTGTACCTAAACCTTCTTCATGAGTACAAGCCCAAGCTTTTAACCAATCTAAAACATAATTAAATTGTAATCTTGCTTTTTCTGGATATAATTTTAAATTATCTAATGCTTTGTGAGCCAATAGTTTCCATTTTTCATTTCCATAATCTATAAACCATTGATCAGAAACTATTTTTACTATTGATGGTGTTAAACATCTACAAACTACTTTGGCAGTTAATTCATAAAACATAATAGCATCATTAGATTTTGTTAAATCTTTCTTAATTAATTCTTGGGCAGTTTCTACGGACATTCCAGCATATTTGCCACAATTCTTTTTCATAACTCCTTTTCTATATACAGTTTTATTTAATTCGTCTTTTGCTTCTTTTACTTTATCTTTTTCTTTAGCAGATTGAATTTTATATTTATCAATCATTTCTTGACCTAAATTATCCTTCAATCCTGGAACACTAATTATAGAAATTGGCTTTAATTTTTTTATAACTTCTAAGTCTAAATTATATTTTTCTAATTTTTTTAAATCACTTTGAATATCTTGAATTTCAATTAGGTCTACAGGATCCTCTAATGCTGAATATACAATACCAGAACCAACTTTTGAATCAATAAACCAAGCAGGAACTATATAAGTATTATAATCAACTAAAGGCCCTTTAACCCAATTTCCCATAAGTTCTTTTGAAGATATTTCTCCTATTATTTCTGCTTTTTTGTATTGGTCTTCTATTTTTTGTACTGCTTCAGAGCCTACAATCCATTTTTCATTATCTACCTTTACGATTTTATAAGTTGCATCTGGATCTATCCATAAATGTGTTTGTGCTAATAAAGCATCTGGTCTTGTTGTTCCAGCCATAAGAATTAAATCTGAATCTTTTAATCTAAATTTAACCCAAATAAAATCTTTAGGTGTTTCACCCTCACCTTCTACTCTAGAATGATCTTGTACAATAGTGTTGTCTTTAGGACACCATACAACTGGAAACTTTGATTTTATAATATAATTTTTTTCTTTTAATTTGTTAAATTGCCATCTTACAAATTTGTCATAATGAGGGTTCATATCAGTTGTAAAAAACTCTCTTCTCCAATCAATAGATAACCCTAGATTTGTTAAATCCTTTTTATTTTCTGGAGCAAAATATTTTACCCAATATTTTGGATCTGCGAATTTTTTAATCTCTGAATCTGATAAATCTGAATCTTTCATAATCTTTATTTGTTTTGGCTCATTTTCTGCTATTCTTTTAGCTGCATTTACTATGGGAGAACCAGTTGCATGCCATCCTTGGGGAAATAGAACATTAAAACCTTTCATTCTTTTATATCTAGCAAAGGCTTCTACTCTTAGAATTGTATAGGAATGACCAACATGTAAATATCCATTAACATAAGGATAAGGAAAATTAAGGAAAAATTTCTTTTTCTTAGAATCTATTTCAGGCTCAAAGGCCTTATTTTCTTTCCAAGCTTTCTGCCATTTTTGTTCTATTTTCTTAAAATCTAACATGATTTTTCATAATCTAGAAGTATTTAAAAACTTTAGCATATTTTAGTTCCTTTTTCTTTTAATGTTGCATCTTTTATGTATATCGGCGTGTTTGTCCTTAAAGATAATGCTATAGCATCACTTGGTTTTATATCTATATTTAATAAACTATTTTCATTTTTTATGTATATATTTGCAAAATAAATCCCTTCTTTATAATCTGTTATTTTTGTTAGAACTAAAGTTAAATTAAAATGTTCTAAAATACTCGCTACTATTTCATGATTCATTGGTCTTATTTCAATCTCTTTATTCAAAGCTTGTTGTATAGAATAAACTTGTAATGGATGAGGCTCTACACTCAAAACAGTACAATTTGATTTTATTACTAAACTAGTGTTTTGAACAGATATGTTTACTTTTGAGTAACCTTCCAATGAGAGAGGATTTTCTTCAAGCGGCAAGTTTGATAATTGTAACTCTTGTTTATTACCTAATTTATCTAGCTTATCTAAATTTTTTTGATTGGATATTAAAAGGTAAATTGTTGTAATTATTAACATTATAATAACAATAGCTATTATTATTTCTGACCTATCTGGTTTTTTCTTTTTCATTTTAGTACTATTTTAGCTGCTTCTTCTACTGTTTTTATAGGCAAGGTGTTTATTTCTAAAGCTTTTGATAGATCCTCCTCTTTTGGTAAAAATTGTATTTGACAATATTCTAAATTATCTAAGATTTTACATGATTTCGTTTTTTCATAACCAACATTATAAGCTGCTTGAGGTATTATAAATGTTGTTGCATTTATGTCCTTTGCTGCTCTTGCTTTTTCTTTTATATTTCCAACTTGGGTTATTATTCCGTTTTCATCAACGCCACCAGTTACTAAAACATTATGATCAATATCCTTATTTTGAATTGCTGCTATTGTAGCTATTGTCATGGCTGCTCCAGCAGATGGTCCTGCCACAACTTCTGCATTTGCTTTTATATTATATATAACATCCATATTTGAAAGACTTATTCTTGTTATATTAGAAGCTACTTTTGCTGCAGTTCTTGCACTTAATTGTGTTAGATAATCTGCTAAGACATTATCTATATTTACTAGAACTAATCCATTTCCTGGTTTTACTTCTACAGTCATTTTTACTGGCATACCTCTACCTTCAGAAGTTACTCCTAAAAGAGTCATTTCTTTTGTATTTTCTAAATTAATATTTGATTGTATTCTTTCTATATTTTGAATTTTTTGTGGAATTAATTGAGTTCCAATTAGTAATCCAATTATGAAAAATACAGGAATTAATACAAATAAAAATATTTTTATCTTTTGCATAGATTAACAGTGTTTTTTTGGGTTTATTATATTTGTGGAAGAATTCTCTTAATAATATAAAATCTATACTTTATAGTATCTTCTCATTTGTCTTGGAAGATTTGGAGTTCTATATTTCTTACATTCTAGTTCTTTCTGTATTTTTACCTTTGCTCTTGATTTTAAGACATCTAATTCAGAACTTCTAGCATAAGCTATAAAACTATTTTTTAATTCATCTGCTGATTGCTCATCACCAAACTGGTTAGTACCTCTTGGTCCATCAGAAGTATAGATATAGAAACCTCCTATCCTGGTTATTATTCTTCTTTTTTGTGGTTTTGATTCTTGTCTAGATATATCTTTATAATCTACTTTTATCGTTACTTTGTTACTTTCTGTATTAGCAGTGTAAAGTCCATTAGATTTATCTAAACATTTTAATCCTACTGTTCCATTGGTTGTTAAAATTTCTTCTAGATTTGAGGTCCATGAATAAAATAGAGCATCAAATAAAGTTATTACTACTGTATCTGCAAAACTTGCAAGCTTTGGAAACATATCATCTGCTCTCAAAATTTCATAATCCATTTGAATTTTTGAATCACTACTTAATAGAAAACTAAGGTCAATACCTTTTCTCGTAGGTGCAATTGTTTCTTGAAACATAAAATTTTAAGCTTTTTAATAGCTTATTTAAATATTATTGTTCTTAAAATTAGATATTATAAGTCTTCTTTATTTTTTAAATAAGTTATTAATTTTTTACTTATTATTGCTTTATTATTTCTTAATATATACCTATAGGGTAATTCTATTTCCTCTTGAAATTTGCCATTTTTTAGTTTTATTATTGGTTTATCTATAAAGTTTATTTTTTCTATTGGAGTTTTTTCTTTTACTATTTTGTAGGTTGTCAAAACTGCTGTATCTGTTGACATTTGAAACTCTTTTAAATTTCTTAATTCTATATTTTTTAATTTACTAGTTAAATATTTTTCAGTTCTGCCTTGTTCTGGATAATCACCTAATATTCCACCGAAAATAAAGTAGTCAAATTTATCTGTTGGATTTAGTGATTTAGGTGCTTTGGGATCTAGCAAGCATGCATTTTTTAATTTTAATTTTATTACAGATTCTTCTTTTACTTCACCTAGATTCTTTAGAATTTCTTTATCTTTTTTTGATTTTATATTTGTAAATATTAAATTATTTTTGCCTACAATCTTAGATATGTTAGTATATTCAATTATACACCAATCATATACTTCCTTTTCTAAATGTTCAATTATAAATTTCATCTTTTTAATCTTGTTGCTATTATAGCGAAAACTAACATCAATATTCCTGCAAATACAAAAACCCCCCTGAATGAAGAGTAAATAAGAACTGTTGAAAATATTAGAGGAGCAACTAGTTCTCCTGTTTCTGCAGATGTTTTGTATATAGGAAATAATTTATTTTGATCTTCCTTAGATTTTACTTCTTTAAAAAAATAAGCTTCTGTTAGGGGTTCTATTAATGCTCCCCCAATAGAGGCTATAACTATAATGCCTATTGTGTATAATGGGTTTGCTAGATAAGTCAATAAAGATATTAACCCAATTATAATAAAACCTAATATTATAAATTTTTTAAATCCTTTTTTATCTGCTAATTTTCCAATTGGTATTTCTAAAAAAATCAAAGGAATAACAGATAGAAACAAGGCTATCCCTATTGCTCTTTCAGTAAACCCATGATTATTAGAGAATAGAGGTAAATAAGTATATATTATATTCCACCAAAAGACTAACCCTAGGTTTATTATGTATATTAATAATAATTGTTTATTTTTAAAAAAGTCCAATATTTGTAGCTTATTTTTTTCATTGTTTGTAGATGTATCTTTTAGGGGGATTATAAGTAACATTAAAGTGATTAAAAATTGGACAGATGAAATTATAATGAATATTGGTTTAAATGAATATGTTGAAGCTATCAACCCTCCTATTAATGGACCTATTAGAAATCCTAAGTTTAGTGTTGTGAAATACATTCCTTCTGATTGACCGATTTCTTTTCTTTTTGCATATTCCCTTACAAACAATCCTATGGATATGTATATAGCAATTACAAAAAATATTCTGAAAAATTGTAAAGCTAAAAATTCAAAAATAGAAGAGATGATAGTATAGATTAATATACTTATTGCAGATCCTAAAAAACCAATTCTTATTAGATTTAATCTTTTTACTTTAGTAAGTATTTTTCTTATTATTAAAGTGTAAACTATCATTAAAACTGCCATTAATGAAAAGACGTAACCAACTGTGGCATCATTAGAAACGAAATTTTTTATATATAAAGGAAATATGGGGATAAGCATACTTGTTGCAATTGTATTGATTAAAACTATTGTTGTCAAATAGGGCATGCCCTTTAAAGGAAGCCTTAATTTATGGAGTTTATAATGCATGCTTGGTTAACTGTTAATTAGGATATAAACATTTTGATTAGTAAATTTTATAAACTGTCTGATGGTTCTTTCTTGTTATACGGGCTCGTAGCGCAGTCTGGATAGCGCATACTAGTTTAATTTATTTTAAACTTGGCGTAGCTGCCTTCTAGCTTCTAGGAAGTTAGCAGAGGGTCGTGGGTTCAAATCCCATCGGGCCCGTTATTATTTTATATAATTTCATCGTAAAAAGAGTTAAATATTGATAGATAATTTGGAATTTATGAGTCTACTTAAAAAAGATGAATTAAGATTATTATGGCCGACTTATTTAAGTATGTTGGTAGGTAGCATACTTTGGTTATATCCAATTTTTTATGTATTTTATTTTAGAGAAATTGGTTTTAGCTTAACTCAAATTGGTTTTTTAGCTTCTGCGTATTTAATTGCAAATATTTTGTTTGAGGTTCCTACTGGAATAATAGCAGATATATTTGGAAGAAAATTTTCAGTAATAACTGGTGATATACTCATGGGCATATCTATGATACTAGTTTTGTTCTCAGATAATTTTTATGTAATTTTAATACTTTTCTTTATTAGAGGAATATTCAAAACTTTAACTTCTGGATCTGATGAAGCTTGGATAATTGATTATCTAAAGTTTAAAAAAAGAAAATATTTAATTCATGAATATTATGCAAAAAAACATAGTTTTATGAGTCTTGGAATGGTTTTGTCTGGAATTCTTGGTTCTTTGTTAGTTGGAAGCTATGGACTAGGGATAATATGGCCAGCTACTGGACTTACAATTTTATTATCTGCTATAGTAATTTTATTTCAATCTGAGTATTTTATAAAAGCAAAAACAAAGAATAAAATAATAGGCATATGGAATCATGCTTACAAATCAACATTTTATTTGAATAATAATTCTTCTTTGAAATTAATTTTAATTGCAGGTCTAATGATTACAATAGTTATTGCATTTACAAGTGAAATAACATGGTTTCCTTTACTTCAAGATTTGGGGTTAAAGGCTGAATGGATTGGTTACTTAGTTTCTGCCAGTTTTGTAATAGAAATAATTGTACCTTACTTTATGAAACCAACAATAAGAGTTTTAGGGGGATATAAAAAGAGTCTAATAATTGCAGTTGGTATTCAAGCATTATTACTCTCTTTTGTATTATTTGCTAAAAACTTTATTTTGGTTGCAATTTTATATTCTATAATAATGCCTTTGGGTCTGTATAGAATAATAAGTTCAATAATATTTCAAGAAAATATACCTGATAAAATAAGAGCAACTGTAGGATCAATGGTTAATATGTTAAATTCTATAATGTCTGCAATTATGTTTCCTGTTGTGGGGTTCTTAGCTGATAAGTTAGGACCAGCTGTAACTTTATCTGTTTCTGGTTTAATACTTATACCAGCAATATTTCTTTATACAAAAATTAAAGATAACAATGTTCCTTCTGTAAAATAAATTTAAAGAAAATTTAATAATTATGAAATTCATTTTATTATCATGTCTCAAAAATCTTTAATCCTGAAACTCAGTCAGGTATATTATTTTCCTAAACTTTTTTTAATTATTCCAGAAGCGGTTTTTATTGCTAAATAAGTTCCAGAAACAATAACTATAGGTAAAACTCCAGTTATTGCTGCTGAGACTCCTGCAGTTGCTATTAAAGCAGTGTCATTATCTGTAATAAAATTTACAACTTTATGCATTAATTGGGGTGATTTTTTTGTTGAATCTAATTCTAAAACTATTTTACCATCTTTGAATATTTTTACCCACCCACTTTCCTCACTAACTAAAATAGCACTTGAATTTTTAATATGCTTTGTGATTCCTACTGCAGCAGCATGTTTTGTTCCATAACCTGGAAGAGCTTTTGATTTTTTTATTCTTGCTCCAAAAGATACGAAAGTACCATCATCACCAATTAAGAATGCTCCATCGAGCTCTGCAAGGTTTAATATTAATTCTCTGGTTCCCTTTTCAAAAATCTGATGTTTAGCTATAATTTGCGGATATAAAGGTTCATAAATTTTGTTAAACTTTCTCTTAGGAGCTATTACCATTAGAGCTCCTAATTTTCTTTTTGATAATTCCTGAGCTATTTCTAATAAAAAATTATATATTTCCTCTTTTCTTTTCTTATTTTCAAGCATAATTTAAAAATTTTAATGTTTTGATTTTTATACTTGTTGTTTTTGTTTTAAACTTATGTTTTGAGACTATATTTTATATTTTAAAATAAAGAAAGTTATATAAATGAAATTCTTATGTTTTTTCTTAATGCGCGGGTGGCCCAACGGTAAGGCAGTTGATCTGTAAGCTTGAGCAAACAGAGCTGAACCTGCAGCTTGTTATGGTTTAATTATACTATAATAAGAAGATAGCAACCGAGTGGGGGTTCAAAGAACCTTTTTAGGAAAAACGTTCGCAAAAAACCTAGAGGTTGGAAAGTCCCTCCCCGCGCTTTACTCCTTAAAGAGAAAGCGCACACTTGATTTTGATAAAAAATTAGGAAAAATTATTTCTTAAATTTTTAGTTAAATGAAGTACAATACAAATGTTTAAATACAAGATATATCTTATTAATAAGATAAGCAAGATTGGAGGTTAAAATGCCTGAAGCTGTAGAAACCGGAACTGTAAGTGTTAGAGGACAAGTAGCTATTCCAAGTGGAATAAGAGATAGAATGCATTTAAAAGAAGGAGAAAAAATAATTTTTCTTTTAGAGGGAGATTCTTTAATTATTAAAAAAATTGAAGATATTTCTTGGGAAGAAGTTACTAAACCTTTAAGAGAAGCAAAGAAAAAGATTAGAGAAGATGATGTTAATGATCTGGTTCATAAAATAAGAAAGAGAGGATAAATTATGATTACTGTTGTCCTTGATACAAATGTAGTTGTAAGTGGAACATTTTGGACTGGAGCAAGTTATCAAATTCTTAAACTTGTGAATGAAAATAAGATTAAAATTATTGTTTCTCTTCCGATACTTGAAGAATATGAGAAAATTATTTACTCAGAAGAAATTTTAGAGAAAACAGATGCTTATCAACAAGCAAAAGTTAATTTATTACAAAAATTATTAACAATGGCAAAGATAGTTAATCCTAAAGAAACATTGTTTATAGTTAAGAACGATCCAGACGATAATAAATTTATTGAGGCTGCTGTAGAAGGAAAAGTTGATTACATAATTAGTAATGATAAAAAACATTTACTTGTACTTAAGAAATTTAGGGATATTAAAATATTATCACCTGAAGAATTTTTGAAAATAATTTCTTAATTTTATTACTAACAAGCACCAATTTTGAGATGAAATTTTATCGATTATTTTAAATAATCTTAAATTAGTTGGTTTTGTATGCCTAAAAAAGAATTTTGGCTGGTACGTAATAGATATTTTAAAACTTTCTTTTCAATTTTTTCTTATTTCCAAATTTCCAAACTAATATAAGAACAACAATAATTAATACTATTAATATTGCGATGTAAATCAATAAATTTGATTTCTCTTCATAATTACAATCTCTGGAACATATTTGATAATTTTCATTTGAATCACAAATATTATTTCCACACGTACAATCTGATGGGCAAGAAATTAAAGATTCTTGACTGTCACAGATATTATTTTCATTGCATACAGAAAATTGTTCTAAATCTATTTTTAATACAAATTTATCATTTTTTGATATTTCAATAGCTTTAGCGTTTTTATAATAAGGGAGTATTAAATCCATACTGAATTTGTCTGTTTTTTTAGCTTGAGGTATATCTTTTCTGCTAACAGGTAAACTAGGGTATATCTCTAAATTTGTATTAAATGTTGTTTGGTATAAAACTTCATTTTTAAAAGATATGATTTTTATATTATATTCTCCTTTTGTAAATACTTTTTGTGAGTTAATCTGGACTAATTTTATATCTTTTAATGATATACTTCCTGAATCATAATTTAATGATACTGAATAGGATAAACCCTCAGCTTTTACAATTGGCATTAACGAGATTACCAATAAAATTAATAATATTGTTTTTTTGTTCATTTTTATTCCTCTGAATATATGCTTAATTTTTCATCTATTACTCTTTCATTTATAGGTCCAAAATCATTTTCAAGTTAATCTTCTTTCATAATTGAACTTATTGTAGGCCTTATATTTTCATGAACATAAGCACATCCCCCATCTCCAAAGTCGCTTCCATCAGGGAAGTAACCTAATTGTGAAAATGTTGGTTTTGAATTTTTGAAATATGTTGTACCTGGAACATCTTTAATACCTGTAATATAATGAACTCCTCTAATTCCTTCTAAATCATTCCATTTCTCTTTTGCTGTTTCTAAATCTGAAGCGCAGTTAGGGAAATCATATTTTTGAGCAAAATTCTCTTTACCATATTCAATATATTCATCTGCTAATCCCCCTATTGCATGTCCAAATTCATGAGCTAAAATACGCCCAAGAAAATGAGGCTCTTTAATAGGATTATTTAATGACATGTAAATTTTTCCACCACTAATACCTGTAGTTGGAAAATTTGCCCATGGCCTAAATATTGCGGGAGATAAGATAATTACGGTATCTCTTTCACAGCTTTGTACTAAGGTTTCATAATAGTATCTATCTGGAACAGCTAATGTATCAACCCCTATTCCTTTTACAGGAGATTCTTCTTCATAATGAGGATAATCTGGAGCTAAAATCAACCAAGAATTGAATTTATGCCTATTCTCTTTAAAGGGAGTTAAACTAAAAACTCCTAATTTGTTTTGTGATTCACTATTGAAATCCATTAGTAATCTTATTCCTTGTTCAAGAATTTTAGGATCCCTAAATCCAGCACCAACAAAAACTAAGTCATGTTTATCATCTGAATCACCGTTTATTAAAACTGGCTGGCATGTTGATTTTTGGATACATTGATGTATTTCTAAGTTACAATTATTTCCTTCGCCACAATCTTCATCTGAACAACATGCATATTCTTGGCATTGGTGATTATTTACATAACCGCAACTACATTCTATTTTTTCACAAATAGAATTTTCACATACTTGATCTAAAGGGCATTGGGAATTATCTTCACAAATTGGCACGAAATGGGCTATTACTGTAGTTGGATTTTTTATGTTAAACTTACAATAATTATCTCCTGAAGTTATACATTCACCATACCACTTTAATTTATAGCCCTCTTCTGGAAATGCTCTTAATTGTACTGTGTAATGATAATCATATTCTGCTGTGCATTCTTTTCCACAATCTATTTTCTTATCTCCAGATAAAACTTTTCCTTTTCCTTTTGTTTCTACATATAACTTTTGTTTTCCACTCGGACCAAATTTAAGCCAACGAGAACCTCCATCTTGGTAAATTTCAATAGACCAAATAAATTTAATTATCGCGGCATCCTCTTCTATAGGGCCTTTTACAATTGTTTTATTCCAATTTTTGAAGACTATCTTTCTTAATGGGCCGTAATTTTTAATATCCCATTCTTTCCAATCTTCATCTTTTATGAGATCTATTTCCCATGTACCTTGTAAACCTTCAAAATTCCAAGTTCCATCTTCTTTAATTGTTAAAAGAGTATTTGGCGTTGGAGGGTATCTAAAATCTCCATCTTTAGTATATATACTTTGAGAATAAACTCTCCAATCTCCAACAAATTTTTTATCTATCCAAATTTTATCTTCTTTATTAAATTCTAAAGTTTGATTTATAGTTTCATTATTTTCTTTAGTTTTGTTAATTTTTTGAGTATTATTTTCCTCAAACTTTTTTATTGTCTCATTTTCGTTTATTGTATTGTTTGAAGAAACATTGTATGTGTTTGGCCTTACATAACCTGAACCTATAGTTGGTGAACTATAATTTTTATCTGATTCTGGTAATTTGTAGTTATTGTCTGATTTTGGTGAATCATAATCATTATCTGATTGAGGAGATTTGTAACTGTTATCACTTTCAATTGCGTTAACTGTTATTATTAATAATATAAAAATAAGCAATGTAGAGAAAATAACAAATTTTTTCATTTTAAGCTTGACCAAATTTTATCCATACTGTGCCTGGATTTTGTACTAAAGGAGGCTCAACATGATAAATAGACCATATAAAATCAATTCTTCCATTAGTCTCTTCTATTGGTCCATTAGATACCGCATTATTCCAATTATTAAAGGTAATTTTTCTTGTAGGACCATAAGAGTCAATGCCCCATTTTTTCCAATCTTCATCTGTAATATTTGCAATTTCCCATGTTCCAGTTGATGTTCCGAATTGCCATGTTCCATCTTCTTTAATTTCCAGATTTCTAGTTACAGGAATTCCTAATGCTCCAGCTCCTCCAATATCATAAAATATTCTTTCAGAAAAAACACGCCAAAATCCTACAAATTCTTTTGGAACTTGTAAATCTTTATTTATTTTTTTTGGAACATCTAAATTCTCCTTTTCTGGATCTTCTTTATTTTGAGGATTTTCGACATTGATATTTATACAAGCACTTAGAATTAAAATAACTAAAACTAATAAAAACCACTTTTTTTGCATAGATTAATAGATAAATAATAGTATTTAAGTTTTTTCAATAATGAAATTACTTGTGAGTAAACCAGAATTCATAGACAGATTTATTTATTCTATCTAATCTTACAAAACCAAATCTCTCAAACTGTATCAAATCATCAATTTTTAAATTTTTTATTGACTCTTCTGAAATTCCTTCAACCCATTTTCCATCTGGCATTAAAATCTTAGTTTTTAATCCTTTTGAAACCCAGTTTATTTTTGGAATGTTTTTTATTTCTAAAGAGGTAAATTCTGATTTTTTATCCAAGTTTATATTAAATAAGTGTAATAACCTTATTTCTTTTCCTTTTAGATTTTTGAAATCTTCAGATGATATGAACAGATTTTCTACTTTTACTTTTCTTGTTTCTTTTTTATCTGGATGTATCGGATAATTTATTTCCTTTATTTTTGGTTGATTTTTAATTTCTAATTCTATTTGGTCTTGAATGAATGAATAACGATCTACTTTTGGATCTATTATCTTTCTATTAATAGAGGCTATCATGTTAAAATCCAAATTAACTGGGTGCTTAACAAGACCTATCTGATTTATTAATTCATAGATTGTTTCTTTTGTAATCCCCCTTCTTTTTAATGCTCTTAAAGTTATTAATCTGGGATCATCCCACCCAATAAGAGTTTTAGACTCTACTAAATCTCTAATTTCTCTGCCTTTTGTTGTAAAATCCAGAACATTAAATCTTCCATATTGTACAATCAATTGTTTTTCTAAACCTAAAAGATCTTTAATGTGATCTTGTAATTCTGATCTTAAGTCAAATTCGTTGCTTCTTAATATTAAAGTAACACCCATTATAGAATCTTCTATTGCATTATAAAAATCATACATAGGCCATACTTTATATTTTGTTCCATGCCTGTAATGTTTCTTATTAATTATCCTAAATATAACTGAGTCTCTCATCACATGATTCTTATTCTTCATATCTCCCTTGATTCTTAATGTGGCTGTTCCTTCTTTGTATTCTCCATCTAAAAGTTTTTTCCATTCTTCTAAATTATTTTTTATATCTTTATTTCTACATTCGCATTCTTTTCCTTTGTGTCTTAATTCTTGAACTTTATCTCTATTACAAAAACATATGTAAGCCTTGTCTTTTTTTATTAATTCTTCTGCATAATTGTAAAATAATGACATATCATCTGAAACATATTTTATAGAATCAACTTTAATATCTAAATAATTAATTACATCTTGTAACATTGCATCTACATATTCTTGAGACACTTTCTCTGGATTTGTATCTTCAAATCTTAGCAAACATTTTCCTTTGTATTTTTTAGTATATATATAATTTAATAAGAAAGACATTGCATGTCCTAAATGATTATATTTAGAAGGTTCAGGGGCTAATCTTGTAACTACTTTTTTTAGGCTTGATACATCTATTTCTGGTAAAGTTTTTTCTTTTTCTTCTTGTTCTTTTACTAAATCTTTTAGTATTTCAAATTGCTGTTCTTGTTCTTTTTTTGATAATTTTGAAATTTCTTTTATTTTCTTTTCTATTTCCGGCATTATATCTTTAATATTTTTTTTATCTAAACCATGCTGAAAAAGTTTAGCTAATATTTTTCCAGAATGAGCGTCCCCAAATTCTAAATAACTCTTTAGTACATATGCTTCTATCTCTTTTGCAAACTTATTCATAAATTCAGTTAGAATATTTGATTTTTAAAGCTATTGAATTTGAGCAGTTTCTGATAAATCAAAATCAGGAGATTCTCTTTTTTCAAATTTACCAGATTTAGGATTAGTTAATACATAATATCTTCCAAATTCTGGTTTTGGAATTACTCTATGTTTCAAAGCAGTCTCTTCCCAAATTAAAACTTCCTTAGATTATAATTTAGACCTACTTCTTGATTTGTATTTTCTTTATAATAATAATTATTCTATAATATTATAATCCAAGACAATCTTTATATTTTATTAGAGATTTATATTTTATGCCTGCTTGTAATACTCCTATATTTCTTTTAAACCTATAATCTTGTTTTTCTTTTATCTCTTTTAATATTTCACAGAAGTCATTACTTGCTTTAACTTTTGGAATCCAATAATTTCCTGTACTTATTATAAAATCTGCATCTGAGTTATCACCTTTTTCTACTTTTCCGCCTCCTTTAATTAAGAATTTCTGATCTGGCATATCTTTTCCATTACCATCAAAAAACGTTATTCCTGCTAAGCCTTTTTCTGGAAAATCTTTGAAAGCTGGAGTTGAGGCTATTGTCTTTTGTAGATCTTCTAAAGAGATTTTAATTTCTGGTTTTGGTGCAGTTTTAGGAACTGAATTTTTAGATGATGGGTTTGTTTTTGGAATATTAGTGGATTTAGAAGGAGTTGGTTGTGAATTTGTTTCTGAATTAGGCTCTGAATTTTGATTTATTGATTTTCCAGTAATTGTAGAACTATCTAGATTTAGAGGTAAATCATTTATATTTATGTATCCAGACATACCAAATATTATTATTAGTGATACTGCTATTGCTATTTTTCTTAACATAATTATATTTAGGAGTTAGTTTTTATAAACCTTGTTGTTATAATCTATATAAGACTTTTTCGAAATTTAGAACCCTATTATTTTTTATTTTAATTCCTTCTTTTTTTAATAGTGCCCTCTTATTTTTTAATCCTGTTGCAAAACCATGTAGTTCTCCTTTATGGTCTACTATCCTATGGCAGGGTATGATTGGAGCATAAGGATTCTTGTTTAAAGCTTGTCCAACAGCACGATATGCCTTAGTGCCTAGAGCCTCAGCAATAATTTTATATGTTGAGACTCTTCCTTCTGGAATTTTTTTACATAATTCATAGACTTTTTCATTAAAATTCATAACATTCAGTATGGTCTAGTAAATAAAAAGATTTTTATTGATATAAAAGCTAAACTCTCTATGAGTTATTGGTTAATTTTTAGTGTTTTACTTGGAGGAGTAAGTTTTTTTAGCCATATTTTTGTAAATAAATTTAAAGAACATAAGGATTGGACTGTTTCTTTAGCTGTAGGGGTTTTAGTTTCATATCTATTCCTGCAAGTATTTCCAGAAATTTATAATAGGGCTTCTGTATTTGGTGAAACTATATTTTTAGGTGTTCTAATTGGTTTCTCTATTTTTTATCTAGCTGAGAAGTTTATGTATAGATACCTCAAACATGAATTAATAGAAAGCCTTGAAATTTTGCATTTAATTATTTTCTTTATTTATCATTTAGTTATAGGTGTTTTACTTGTTTCTTTTTTTGAAATTAATTTTCTTAATGGTTTTGTGTTTTTCTTTTCTTTAGCTTTTCTTAATCTTACTAGTAGTGCAGTTTTTGAAGTTTTGCATGAGAGGAAAAAGAGAAATAGGGTTGTAGAAAGGATTATTTTGAGTTTAGGGTTTATTATTGGAGCTTTTATAGCTAAATTTTTTATATTGAATAGTTTTTTGTTTGGGATCCTGTTAAGTTTTGTTGGGGGAGTTTTAATTTATATAATTGGAAGAGAAGTTTTACCTAAAGAAAATCAAGGAAACCCTTATTTTTTTATTATTGGAGTTTTAATTTATAGTATATTATTAACCTATTTGAATACTTTTAATTTAATGTGAACTAATCAAACTAAATTATTAGAGTGTTCCTGTGAACTATAGAATTATAAAAAGAAAAGAGATTTACCTATTTCTACTGAATAGGTAAACTAAAACTCCGATAACTAATATTCCAAGTAATACATCTAAAACTATCCAAAAGGTAGTTGGTACTTTAGTTCCTGGAGCATTAAACTTGTCAAATATATCCTGTTGAGTAAATACTGCTCCGCCTGTTACTGGACCAGGTTGAGTTACTGGTTGATTAATTTGACCACCATTTGTAGGCTGAGTAGGTCCACTTGGTGGTTGTGTTGGTGTAGTAGGTTGTTTTGTTCTACACTCTCTTACATTTAGAGTCACTGGTATTTCTGTACTTCCAGAATCGTATCTTACTCTAAAGTAAATAGGATAATCTCCTGATTGAGCATTATCTGGAACAACAAATGAGAAACTTACTACTGCTTCTCTGTCTCTACCAGTATCTTCTAATTGGAATGTTTGTCTTGGAACTGAGATTCCTAAATTAGTACTAGTTGCTTCAAATATAGCATCCTCTTCATTTCTTCCAACGTTTACAAGTAAAGCACTTCCAGATACTCTTTCACCGCAAGCAGCTGATAATGGGCTTAATGTTGGATTATTTATCTTTATTTTATGTTCTGGGACATCTAATTCTATATCTAAAGTTTCTATAGTACAAGTCAACTCTGTTGCATCATCATCATCAAATACTTTTACATAGATTTCTAGATCATCGTCTTCATCTTCATCTATTTGTAAATCAATTTCAAGTTTTTCTTTATCATCTTCATTAATGTTTTTTGATTTTGTTTCTCTATCTACTCTTTTGTCTTTTCGAGCATTGTATAATAATGCTTCTACTCTAGCATCTATGTCATCTTCACCATTATTTTCTATTTCTAAGTCTAAACTAATAGTTTGACCAGGTTCAAATTCATCACCATCATCTGGATTTTCTATATCTAATCCAAGATCATTACTTCTAGCATTTGGTTGGCATGCTAAAGGTGCTACATTTAGGTTTAAGTTTAAGGTTTTTGTTGTAGTATTAGAACCTTCAGTGAATTGTATATTTAATTGTCCGTTTTTTGTTAATTTATCATAACCTGATTCTACATCAAAATTAAAAGATATGCTCTGTGTAGCTGATGGAGCTAAACTAGCTATTGGTTGTGGGTTTGTTATTATTAAAGTATCACCATCATTATCATTTAAATCTGTAAATGTCGTTGAAGCAGCTATATTAGTTAAAGTTCTATTTCCAGGATTTGTTAATGTTAATGTTAAAACATTACTATCTTCTCCTGATTGTAAATTCACATTTAATGTTTGTGTTACTTCAACGTTATTGAATTTAACAGTAATATTCTGTGCATATGCAACAGAAGATAATACTAATAAGAATAATAGGGTTAAAAATACAGTACTTATTTGTTTTTTCATAAAGTCACCCTCCCAAAGTGTTGCTATTGTACAGTTATGACTCTTATATAAATCTTTTGGTGTTTTTGGTTTTTGTTATTTCGTAATAGTAGTAAAAATGATAAGGTTTATATATAAATTCATTTAATTTTCGTAAATATGAAATATAATAATCTTGGGATGTTTATTTTAGGTAGTTCTTTAGCACTTGGATTAGGGTCAGATACAAACATCAATAACAATTCAGATACTACATGGGCTGATAAATCCCATAATTGTGATAGGCCTCAAAAGGATTCTGCTTTAAGCAAATTAAAAAAAAATATTACAAAAAGGGTTGTTAGATTTGGTTTAGAAGAAAAAATAGAAAGAGGAACAGAAACTTTAATTTATCCTCCTAGTAAAACACCAGGACATAAAAAAATAGATTTTAATGGAACTCCTAATGATTTTGGATTAGCTTATTCAGATTTAACATTCAAAACTAAAGATGGATTAAAACTAGATGGTTGGTATGTTCCTGGAAAAAATAGCAAGGGAATTATATTATGTCATGGTAATGGTGGAAGCAAAGTTCATATGAGAAAGCATGCTAAATTTTTGAATGATAGTGGATATAATGTTGTTATGTTTGATTTTAGAGGACAAGGAGAAAGTGAAGGAAGATATGTAACTTATGGTGTTCTAGAAGTTAAGGATGTTGATGCTGCTGTTGTAGAATTTACAAAAAGGGGAATTAATGATATTGGAATTTTGGGAACTTCTTTAGGTGGAGGGGTTGCTATTATAGCTGCTGCTCAAAATCAAGAGATTGATGCGGTTGTTGCAGATGCAGCATATTCTTCAAGCAATGCTGTTGCAGTACACACTGCAAGAAAATATGGTATTCCTGATGAAATAAGAGAGGAGGTTATAGATTCAATTTTTGATAGAGCTAGAGAGATTACAGGTGTTGATTATGGATTAGCAAATCCTGTTTCATATATTGATAGAATAAGCCCAAGACCTATACTATTGATTCATGGAAAGAAAGATACAATAGTTCCTGTTTCACAAGCAAGATTTAATTTTTCTAGAGCTGGAGAACCAAAAACATTATGGATAAGGAGGAATGGAAAGCATGATAATTATATTTGGCAAAAATACGGTGCAGAGTATGAAAGAAGAGTTATAGACTTTTTTAATCAAAATTTATAATTCTGGGGGTGTGTATTTAAGATATCCTGTTTCAATGCCAGTTAATACAAAACCAGATGGAGTATGTGGTATAACTACATCCATTCCTACTAAATAAGGAAAGGCGTTATAAAACTCTACTAATTGATTATGCAATGCAGTATAACCATTAATACCTGGAACTGCATATTCTGAAAATTCTGAGACACTTACTCTACTTGAATCTTTATCTTTGAATTTTGCTATCACAAAAATAAATGCATCAGACAATGCTGGAGCGAAAGTTTTTAGATAAACTGCTAATGTGTTCTCTTCAGCCCTATTTCCTTGAACTACTCCTCTCATTGGAACTGCTATATATCTTGCTCTTAGATTTAATCCTCCAGCATCTAGCATATCTTCTGCGTGTGTTGTACAACTTTGATTAACTCCAAACTTTTTTGGATTTTTTCCTCTGAACTTTGCTGTGGCTGCTACTGCTGCAAAATTAAGCCCTCTAACTTCATAAAGATCAACTCCTGCATCTTTGAATGCTGTTTTTTTACCTACTTCTGATCTTTCTATTGGATAAAATTTGGTTTGACCTAATTGTTCTGAGACCATTAACTCTCCTGATGAAGGATCTATAAATAAAATAGAGATATGTCCTGTTCTCATTAATTTATTGTAAAGACCTTGATCCAATTCTTTTAATGCTTGTTCTGAACCTTGTGGTCCTAATAACAAAGTTAGTGCAGACCTTCTATCAGCAGCCACATAAATAGTTCTTTGTTTTAATTGATAATTTTTTCCTGCAATTTTAAAATTTTTTGCTTGTTCTCTTGTTTCAGTTGCTGCTGGTGCTCCTATTGCATGTCTTTGGACTACATTTGAAGCTGTTACTATTGCTCCTGCTAGTGCTGCAACTGCAGCTAATCTTTTTATTTTTAAGAATCTAGGTTTTTGATAAGGTTTAGAATATCTTATACCTGATAAAAAATGATTTTGTCCAGATGTTGCTTCTTTAATATCATCAATTGTTTTTCCAATAACAACTTCTAAACCTGCTATTACTTCCTTATAAGACCTTATTGTATCTAATATTACTTGTTTAGATAATCTTCCTTTTTTTAATAACTTTGTTGACTCTATTAATACATCTACTGCTTTTACTTCGTTTTCTTCAACATCTCTTATTGCTTTTAAAAAACCACGCTCATTATTATATAATTCATTATTACGTACATTTTGGTCAGAAAAATCTTCATTTATATTAAATCCATTATTAACTAAATTTTCTTTAGAGAATAAATCCCACTTTAGTTTTCTTATTGTTTCAAATATAAGTTTTATTCTTTTTTTTAATGCTTCTAATTGTCTTTCAGATTTTAAAACATCAAATGGATCTTTTTGATTGATGTTTAAATTTGTAATTATTTGATTAAGTTCTACTAAATCTCCAAATATTTCATTAAGTTGAGAGAGAATATAGGTTATAGCTCCTAACTGTGATTCTATTCTCTCTTTTTTTGAAAAGCCTAAAACCATTGATTATCTTATTATATATTGTTTTTATATATCTTTTGAATTATTTGTGCAAAGCTGAATTATAGCAAGTATTTTATAATTAGTTAATATTTTAATTTTATGAAGTATTACCCTCAATTAATTATTAGATTATTTTTAATTTTAGTTTCAGTTCCGATTATCTCTTTTATTTTAACTCCCCTAACAATTTATACTAGTTATTTTATTCTAAATTATTATAACCCTATATTAATTGGTAATATTCTAGATGTTAACGGGATAAGATTTGAATTTGTTGAGGCTTGTATTGCTATTTATGCTTATTATTTTTTATTACTCTTAGTATTACTTACTAAAAATATTAATTTAAAGGTTAGGTCTAGATTAGTTATTTATGGTTTTTTAGCAATATTTGCAATGAATATTTTTAGAATATGGCTTGTTGTTTTTTTAGCATTAGAACATGGATTTTATTGGTTTAATTTGGTCCATTTGTTATTTTGGAAATTTTTAATGGGGGCCTATGTTGCAATTGTATGGATTTTATTGGTTAGAAATTATAAGATTAAGAGTATCCCTGTTTATGATGATTTAAAAACAGTCTATAAAGATATTACTAATAAGAAATCTCGTCTTCAGTAGAGCCTTGCATTGCTATTATATCCTCTGTTGTTATTTTTTTCTTTGTTTTTAGTTTTTCTTCTACTTTTTTTGCATTTTGATTTAATTTTGATTTTATTTTTTCTTCATGCTCCATTTTTCTTACTTCTTGATCCTTTTGGAATATCATTCTTAATACGTTAAACTCCTGTTGTTTTTCTTTTAATTCTTCATTTAAACTAGAAAGTTCATTTTTGTGGTCTATAAATTTCTGGAAAGCATCCTCCTGCTCTTTTTTTAGATGATTTATTCTCTTTGATAATTCTATGAAAACTTCGTAAGAAGTATCTTGTGTTATGTTCTTTATTCTTTTGTGAAATTCATCTGCTATTTTTTTAGACTCTTTAATTTCTTTATCTAATGACTCTGCTTTTTCTGCAATTTTCATAACTTCTGAACTTTCTTCGTATGATTTTTTTAATTTTTTAATCTCTTCCATAAACTTCTTTTCTTTTTCAAAATCAGTTTCTATCTCTACTTTCTGTTCTAATATATTTATTTTCTCTTGTAACTTTTTAGGTTCTACTTTTATATTATATTTTTTGTAAGCTTTTGTTTTTTCTTTGTTTAGAACTTTTATTTTTTTAATTAAACTCTGAACTTCATTGTTGTATTTATCTCTTTGTTGTTTTAAATTTTCTAACTCTCTGTTTTTTTGATCCTTTTCTTTTTTTAAATCTTTAATTTTTTTGATTAGATCATTAATCTCTTTTTTTAACTCTTCCTTCTTTTTAAACCAGAATTCTTTTTTCTCTCTTACTTGATCTAGTTTTTTTCTTAAATCTTCTAAATCTTTTTTTAGAGTCCTATACTTTTCTAACCCTAGGTCTAGCATAGAATTGGGCTTTTTTTGGTATTTTTAAGGCTATTGATTGTATATATTTGTATTAAATAAATTATTTATTAGTTATTCTATTAGTTTTATAAGTTTTTTGTTAATCTTATGTTGAAAATGGTTTTGGAATTAACTGGGATCGCTAAGCAAAAACAGGATTATGGATTGGTTTTTGTTATGGAAGGATATTGTTATGAGTGGTCACCAGATGATTCAAAAATGGTTTCTGTTTACACACACAATTTTGGTTCTATGAGTAGAGCAGATTTGAAAGCAGTTATAACTTTTTCAGATAAACCTGTGGAACATGGTATAAATGGAGGCAAAGTTACTAATTTGCTTATATGTTCGATAGATAGACATAGCTCTGCACCTAAGAGTCTTACAGCTTCAGGACTTATTAGAAAACATTATATTTATAATTCAGGTAGAGTTCTAGAGGACCATTTAGAGAATAATGAAAGTGCTAAAGAGCTTTATGATGCTGTTCTTAGAGTTATGAATTAATTTTTGAAACATTTTTATATTTTTAGGTTTTACTCATATAATGAATTTGCCAGTTGAACAAACAAAATTTGTTGAATTTCTTTTAAGAGCTAGGAGTAAATGCTGGGCAGGCGATGGTAAAGACATTGATAATCCGCAAAGACCTGGTTTCAAAGAGTTAGAATATTGTGAAGGAGATTTTGTATATAGAGACAGCTATGTTGGATATTACTTTGCTCCTGGACAAGAAGTTGTTAGATTTCAAGGAATTCCAATTTGGAGTATGTCCTATAGTGGTGGAATGAATTCTGAGTATCATGAAGATCGTGTTCTTACTAAAAGAGTTTTTGCTTTTTTGAAAGAAGTATTATTACAAGTTGATCCTAGCAGACCTTTCAGAGGTCCTAATTTTTATGTAGGTAAGGATGAATTTGAAGGTTTAAGATATATTGATCACAGTATTGGGGATGTGTTGAGGTTTAACGGAAGAGAATCAATATTAGTTGAAAAGATTGATAAAACAATACATCAAAAAGAAGTTTTTAGTCAAGACTATATTGGCTGCTTGATGGTTTATAAATAAGCAATTGTTAAAGTTACTAGACCTAATATTAAACAATACCATGCAAAGTAGGAGAATTTTCTTTTTTTGATTATAAATAACAATAATCTTAGTGAGAAATAACCTGAGATTACAACTACAATTGTTGAAATTATTAGAGGAGTAAAATTTGTTATTTTGGTTATGTTTCTTGCTTCTAAGATTGTTGCTCCTAAAATTGCTGGAATAAATAATAAAAACGCAAATTTAGCTGCTTTTTCTCCTTTTACTCCTTGGATTAATCCAGTAGATATTGTTGTTCCAGATCTAGAGACTCCTGGAAGTATAGCAAGTGACTGAAGTAAGCCAATTATTAAAGTATTTTTGTAATTTAATGATTTATTTTTTATTAATGGATATTTTGATAAAAATAACAATAATGCTGTGAATAGTAAAGAAAACCCAACAGTTCTTATATCTTTGAATATTGATTTTATTAAATCGTTTAAAAAAAAGCCAACCAGGGCTATGGGTATTGTTGCTATTATCAATTGCAAAGTTAATTTGATTGAATTTTTATCTTTTTTTATTAAACCTATAATTAAATTTTTTATATCCTGCCAGAAAATAATTAAGACAACTATTAAACTCCCAAGATGCAAGAATATATCGAAAATTATTGGTTGTTCAATATTAAATAAATGTTGAAATAATACTAGATGGCCAGAAGAACTTATTGGAAGCCATTCTGTAATTCCTTGGATTAAACCTAAAACTATTGCTTGTAATATCTCATTCATGAACTAATTTAGATAGTTTGTGTTTAAATGTTTTTAGATTTAAATTTTGAAAAGATCTTGTTTTTTTGCTTTTTTGAAAATCCTTTACTTCTTTATATTATTCTCTTAGAATTTTGGAATATTTTTTGATCATTAAAATTATATTGCTTGGTTTGTTAATTTTATACAAATCAGGAAGATTTAATAATTATTTTAAACATCGTTCTTTATGATAACTCATAGGATCAACGCTTTAAACTTTTATAGACTAATTAAAGAATATGATAGTACTCCGCCTTAAATTTTCTATGGAATTCTTGGAGAAGGATATTATTTACTTGGAGAATTAAAGTGAAGCTCCCAACCGCAGTAAGTTTGGGGGTATTGATTTTAAAATAAAAAAATAAAAGAAATTAAAAAATTTCTTTCTTGAATAATACTTTATCTAGTTGCCATTTTCTAGCTCCAAATACAATTAGAACTAAGAATGCAGATAAATACATTAAGGCTAATTCTCCACCAGTTTGCAATGGGTTCCAACCTAGATGTGCAGTTAAGTAGGCTCCAATCATAATTAATGATCCACCTAAAGCAGCTAATCTTACTAAAAATCCAAAGATTATTGCTAATCCAACTAAAAATTCAACTGAACCTACAAAACCCATTAAACCTGAAAAGCCCATTGCTTTTCCTCCGAACCAACCAAATAATTTCCCAGATCCATGCATAAAGAACATTACTCCTACAAGGAACCTAAAAACTAAATAGAACCAGTCACCGTATAACTTAGAATATTTTCCAAAGATTTCCATTTTTCCCTCCTATATTTTTATAATTAAAATTCGAAGGGAGATGTATTTAAAGTTTATGAAGTAAAAATTCTAGAGGATATCTATTTAGTAGTAAACTTTTTGATATGAGTCTTAAAGTTTATCTTTGAATTTTATATCATAGTGTTGTTTTAATGAAGGGGCATAATTTTTAGTATTTCCCTCTAGAACAATAGTCTTATCTGAATATAATGTAGCGACAACTTCTTGACAGCCCCTAATTTTTGCAGTAACAGTATCAACATAGGATCTTCCAAAAGGTTTATTATGTTCTATAACTAAATAAGACTCTCTCCATAATCCTCTCCTTTCTAATTCTTCACTAATAATATCTGCAACATTTTTAATCTCTTTTCCCATAGAGTATTTTATAGTTATACTTATTTTTAAAATTTTTTATAGTAGAATAAATAAATAAAAGAAAAAAGAATTAACCGAATAAACCGGCTAACCCTGCTGCTGCAGCTTCTTCAGATTTCTTTTCTTCTTTAGGTGCTGCTTTTGCTGCTGGCGCTACTGGAGCTGCTGGAGCTGCTGCCACTGGAGCAACTGCTGCTTCTTTAATAGCTGCATCGATGTCAACGCCTTGAAGTGCTGCGATAAGTGCTTTAACTCTTCCTTCATCTGCAGATACGCCTGCTGCTTGAAGTACCTTTTTAACACTTTCTTCGTTTACTTCCTTTTTTGCTGCATGAAGCAACATAGATGCGTAAATATATTCCATTTTAGCTTCCTCCTGTTAATTGTTAACTTCTTTTAATTTTATCATCTTGAGCTTTTCTTATAGCTTCTTGGGCTGCTTTTTCTTCTCGCTCAAAATTTTTATCTCTTTTAGTTATGCCGCCCTCTTTTTGAATCTTTTCATCCTGAAGTTGTTTTAGTATTCCCTGTGCAGTCAATTCTTCTTTTTTTTGTTTTGTCTCTTGAGATTCAGGAGTATTATTCATAGTTTTATGCTCTTCTTTTTGTGTTATCACTTCTTTAGATACTATCGATTCTTTTTTTTTATCTTCCTCAGGGTTAATTGACTCTGTTATTGTGGAAATATCTACCTCTGGTAAGTTTAATTTTGATTTTAAAGCTTCAGCTTCTAAGCTAGCTTTTCCAAGTATTTTTTTTACATTTCCAGAAGTCATAATGTTTTGAGAGTCAGCTAATGCATTTGATTCTGTAAATGCTTTTTGCAATAATAATTTAATGTTATCCTTTGTTGGATAAGTAATATTAAATGCTAAATTAAATGCACTTTGATAAGCCAATTTTATATTATTCAAGTACTCAGATTCATCTATTGTTAATACTTTTTTAGTATAAATAACTCCTTTTTCTAAAGCAGCTAATAAATTGATACCTATCTCCATAGGCTCAATTCCTAATCTAGTTAGTAAATTTGCTAATTCTTGTTTGATTACTTGCCCTTCTTTTACAACTATAGTATCTTCCTTTACAGTTATCTTTCCATCAACTACAGTAGCTTTAACTCCGGCTGTACCTAATTCCCCAATTATTGGGCCTGGAGGAAATGCAGTCGGACCTGCTGGCACAACAATATCGTTTGGAGCTAATTGCCCTCCTTTTGCAGGAGCAGCACTTTTTGATTTTTTTAAAACGCTTGCTAATTTGAATGGACTATCATTAGTTAATAATAAAGCAGGCATACCTCTGATATGATCTTTTAATTGATCTAATCCATTTATCTTTTCTTTTAAGGAATCAAATGCTATTTTTATTAATGAAGATTTAGATAAAGTTATTAGAACTGAATTTTTTAAAGAAGATCTCATCTTCTGTAATTGAAGAGCAGGCATATTTGTCATGTCTGCTACAGCAATTATTTGGTAATTTTGAATAATAGACTTTAACCTATTAACTTCATCCTTCTTATATTGTGCTGCTTTAGTTTTATAATTCATTTTTTATTTTCTTTAACCTTTGTTTCTTGTTTTGGTTTTTCTCCTACTTTAACAGCAGGACTCATTGTGAATTTTAAAAAAATGTCTTTTATGTTATTCTTTTCTTGAGGTAATTTTGGAACTAAGTTGTTGTAAACTACTATTGCATTCTCTGCTATATCTTCATCATTCATAGATTCTAATGCTATAGACGCTTTTATAGACAACTCATTTTTAGTCTGAATCTTTATGGTATCCTGCAATTTCTTAACAATTGGTTCTAGGTTTGCTGTTCCTGGAACTACGCACCCTGCTTTTGGATTAGGCATTTTCCCTCTTGAACCTAAAACTTTACCGAAAGTAGCAGCTGTTTTTGCCATAATATCTACTTGAGCTATAAAGAAATCATGAGAATTTGCTAATTTTTTTTGTTTTTTAATATCTTGTTTCCAAGTATCTAATTCATCTTTTAATATTACTGTATCTAAGACTTTTTTTGCTTGTGTAGCAAGTTGAGCATCTACAAAACCACCTATTTTAACTTTTTTATTTTTAGACTTTGGTAATTGCATATAAAATTCTATTTTATGCTCTGGTTTTTTTAGATCTAAATTTTGTAAGTTTATTATTAAATCAACTGATTGAGAAAAATTTCTTTTTGAAGAGTTTTCACGCAAATACTTTAAGGTTTCTAATACTTGTTGTTTATTCATTATTTCCTCCTACAGTTACTGTAGTAATACGGATAAATTTTGGAAAAGAAAGTTATTTATAAATTTTTGCTATTTTTTAAGGCTTATTTAGGCCTTAATTTATATGGACAAACTTTGATATTAATTTAAAACATAAGATTTAGTTAATTAGGTATGTTTAAATTAGATAGATTTAAATTTATAAATGAACTATATAAGGCACTATGAAGATCATCTTTATTGGAGATCAAGGCCTAAAAAGGGCTAAAACTGCTGAAGATTTGTTTGCGAAAAGATTTGAGACAAAATCTGGAGGCTTGTTTAGTGATCAACCTATCTCTAAAGAAGAATTAGAATGGGCAGATTTGATTGTGGTTATGGAAGATTTCCAAAGAAGAACTATAGCAAATAGATTTCCTGAAGTATATGCAAAGAAACAACTTATATCTTTAGAGATTCAAGACAAATATGAATATAATGATCCTGAATTGATTAAAATTCTAGAAAATAAATTGAATCAAATTGTTGAACCAATAGTACATTAAGGATAGAATTTTAAATTTTTTGGAGTATTAAAAAAAGCGAATTTTGTTATATAACTCAAGAGGTTTATAGAATTTGAATATTGTTACTCGTTAGTAGCATTTGTTCCGAAAAGCATATAAAATCTTGGATTTAATTTTTCTAAGATGGTTAATTATACAATTGATCCTATGGAAGTTTTTAAAGAGCTATATAATCCTAATAGTCTTTCATATTCTCAGAGAATGATGATATCAATTCTCCTAAGACCAGAATTAGTTTTGGAAAATTCTAGAGGAAGTCTTTTTATTCTTCCTAACCCAAGGCATGAGAGGATTACACCCCGAATTTTAGAGCAAGCTGCCGAAGCACATCAACGTGACCCATGGATGACTCATAAGATTTTCAATGCATACATTCATTGTATAGCATATGAGCGTTATCTTTATGAGGAGGAAACAGTCATCGCTCCTAAGAAGACTGACGTACCCCCCACAAAAGAACAGGAAGAAAGATGGAAAGCAAGCAAATTACGAGAGAGTTATGAGGAGATTGGGTGGTCTTTACTGACAGAAATTTTGTTGGATAGGATTGTTTTTCCAGAAACAAAAGATATTGTGCCTGGGTTGCTTTCATATATTCCAGATGGATTTACCAATTGTGGGCCATATAGTCAGGGAGTTGAAAGGAACGGTCTAGAAAAATTTAGAATAAATAAGTATGATCTTAGAAATGAAATCTGCATGTTGAGAAAGATTGTGCTCTCTGAAAATTTAGAAGAAGATTTATTACTTGATATTATTGCCAGAATGGCAATTGGAATGTTGCCTTATAGTAAAGAAGGTGTTAAGGAAGTTGTAGAAGGGGATGATCAAAGAACTGTAGCTGTTGGGGATCTAAAAGAATGTAAGGTAGGGGTATGTAGGCATCATGCTGCTGTAGCTCAAACTTTACTTCAGGTTGCAGGTATAAAATCACGACAAGAGTATATCAAATGGGATCAACAAATGGGTCATGCACGAGTAAGATTAGAGGATGGAAGGATATTGGATCCAACACTTAAATCACAAGATCTCACAACCAAAGCAGTAATAACAAATGCTGAAGATTCTCGACATTTACAATACGGTGTTTTGTATTATAAAATAGTTCACGAAAAAGTTACTTCAGGAGATTTATCATCTTTTTTAGAACAAATCGAACATTCTCTCTCATCTAATCCTACTAATTAAATTTCTAATACAAAGATTATTTTTCCACAAAGTTTAAGTAGTGTTTAATTATTTACTAGAGAAATGAAAAAAAAGTGTAATCAGTGTGATAGAGAGTTTGAAAATAAGAATTCTTTAGAACAACATAAAAAAGATAAACATTCTGGTACAGTTCAGTTTGAGAATAAAGATAAAACGAAGAAAAAGATAAAGAAGAAATATATCTATTATGCTCTTGGTTTTATTATAGTGATTATTTTATTATATCTTGCTTTTAAACCAGAGGTAACTTATACTCCTTTAACAGTTGATGGAGAAAATGTTAAGGGAAGTGATAATGCTACTTTAGAAATTATTGAATATAGTGATTTTCAATGTCCATTTTGTGCTTCTTTTGCAACAGGTACTTTTAAACAAATTGAAGATGAATATGTAAAAACTGGAAAAGTTAAGATTAATTTTAAACATTTTCCTTTACCCTTCCATGAATACGCAAGAAAAGCTGCTGAAGCTACTGAATGTGCAGGAGATCAAGGAAAGTTCTGGGAGATGCATGATTCAATCTTCTTACTTGGAGAAAATTTAGAAGAGAATAAGTTAAAAAAGGCTGCTGCAGATATTGGATTAGATTCAGAATTATTTAACAATTGTTTAGAAAGTAGCGCAATGAAGATTAGGGTAGATAAAAATTTAGCAGAAGGAAGAGCAGCTGGAGTTGATTCTACTCCTTATTTTATAATTGGAAATGAAACTATAAGTGGAAATAGAGATTTTATCTTATTTAAGAATGCTATTGAAAAACAATTAAGATGATTTCTTTTGGAATAAGTAAAATATAAACTGATATTTTCCAATCTTTGGTGAATCTAAATATTTTGCTCTTATTAATGGCTTGAAACCTATTGATGCTAGATTTTTATTTTTAATTATTTCTTTAAAATTGTTTTTTATATTCTCATTTATTTTTTTCATCTCCTCAACTTGATCAAAATGTTCGTTTGCAATGTAAAAACCATTTGGTTTTAATACTCTACAAATTTCTTTTAAAACTTTCAGGTAATCTAGATCTGGATTATCTAAAGTTAATTCATTTGAATGAACAACATCAAAAAAATTAGATTCGAATGGTAGGTTTTCAGCTTTGCATACTACTTTATTTTCTCTTGAATACTCATCATTCTCAAAATTTTTCGGATCCTGATCTAAAGAGTATAAATTTTTTGGATTTAATCCATAGTAAATTAAGCCTTGACAAAGAACAGAACCAATTCCACAACCAATATCTAATAATTTTTTATTTTTTATATTTTTTATTAGATCTTTGATTAATGGGTTTAATTTAGTAATTGCATTATGTTGTTTTTCCTCTAAATACATCAGTAAAATATTAGGATTTGGAATACCTCTATGAAATGATGAAAATTCAGAGGTTTTTTCTCCTGAAGGTGAATTTGATTTCATCTAATAAACTTGCTATAGGATTATAAAAGCCTAATTATTTTAGATGTTTAAAATATTCTTCTACTCTTGAAACTATTGTTGGAATATAGAACTTTTTTATTTTTTCTTCGAAGATATTATGGATGTTTTCGTTTTCAGATATTCTATAAGTATTCTTTACTTTTTCTACTAAAAATAATTCTCTTAATCTTCTTAATTGTCTTCTAATATTTGATTGTGCAATTCCTTGAAGTGGAAGATTTGATTTTTTTCTATAGCCAACAACTCTTTTTTGAATTTCTTCTGAATTTAATTGTAATTTTGCATCGTGAAGAACATGGAAAATATCTACAACAATATCTCTTGAGTCTCCTGGCTGCAATAATCCAATTGATAAACACAATTTTTTTATTGCATCTCTTTTGGGCATTTCAGAAGAAGGTTTTTCATATTTTCTTAAAGTAATTTCAGCTAATGGAGTGTCTTTTGATACCGTCTTTTTTATCATTAATTAATTAATTTAGTTTATGTTTAAATATTTTTGTATTTGTTTAATTTGTTGGACCTTCAGGTTCTTTGATTATAAAAAAATTTTGAGATCCTTTTTGTCTTTTTAATCTTTCAATTTCTCCTAAGGCTGCACCTAAATCATTTTCTACTCTCTCTAATGCTCTTACATTTTCTTCTAATCTTGCTTCTTTTGCCTTTAATTCCATTCTAGTTTTTCTTAGTTCTTTAAAATAAAGGCTTAATATTCCTGCAGAAGCAACAGCAATATCATAAACTAATTCTGGAGAAGATTTTATTAGAGAATGCTCATTTATTAGTTCATACAAACTATTTCCTGTAAACTGCCTTTGAATAATATCAATTACAGCAACACCTATTAAACCATATCCAAATTTGTCTTTTATATTTTCATAAGTTTTTCCCATAATGTAGAAAATTTAGTAAATAATATAAAATTAGATGTTTTGTTCTAAACATAATAATGTTTATATACTACATTCTATAATTTAATTATATGGTAAGATATTACTGTAGGAATTGCAGCTTTAAGTATAGTCCTAAAATGCCTAAAGCTAGACCTCCAGAAAGATGCGGGAATTGCGGTGCTTTCAATAGTTTATCAATTGAACCTGATGCTAATCAAATAATTAAAGAGTCTAATTAAGCTTTGCACTTTTATTTTTAAATTGAATACTCTGCCCTCAAGTGTTTATTCTTTATTGGGTTGTGCAAGTCTTTTAATTAATTAGAAAGGTTTAAAATCTAGTTTTCTATTTAATGTTTTAATGAAAAATAAAAGAGGTATAAGTCCTTTATTATCTGCAGTTATACTTGTAGCTTTTGTTGTTACTTTAGGAGCAGTTGTTTCTAGTTATTTTATTAAACAAGCTAAGGAATTTGATCCAAATTTGATTGCTGAGGAAAGTGTTTATTGCGACTCTGTTGGATTAGGTTATGATGTTTTGGATAGGGCTAATTTTAACACACATCAAGAGGGGGGTATAGATCCGGTTACAATGGATCCTGCTACTCCTGGATCTGGAAGACCAATTAATTTTGGACCAAACCCTTCACCAACGAGGAGATTATTAAGCCCATTAACTTTAATAAACAAGGGAACTTTTTCAATTCATAAATTGATCATTACTGCTCCAGGTGCTGGTTCTGTAACTTATCAAATTGTAGATTCTTCAGGAGCAACTCCAACTTTATCTTCTATAAGTCCTGGTCAAAATAATAAATATAATATTAGTATAGATTTAAACACAGGTTTTAATGATGATGAAATAAAGATTATACCTATAATTAATGATACAGAAAAATCTCAATTTATTAGATGTGTAAACAGACAGATAGTAATTAATTATACTCAATTATGTTTAGATGTTCGTGGTCCTCCAGGCTGTACTTGAATCTATTTTGTTTTTTATAATAATTAAAAAACATGAAAAAATCAATTAAACCGATATGCTTTTAAATGAAAATGTTTCTAAACTTAGTATGGAAAAGAGGTTTGGTGGTAAGAAAGGTATAAGTCCTTTGATAGCTACTGTTATTCTTGTGGGTGCTGTTGTTGTAATTGCAGTAGGGGTATGGCTTCTTTTTAGTGGAATTGTTATAGGGAATATACAAAAAGTAGATTGTGGTATTAAAGAACAGATAGCTCAAGATATCTCTGCTAGTTGTAGCATTAATGGAAATACTTTGGATGTTAAAGTAACTAATGTTGGAAATTCTGATGTTGATGCAATAAGGATTGTTTCGTATTATCAGGATGGATCTGCATCTGGAATTCCTCCAAGTGGAAGGAAAATTAGTCCTGGAGAAGAATTTATTTTTTCATATAATAATCCAAGAGCTAATGGTCCAGAAAGCGTGGAAGTAATTCCTGGAGTAATAAAAGAAGAAGGAGAAGGACATAAATTAGTTTTATGTATAGATAAATTACAGCAAGTTAAATGTTCATAGAGAGGTGGAAAATAATGAAAAATAAAAATAAGAAAGGTATAAGTCCTTTGATAGCTACTGTTTTAGTTATCGGATTTACAATAGTATTAGCTGCATTGGTTATTACTTGGGGTACAAAATTGTTTAGAACAACTGTAGATGATACAGCAAGCGCTTCTAAATTTAATTTAGCTTGTACTACTGGTTTTAAGATTGATACAGAAGTTGTTAGAGATCCTTCAACTTTAAGTGGAGGTACAGTTCCGAATCCTGCTGTTCCAGACACTTTAGCAATTAGGATTAAAAACCGTAACCAAGATCAAGAAGTTAGTGGATTTAGATTTATATTATATGAGGGTAATGAAATTGCAAACATTAGAGATTTGCAAGCCATAGATCCAAACAGCCAGAATTCATTTTCTGTTTGGGATGGTGCCAATAACCAATGGAGTGCAGATACTAACTTAGCTAAACTTCAATTCCCAGTACCAAGTATATATGGTGTAGTTGGTATAGTTAATAGAGCTCTTGGTGTAACTGCCGGAGTAAATGCAACAAATGCTAGTAAAGTTGAGATATATCCTCAATTTACAATCGACGGAGAATCCAAATATTGTGAGGATCCTATAGAATTAAAAATAAGACCTTGAGGTGAAAAATAATGAAAAATAAAAATAAGAAAGGTATAAGTCCTTTGATAGCTACTGTGCTTATCATTGGATTTACTGTAGTAATAGCTGCATTGGTTATTACTTGGGGTACAAACCTATTTAAAAAAACACAAACAGCGACTGCAGAGACTTCAGACATTAACATTGCTTGTACAGAAGTTATTGGAAATTTAGACCTTAAATTGTATAGAGTTGCACCAAATACTTTTACAATGACTCTTGATAATGGTGTTTCTAGAGAGGTAAATGGATTTGTAGTTAGAGTACAAAATATAGGAGATACTATAGCAGATGTATTAGATACAGATAATGTAACTCAAGCAGCACAGATAATTCCTGGCAATTATTTAGTACCAGCTAATACAATAAGGACATTTAATTTTACTTATAACAATGGTTTAGTTCCTAATGCGACTAAAGTTGTATTAAGACCAAAGGTTGTTATTGAAGGAATAGCTAAACAATGTCCAGGTCAAGGAATTACTAAGGAAGTTTAATTTGCAAAAGATATATAAACTTCTTTTTTTATTTTTTATATTATGATTTTTGGAAAAAAGGGTGCTAGTGTTTGGATTAGTGCGGTGCTCTATTTTGGTTTAGGTATTATTATTATTTCTGTATTACTTGCTGCAGGATTACCTGTTGTTAATAAATTAAAAGATAAGAATATAATAATTCAATCAAAAGAAGTTATGCATAAATTAGATGATAATGTAAGAGAAGTTGTTAGAGAAGGTCCTGGGAGCCAGAGGATAGTTACAGTTAATATAAGAAAAGGATCTTTTGTTTTAGATGATCAAAGAGAAACAATTGCTTGGAATTTTAATGATTCCAGAGTAAAAATTAGTGAAGAGGGAATAGATGTTTCTGAAGGCAAACTGATTGTAAGGACAGATTCAACTAACACAAACAATAGATATTCTATAAATGTTTATACAAACTATAGTGGTTTTGCTAATATAACTAATAAGCAAGGTAAATCAAATACTTTAGTTGGTTTAAATGATTTGATAATTAGAAATGAAGGAGTTTTTAATAATGCTGTTGTAGTAAGCATCGCAGAGGTTAATAGATAATGAATAATAAGAGAGGTATAAGTCCTTTGATAGCTACTGTGCTTATCATTGGATTTACAATAGTTCTTGCTGCTATAGCTATTACTTGGGGTACAAACCTATTTAAAAAAACCCAAGAAGGGACTGCTAAATCTACAGATATTAGCCTTGCTTGTACAGAAGTTATTGGTTCTTTAGATATTAAAGCTAGTTTAGCTCCTCTAAATAGACAATTGTATCCTAATCCGAACCCTGAAAGTGCTGGAATTAACTTAATTTTAATGGGCATTACAGTAGAGAACAATGCAGCTAGATCTATAAACGGATTTAATGTTAGGATATTTAATAAAGGAGCAACTATTATTGAAGTTGTTGACACATCTAATGTAAAAACTTATCCTTATAATTCTACAGATAATAGCACTCAAATTGTTAAATATAATGAGGGTATTGGTGTAAGAGATTATAGCATTCCTGGAAATTCAATACAAAGTTTTGTATTATTATATAATAATTCATTAATAACTGAACCTGTAAGATTAGAATTTAAGCCTAATGTTGTGATTGAAGGAATTTCTAATCCTTGTCCAGGCAATGGAATTTCTAGAGATTTCCCAAAATAATAGATTAAGAAACATATATAAACTTCTTTTTTTATTTTTTATATAACAAAAGAGGTATAATGGCTTTACTAGATAGTGTTCTTGGATTAGGTTCTATAGTTCTAATAGTTGTTGGTGTTGTGTGGTTGCTTATGTTTGTATTTTGGATTTGGGTTTTAATAGATGCAATTATGAAAAAGTTTGATAAAAAAGTCTTATGGATAATTTTAATTATTTTTTTAGGAGTTGTTGGTGCAATATTATATCTAATAATTGTTAGACCTAAATTAAAGAATAAAATTTCACAAGATCAGAAGCAAGAAACTAAAAATTCATTAGATAAAAAAAATGAAATAGAGAATAACATCCAAATTAATAAAGAGATAAAAGTACCTAAAGATCAAACAAATAATATACCTCCTCCAAATATAGATGATTCTATTGCGGCTATACCCAAACCTATGAAGACTATGGAAGAAGATAAACCTTTATTTAAAATTCAAGAACAGACTATTCCTACTTTACCAGACATTAATGATCCTAAATTAGTTAATATAAAGTACCCTTTAATTCCCCCTTATGCTTATGCTAAGGTTAGTTGGGATGAAAAAGAGACAGAATTAGTTTATGAAATTGAAGAACCTTTATTAAGCGAACATGAAAAACAAATATTGGACATTTTAGAAGACGGTATAAAAGAGCTAATCAATTTGAGTTTTATAAGTGTTAATGATAGAGATACAGTTATTATTTATCTTGAAAAAAACATTAAAGTTTTACTTACAGAACTCTCTATAGAAATTACTATGGACTCTTACCTTAGAACAATGTATTATATTTATAGAGATTTTGTAGGTCTAAATGAATTAGAGCCTATGATGAATGATTATTTTATAGAAGATATTGAATGTAATGGTTTAAACAGCCCTTTGTATATTGTTCATAGAAAATTTAGAAATATTAGGACTAGTTTAGTTTATAGAGATATGCATAATCTTGCTTCTTTTGTTGAAAAATTAGCACAAAAATGTGGAAGATATGTTAGTTATGCTGAACCTTTATTAGATGGAAGTTTGCCTGATGGAACAAGAGTTAATGCTACTTTTAGTATAGACGTATCTTCAAAAGGACCAACATTTACGCTTAGAAAGTTTACAAAGGAACCTTGGAGTCCATTACAATTAATGATTAAGGGAACTGCTAGTGCTGAAGTTTATTCTTATCTATGGATGTCTATTGAATATGAACATAGTTTGATGGTAATAGGTGGAACAGGTAGTGGTAAGACTTCATTTATTAATTCTATAGCTTTCTTTATACCCCCCCAAGCTAGGGTTGTTTCAATTGAGGATACAAGAGAACTTCAATTAGAGCATGAGAACTGGTTACCTAGTGTTGCTAGATCAGGTGTTGGTTTAAGTAACCTAGTTGGACAAAGATATGGTGAAGTCAGTCTCTTTGATTTGCTTAGAGCAAGCTTTAGACAGAGACCAGATTATATCATTGTAGGAGAAGTTAGAGGTAAAGAAGCGTTTGTTTTATTCCAGGCTTTTGCTTCAGGACATCCTGGTATGGCTACAATGCATGCTGAAAATGTAGGAACTTTAATAAGAAGATTAGAGACAAATCCAATTAATTTATCTGGCTCTTTAATAGAAACATTATCTGCTGTAGTTGTTATGGCTGAGACAAAAGTCAAAGGAAGAGATGTTAGAAAGGTAGTTAGTATAGATGAAATTGTTGAAGTTAAAGAAGGATTAGGTGGAGAAGTTACAAACAATGTCTTCAGATGGGATCCAAGGAATAATACCTTCATTTTTAATCCTAATAGTAAGGTATTTGAGAATATAGCTACTCACTATGGTTTTACACCTGAACAAGTTTTGAATGAATTTAATATTAGAATAAGATTAGTTAAAGAATTATTTAAAAGAGGAATTGTTGGTTTTAAAGAAGTTCAAGCAGTTGTTCATGAATATTATAAGTCTCCTGAGTTGGTTCTAAGGAGGTTTAAATTAATATGAGTAATGTCCTATTAAAACAAAATTCAAGCATCTTAGTTGAGGTTGCTGAGAATTATGAGAAATTTTTACAAGATCCTAAAATAGATAAGAATAGTGAACAGTATAAAAACCAGTTAAATAATTTTAAAAAGCAATTTCTATATTTACTTGCAGGACTAAATAAATTGATAGAGAAAGAGAAAAATGTCAAGTGATATTATTGAAGGAGCTAGAAAAATTCAGAAACTAGTTGAAGAACTTGATAATATAGATACAGAAATAGTTAAAATTGATAAAGTAAAAAATAGAATAACTTACGATAAATTTTTCAATAATAGAAATAATATACTTAATAGCATTGAAAATGAAAATACTAAATTAATTAATGCTCTATCTTCATCTGAGAAGGTTGATGAGAAGAAACCATTGCCAAAGCCACAGCTTGTTTTACCCAAACCTAAAAAGATAGTTTTAAGAGAGAATATGCAGTCTTTGCCTTTACCAAATTTTAGTTCTAGTAAATTTAAGAAACTGAATTCACAAGAGAAAAAGAAATATTTAAATGAGATTAATTTAACAGAATCAGAACTTAATAAGTTTAAGAAAAGAGAAGAAGAAAGAATAAAATCTAGAGGCAAGATGGCCTTAGAAAAAGAGTTCTATACTATATACAAACCAAATGATTTTGCAAAAATTGCTAATAAATTTATGAAAGGTTTAGCTGATAATTTAGTTGAAAAATATCCTGAATTTTTTAAACCAATGTTTAAATATTTTAATATGGTTGAATTAGATTTACTATCTAGAAGTTATGTTAGTATGATGTTATTTTTTACATTATTATCATTTCCAGGAATATTCTTATTTTTTTTAGCTTTGAATTTTGCTTTTAATTTAAATATTTTGGTTATTGCTTTAATCTCTTTTTTTGGAATGATCTTCACTTTTGCAGGATTTTACTTTTATCCAGCTAGTTTGATAGGTGGAAAGAATCAAAAAATAAAATTAGAATTGCCCTTTGCATTAGTGCATATGAGTGCTGTTGCTGGTAGTGGTGCACAACCTATAAGTATCTTTCAATTGATTGTTGAATCTGATGAATACCCTGAGTTAAAAAAAGAAATTAAGAAGATATTAAATTATGTCAACTTATTTGGATATAATTTAACTACAGCATTAGCTAAAATTGCAAAAATAACACCAAATCCTGAATTTAAAGAATTATTAAATGGGATGATTTCGACAATAGAAACTGGTGGTGACCTTAGGGCTTATTTAAATGAGAAATCTGAAGAAGCATTAAATACTTATAAATTAGATAGACAAAAACAAGTGCAAGCTTTAGGAACGTATTCTGAAATATATACTGCTATTTTAATAGCATCCCCATTATTATTATTAGTAACTCTAGCAATAATTAATTCTATTGGTGGAGATTTAGCTGGAGTAAGCGTAGGAATAATTGCATGGATATCTGTATTGGCTGCACTTCCTTTACTTAATATAGGGTTTATGGTATTTATCAATAGCTCAGGAAAGGGATTATAAATGGAATTAAAACCAAAACATTGGATAGGATTAATTTTAGGGAGTATAATAATTTTAATAGATGTTATCTTATTTTTTAATTTTACTTCAAATTTTGGTCCAAAAGTTTGGTATTTTAACCCGATATTGGTAGTTGGATTTTTAATTGCAGGTTTAGCATTCCTATTTGATTTTCTAGAAGAGAATAAAAGACAAAAAGAGTTAGAAATTAAATTTTTAGAGTTTGTTAGAAGTTTAGTAGAAAATGTTAGATCTGGAGTTACTATTCCTCAAGCAATTATACATGTATCTAATGTTAATTTTGGAAGTTTAACTCCTTATGTTGTAAAATTAGCACATCAATTGGAATGGGGTTATCCACTTCATACTGCTTTTAATATTTTTGCTGAAGATACAGATAATAAAGTAATTAAAAGATCAATAAATATTGTTATAGAAGCTGAGAGAAGTGGAGGTGACATGAGTTCTGTTTTAGAGGCTGTTACAAAGTCTGTTTTTGAAATTAAAAAAATAAAGGATGAAAGAAAGAGTAATGCTTATACACAAACTATACAGAGCTATTTTATTTATTTCTTTTTTGTTGCAATAATGATAGTTTTGCAGATCTATTTAATACCTAAATTAAGTTTGGTTGGAGGTGATGTTGGCCAGGGATTAGGAACTTTAGGAATAACTGGTTTAGGTGGAAGTGCTGGCAATGTTGATTTTAACCCAATATTTATTACTACAATTATTGTTCAGGGTATTTTTGCAGGATTAATGACTGGGAAATTTAGTGAAGGAGATTATAAATCTGGAGTAAAACATTCTATAATTATGACTTTAGGCGGATATTTAGTTATAAGTACTGCAACTGGAATTGTTGATCCTGCAGAATCACTAATTTTATTAATGATTCCCACTAGGTTTATATTAAAGAGGTTCAAATGTTTAATAATAAAAGAGGAATAGGACAAGAAATAGATTGGATAATCGCTCTTGGTTTGTTTTTGATAACTCTTGTTTTTATGTTTATTTTATTTAGGCCAGGTTTAACTCCTGTTTATGATTCAGACACATTATTGGATATTGTTCAGGATGGATTTATGAATGATATTAATAAAAGAGTCAATATAGTTCCGATTTTTTTATATCATGCTAATGAAAGTATTGTTAATGAACAAGTTGTTTTGTTAACTAGGAACAGTATAAATGTTAGTTGTAACTCTAATTGTGCTACTACTCCTTTTAATAATAGATTTACTACTTATCTTGATAATCTAAATGATAATTTATTTGCTGAATCTTATTATGCAGTTAAAACTCCAACAGATAATCCTCCCAATGGTGCTAATTTTTTAGTTTCTAATGAGAATCCTTTACCAGTTTGTAATAATGCTACTGGTGGATTGACTTTTTGTGGTAGTGATCCTAGACAACTTGATGTGAGTTTAGTTATTGCTGCTAGAGCCCAATACAATTCTCATAATCTAGCTGAAAGAGACAATCAAACTAAATATAGGGATGAGAACAATGGTTTTGGTATTCCTGGAAAGTTTTTTACACAAGCTAATGGACAAATGCCAGATAAAACAAAATATTATTTGATGTTTTCAGATATTCCAATTAATTTTGATACAGATTCAACCAGTTTAGATATTACAGGAGCTTTAACTGCTTGTTTAGGTTCTGGAAATACAACATGGCCTTATGATAATCAAGTTGCTGCTTTATGTCCTGTAATATATGATATAGGAATAGAAGAAAGTTTAGAAGGAATAGATTTAGCTAGTTTTATGAATTTGAATAATATTGATCTTGGAAGTGGCTGTACTATAGGTTATGGATGTATAAAAGAAAAGTGGGGTTTTCCTGATTTGAAAGAGTTTATAATAACAGTAGAAGCTTTGCCTCAAGGTTCCTCTAATGTTAATGTTATATTTCCATCAAATAATTTACAACCTCCTGAAAATGTGCAAGTATTTGTTAGAAATTTTAATAGTTTTTTAATTACTGATGATGGTGTTAAAATTCCAGTAAAAGTGAGGATAAAAACATGGTGATGAATAAACATGGATTTTTAAAGATACTAGAAGCAATAATTGCTATAATTATAGTTCTTGGTTTTATGATAGCAATTTTACCTAAAGTTCCAAAAGATACTGCAGCAGTTCCACCAGATTTAGATCAGACTACAAAGTCAATACTAAAAGAGATGCAGGAAAATGCTTATTTTAGAAATTGTGTTTTAGGTGGAAGCCATACTTTTGATTTTGATAATGATACTAACACTCCTCCTCAAACATTAGGTAGTGCTGAATGTGTAAGAGGCTATATTGGGTTTTTATCTTATCCAACTAGTGCTCATCCTTGGGATTATGCAGTTAGAACTTGTGGTTTGAATTTAACAGGAGACATTTACGAGTGCTACTATGCCCCTGCTAGTCAAGGTTCTAATTTAGATGAAAGAGAAACTAATTTTAAGAATTCATTGCCTCAAGAAAAACACATTTATATTAAATCAACAACAATGAGTTTTCCAGACATTACCATAGAGGATCCTACAAATAATAATATTAGATTAGGAAACTATAGTAGTCTAACAATTTACGCTTGGTCAAAATAATAAGTAGATTAGCAAATATCCTATGAAAGATCCTGCTGTAATGAATGGCATTGCTGGATAAAATTTATCTTTTTTTGCAAGCATAAATAATAATAATAAAGCTAAAGCTGCAGTTACAGATGCAATTAAGGCAGGTAAAAATCCACTTGTTTTTAGTATTACACCTGAGAACATTAAAGGAAAGGCTATATCTCCTCCACCAAGTATTGCCTCTAAATTATCATTTCTTTGTTTTTTTAAATTAATTTTTTTAGAGTTTAAAGATTTTTTATAGGGTATTAATAACCCAACAAACATTTTGGATTTTGTTTGGAATTTTGCCATAGAAACCATGTGTTTTGTTTTCCAAACTGCTATCATATCATATATAGATATTAAAATTAATAGTATAGACACAGACCAAATATTTAAGATGGGCACAAATAATGATGCTAATCCCCCATAGATAAAAATTTCTGTAAAGTTATGAAGCAAGGGAGTTGGTCTGAATGTTTTGAATAAAGCCAGGAATAAGGCTAATATAAATCCCACAAGAACTCCAGTAAATGCTGAGAGTGCTATTAATAATGTGAAAAAGATACTTAAGAAAAACCAAGCTTTCCATATTCTAAATGCTCCTAATTTAATTAATAATAAAGCTAAAAGAGTAGCTCCTAATAATATTAAGAATATTGGAATAAAGGAAGTTTGTGGATCTAATTTTGGTTTTTCTATTCCTAATGGAAGTGATTTTTCTTCTGGAAGATAATGGTTTATTATAAAAAACCCAACGAGATGTGAAATTAAGAATAAAAAAATTAAAGTTAAAGTTACTATTAGATTATGTTTCATATAATTTTAGATTTTTTTCTATATTTAATTGTTGCTATAGTTAAGCTTAAAAACAAGTTGATCCTAATCTATATTAATAATGGATAGTATAATAGAGGTGGTGAATGTTAGTAAGAGATTTAATAATTTTATAGTATTTGATCAAGTTAGTTTTAGTGTAGAGAAAGGAAGTATTCTAGGTCTTATTGGAAAGAGTGGTTGTGGTAAAACTACATTACTTAATATGTTAGTTGGATTTTTAAAACCTAATTCAGGAGATATTTATTATAATAAAGACCCTATACATAAATTAAATAATGAATTTAAGAAAAAAGTTGGTTTTGCTGCACAAGAAGGTTCTTTTTATAAAAATTTAAGTGTGGTTGAAAATTTAAATTATTTTGCTAAGCTATATGGAATATCTAGAGAGGATAGAAGGAGTAGGATACAGTCTTTATTAGAAATATTAGATTTAAGAGGAACAGAAGATCTTTATGGAGGGAATATGTCTATAGGTATGCAAAAAAGATTAGATTTGGCTTGTTCTTTAATTCATGATCCTGAATTATTATTCTTAGATGAACCTACTGCTAATCTTGATCCTACTTTAAGAAGAAATATGATGGAGTTAATAAAGAGAATTAATGAGACAGGCACTACAATAATAATCTCTTCTCACATTCTAGAGGATATCAACCAGTTATGTAATAAAATATTGGTTATAAGTAATAAAAGAGTCATCACTTTTGAAAATCCAAAAGAGATTAAATTAGAGTTGAAGAAAAATGAATTAATAAAAATAGAAACAGAATTAGGGAATTATAAATCTTTGCTAGATTCATTATTTCAAACTGGTTTAATTGAAGATTATAGGTTAGATGAAAAATCATTATTGTTATTTGCCAAAGACACCAGAAACTTATTAAAGTATCTAAATCAGTATTATAGTAATTGTGATGATAATCTAATCCATATGGATTTAGTAAAGATACCATTAGAGGTAATATTTAATAATATGTATAGAAAGGCTATATATAATGAAGAAAGTAAAAAAAGAGGAATTTATTAGTATACTGGTTAGTATCTGGGCTGTAATAGTTAAGAATTTTAAGATTATACTTAGATCTAAAAGTTCTGCATTTATAATAATTTTTGGTCCGTTGCTTATTATGTTATTGATTATTCTGGCTTTTAATAATTCCTCTTTATTGGATGTTCCAATAGCAACTTATTCTGATAGTTATAGTGAACTTAGTAATAAAATAATAGATAATTTAGAAGATGGAAATTATATTATTACAAAATCAAATAACTCTGTTGATTGTTTATCTGGTGTTAAAAGCGGACAATATACTGCATGCTTAGAGTTTTCTCCAAATATGATTTTAAGTAATGATTCTTCTAATAAGATTACATTCTATGTTGATCCTAGTAAGATTAATATTGTTTATATCATTATATCTGATATAAATCAGAATGTACTTAAGATATCTAGTGAATTAAGCTTGGGTATTACAAAAGACCTTTTAAGTAAATTAATTAATTCTGAAACTCAACTTAACAGCAAATTAATAATTTTAGATAATCTGACAACAGATCAAAATCAGATAAGTAATATAGCCACAACTTTACAATCTACTGCTTCTGGAATAACATTAAATGCTAATTATACTGATTTTAAAACTGCAAATTTGATGAAAGATTTTAGAAATATTGTTAAAATATATAATATAAGTAAAACAAATGAATCTTTGATAGAAGATCAGCTTAAAGCTTTAGATAGTAAATTAAATAGTCTTGTTGCTGATGTTATAGTAGCAGATAATAAAATAGAGGAAATTTCTAAAGGATTATCTGGGATACCTAGCACTTCTAGTAATAGTATAATTAAGGTTAATAATTTAAAACAGGATGTTCAAACTATTGTTAATGATCTCAATAGTATAAAGATTACAAATCCTGAAAATATTGTTAGTCCAATAAAAACAAAAGTAGAACCTATAGCAGTACAAGGAACTTATATTGGTAAGTTTTTGCCTACTTTTCTAGTTTTAATTATTATGTTTGTTTGTTTAATGGTTGCTTCTAGTTTAGTATTAAATGAAAGAATTTCAAGTGCGAATTTTAGAAATAATATAGCTGCAACACCGCAAATTGTTTTTTTAATGGGATCATATTTAACTACATTTATAATAATTTTATTCCATTTAATTGTTATATTCATATTATTAAGTTTGTTTGTTAATTTTGGTCTTCAAGTAATTGGAGCTCTTTTTTTACCTTTATTATTAATATTAAGTATGTTTATTTTAGCTGGATTATTCATAGGATACTTTACAAATTCACAAGAAACTTCAAATGTGGCTGTTTTAATAGTGATAATTATTTCAATTTTCTTTTCAAATACGATTTTACCATTAGAAACTTTGCCTTTGTACTTAAAGAGTTTTATATTGTATAATCCTTTTGTTGTTGCTGAAAATCTTTTGAAAAGAATTATCTTATTTAATTTTACATTTGAAAGATTTAGTGAACTTGTTTGGAGATTAGTTATTTATAACATCCTACTGAGTGTTGCTGCCTATTTCTCTTTAAAATATGCACAAAATAAATTATTAGAGTAATTAGATTACTACTATCATTATCTCTACTATTAAGTTACTAATTTCGAAAGGTTTATATAAATGACATTACCCTCAAGTAGTTAAAATGATAGTAAGTGAAAGTTTATTGAAGAAGTTAAGAAGCGCATTTAATCTTAATATTTATGAAGTTAAGGTTTGGACAGCCTTACTTAGTAAAGGGTCTGCTACTGCAGGAGAATTATCTGATATGAGTAATGTTCCTAGAAGCAGAAGTTATGATGTTCTTGAAAGTTTGGAAAAAAAAGGATTTATTATTATGAAATTAGGAAGACCTATAAAATATTTGGCTGTTTCTCCTAGTGAAATTGTTATAAGAGTAAAAAAAGGAATTCATGATAAAGCTGAAGATGAAATTAAAGGTGTTGATGAAGTACAAAAAACAGATGTTTTTGAGGAATTAAACTTATTATTTAAACAAGGGGTTACTCATGTTGATCCTACAACAATCTCGGGAAGTTTTAAAGGTAGAAATAATGTTTATGATCATATTATTAATTTAATGGCTAATGCTGAACAAGAGGTTTTAATTGCTACTACTGAGAGTGGTATTATAAGAAAACTGGAAAGTATGAAGAACACGATTAAAAAAGCTCATGCTAATAAAATTAATATTAGAATCGCTGCTCCTTTAAAGACAGATAGGGGAAGAAAAGCTGCTGAAGAGTTAAAAGAATATGCTCAAATTAAAGATGTAGATTTAAACTCAAGATTTGTTGTTGTTGATGGAAAACATATTATGTTTATGGTTAACGATGACAAAGGTTCAAACGAGGTTTCAGATGTTGGAATATGGGTAAATACTCCTTTTTTTGCACAAACTTTGAAAGCTTTATTTGAGAATGTTTGGAAGTAATTTTTTAATTCTTAGATCAAACCAATACTCTTAAATATCTAAAATTAAGATAACTTTCTATGGACATTAAGAGGTTAATTAACAAATTACACCCTTTAGAGAGAAAAATAATTCCATTATTAGGAAAGTATAAAGACTTTGATGAGCTCGTTAAGAATTCTGGTTTACAGGAAGTACAAGTAATAAAAGCTGTATCTGATTTGGAATATAAGAATGTATTAAAATTGAATGTTGAAGAAAAAAAATTTGTTGTTTTAAGTGATAAAGCTAAAAATTATAAAGAATTACCTGAGAGAACTGTGATTAAAAATTTGAATAGTGATCTTATCAGTTTAGATCAACTTAAGAAAAAGACTAATTTAAATGATATTGAGATTAATGTATCTGTTGGTTTATTGAAAAAAGGTTATTTGGTTGAAGTTTCTAGAAGCAATGGATTATGTGTAAAACTTAGTGAAAAGGGTAAAAAAGAAGGAGATAAAAAGAGCGAAGAAGAAGAATTGTTTTCTAAGCTTTTAAATGAAAGATTAAATTTATCAGATGTTGATAAAAATGTTTTTGAGTTGCTCAGAAATAGAGGCTTAGTTAGTTTACAACTTGTTAAAGATAGGAGGATAATCTTAAATGATTTGGGTAGGGAGTTAACAAAGTCTAATTTAAACATTGATTTAATAGATCAAGTAACTACAGAGATAATTAAAGATAAAAGTTGGGAAAAGAAAAGTTTTAGGAGTTATGATATTAAAGTTGAAGTTCCTAGAGTTCATTCTGGAAGATTACATCCATTACAAGAGACGATTAATCAAATAAGAAGAATATTTATGGATATGGGTTTTCAAGAAATGGAAGGGCCTTTAGTAGAAACTGCATTTTGGTGTATGGACTCAATGTGGATTCCTCAAAACCATCCTGCAAGAGATGTACAGGACACTTTCTTTTTACCTTATGAAGGAAAAATACCTACTAAACTCGCTAAAAAAGTTGCTGAAATGCATGAAACTGGTGGAAAGTGTGGCAGTAAAGGTTATGGATATAAATGGGATGAGAAACTAGCTAAGGAATTGCTAATGAGGACACATACAACTGCAACAACTTATAGATATTTTGGCGAGAAAAATGTTAAAGCCCCTTGTAAATATTTCTATGTTAGTAGAATATTTAGAAATGAAGCTATAGATGCTACGCATCTTCCTGAATTCCATCAAAGTGAAGGATTTATTATGGATGAGGGATTAACTTTACGAGATTTAATGGGTTATATCAAAGAGTTTTATAATAGAATGGGAGTTTATAAAATTAAGTTTAAACCGACATATAATCCTTATACAGAACCTTCAATGGAAGCAATTGGATATAATGAGCAATTAGGAAAGTGGGTTGAATTAATTAATTCTGGTGTATTTAGACCTGAAGCTTTAGAACCTTATGGAATTAATGTTCCTGTTATTGCATGGGGACTGGGTGTTGAAAGATTATCTATGATGTTACATGAACAAAAAGATATAAGAAAAGTTTTAGGGGTTACTGGAGATTTAAACTGGTTTAGAAATGCAAAGGTGATCAAAAAATGGTAACTGTTGAGACAAAACATTCAGAATTAAATAAGTATGTTGGTAAGAAGATTGATTTGGAAAATTTGAAAGAAATCTTGTTTAATCTTGGTTTTGATTTGGAGCATGCAGAAGGTGATGAATTAAAAGTAGATATAAGTGCTGAAAGATCTGATTTAATAAGTACTCAGGGTCTGGCTAGGGCCTTAAGGAGTTATTTGGGATTAAAAGTTCAAGATTATAAAATTGAAAAATCTGGAAATAAGGTTATTGTAAAAAATATGATTGGAGAATGGCCTTATGCTGTTGCAGCAATTGTTAAAGGTTTAAAATTTGATGATGAAAAAATTAAAGAAGTTATAAGGATTCAAGAAAAATTAGGGGCAACTTTTTTAAGGCATAGAAAAAAAGGTGGGCTTGGATTATATCCTTTGGAAAAAATTAAGTTTCCAATTACATTTACTTGTTTAGATCCTAAAAAGATTAAGTATAGGCCTTTAGAATATCCTGACATTATAACTGGAGAAGAGGTCTTAGAAAGACACCCAACTGGAATAGAATATAGACATATATGTGAAAATTGGAAAAGATTGCCTGTATTTATAGATTCTAGTAACACTATTATGAGCATGCCGCCAATAGTTAATTCTCATGATATGGGAAAAATAACAGAGAATACTACTGATGTATTTGTTGAGGCTACTGGATTAGATTTAAAAACAATAAATATAGCTTTACAAGTTTTAGTTGGTGCTTTAATTGATATGGGTGGAAAAGCATACTCTATAGATATAGTATATGATAATAAAAAAGTTGTTAGTCCTGATTTTACAGAAGAGAAAAGAACAATTAAAATTAATGATGTGAATAAAGTTTTGGGAACTGATTTTAATTCTAAAGAAGTTGGGAAACTATTGGAGAAGATGGGTTATAAAGTTAATTCTAGTAATGAATCTTTTTTGAAGATTAATGTTCCTGGAACTAGAAGTGATATTTGGCATGATGTAGATGTTATAGATGACATTGCTAGGGCTTATGGATTTAACAATTTTGAATTAAGAATGAAGCCTGTTAGTTCTATAGGTGGGACAAGGCCTTCTGTCGTAATTAAAGAAGAACTCACTAAATTAATGATTGGATTAGGTTATCAAGAAGTATTTACTTTGATATTGAGCAACAAACAAGATCAATTTGAAAATATGAATATTCAAGAGTTTAATCATATTGATTTAGGTGGAAGTGCTGAAAAAACCTTGAATATGGTTAGGGTATGGTTAATTCCTGAATTAATGAAATGTTTAATGCATAATAGAAGTTTAGAATATCCACAAAAAATATTTGAGGTTAGTGAAGTTGTAATTCCGGATGATAGTAAAGATGTTAAATCTAGAAATGTTTTAAGGTTGGCTTGTATTAGTTGTCATACTAATGCAAATTATACTGAGATTAAACAAATTTTAGATCATTTAATGAATAGTCTTGGTTTAAAATATAAAATTAGAGAAGAAGAACACTTTAGTTTTATTCCTGGAAGAGTTGGAAGAGTTTCTGTAGATGGAAAAGATATTGCTTACATAGGAGAGATTCATCCTAAAGTTATTAGCAATTTTGGTTTAGAACTTCCAATTGTTGCTTTAGAGATAAATTTAACTGATTTGTTTGGTTTAGATTATTGAATAAGTTGGGCCATTGAAGAAACTAGAAATGCGAAAATAATAGCGTATAATAAAAATAATAAAATTATTGGGATTAAAACTACTAAAGTTGCTTTTCCGCCAGATAATTTCTGAGAGGATTTAACTATAAAAATTGATGTTACTACTCCCCAAACTCCTGTTAAAAGACCAACTATAGGAACTGCCCCAAAGATAAATAAAATTGAGGATAAACCAAAGTTTCTAAATAAGCCTATAAATGTCCCTTTTCCTCTGAATAGTTTAGATAAAATCCAAATTATTGTTGTCCAAATTAAAACCATAATTAAAGTTGTAATTGGATAGGATAAAATCAAAAGATAATTTGTTGTTGTGTTTAATTCTGGTGCAATACTAGAAAGCAATAAATTTGCTAATAGACCTATTATTGATGATACTATTCCAACTAAGATAGGTATTAAAATCGCCCATTTTGTTGCATTTTTATCATTTGAAATTTTAGAAATTATTTTTTCATTACAGATTATTATTTCTAATGCAGATTTAAGATATCCCATTGAAAATCAAAATAAAATAGAATTATATAAAATTAACTGAAAAAAAAATAAAAAAATTATTGTGCTTCTTGAATTAATTGGACTCCAGAGACTATTCCCCATATCCAAATTCCAAAAGCCAATAAGAAACCAATTAAAACTAACATTAGGGGTATACTAACAACCATCAGGACTAATTGAATTATTCCTGTTTTTGTTTTTCCTCCTATTATTGTTCCTAATCCTGGAAATATTAAGACATTTATTAATAAACCTATTATTGCTAATGTCTTATCTGGTTTTTTTCCAGACATTTGTTTAGGCATTGGTTTTACTGTTTCTTTTACAGCTGTCTTTTTAGTTGTTTTTTTCTTCGTTGCCATTTTATAATTCAGCTACTGCTTCTCCTAATAAAGTATAAGATATTATCATCCCTGTAAATGATCCTATAGCACCACCTACAAAAGGTATGAAACTCAATATACTTACTACAACTACATTTATTATTGCTCCAACAATCCAAGCAACAAAATATTTTCCTGTGAATGCTTTTTTGAGGATGGTTCCGAAACTAAAAGCAGCTCCAAACCTATCTTCTTTTACCCAGTTTAGTATAGCTGATGGTAAGATGTATATAGCAAATAATCCAAGAACAAATGCTAAAATAAACAAAGGACCTGCTGCTAATAAAGCTCCAAAATTAAAACCTTCACCAGAAAACATACTTAATAGTAAGGTTCCTAAAGCTATAACTAGTAATATTCCGGGAATTAATAAATAAATAAATCCTATCACAGTATTCAATAATCCTGCAATAAAGAGATTACCCCAATTATCCCATTCTGGAAGATCTCTCTTTTTTCCTAGAGAGAGTCTTGCTGACTCCAAAATATAACCTAATGAAAATAGGTTAACTATAGGGATTATCATTAATAAACAACCAATAATCCATTTTTTAATATCTGAGAATGGCCTTTTTATTGATTCTACAATATCCATAATTTTCGCCTCCTTTTATTAAAGATCCAGAGTTTATTCATTATATAAATGTTTTGATAGTAATAATAAATTCTGGATAAAAAGCTTTATAAGTTTTAATTGGGGATAAACTAAGATGGATGTTAGATATGGCTTATTGTTAAAGAAAAGCTGGAATGATCTAAAGAGTAATTTGATCATATTTCTGCCTTTACTTTATAGTTTATTATTTTTGATAGCATTGGCTGTAATTGTTGGTTTAGAGATTGGATTATTTTTCTTATTGGGATTTGCTTTGGAACAAAATTGGTATTTTAATCCGTTTATTATTAGTTATATTATATTTTTTGGAATAATTGATCTTTTATTACTTATCTTAATAGGAAGTTCTATTGAAGGAATGTATGTTGGAATTCTAAATAAAGCTGTAACTAAGAATAAAGCGCTTGCGCAAGATATGTGGGGTGGTTTTAAGAATTTTACATTTGTTTTGTTTAGGGTAAAACTAATTCAAATTCTTTTGTTTATTGTTCCTATATTCGTTTTGGCTTCATTAGTTTTATTGGCTTTTTTAGCAAGCAAACCTTTAGGTATTGGCCTTGCAATTTTCTTTGGATTGTTAGGAGTTTTGTATGTTATTATACTCGCCTTAATCTTTTCATTTGGTTTTTTTTATTTAATGCCAATTCTATCGCAAACTAAAATTAATTCTGCAGTTGCTTTAATTAAGAAGTCAATTATGTTTACTAAAGAAAATTTTGGATTAGTTATTATACCTTGGGCTATAACTATTGGGATAAATCTGATTATTAAAATTATATCTGAATTCATAAGCTGGCCTGCTAGAATATTTCCTATATTGGTTTGGGTAATGATCCCCTTCTTTATTATTGGATTTATTATTTCTATAATTGTTAATGCATGGTTACAATTGTTCTTATTTAATTGTTATTTCAATAATAAGATTAAGAAGATTTAAAATTAAAAGAAAGATCATTATATTCTTCTGTATTATAAATATATACTCCATTTTCATGAGACAATATAAATTCTGATATTCCAACATCTAGAGTCATTTTGGAACAAATTGTGCAATATGGTTTTCCAGAAGATATTAATTCATTGTTTTTGTCTATTCTCGTAAAATATAGTCTAGAGTTTTTTAGTTTATCTGGATTATTTATTAATGCGTCTAATATTGCTCTTTGTTCAGCATGTATACAACAAGTCTTATCTGTGACTTTTTTATCATAATTCTCTTTACTTATATCACATCTTCTTTGTGATTCTAAGTTTTTTGGTGGAGAATTAAAGCCTTGTCCTATAATTTTATTATCTTTTACAATTATAGAACCACATTTATGATCCTTGCACTTTGATTGTTTAGCTAATTCTCTTGTAATCATTATATAATTCATTGCATTTTTTTCTTCTTGACCTTTTAGAATTTTCATAATTTTTGTATTAGTCTGATATTTATTTCACCTAAATGTTGTTCTTGGCTTAAATTTACTCTTTCTATATTATCTAAATGTAGTAATGGAACAAATGTTAGTATTTTGTCTTCTCTTCTATCACTTCCGACTAATTCAGTAAATGTTAATGTTGGTTTCTTTTTAAACATTTCAACTATTTTTTCATGCAAAATCTCTATTAATTTTGTAATATCTATTTTCTTCTCTGGAATTTTTAATTCGTCTGGTATTCTGTCTTTTTCTGCTATTCTAAATAATCTTCTTTCATTAACTTCTAATGCTCTTTCTAATGCAGATATTAAATCATCCATTTCTACTCTCTTTTTCCTTGCTTGAGGTGTTTTGATTGTTAGTTGTGGTTCTGCATCTAAAGAAAGCCTCTGTTTTCCTTGTGGATTTATGAAATCATCTAACTCTTCTATATCTTGAGGAAACATTAGTTCGTCTAATGAAGATATATCCTCTATTATTAATCTTTGAGATTTAATTCTTAAAAGAATTGCTGATGCAAGTAATACTTTTCCTGAAATGAAAAGATTGGCTTCTTGCAATTTTCTTACTATATTTAGATACTTATTTGCTAGTTCTGAAATATTAATATTCCAAGGATCTATTTCTCCTGATTTTACTAAATCTAAAAGAATTGTCTGCCAAGTTATTTCATCCTCTTTTGTTAATAGTTCTAAAATCCTGTCTGATGACATAATCCTTAAAACTTTAATAAGTTTAAATATGTTTTTATTACTTTAGTAAGGCTAGATCTCCAGAAAAACTATTTATTAAATTATCCTCTCCTAAAACGCCAAAAGCAATCACGTTCACTTGACTCATTGGCTTTCCTTTAACACGTGAGATATATTCTTCATAATTTGTTGTAGATTGCCCTTCTCTTGTAAATACCATATACTTTAATTTATTTCTTTTTGCTCTTTTTAGTAACTCTTCCCAATCCTTCTTATTTCTTTTAAAAATCATTATAGGGATTTTAGTGATTGGAATATATGTGAAATTTTCTCCTTCAATAGAAGTTCCTAATAGATCTTTTTCATCGTAAAATAGTCCTGAAGATATACATGCAACTGCATTTGTTATAAATCCAAGTCCCGAATTTTCATCTACTATTATAGAGATCCTCATTTACCAATTCGACATTATTTATTATATTAACTTAATGTTAAAATTTTAACAAAGCTTATAAATTTTATTTTTCTATTTATCTTTATGGTAACTACCCAAAATTTAGTTAAGGAAGAATTACAAAAGAATATATTATTTTTAGATTTAATTCAACAAGACCTAGTTAATATAAATGCGCTTGCTTTAAAGTTACATCCTATTATAGAAACTAGCCTTAACAAAAAAATCAAAGTTAGTGCTGTTAGTATGGCTATTAGGAGAGTTTCTGAGAATTTTTCTAGAAATAAAATATTTGATTGGAAATTTCCTACTAATTTAGAAGTTTCCACTAGATCTGAAATTTATGAGGTTGCTATTAAAAGAGATTCTGATCTTTCAGAGCTGTTAATCAAAATAAGGTCAAAATTGGGTAACCAAATTGGTACTTTTTTATCTGTAGTTGATGCAAATTATGAAACTGTTTTATTGACGAATCAATACAATAAAAGTGCTTTAAAAACTATTTTGAAAAATAAAAAAATAACTTCTGAAAAAGATAATTTAGGGTATGTTACAATTAACTTTGAAGGATATACTAAAGATGTACCTGGAATATATTATCAAATAACTAGAGCTTTAGCTTTAAGAAATATTTCAATACAATCTATGCATACACTAGGATCTGAAGTTATACTACTTTTTAAAAATGGAATTTTAATTAAAGCTTATGAAACTATTAAAAGTCTTATTGATAATAAACCTTTATTTTAGAAACTTATTTAATACTTAACTAATTGTTTCTTAATATGCCGACGTCGCCTAATGGTCGGGCAGCAGAACCATGCTGAATCTCGAAAACTGCCTTCCGCAAGGATCTGTAGGTTCGAATCCTACCGTCGGCGTTATTCATAAATAGTTTTTTAATCTTTTCTTTTATAATTTATTAAATGATAGACCATACAGAATTAGAAAGAATAGCTTATCAAAACCACTATAAGAGCATAAAGTTTCAGGCTTTAGGATTAGTTCAGTTTTGTGAAATTGTTGCTGAGATGAGACTGGGATATGAAGATTCTATAGATTCCTTATTTGATATAGGAGAAGAAATAAAATTGGTATGCGGGGGAGATGGATACACTCCTAGAAACCCTTTGACTAGTGGATGGAATGGATATAATTTAGCTTTAGAAATTGCACATATTTATTTGGAAGATAAGACTCCTGAGAAATCTTTAGATAGATTAGCTGATATGCTAATGAGTGCTAAAACAGATATAGAAAATTTTAGAGGACATACTTCTAACTTAATTGGGATGTTTAATTGTTGGGCAAAAATTGCTGATGAAGAAATGAATAAAGAACCATATTTGAGAATGCCTGCATCTGGATCTAGTTCTGATAGATTTATACAACAAATTTCTTTAGGTGATAGAAAAAAATATTAATTTTAAGTCTATTTAATTAATAAATACAAAAGTTTATATAATATTTGAACATTTGTATCTTTAATGAAAATAGACAATACAGATAGAGATATTCTAAGAGTTTTAAAAGAAAACAGCAAATTGTCCTATAGAGGTATTGCAAAAAAGCTCTTGATGCCTACTACAACAGTACATCACAGGGTAAGAAAATTAGAGAATGAAGGCATTATAAAAGGATATTCTGTTGTTATTGATAATGAAAAGCTTGGAAATATTATCTGTGCTTATATTTTATTAAAAGTAGATTATTTACTATTAAATAAGGGGGATTTGACACAAAAGGGTTTAGCTGCTAAGATTAAGCAGAGAAGTGATGTAGAGGATGTTGCTATGGTCACTGGAGGAGTTGATATCATCCTCAAAATAAGAACTACTGGTGTTGATATGTTAAATAAGTTAATTACTGAGGATTTGAGAAAGATAGAAGGTGTAAGCAGCACAGAAACATTATTAGTTTTGGATGAGTTAGATAAATTTTAAGATTATTCACTATAAAGCAGAGTTTAATTTATAAATAAATAAAAGATAAATAATATATGAATCAAAGATTAAAAAATCTTAAACCTGGAATTGCAGGTTATGTTATTGATGGAAGAGTTGGAAATAGGGAAGTTATAGCAACAATTTTAGACCTTATTGTTAGAGATTATATAGATTTTTATCCCAAAACTTCAGATTGGGAAAAAATGAAAGTAAAAAAATTAACACTTCATAAATTAAATCCAAGATCTGAATTTGAACAAGAATTTTTAAAAATTTTATTTAATGGAAAAAATGAAATAAGTATTTCTGAATTAAAAGATACATTAGCAAAAAGGAGTTTACATGATCTTATTGAAAGAACAATAAAAGAAGATAAGGTGGATTTTAATATTGAAGATGAAAACGTTGAATTTTATATTAATAATCCTAAGAACCAGGTTATTTTTGGATCTAATGGGAAAACTGTTAAAACTATTGAAGATTGGCAGAGATTTAAATCAACTATGATTATTATTTTAATAGTACAATTGTTTTGTATATTATGGCTTTTATCCATATCTGTTGCTTACTTTTTTATAACTGGCAAAATTATTTATACTCTTCTTTTTATTATAGGTTTTTTTGTTTTATCTATTTTAATATTATTTTTTAGTATATTCAAAACAACAAAAATTGCAAATCAAAAGATTAATTATAAAGAGAATAATATTAAAAGTATTAGAGCTAAATATCAGGATTTATTTGATTTTTTAAAGAAACATCCTTTGGAAGAAGGGAGATTGTTTAATGAATTTTTGCCTTATTCAATTTCTTTTGGTTTAGATACTCATTGGCAGGAAGCATTTTCTTTACTTTCTCAAAAGGAAGAATTTACTTTTAAGGATATTAAAGAACAATAGATATTTATAGGTAAATCCCTTTCTTTTTTTATGGAAGATTTAAATTTGGTTGTTAGAGAATTAATTAAGAAAGATAATTTTGAGAACATGAATATTCCTGAAGGTTTGTTTCCTTCTTTTGAGAAAACAGGAGATAATTACCTTATGAAAGAGCAATTTTTAGAAGCTATTTATACTTTTAGGATTACAAAAAATAATGATAAATTAAGCAAGATTGGTTTTTTATGCTTAGAGAGAAATTATTTGGAGTTTGCATTTAAAGCATTTAGTTTTTCTGAACATAAAGAAGGTTTAAATAAATTAGGTGAAGATTTTTTAAAAGAAGGAGAGATTAAAAAATCTTTAAGTGCTTTTAAATTGGCAGATAATAAAGAAATGGTAGAATTTATAGTAAAAAATTTTTAATTTGTTGCAAAACAGTAAATTCTCCCTTTTCCTGCTGTTGTACCTAATCCTACTTGACTACAAGATGAATCTGTTAAATGTTGCCCAGTCGCATAATCATTTTCTGAAGTTTCATGAGCATTATTCCAGAAACCACTACCTCCTTCAATATCCCAATCAGTATGACCAACTATACCATAAAATCCGCCAGTGTTTTCACCAGCAGTCCAATCATTACAGGTTGGTGATGGTGCATCTGGATTTCCTGGGAATGGAGCTAAAGTTCCTTCATTAGTAGAACCTGTTAAAATATCATGATCTTGTTGATTTGTAGTTTTGTACCATATAAGACTTCCACTAATATCATACATACTATTACCAGAAACTCCTTTTGTATGTAGTTCGTTTAAATTATTAGCAATTAAGTTACCACAATAATCTCTCCAAGGACCATTTCCTATCCTGTCTCTTGCATTAACAGATGATGTACTTAGGTATGCTCTCCACGTTTTGCTTCCTAAACCAATTGAATTAGCCCATTGTTGGCATTTTTGATCTGCTCCATTTAATCCTCCTAAGTTTCCGCCCGTTGTACTTGGTTCTCCTACAAAGAAATTTGTCTGTGGATTAGGAGTTCCTGAATTGCATTCCTGTTTATTAGTTTGTTGTTGTATCTGAACATTATCTTGTTGAGAAGTTGGTTGTTCATTAGAGTCTTGTGTTTGCTGTACTTCATTTGATGGGGGATTTTCACCATAATCACATTCCCCATTTTGATTGCTATCTAAACAACAATCTCCTATTATTTGTAAGTAGGGAGGTTTACATTCACTAGTAGAATTTTCTTGTGTCCTTATTGGTGCTACCTTTATAGTCTCATTTGAATCTTGATTTATATCCTTAGGAGTACAGGAAACAGTAAATAGTAAAATTAAAATTGAAAATATAATCAAACCCTTTTTCATAAAGATAGATATTTGAGATTAGATATATAAACCTTTGTTCTCTTTATTTAATATGGATTTTAAAACAAACAAGTTTAAAGTAATTGTCAAAACAAATTCCAAAGATAATTCTATTTTAAGTTTTGAAAACAACACTTATAGGATTAGTTTAAAGGCTAAACCAATTGATGGAGAAGCTAATTTGGATTTGATTAAATTTTTATCAAAAGAGCTTAAGAAAAAAGTTAGAATTGTCTCTGGTTTTAGAAGTAAAGAAAAGATTTTAGAATTCATCTAGAAGGTTTACTTTAATTCCTTTTTTATGCGATTCTTTTAATTCTTCTATAGAAATTTTATAATCTTCGTTTACTTCGCTTAATCTATAAATTTCACCGTTTTCTAAAAACTCTGGATCTACATATCTCAGTTTGTTAGTTAATATTATTTTAGGGTCTGTCTCTACCTCTTCAAATCTTGGTGATTTTAATATAGAGAATATCTCCTCTACATTTTTATTTTTACTCTCTTTTAATTTTTTCATTATTAAGTTATCATCTTGATAAAAATCTTTAGTATTAATTATTTTTTCTTTTAGAGCAATTTTTAAGATTTTAGCAAATAAATAATATTGAACTTTATTTTCTGTTCCTGACCAATATTCTTTTTGACATTTTAGGTAAGTTTTGGCGAAAATTTCTGCAGCCTTCATTGAGCTAAGAATTATTTTGCCATTATAGTTTACTAAACTACTATAACAAAATTTAGCTTTTGATGGATTTGCCCAAAGATAAAACTCCCTTATAGAATACTCAACACGGTCTGCACAAAGATCAGGAATCTTATTTTCTAGTAAGGAATAATTCTCAACATTTATTATTCTATTTATATCAAAATTATATTTTTTTAATATTCCTGGTATTTCAGAATTCATCAATATTTTTTCATGATTTTTTTCATGATAATCTTCATTTAGATTAGGTATTACCCAGTCTATCATGTGAGAGAATGCTGTATGAGCTACATCATGCAATAAACCAGCTATTTGTTCTTCTACAGAAGCACCTAATTTCCTTAATATTAACATTACACCGATGGAATGATCATATCTATTACAACGAGGAAAATCTGTGTATTCTTTTGGTAAACCATTTTGGTCAATATTTTTTAACCTTTGAACTGGTTTTGAATTTATTAGTTCTATTAGAACTGGCTCTTTGATTTCAAACTCTCCGTAAATTGGATCTTTGATTTTCATATTTTATAGATGATTAACTATATTAATAAAAATTACTCGTTATTGAACTCTTGCATTATCAATAACTAATCTTTCAATATCTTCTTTAATCTCATTAAATTTCACATTAACTAACCCTCTTCTCAAGTATCTAACTAATTTTGGGCCTGTAAATATTAGAGGAGTATAAACCTGAATTCCCGTTGCTCCATAATCAACTCTTTGTTTAGCCCTTATTATTGAGTTTATACCACCACAAGCATTTATTCTATAACTCCTTCCTTGTCTTCTCATTTCTTCATAGAACATTTGTTGAACTTTTAATGATGCTGCATAAACTGCATTTCCACTTGCTCCCCCTTTTCCTGGAGATTTTGGTATATGGTATTCATCATGATTAGTTGTGGTGTTTCCTATTGTAAATCCATGAATCCTGTGATCACTTGCAACTTCTAAAATTGTTTTTATTCCCCTTTCGTCTAAATCTGGAGATAACTTAACATCAAGTTCTTGAGATTCTAGTAAGTATGCATCAGTTATTCTTAACATATCATCTAAATTTTTTTGATATTCAGATCTTGCATCTATAGCACCATTTGAAGAATGGGTATTTGGACAGGATATATTTAATTCAAACCTATCTATATTTTGAAAATGTCTGAGAATTTCTATTGTATATTTTATATCTTCTAATGCATCATCTCCTTTTTTTGATGGTGTAGCCATTACATTAATTGTTATTGGGGTTTTAGGATCTCTGTATTCTATTATTCTTTCAGCTACTTTTTTAACTCCATGTCCTGGAAGTCCTAACCAATTAACTAAAGATGCTGTAGATTCATATCTTTTACATCTGGGTCTTTCATTTCCTTTCCAAGGCTCATAAGTCACTGTACCGATTACAACTCTATCAAAACCTAAATACGCTAAAAAACTTGGTGGAATTTCTCCATTTTTGTTTAAACCTGCAGCATTTGAAATTTCTATTGGAGATTCTAATTCATTTTCTTCATTATCTAAAACAAACTTTTCTAGTCTTAATTCATGTAAAGCTTGAGCAAATTTTACGAAAATGTTGTGTGCGGTTTCTGGATCTCTTTTAGTTAAATAAAAAAGTAGTGGTTTAAATAGATCATAACTCCTATCGAATAAATTACGAATTTGATCCATAATTTCAAGATTTTTGTAATATTAATATAATTTTCTGGAGTTTAATATATAGATTTTAGTAAAGTTTCATCCCATTTCTTACTTTTTTATCTATTGTTGTTAAAACAACTCCTTTTTCTCCGTCAAATCCTGTTGTTAGAACTTCAGAAATAAACGGGCCTATTTGTTTTTTAGGAAAATTCACTACACACACAACTTGTTTTCCAATCAATTCTTCTTTAGAATATTCATGAGTTATTTGAGCACTTGATTGTTTAATTCCTATTTCTCCTAAATCTATTTAGTCCCTGCTCTTAAATCTACTTTTTCAAAATCTGAATATTGTATCTCTGATTTCATGAATTTGTAAAATATTCTATTTTTAAAAATCTTTTGAGATAGATTTATATAATAACAATACGATAGAAAATTAAATGGTGTGATACTTGATAAAACATAAAATAATTCTTCTTGTTTTTATTCTATTATTAGTTTTACCTTTTGTTTATGCTGGGAAAAACGATGGAGAAAACTGTGTTGATGATTATGATTGTGGGGCTATTAATTGTGCATCTAGTTCAACAATAGAATACCCTATATGTGATATTGGCATTAATATTTTAGCGGGTGTTCCAGGTAGGTGTACTTCTAAACTAGAAGCTTGTCCTGAAAATACTGCTTGCAAAGAAGGTAAATGTATACCTCTTTCGATTTTTACAACTTGTAAGACACCACAAACCCCAGATCAATATGATACTAAAGAAGAATGTGAGAACGTTTGTAGGGGCAATGGATTCTGTTCAGAAAGTTATAAAACAGGTGCAAATTATCAGATACAAAAATGTTGGTATTGCGGCCGTTCTAAGATATTTGATGAGAATGGAACAGCTTATTCGTGTGAACAAGGAGAATATAAACTTATTGAAGAATGTAATAAAGATTGTTTTAACCCACCCTGTAATGCAATAGAGAAATTAAGGGCTAAAAATCAATTTTTTAGTTTAACCTGTTACCAATGTCCTTCTCTTATAGAGAATTTAACTCTTGTGGGTATAGAGGATAACACAGGAAAAATCGATGAATGTCCTAATGATTTGAAAGGCTATGCTGCTTGTTATCAGAGCTGCACTAAAAATGGATTAGGTATTTGTGAGCAATCTAAAGAATACAAAGGGTGCTATAGTTGTGCAAAATTATGTCCTAAAGGAAATTATAATAATTATCAAAGTTGCTATGAAAGTTGTACAAAAGTTTCAAATGGACAATCTTATTGTAAACCCTCTAAAGAAAACCAAGGATGTTATAGTTGTGAGAAATTTAATCAAGGTGTTGTAGTCTATTCAGATAATAAAGTTTCGTGTCAAGGCCAAGTAGACAATTATTTGGGAAAAATATCTATTGGTGAAAATATAGATCTGCCATTAAACATTCATTTTGATCTGAACGAATTTGGAATTAAAACAGGAGATTATCGAGTATTAGGAATAGAACAAAAACATTTTTATTTAGATAGTAGTAGTATAAAATTAAATGGTGTGAACACTGAAAATAATATTGGAAACATAAAAATAAAGTCATTTAACAATCTTTGGAATGATGTGAGAAATGCATGTCCAGATAAAGTTGCAATTATTAGTGCATTAAGTAAACACATTCAAATTAAATATAACCCTCCAAAGAAAGTAAATCAAATTTTACCTGGAATTTTAATAGACAAAAAAACTCAAATTGGTTTATTATTGCCTAGATTTATAAGTGTTGATAAGCAGGTAAAAATTTTTAGCGTTAATAATCATAAAAATAATGTTGATTTACTAAGTTTAAATCCCATAAACACTCTTGGATCTTTATCCTCAAATTTATTATCAGTTGTTTTACAATCAAATCCTAGACAAGCTACTCAAGCAAGAAGTTATGTAATGGGACAAGCATTTAATAGCTTCACCTTTGGTTTTTCTGGAACATTGGAGGCAAATATATAAAATGGAAATTAAAAATGCTCTTAAGGCACCATATCTCAATTTTGGAAAAGTAATTCTTTATGCTCTATTATATTTAATTATTATAGTTCTATTTGTAGCTTTTGTTGGTGTTGATTTTTTAAATAATTTAATTAACATCTCTTCAGTTTTTATAATTATAATTCAAATTATTTTTTTCTTACTAGCTTTTTTACTGACACTATTAATTATTGGTAATTTGAGTAATTTTGCTAGGGGTGTTTCTGAAAAACTATATTTTAACATTCCCAAATTATTTAGTTTCGAAAGTATAGTTTTAGGATTTAAATTATTATTAATTTTTGTAATTTATGGAATAATATATCAACTTACAACTTTTGTAAATGGAAATTTTGGTTTCATAATTACTTTTGTTTATTTAATTTTATTAATTTTATTCTTACCTTCAATATTTACTATGGTCTCAGTAAATAACTCTTTTATTTCTGGATTTAAATTTAATAAAATATTAAAAAATGTATTTACAAAAAATTATTTTGTTGCATTTGGTTTATTAATATTATTTCTAATTGTTTACTCTGTTTTATCTGTTATAATTAATAAATTAATATTAAATTTAAGCAGTATAATTGGTTCAAGTATTGTTTATTCTGTAATATTAAATATATTGACATTCGCGTTTTATTTAATTATTTTATTTTTATTTTTTGTTAGTATAATTGCTTTATTTGCTCAAACATTTGAATTTGAGAATTCAAAAATTACTAAAAATAAAATTCGAAGGTAGTTCACAATTTATCTAATAATTTTTTATAACCTTTAATGTTTTTTATTTTATATAATTGAACTATTTTTTCCTGGCCTTCTTTGGTTTTTGCTAAATTCTTTATAAATATTTCAAATTTTTCATATTGAGCATTTATGAAATCTGTCTGATGTTTTTTCCAGTCTGGATTATTTTTAACATATTCTGCCCATCTTTCAATAAAGTCTTGGTGTGTTTTGTCTCTCAATTTAACCTCAATTTTCTTATCATTTTTTTTATTTTTCTTATTTCATCTTCACTAATTAATTCTGGATAAACTTTTCTTAAATGTGAAGAATCTTCCATATCTTTTTCAGATTTTAATAATTCTTCTTTGAAAGCGATATTCATATTTATTGATCCGAAATATAAATCTAAGCCTGTTTGCGGCAATTTTATTTTAGTTTTTATTTGATATTTATCTAATTCGTCTTTCGCAAATTTTACTTCCATTTCTGGTAAAGGCATTTGATCATAAGTATATCTTACACTTAAATATTTTTTTAAATAGGAATAAATCTCTTCTGAACTATCTGATTGCATGCATACAAAATTATTTTTTATTAAATCTTTATGTAATTCTGAAAATTTTTCTTTTGACATGGATTCTACAATCATATCTATACCTTCTGTACCTCTTATTCTACCAGATGATATTGCTACAAAACCAGAGACTATTATATAGTCTACATAATTCTCTATTATTTTACAAAATTTATGGCAAATTCATCCAATATATTTTTATTACTTATTCCCCCCATCATAATTTATTAATATTTTTCAAGTTTATATTGATTTTGCTAGAAATCTGCTAGTGTTTTTTGTTTTTTAGAATTTTTACCTTCTGAAACATTTTTATATGATGACCAAGTTGTTCTGAATATTCCTGGATATTTATTCCAATTCTCTTTTAAGAATTTTTTAGTTTTGGGATCAGATGGATAGCCCGAACCAAAATCGGCTCTTAATTCTTTTTTTATTTTTTCGATTTCTGCATCCCTTGTTACCTTTGCTAATATTGAAGCTGCACCAACTATAGGGTATTTTGAATCTGCTTTATGTTCACAAATAATTTGGGTTTTTGTTTTTATTTTATTTTCTAAGTATTCTGTAAATGCAGGAATATTATTACTTGGACAATCGATAATTACTTTTTCTGGATTTAAAGTATTGATTATTTCTATCATTTTGTCTGCTTCAAACCAATTTAAATTTGAATTACTAGAGTTTAATGCTTGATCTATTTGTTGTGGTGTTGATTTCACTATTTTGTATATTTTAAACTCTTTTACTATCTTTGAATATATTAATTCTCTTTGTTTGGGAGTTAAATCTTTAGAGTCTTTTGCTCCCAATTCTTTTAGTTTATCTAAGTCTTTCTCATCTATTAGAATACCTGCTAATACCATTGGACCGATGACTGGACCTCTACCAGCATCATCTATACCACAAATCTTTACCATATATTGTTCGATTTATAGTAATATTTATTCTTTATCATTTCAAAAACGTATTTATAGGCAGGTTATATATTTTATTTAGTTTTGATTATTCTCTATTTTTTATTTGAAGAAATTTTATAATCATAAAACGTATTCTTCTTTTTATGGCTGGAGAAAATAAAACAACAATAGATCATGAGGAAATTAAAAAGTGGATTGAAAAAAGAAAGGGTAAACCTGCTAAATTTCGAGAGATAGGAAAAGATATTGATCTGCTTACAATTAATTTCCCTGATGTCCCAGAAGCTGCTATAGAAGATATATCTTGGGAGGAATTTTTCAATAATTTTGAGGAAAACAACCTTGCTTTTTTGTATCAGGAAGAAACTAAAGAAGGAGGTATTAGTAAATTTTTCAAGTTTATTAAAAGAGAGGTTATAGAATTAGGTAGTGAGAGTTTGGGAGAGGTTGAAGCTTAAATATGGAACATGAAAATCTAAAGATAAGTAATTATATTGAATCAGATATTGAATATTATCCTGAAATTTCCAATAATAGTAATATTAAGGCAAAAAAAGGAAGTTTACTTAGTTGGGCCTTAATCTTTTTAATAATCGCAATTATAGCTGCTGTTTTTGGTTTTAGTGGAATAGCTGGAACTGCTGCTTGGGTGGCTAAAATTTTATTTGTGATTTTTTTAATTTTGTTTATTGTATCTATTATTAAACATTATATATAAGGGGGTTGGCAATATGACAGAAAAGTCTAAAAAGAAAAAACAGGATATTATTGAGGAAGAGGAAGTGGAATTTGAAGAAAAAGAAAAAGAGGAGGGAGAACAAGTAGAAGAAGATACTAATGAAGATTATGATTAATTATTTGATTTTATCCAATCAATAAGAAATTTCACAATATAATCTATTTCGCTTCCGTTTAAGTCTTTATCTTTTGGTATTTTGTGCCATTTTTGTAAACAAGACCTACAACAGGTTGCAGTTGCATGTTGTGCTTTAAACACCGGATGACCCTTGAATGGTGTTTGTTTTCCATCATTTGCTATTTTTTTTGGAGCTAATCTTTTTATTACAAAATCTTTACAATGTTGCTCTATTTTTTCTAATCCTTTTTGTTGTATATATTCTAAATCTTTAAAGTCCAATTTAAAAGAACTCCTAAATTTTGATTTTTTTAATTCCTGTTCTATACTCAATTTTATAATATTTTATTTTATAATATTTAAGCATTTATGAGCTCAATTAGTTTATAAGATTTTTTAATAGTTTTTGAACTTAATTATTTTTTACCATAATTAAGGTTAGTTAGATAGTTATTTATAAGGGGGATTTTTAAGTTATGAACATGCAAAACAAAATAGAAAATGATATTAATAAACCTACAGAATTAGATTTTTTTAGGTTTGTCTATGAGAGACAATTAATTTGGTATAAAAGATTTATTCTAAAACAAAATAGACCATGGACTAAAGATCAAACTTTACAAAGATATAAAATTATTAATATGTATAGAGAGTTAGATAAATGTACAATATACCTTGTTAATAAGTTAAAAGATATTAAGGATAGAAAATCTGTTTTAATAAATGTTATTTTTTATAGGTTTTTTAATTTGTATAATTTATATGAAGATCTAAATATCCCCCCTTTTAATGAGATAAATGACGAATTAAAGTTTGAATTAATAAAAAGATTTAATAATTTAAAAGAAAGTAGACCTATATTCAATAATGCTTATCTTATATCTTCTGGTGGGAGAGGAATAAAACATATCAATGTTTTAGAAAATTTAGCTAATTTAGATTTAAATAAATTAATTGAAGATATAGATAATAGTAAAACTACTGAAGAATCTTTTTCTTATATTATAAAAATACCAATGGTTGGTCCTTTTTTAGCTTGTGAAATTTGGACTGATTTAACTTATTTTAATTGGTTTAAACTAGGTTGGAATGATAATGATTTTGTTAATATAGGACCCGGTGCCAAGTGGGGTTTAGAAATATTATATGGAAAAATTTCTAAAAAAGAACTAAGAATTAAATTATATCAATTAAGAGATATGCAAAGAAAAATTTTTTCTAAATTTGAAGATGAAATTCCTTGGGAGAAGATAGCATTTAAAGAAGCTTCTTCTAACTATCCTTATCTATCTATAACTAATATAGAAGGGGCTTTATGTGAATTTAGAAAATATTGGAGAATATCTCATGGAGAAGGGAGAAGAAAATATTTTGTGCCTTTTGAAATAAAATTTGATATGATAACTAATAAAGATTTATTTTTTTAATTTTTCATTATAATCTTTCCAGACTCTTTCTTTGTTTGCATCTATCTTTTCCATTACTACTTTCTCTATGTCAAACATTTCAGCTAGGGATATAGCTACACAATAATGTGCAATTTCTATTAATCCTTTTTCGAAAAGTATTTTTCTATCTGGTTCTTTTCTCATTTTACGATGATGAGTATGTGCTTCAATTGCTAATTCGTATAATTTTCTATATCTTAAATCATTCCATGGAGGCGGAACTTTCATAGGTTTTTCTAAATCTGGAAAAATAATTCCGTAACAACCCCCAATGTGAAGAACTCTTTGTAATACATCCCCCCATTCTTCTCTATAATGTCTCCGATTAAATGCTATATCTGATGAGGCAATAGCGGGGGGTGTATCAAAAACATCAATGTCGTATTCTTCTAACCTTTTTAATAATTCTGGACCTTTGTTTCTAGAGTACCAACTTCCAGCATTAGCTGCTCTATTCAGCAATGTTTGAGCCTCTGTTTCAACATCTCTAACTTCAACACCTTCTGAACAGACTAAGATTAATTTTTCTGCTATGTCTATTTCTTGAGGCGTTATGCCAAAATCTTTTTCTAATGCTTGTTGCATTACTGCTTCTTTTAGTCTTTCTAATAACATTTGTTTGTTAATCGGATAATAATTATAAATGTAGAGTATAGCGGGAGTTGGATTTGAACCAACGACCTTCGGGTCTCTCTGGATTTTATCCTTATGAGCCCGACGAACACTCCTAACTGTTCTATCCCGCTAAATTAACAGAATTCCAAACTTCTTATAAGCTTTTTGGCTAAAAATAAAAAAGAAAAAGAGAATGTTACTTTAAAATGTAACCTGCCATATAACCAATCCCATAACCAACTAGAGTTTGAATTCCTCCTGTTATGGCGCCAAGGGTTCCACCAAGAGCAGCTCCTCCTATTGAACCTAGAGTTGCTCCTCCAATGCCTTTAGCAACTTTTTCAAGTCCATCATCAAAGCGAGAACTTGATTCAAGACCTAAGACAGTTCCGACTCCACCTCCAACAAGGCCCCCAGTTAGGCCTCCTAGTCCTCCACGTACTAAAGCTGGACCATAAGTTAAAGCAAACTCGAGGTTTTCCCTTTCTATCGGTATACCCTGACTATCCATATAACCATGGTATGCACCAGCTGTAATAGATGCAACTCCCAAAAATAAGTTTGTTGCAGATGTTCCAGATGATTTATTTCCTTTACTCATTTCTTTTTCCTCCTAAACTGTTATTGAATAAAGAAATGAAATTGTAAAATTTAATATTATTTTAAGAAAATTTTTAACTTATAACGAAAATTATATAAATATATTATATTATGTTAAAAATATGATTAAATTAGATCTTAAGAATCAGAGACTCCTTAAGGAAATAGAAGAAGATGGATTTCAATCTATTTCAAGTATTGCAAAGAAGATTCAAGTAAGTAAAGAAATAGCTCATTATAGACTTAATAAACTAATTAAAATAGGTTTTATCATAGATTTCAGGCTTATAGTAGACTATTTTTTATTAGGTTATAAATATTATAGATTAGCTTTAAACATACACAATTTAAAATATGATTCTCGAAAAAGAATAATTTCAGAATTAAAAAATATTAAAAAATTTGATTTTAGGATTTATTTATCTACTGATTGGGATTTAGAAATTAATATTTGGGTTAAACATTCTATAGACTTTTATGAATTTTATAGTGATTTGATTAATAAATATGGTGAATTTATTATAGACAAAGAGATTCATATAATTACTAAACTATATTTGTTAAATCACACTTATTTACACAATAATTTTAAAATAATAACTTTAGGAGAGTCAAAAGAATATAAAAATTTAGATGAGCTTGATTTAAAGATCATAGAAGAATTACAAAAAAATCCACGTTCTAATATTGTTGATTTATCTACTAAATTAAACATCCCAGTTACAACCTTATATTATAGAATTAAATTATTAAGAAAATCTAAAATATTAAAAGCAATCGTGCCTAACTTTAAAAAAAGTCTATTAGGTTATAATACTTATAGAGTTGAAATGACTTTGCAAAACCCCTCACAAAAAAATAGACTAATAACCTTTCTATGCTCTAAAACTGAAGTGATTAGAATTGCTGAGTTAATAGGCAATAGAGATATAGATTTTGAAGTAGATTTTAAAACTACTGAAGAATTAGATCATTTTTTGGAGGAATTAAGAATTAGTGTTAATATCATAAGAGATTTTGAAGTAATAAATTTAGTTACTGGGGATTAGAAAAAGTATTTTTTGGATAGGTTTTTAAATTTTTTTATGGGTTTTTATAGTATGAAAAGTGGTGTCGATTTTAAAGAATTAAAGGACATTGAAAAGAGGATTTTGAAAGGAATAAAACTACAGAACAGTTTTAATAGTTTGAAAACTGTAGCTGCATTTGATCTAGCTTATAAGGATAATAGATATTTTTGTGTTGCTATTGTTTTGGATATAGAGACTAAGAAAGAAATTGAGAAAAAGCAGGTTTCTGGTGATGAAATCATGCCTTATTCTCCTAATTTAATTGCTTTTAGAGAAGGGCCTGTTATTATGGATGCTTATAGAGAATTAGATAATAAACCAGATGTTTTGATTGTTAAGGGTATGGGGGCTTTACATCCAAGAAAAGTTGGCTTAGCTAGTTATATTGGAGTTATAACAAACAAACCATGTATTGGTATTGCTAAGGAACTTATTTACGGAAGACTTGATGAAGACAAAGTTTTATTTGGCAATGATTTAAAAGGTAGAGCTATTAGGTCTAAAGAATTTGCTAATCCTTTTTATGTAGTTCCTGGTCATAATATTGATTTAGATACTTCTATTGAGGTTGTTAAAAGTTTGATTGATGATAACTATAAATTGCCTTTGCCATTACATCTTGCTCATAAATATGTTAATAAATTAAAAAAAGATTAGTAAAAACTAGTTGGTTTTTTCTTTCTTACCATACTTACTATTAATACAAATACAGCTATACCTAAAAGCACTACAACAAAGACAAAATTGAAAGTGTTGTTTGTTGTGCTTGTTTTGTTTGTATCTTCAGATTGAGGATCTTTTAACTCAGGTTCAAATTGATAATCTGTAGTGTTATTTGTGGAGTTTTCTGAACTGTTATTACTACCATAACAAATAGACAATACTAATAGGAATGTAATCGCAAAAATTGCAGATATTTTTTTCATATTTATTTTGTTGAGATTTAATTATTTTAAACTTTCTATTATTTAATTATAAGTTATGACTATATTTAATTAAAGGAATATATTTATATTTGTTATAATCTTTTTATGATTATGAGAAAGAAATATTATTTTGAGGATTCCAAATTTAAGTATAAAGTGGGTAACTTCTTAACTAGTTCTGATATAGAATTAAAAGACATAAGCAAGGCTTGGTTTGCTATTTCTCTTGCATTTGGAATTGTTTTAGGAGGTTTTAGTGTTAAATTTTTTCCTGCATTTATTATTTCTGCTGTGGCTGTGGGATTAGGATTTTTACTACATGAGTTAAGCCATAAATATTTTGCACAGAAATATGGATATAAAGCTGAATTTAGAAGTTTTGATGAAATGTTATTTCTGGCTATTATCATGAGTTTTTTTGGCTTTGTAATTGCTGCACCTGGAGCAGTAGTCATCTTTAGTAGGGTTCTGGATATTAAGAAAAATGGAATTATTTCTGTTGCTGGGCCTATAATGAATATATTTATTGCTTTGGCTTTTTTATTATTAGGGTTTATTATTACAGGAAACTTAGAATTGTTTAGTTTACCAATTCCAGAAGTTTTAGAATTAAATTTGGGATTGGCTATTATTGCAATTGGTTTTTTAGTTAATAGTTGGTTAGCTTTATTCAATATGATTCCTCTCTGGTTATTTGATGGTGCCAAAGTTTTTAGATGGAATAAAATAATTTGGTTTTTAGTTGTGTTTATTGCTGCATTTTTAGTTTTTGGTATTTAATATGATAAAAGAAAAATCTTGTGGAGCTGTGGTTTTTAGGAAAAATGGGAAAGAAATTTTATATTTATTGCTTTATAGAAAAGCTCATGATCATTATAAAGAGAGTTGGGATTTTCCAAGAGGATTGATGGAAGAGGGAGAGACTGAAGAAGAGACTACAATTAGAGAAACTTTAGAAGAGACAGCTATTAATGATTTAAAATTTGAAAAGGGTTTTCTTGAAAGGATTAAGTGGGTATATAAAAAAGAAGGAGCTTTTGTAAGTAAGGAAGTTGTTTATCATTTAGGAGAAACTAATAGTTCTGAAGTTAAATTAAGCCACGAACATGATGATTTTAGGTGGTGTAATTTTGAAGAAGCTTTAAAACTTATTAAGTTTAGTAATACAAAGAGCATTTTAAAAAAAGCTAATGAATTTTTAGTTGGTGGTTTGAATAGATTTATTTAGTGCATTCAATAATATTATCTTTAATCTTAAATTTAACATCTAAGAATTTTTCAATAGTTTGGATATTTGTAATTGTATGATCTGTAATTTTAGAGACCCTAATTTCTCCTGAACCTTTTATTGCCATATAAATCAATAATTGATCTGCTGTAAAAGAGTCTACGTTTTCTCCTGATTTCATTTCTTCTTTTAATTTTAAAGCACATTCTTTTCCAATATCTTCTGATTTTTTTGTTTTTTCTCCTAAGACTGACATACCTAATTTACATCCATTATAACAATAACTTGCATGTAGGTAACATCCAGGACTTAAAGTATTGGTGTAGATCTCTTCATTTTTTATATTTTCTTTTATTGGAAAATTTAATTTAAATCCTTTAATCATTCTTTTAGCAACTTCTTTCTCTTTCAATTCTTTGGAACAAACTGCAATTACATTTGTCTCTTCATAATGTTGACCATGATTTGGTTCTTGTAATTTTATTTCTTTTAATTCTTTACAAGAAACTATTTTTGCTTTTATTATTCCTCCTCCTTTTGGATAAAATCCTTCTTTTTCAATTTCCAAATTTATATCAATGCCTAAATTCTTTAAATGCCATAAAAAAACTTCTCTAATATCTAAAGCAGGTGGTGCTAATGGGTTTGCAGTTCCACCTATTATACTAATATTTGAAGGCTCATTTATAGCAAAAATAAGAGGAGGTAAGATTGTTTCTAAAACTAAAGTTGTTGAACCTGCAGTTCCAATATCAAATTTGTAATTTCCAGAGTTAACTTTAGATGGAATAAATTCTAATTCTGTAGAATCTAATTCGTTGCCTTTTACTTTTGCTTTGCAAATTTCGGCAATTGAATTAACTGCTGTCAAATGTTGTCTTTGTAATCCTGAATTTGATCTTTTTTTCCTAATGTTTATAATTTTAAATGGTTTTTGAGTTAAAACTGAAAGTGATAAACTAGATCTTAATATTTGTCCTCCGCCAATAGATCCGTCTATTATTATCATTACTATTTTAATGTTAGTAAAATTTATATATTTGATTAAATTTTTTGGATTTATAATGAAACTATTAGTTATGTTTAGTATATTATTAATTATTTTATCTAGTAATGTTGTTTTTGCACAGGCAGGAGTTATTATAGATATAAATGATGTGAAATATGATTTTGAAAGTAATTCTGATTTAATTCCTGGTATAGTAAGGTCTTTTTTAGGAGATGAGATTATAAATATTTATTATGTTAACTCTCAAAAAGAGGAGGTTAGATTTTATGCAATATTTAGAAATGGAATCTTAAATGAAATTGGTAAGGGCAATATGGGTGGATCTAGCCTAAACCTTTATTTAGGCAAGGAAGATCTTGAAGATATTATAAAAGCAAAAGATATGAAGAAAGAGATAAAAAGAAAGTTAGAGACTGGAGAGATATTTTACGAGGCAAATAATGCAATTACTAAAATTAAAATTAAGATTATTCAGGATTTTTTATAGATACTTTTATAAAGTTCTATTCTACTTATGATTTATGGCAAATGAAGAAAAAGTTGGATTTCATAAAGGTTGTTTAAGTACCTTAGCTAAAGAAAGGGAAGAATTATTAAAGATTGTATCTATAACTGAGCAACTTATGGGGGTTCATGTTAAAGCATTAAAAGATTTGGGGGTAGATATTGAAGCTGAGGCTAAAAAAGCAGCAGCTAGCAGAGGAGCAAGTAAATGATAGAATTAATACAAAATAAATGGTTTTGGTTTTTAGTAGCTGGCTTATTGCTTGCTATAGGTTATAGACTTATGTTTGGTAGAAAAGATAAAACTTTAATAGCTCTTCAAAAAGAATATTATGAATTAACTCATTCTGAGAAATATAAAGTTAAAGGTAGATCTGATTAGATATTTTATAATTTGATAATAAATAAAAAGTCTTTTTCTTTTTTATGTATATGCGAAGTTGTACTTTTTGTAATATAGACCCTAAAACTAATAAAACGCTAATTAAAGAATATAATCACTGGCACTTATTAATTAATTATATGCAACCTACTTTAGGAAGCAGCCTAATTGTTTTGAGAGGAAGGCATATTGAAAGAGTTTCTGAATTAAAAAGGGACGAACATTTGGAATACCTTAAGATAGTTAAAGAATTAGAAAGGGCTTTAAAAGAATCATTTCAACCAGATAAAATAAACCATCTAATGTTGGCAATGGTTGAACCACACGTTCATTATCATGTTGTTCCTAGATATGCAGAGGAAAGGAACTTTGCTGGATATAATTGGATAGATAGAGAGTTTGGCGGAATGCCTAAGATGAGTGTTGAAACTAGAGAAAGGCCAGTTTTAACTGATATTATAGATCAGTTAAGGAAATATTTGAATTAGAGAAAGATTTAAAAAGATTCTATTTTGATTTATTTATATGATAATACCTATTACTTGTTTTAGTTGCGGTAAACCTGTAGCTCATTTATGGGAACAATATAAAGATAGAGTATCAAATGGAGAAGATACTAAAAAAGTAATGGATGAATTAGGATTAGAAAGATATTGTTGTAGAGCTTTATTTATGGGTCATGTTGATTTATTAGATACAGTTGCTAAGTTTAAGAAAGCTTAAATTTCTAAATATATTTTTAAATAGGATTAAATTAATTAAGGTCTTAGTTTTGCTTTTTATTTTATGCAATTAGAGCTATTTGATTTAGATATTTATATCCAAAAAGATGTAATAGATTTGAATTCTTATAGAATTAAAAGAGGTTCTAATAAAGAAACTAGAATATATGAGAGAGATGCTGAAGTTTTTGGTATTTTGGGAAGATTAACAGATTTACAAGGATGTTTTGTTAGTTCAAATTGGGCTTGCCAGGTTATATTATATACATTACAAAATTCAGATAAAGAAGAATATAGTGCTGGGCATTTAGAGATAATTACAAGAAAGTTTTTAGGTAAACACTACAACAATTGGGAAATGCAAAGAGCTTTTGATGGAATAGTTAGTTGGGGTTTTGCTGAATTAGTAAGTAATGTTAGAGAACATTGTTATGATTCTAGAAGAAGAAAATTTTCACTTAAGTCACTTTATCAAGGAGCTACAAAAGAAGCACAACATCTTTGTTCAATAATAAACGAAAATCCTAAAATAGTTTTAAGATTGCGTTAATTTAATAAATGCTAATTTGTTATTCAATGTATGAGAGATGATTATTTTTTAAGAGAGAGATTAGAATATTTATGGAATAATGCATTTAATGATGTTGAGAGAAAAAATATAGTTAAAATTAGATTCAAGGGGAAGTGGAAGAACAAATTTGGACATATTAAAAAATTAAAAAATAATGATTCAGAGATTGTTATTAATGGTTATTTTAGAGATTTAAAAATTCCAACTTATATTATTGATTTGACAATAGCCCATGAGTTGGTTCACTACTCCCATGGTTTCAATAGCCCCTTACCTAGATTATATAATCACCCTCATAAAGGAGGAATTGTTAATAAGGATTTAAAGAAAAGAGGTTTTAGTGAGGCTTTAAAATTAGAGAAAAAATGGATTAAAGAAGAATGGCAAAAAATTGCTAATGAAGAATTTAAACTTAAACAGAAAATAATTGCTAAACCCATTAGAGGTTTGTTTAGGTGGTTTTAGAAAGATATTTAATTGTTTGTCTTTATATTTTATTATGGTTAAACAAATTAAAAGACTGTTTTTATCTGAAAAGGATAAAAAGATAGGCGGAGTTTGCGGTGGAATAGCTGAATATTTAGATATGGATAGTACGGTTATTAGAGTTATTGCAATATTACTTTTAATTTTTACAAATGTTATGGCAGTTATTGCTTATTTCTTGGCTTGGATTGTAATTCCTAATAAAAAATAATTTGTTTACTGTAAATATGAAAATCAATATTAGAGAAACAAAAGAAGATGATTTCGAAGATATTTCATTTTTACTTAATGATAATAAACTCAAAGACTCATATTTTTCTAAGGGAAAATTTTTGAATATGTTGAATAGAAATAAGGGGCTTTGTTTTGTGGCTGAAGATAATGGAAAAATTATCGGTTCTGCTTTTGCAACACATGACGGTGCATTTAGAGGCTATATACAAAAGGTCGCAGTTATTGAGGATTATAGAAGACAAGGTATTGCTTCAAAATTAATTGAAAAAATTATTCAAAAATTGGAAGAAATTGAAATTCCTTTAATATTTTGTCATGCTGAAAAGACTAATAAAGCCTCACTTGAGTTGTTTAAATCTTTGGGATTTGAGATTAGAGATTCTCATTATTTGATAGACAAAGGTTTTAAACGAAGATAAATTTTATATATTTAATTCTTTGTAATTTTTTCTTAATTCTTGTAATCCTTTAGCTATCTCTTGATCGGAATGTTGTTTGTAAAACTCATCTAATTTTTGCCATTTTAATTCTGTTATTTCTTCAGGTGCTAAATTTTTTGGTTCTCCAAATTCAATAGAACATAAATATATATGAATAGTTATATCTCTTCCAGAGTCTCGTTTATATGTGTGGGACTTAAGAATTTTTTCGATTTTGATCTTAACTCCTAGCTCTTCTTTTGCTCCTCTTTTCGCACAGTCTTCTGGAGATTCGCTTTCGTGTGAGGTTTCACTTGGTAATGCCCAACAATTTGGATAATCTTTTTTAATTGGAGATCTTTTTCCAAATAGAATTTCATCATTTCTATTTTTTATCATTAATACTGCTGCGTAATCCATAAACAAAATATAAGGCAAATACTTTTAAATTTTTCCGTATATTATCTCATCGATTTTTCACTTGTATCTGCAGATTTTTTGCCTCAACTTTTTGGTTTTAATTTTAATAAACTTTTTTTCTTTAAATTATTTTTAATAATCATCTTAAATTTCATATATTTCTTACAATTTAAACAATAATAAACAACCATTTTATTTCTTGTCCTTACTCTATAATTTTTATCTTGGAAATAATTATAACAATGTTTGCAGAATTTTCTTTTGTATTCTTTTGGCATAGGAAGATTAACTTTCATGCCTATTTTCCTAGCTTTTTTTACATACAAATTTGCTTTTTCTGGATTAGATTTAGCTTGTTTGAATAAATCATTAATTTTTTCTAAAGCTTCTTCTCTTGCTTTTTGTTTTTTTGATATTTTCATTACTTTATTAGAAATATTAGATTATAAAAATTAATTGATTCTTATTTTTAGAGATTCTTGATAAAGTTTTTCCAATTCTTCTGGAAATGATAATTCTTTTTCGTCAATTTTAAGATAAATAATATTTTTATTTCTTAAATTTAATAAAGACTTTTTTAACGTTATTAATCTGCCCTTTCTTGCAATTGTCATTCCTAGAGTTAATTTTTCTGAAAAACTCAACTTATCTTCTTTTATAGACATTGAATGTTTTATATCTTTTTCATTATAAGAAACTCTTTTAATATTCATTATTGTATGTAAGTTGTCCATGAAAGGATAATATGCGTCTTGGGTTCTTCTATCAAATTTCCAAATTATATCGTCACACTTACCAACTTGTTCTAAGCTCATGTAAATTTTCTTTTTTATTCTTTTTACAAAAAAGTTTTTACATGCAATTCTTATTGTTTCATCTTTATTATGCATACCCATAAATATTGTTGAATCTATAAATTCTTTCATTTTTAATTTATTCAGATACAAAACGAGTATATCTTTTACCTCCAATTTCAAATTCAATTACATCATAAATCATTCTTTCATCTTTTCTTACCAAAGGAATACCTTTTATTTTTATATCATTAATTGTATCTCTACAAGCACTTAATAAATTCAAAGTTTCTACTTGCGAATATCTAACACCTAAATTATCTGTGGTTCCATAACCAACATATAAACTATAACTTTCTGATTTATTTCGAATCGTTGCTCTTTGTTCCATTGGGTCAAATGAACATCTAACTTCCTCAAGAGTTTTATCTTCTAATTTTATAGGTTCTATTTTTAATTCATAAGCAACTTTTTCTTTACAAGGTGATTCTTTATTACATGCATTAAAACTTAAAGCTAAACATAAAATTGTACTCACTAATTTATTTTTCATTTTTCTTCTCCATTAACCAAATCATCTAAATTTTTATTACTTAATTTTTTTATTCCAGTTCTTATTATTGGCAATAATGCAGTGTAAATAGTTATGATACCTGCTTGAGACACAGCAGAAGCTAAAGCAGGATCTAGGCCTTTTTTATCTAAATAATATTGTATTAGTGGTCTTGCTATTAAGTAAGTTCCTTCAAGCAGAGTAAACATACTTCCGTATTCTCTTGCTTTTGCTTTAATTTTATTTTTTGAATAATTTCCTTTTTCATCTTTCAAATATTCTTTATCTCTATACATTAATTGTGGAATAAATGTGCCCCAAAATGCAGCAAAATCTACTAAAGTTGCAATTCCTGTAGTAGTCTCTGTTGAATATTCTAAGTTATCACAAATTCCTGAAGCTACAGAGGCACTAAATATAGATAATCCATTTGAAGTTAGATTATTCACCATTGTAGGCCAATCTTTTTTATATGATTCTTTTACAAAATCTTTAAACATATTTTATTCTCCTTCAATTTTGACTTGCTTCATTATACAAACCATTCCACCAAAAGTCCATTGTTTTTAGTACTTCTCTGAATCCTGCTTCAAAGTTATCTCTATCTTCTTCGCTAGATATTTTTTCAAATACTGTATTTCTAAGTCCTTCTTCATGTCCTGGTTCCCATACACCTAAGTGCATGTCAAAGAAAAATTTCAAGGTCTTATCTTGAATTGGTTTTCCAGTTATTTCTATGAATAAATGACTTACCCATTCTACAACTAAAGCTAACTCAGGAACTGCTGAATCTTCTAATGCATAAGTTGCACCCATAATATAATAAGGATTTTTATTAGATAAGATAGACTTCATTGATTCTATGAAATTTTTTGTTGATTCTGATATTTGGATATTACTTATATCTAAACCTAATTCTTCTTTTACACCATTTACTAAAAGGTCATAATGTGTTATTCCATTAGATTTTGATCCTAATTCTTCACCCATGTTTCTAATTATTTCTTCTTCAACATTTTTCCAATTCATTTCTTTTGCTTTGTTTTTAGCAAATTCTAAGAAACTCACAATGTTTTTTGGAAATATTGAATATTGCCCTATTACATATTGAAGTGCTTTCATATCTTTAGCAAGGTTTTTTGCTATTGGATTTCTTTTTTTGTTTACAGCAACAAAATCTTCAATCATTGCTTTGTTTAGTTTTTCTACAAATTGTTTTTCTGCTTTCATTTTTTCCTCCGATTTTTGACTTAATAGTAGTAAACATATAATATACTTAAAATATTGTCGTACCAAATTAGTACGAAAAATATATAAAGAAATAATAGATTAGAATAATATGGATGATACTGTGTTAAGAAAATTAGGGCTTACTGATAATGAGATAAAAATATATTTAGATTTATTAAAATCAGGACTTAGTTCTGCTTATGAAATTTCTAATAGAACTAGGATTTATAGGGTACATGTCTATGATAAATTGGAACAATTAATTGAAAAAGGCTTAGTAACAACTGTTTTAAAAGGAGCAAAGAAACATTTTCAAGCAGTTCATCCTTCAAAAATTAAACAATATTTAGATGAAAAGAAAAGAATTTTAGATGAACAAGAAAAAGATTTTGAGAAGATTCTTCCAGAATTAGAATCATTTATGAAATTACCTAGAGAAGATACTTTTGTTGAAGTTTTTAGAGGCAGTGAAGGTTTGAAATATTTTCTTAAAGACATTATTAAAACTGAAAAAGATGTTTTAGTTACAGGCATAGAAGATAAAAAATATGAAGAAGCTTTACCTATTTTTATGAAGCAATATTTTAGAGATTTGAGAAATAATAAAATAAATGAAAGAATTATAACTGTAAAAAGCAAAGATGTATTTTTATTTGATAAAGATGTTGCACCTAATACAGAATATAGGTTTTTGGAAGCTAAAGATTTTAATCCAACAAATACCTTTGTTTATGGGGATAAAGTTGTTATTGTTACTTGGGGAAATCCTATAACTGCAATTATGATTAAAAATAAAGATATAGCTGAAACTTATAAAAATCATTTTGAATATTTATGGAAAATTGCTGATCGGAAAAATTAATTAATTTTATCATATATTCTTGGTCTTTTGTCAATCTCAGCAATAAGAACAATCCTTTCTTTTTCTTTTATCTTATAAAGTGCTCTATATTCTCCAATCCTATATCGAAAAATTTTATCTTCTGATTTATCACGTGTGATGAATTTTGCATCAGTTGGTATTGGATTCTCTGCCAGCTTTATTAATCGCTTTTTGATTCTCTCATTTAGGTGTTTATCTAATTTTTCTAAGAATTCATCTGCATTTTTAGAAAGATGTACTTGATAAGACAAATTTATACCAGCCTCTTTGTCTTTCCTTGTTGCAACTCTTTTTCAGATTCATCTAATGTTTTTAAATCTGCATCTGTAAGTACAAGGTCAAGATCTACAATATGCCCTTTAATAAAATCAAGTTCTGATCTTATTGCTTTCAATTCTGCTAGTATTTGTTGGGTTTCAGTTGTCATAATTCTAATTATACTTAAGGATTTAAATAATTTACTTTTTTGATTATATTATTTAATCTTTAATATTTATGGAAGATTGCTGATAGGAAGAATTGAACTTTAGAAAGTTTTAAGATTTTTTCTTTATTTTTATTAATATGGAAGAAGATAAAAAACCAAAGTTGGTTATTATTCAGGGAGAGGGAGATAGAGATAATTATTTGAGAAATACTACCTATTACAGACAAGCTTCTGAACTTTTAACTAGAATTGGTACAGATTCTTTTGGCTCTTATAATCAATCAGGACAATTAGGATTTTTAGATATTCAAGGAAGAATTGGTAAATTGGAGGCATTTACTTTAGGAGGCGCTGAACATCAATCAAGAGAATTGTCAAGAGAAGAAAAAACAGAATTAGATGCTTATAAATTGGCTTTAGAAGAGTTTAATAAAAGATAATTCTATTTTCTTAAATCTATTAAATAAGAATAACTTGCATCTCCACATTTTCCCCAATTAGAAGCAAATACAACATAACTTCCGTCTCTAGAAATACTTGCTTGAGGCTGCATTCTATAACTAAATTCTCCATCAACCTCACAAGAAGTATCATCTAATCTTGTATGTGCTAATCTTCTAACTTTAGCATTTGAATTATCTCCTCTTTGAACATCACTATCTAAATAAACTAAATAGATTTCATCATCAAATGGATTTCCTTTTATTTCTGGTTCTGAAGTTACAACACAAACACCTGGTGCACCTTGACATGATAAATGCCAAGTATGTCCATAATCTGGATCTAATAAAACTTGGAAATAAGGTTTTTCTGGATTAGATTCAAAAGTATTTGGAGAGGTTGCACCTGGAAAAGTTGTTGCTCCAATATAACCTTCATAGAAAGCAACGTAAACTTCATTTCCATTTTTATCTAAACCTACATCACTATGGGAACCACTTTCTCCAACATGACCAATATATTTTCCAGTTTTAATATCTAAAACTTCTATACCCCTGCATCTTTCGTTTCCAGGCCTATTCCAGGCTATAACCATTTTTCCTAAAGGAGAAGCTCTTACCCAATTTGGACCAGCATCATAACTGCCTCCTTCATCAGCATTATCTCTATCTTGGAATTTTCCACAAGGGCCATTAAATAATTCAGTATGTTCTCCTAATTGAACTCCGAATTTTTTATCTATTAGATCATAAGCAACAAAATAACCATCATCATTTTTGTCAAATAAATAGGCAACAATCCATCTTCCATCATTTGATAGTTCTTCTGAAGATACAGTATTTTCTATATTAACATATTTTTCAGGATATTCTACTACTGTTTCTGTTTCTCCACTCATTACATTTGTTTTTAGTAAACTCACTCTTTCTTCAAAAAATCTAAAATGATAAACTTCATGTTTATTTATTGGGTTCCATCTTGGAGTATTTATTACATTTTCAAATTGATATACAATTTTTAAATTATCATTCATATCTCTAAAAGTCATTAAATTATTATTGTTTAACATTATTAAACTATTATCTAAATTAAATGCTTGTAATTGAGAATAAGTATGTCTATCCCAATGCTGAACACCAATGTCATCAACTAGTCTTTCTGTTTCTCCTACTCTTGTTAAAGTAGTTCCAAATGTTGTATCTTTGAATGGTTTTCCAAATGCTTGTAAACTTATCTTAGCAGGTTTGAATACTGCAAGAGGGTCTGTAATTCCTACAGATGTTTGAATTGGTTGTGTATTTTTTCTTATTTGTGGTCTTTGATTATTTTCTTGTACTTGTTTTTCAGATTCTTGTTGATTTTCATTATTTTGAACTCGTGGTTTTTGATCATCTATATTATCAAGAACTTCATTAGGGGTTGGTTTTTCTTTAGTACAAGATATTAAAATTAAAAGGAGTATTAAGACAATAAATAATGCTCTTTTTTTCATATAATCTTGAGAAATTGATATTATATAAACTTTATTCTTTAAGAGAAAATAAGGTGGGCAGCGAAATATGCTTCCCGTTCGAAGAACAGTACAACATAAAACGTCGGCTTGCTTAACTCTCTCGTGAATTTATAGAGATAAACTCATTCCGAGTTCGAATTCCTCAGATCTTTCAATCTTGAATAGATCGATGAGATCGGGTGGAACCAAGCCACTATGACCGCCCATTAAATAGCAAAAATGGGGTGTTTTTAAAGCTTTTGGTTGGATAATGACTGGAATTAGATGAAAACGGAATTTGTTTAGTTATGAACTTTTTTGTCTTTAGTTATGTGTGCCATTTTATATAATCTATGTTCTAATTCTTGTGGGTTTTTTATATAATGTAAAATTAAATCTTGCGCCTTATCTTCTGCTGTATGTATTATTATATCTCCTGCATTGCATAATCTATCCCATAAAGATACTTTTGTTTTTATATTTACTATTTGATTATAAGGTACTGAATATCTTTTAATTATTATTAACTCAAATTCTCTTATTAAATGGTGTGGATAAAATAAATATTTAGTATTGTATAATATTATTAATCTTATAATTGTTGGAATTAAGTCTACTACTATAATTAAAACTGCTGCTGAAACCAATAATGTTGAGGTTGTATAATCTATTATATCAAAAAATCTTAATATAAGGGAAATTAAAAAAGCTATTCCTGATATTATGATTGCATAAAATAAATTTTTTAAAAATGAAGGTAATAATGCGTTGGTAATGCTTGGTTTTAAAGTTAGTAAGGGATTTTCCATATATTCCTCTTTATAATGAGACTATTAAACTTTTTTGTTTTCTACAAATTTAAAATCTATGTGGCTAGATAATTCCAAAACATTATTAAATAATATTAATGATTAATTTATAATGCGAACTGATTTGAGATTTACAGATTTAATGTTGTTTGGATTTGTTTTCTTAATAATTTTAATTGGTACAAATTATGTAACTTATAATTCATTGAAAACTGATTATAAAAGTCAGATAAGTAGTCTTGGTGGTAAGTTAGATAATTTAGATTCTGAACTAAATGATACGGAGAGTAAGTTATTAAATAAGATAGATGAAGAAAGAGAATTTAGTACTAATCAGAGAAAAGCAATAGAAGAAAAAACAAATAAAAATTTTAAAACATTACAAGATAATTTAAATTCTGAAACTTCCAAATTAAAACTGGATTTAAATAGTGTTAGAGGTGCTACAGAGGCTACTCAAGAAGGATTAGAGTCTGTTTCTGGACAAGTTAGTAATTTGAATAAAAAAAATTCTGAATTAGAAACTCAAATTTCTAGTATTCAAGTTAGTAGTGCTGATTTTTCTTCTATAGTTGATGAGGTAATTAGGTCTGTTGTAAGTATAAGAACGAATAAAGGGCAAGGGAGCGGTGTTATTTTTAATTCTCAAGGCTATATAATGACAAATAAACATGTTATAGAAGGGGTAAGTAGCATACAGGCAATTGATTATAATGGCAATAGTTATAGTGCTACTTTAATTGGTGTTGCTAGTAATGCTGACTTAGCTGTTCTAAAAATAAGTTCTAGTAGTGGTTTTAGTGCTTTAAGTTTTGCTAGTTCTTCTGACATTAAAGTTGGTGAAAGAGTTATTGCTGTTGGTAATCCTTTAGGTTTAAGTTTTACAGTTACAGAAGGAATAATTAGTGCTTTAAATAGAAATATAGATAGTAGTGGTGTTGGATACATACAAACAGATGTTGCAATTAATCCTGGAAATTCTGGTGGTCCTTTGATAAATAATAAAAAACAAATTGTTGGAATAAACACATATAAAGTAGGAAATTCTGAAGGTATAGGATTCTCAATTCCTTCGAGTTTTGCTTCTGCTATAGCGAGTCAAGCTGTTAGTAGTTAATTTTAAATTATTTTTCTTTTTAGTCAGTTAATGGTCATGACAAGTTTTTATTCTGGAAAAGCAGATATAAGTGAAATAACTGTTTATAGTCTTTTAAAATATGCAGATAAAATTAGTAAAGATACAACTTGTTTCTTAAAGGAAGGGCCTATTGCTTTTTCAACTTTACCAGAGGTTTTATTTTATGCAGAGGTTTATGCTTGCCACTTAGGGATTGATGTTTCTAGAAGAATAAGTGAAATTAGAAGTAGAGTTACTGCTTTAGTTGGGCACAATAAACAAATAAAAAAAGAATTAGAAGAACTGGTTTAAAGGTCTTCTAAATCTAGATTTTCATCTAGATTCTCGAATTCATTTAAATCTATTTCATCATCTAATCCGTTGATAGTTTCTACATCAATAGAATCTACTTGTTGACTTACTGAATTAATTTCTTCTTTATTTACTTTTTCTTCAGGAGTACAAGCAATTAAAAATACACTAACTAATAAAAAAGCTAAAATAAGTATTTTCATTTTAAGCACTCTCCTCTACATTTACTTCTGTATTTGATTCTGCAATAACTGTTAAGTTATCTGTACCTTTTATTAATCTTACAATTTCGATTAATAATTTATGTGCTTTTCTAAGTTCTTCTCTAGCTTCTTTATGTAATTTATGTCCCTCTTTTGTGTTTTTCCAAACTTCTTGATCTTCTGTATCATGAACTACTGGAACTTCAGCAAAGATCTTTAATGCTTCTTCTCTTTTCTCTTTAGCTTTGTTAAGGTGAATGTTCAATTCATCTACTTTTAATTTTATTTCAGCAGTTAATTCTCCTTTAGATTCTAAGCTTTCTATTATCTTATTTAATCTTTCTTTCAACTTTTCGGATTTTTCTAATATATTATTCGCTTTTAAGTCAACTAAAACATAATTAATAACTAATAATGTTCTTTGAGATCTTTTCCATTCTGATTTTAAGTCTTCTGCTACATCTTTTACTTGTTCTTTTGAAGGCTCTGATTCATTTATTCCTTGAATCTTGATTTTTACATCATTCATTGCTTTAATATCTGTCTCTAGTCTAGATAAAAGTCCTGTTTTTACTTCAGCATTTATATTTGTTTCTTCTAGTTTTTCTTTAGCTAATTCTAGTGTTTCTATTATTCTCATTGCTGCACCTAACATATATTCTTTTGATTTTAGCTGGACATCTATTCTTAACTGATCACATTTATCATTATCTTTTCCCCTACAGGATTTTAAATCCTTTTTTAAATCCAAGAAATCTTTTCTAGATTCGTGCAATAAATTCTTTCTTGATTCTATTCTTTCCTTCATCAAATTTTTAATTTCTATATTCGATTTTATCTTTGTTTCTGCTCTTTTTCTTCCTTTATTTTCCTCTCTTGATCCTCTTTCATTATCATCTGTAGACACTTCTACTGAGGCTCCTAATTCTGTATTTGTTTCTGAATCAGTTAATACTCTTGTATCGCTTTCAATTTCTATATTTTCAGCATAAGCGAATGGCAAGATACTAATTATAATCAATAAGCTTAATGCAATGGATATTGTCTTTTTCATTTTGTCCTCCTATGAAATTTTGATAAGTTGTTATTAGTTTCCTTATATATAAATATACTTTTAGTTTTGCCTATTTTAAAGCTTTACAAAACTTTATGAAACTTTATATCATTTGAATTTAGCAAAAGAAAGCTATTTATAGACCGAATTTTAATTTATTATATGAAATGGTTAATCTCTTTTATTACTATAATACTGCTAATTACTCCATTTTCATCAGCTGCAATAGTACAAGGAGAAATTTATGATTTCTCATTAGATTATGTTACGAATATTATTATTGAAGTTAATAGTTCTCCTATACAAAAACAGGTTGTTAAAAATGGCAGTTATTCTTTTGAGTTACCTAATGGAGATTATGAACTATTTGTTTTTTCCTTAAATGGTTCTATTTTAGGGCATGAAAATTTGATTATAATAAATGATGGAAACTATCAATTAGATATTATACTCTTTCCTGAGTTTGATACAAATGAAGAGGATGTGGATCTTGAATCTGATTTTCAAGAAGATTTAAACGAGAATAACTACTCTTGGATTTGGGCAATTCTAATTATAGTATTATTGCTTATTATTTTTTTAATTTTTAATTTTAGAAAAAATAGAGTGGTTAAATCAAATAATTTTGAAAATGATGAACTTGTGAATAAGGTATTAGAATTTATTAAAAATGAAAAGAGAATCAAACAAAAAGACTTAAGAAAATTATTTCCTTATTCAGAAGCAAAAATAAGTTTGATTATTTCTGAATTGGAAAGCAAAGGAAAGATAGAGAAAATTAAAAAGGGAAGAGGGAATATAATTATCTTTAAAAAGGAATCAAACTAAATCATGTACTTGTCTTAAATGTTCATAGACCTTATTAGAAACTTCTCTTATTACATTACCTCTTGATGCAATCCATGGTAAATATCTTCTTGTTTTTCTTTGTTTTTGTATTACTCCTACTACAGTATAAGCGTGTCTTTCACCATCTCTTCCTTTTGCATATAATATTCCCATATCTCCACATAATCTAGCAGTACTTCCTGTTTTATTATAAACAAGTGTTCCTTCAGGAACTTTTTTTGCTCCTGTATAAACCCTGTCTCTTCCTGGTAGAGCCATTAATCGTTTTATTTCTTGTGAGTAAGGTAAATTATTATTCCATAAATTATACAAGAATCTGCTATAATCATGTGTTGATGCTTTATTTCTATAAGTTCTTCCACCTCCAGGTATTCTTTCTACAACATTTGTTTGCTGACAAACATTACCATAACAATCTTTTAATGTTTTTTGAACTTGGCCTGGGCCACCTAATCTATCAATTACCCAATTTGTAGAAGAATTGCTACTTTTTTGAATCATTCTTTCCATATGCATTCTTGCTTTGGATGTGTAACTTAGATTTCCTTTTTTTACTTGATCGAAAAATGCTAAAGCCACTAATGGTTTGACCATACTTGCACATTGTAATGGAACATCTTCATTAATAGAAACTAATTTCTCTCCTGTTGTGAAATCATAAACAGACCAGGCAGTTACTTCATCCTCTTCAATTAATCCTTTTTTTCTTAAATCTCCTATTAAGGTTTCAATTTCTAATTCTAGATTATTCAGTTTTGGTTTTTGTCTTTTTGCTCTTAATTTTTTTACTGGAATATCTTCATCTAAATGGCTTGATTCTCCAAAAACTGTAGGATTATTATTTTCTGTTATTACTGATGCTTCTATATTTTCTTTTTTCAGAATTTGTGCGTGTCCTCTTGCTATATCAAATGTTGAATCTAGATCTCCTCTTCTTCTCCAAACTAAGGCGTAGTCTCCATTTATTCTTTCTATTACTAAATCTTTTCCTACTCCTATTCCTAATGTTCTATATACAATTTTATAATCTCCCTTTAGTTGTTGTAAATTTGGACCTTTTCCATAAACCACGTTATAAAGCTTAGAATATCCTTCATCTTGAATTGGTGTTGCTTCTTCTAAACCTATTCTCTTTAGTATTCTCTGGTGATTTTTTGCAGTTTTTTCTGCCTCTTCTTTAGTTCCATTTCTATCATATATTAAACCGTAATTTCCTGATCTACCTCTTACAACATGCAATTCTTTTTCTACTTCTGGACCTAACTTTTGACCTATAACTTCTTGATAATCTAGAACAGAGTCTATATCTGTATGCCACATATAAGAAACATCCCATTTTGGTTCTGCTGCTGTTGATTCTCTCAGTTTTGATATTAAAGTTACAGCTCCTGCAGTTGCAGCTGCACCTTGTAAAAGGGCTCTTCTATTTACAACTGGATTTGACTCTAATTTATCAGCTGCATTAAAGAGTGCATTTTCTAAACTTTTTAATAATCCCATAAATTAAGTTTAGAATTTAACTTTCTAAGTGTTTGTATATACATGTATATTTAATAATAGTAATAAATTAGGAAACTGCCTTTTTTTCTCTTTTTACTAGACCTAACTCTTCATCTATTTCTTGAGCTATCTCTTGTATATCTTGAATAGTTCTTAGCATATCTTTTTTCATTTCTAGGATTAAATTTTCTAAATTTGGCTCTCTGAGCAAGTACCTATTATGCTTTATAATTATTAAACCTGAATCTTCCAACCTATGTAAATGATGGACTACTGTTCCTCTAGATAGATTAGACCTTAATGCTATATCATCACTAGAGACTGGTTTTCTTAGCCTACTAGCTTTTAGTAATTCCAAAAAGACTCTAAAACATGACTTTTCTTTATCTCTATCTCCAAATAAGCCTAAACTTTGGGCAAACCATTGTAAATCTAAATTTAGGGATTTTTCATCTGGTTTTCTTAGCCTTACTACCCTAAACTCCATTATTTCTGCCATTTTAACCAATTTTACTAAGATAGAAAGGTTTAAATATTTGTTGGTCTTACATCTATTTAGTTGATCTTAGATCAACAGTGGAGTTTAATATGAATAAAAAAGTTGAAGAAAAATCAACGCAAGAGCAAGAGCTTAAAAAAAGGCTTGAAGAACAAGAAAAACAACTTGTTGAATATTTGGATACTTTGAGAAGACTCCAGGCTGAATTTGAAAATTATATGAAGAGAACTGAAAAAGAGAAACAAGAATTTGTCAATTTTTCAAATCATAAATTAATTACTAAATTATTGACTGTTGCTGATAGCTTTCAGAAAGCTATAGAAGTAATAAAGGATGAAGAGACTTTAAAAGGTGTTAAAATGATTGAGGATCAATTTCATAAGACCTTAAAAGAAGAAGGATTAGAAATTATTCAGTCTCATGGTCAAAAATTTGACCCATATAAACATGAAGTGATAGATATGATAAATGGTGAAGAAGAGGATGTTGTGGTTCATGAAATTCAAAGAGGATATATACTAAAAAATAAAGTTTTGAGGCCTAGTAAAGTTAGAATAAGTAAAGTTGGAGGAAAAAATGAATAGATATGGAATTAAAGGATTAACTGATGTTTACACTGCGGCTTATATAGCTATTCCAATAGTTAGGGAAATGATAATCATGGGAAGGATAGACGAATTAAATTATGACTCTACTGTTTCAGAAATTGTAGAAATTGGTGATGGTTTAAGAAATCAAAGACCTGATTTAACAATAGATCAAGTAGGAAGTGTCTTGAGAAAAAGATATTTAGGGGAGGATTTTGAATAAAATGTGCAATGCTCATGGAAATGAAGGAAGCGGGACAAAATATTGTATAAGTAAATCAAATATGTATAGTCCTAGTAATATTAGTTATAAAACGGTATTTCAACCTATGTTCAATTATTCAAGAGGGGGTAATTTATATAAAAAATGAGCGTAACAATTGTTGAATCAACAAATTTGGGGACACCCTTTCAATGTCCTTTATGTAGAAGATTTTTTTATTTTGAACAAGATTATATTAAACATAAATGTGCTGCATTAAAGAATAGAAGAGAATTTGCTGCAAAAAAGAAGAGATTAGCAAATAAATTAAATGATATTTACGGAGGTAAAAAAAATGAGTAAAATTATAGGTATAGATTTAGGTACATCAAATTCTGCTGCGAGTGTTTTGCAAGCAGGAAGACCAGTTATGATTCCTAGTGCTGAAGGAACTAGTTTATATGGAAAAGCATTTCCAAGTGTGGTTGCTTTTACTAAAGATGGGAATATGTTGGTAGGTGAACCAGCTAGAAGACAAGCTGTTTCTAATCCTCAAGGCACAATTATAGCTGCAAAAAGAAAGATAGGTACTAATTTTAAATATAAGGTTCATGGTAAAGAGTTTACACCTCAACAAATAAGTGCTTTTATTCTGCAAAAAATAAAGAAAGATGCTGAAGAATTTTTAGGAGAAAAAGTTGAGAAGGCTGTTATTACTGTTCCAGCTTATTTTAATGATGATCAAAGACAAGCAACTAAAGATGCTGGTGAGATAGCTGGTTTAGAAGTTGTAAGGATTGTTAATGAGCCTACAGCTGCTTCTTTAGCTTATGGTTTAGACAAGCAAGATCAAGAGGCTAAAATTTTAGTTTTTGATCTTGGTGGTGGTACTTTAGATGTTACTGTTATGGATTTTGGAGGAGGCGTTTTTGAAGTTAAGTCTACATCTGGGGATACTCAACTTGGTGGAACAGATATGGATGTTACTCTTATGAATTTTGTTATTGACCAATTTAAGAAAGAGACGGGAATTGATCTAAATGATGATCAAGTTGCATTACAAAGAATTAGAGAAGCAAGTGAAAGAGCAAAGATAGAATTGAGTACTGTGATGGAAACAGATATTAATCTGCCTTTTATACATGAGCAAAATAATTTACAATTAAGATTAACAAGATCTAAATTAGAAGAATTAATAGACTCAATAGTCCAAAGATGTAAGAAACCAGTCTTACAAGCTTTGAAAGATGCAGGTCTAAAAGTTGGCGAAGTTGATAAAGTAATCTTAGTTGGTGGTCCAACAAGAATTCCAATGGTTAAAAAGTTTGTTGAGGATTTATTAAATGCTAAAGCTGAGAGAGGAGTAGATCCTATGGAATGTGTTTCTATGGGGGCTTCGGTTCAAGCTGGGGTTTTAGGGGGCGAAGTTAAAGATATATTATTACTAGATGTGACTCCTTTAACTCTTGGTATTGAAACTCTGGGAGGAGTTAGAACTTCATTAATAGATAGGAATACTACTGTGCCTACTAAAAAAAGCCAGATATTTAGCACTGCAGATGACAATCAAACAGCTGTAACTATTCATGTTTTACAAGGTGAAAGAGAGATGGCTGCAGATAATAAAAGCTTAGGTAAATTTGATTTAATGGGCATTCCACCTGCTCCTAGAGGAATTCCCCAAATTGAAGTTACTTTTGATATAGATGCAAATGGAATTTTACATGTAGGTGCTAAAGATAAAGCCACTGGAAAAGAACAAAATATTAGGATCTCTGGATCTACTAAATTAGATAAAGAAGAAATTGATAGAATGAGAAAAGAAGCTGAAAAATATGCAGATCAAGATAAAAAGAAGAAAGAAGAAATTGAAGTAATAAACCAAGCTGAGAGTTTAGTTTATACAATTGATAAAAGTGTAAAAGATTTTGGAGATAAATTAGACAAAGATAAAATTTCTGAGATCGAGAAAGAGAAGAATGAAATTAGAGACTTAATTAAAAATAAAGAAATAGATAAATTGAAGAAAAAGATAGATGAAATTAATACTAAGATACATGAAATGTCTACAAAAATGTATCAAGATGCCATGAAGCAAGAAAAAGAAGCCAAAGATGGAGAAATTAAAAAAGACAAGAAGAATGGTGGAAAAGAAAAAGTTGTTGATGCTGAAATTGTAGATGATGAGGAAGATAAGTAATGAATAGACTACTCGCTTTAGCGTTAATTGGGGTCTTTGGTTGTACCAATAATTATTATATTAAGGACATTGCTAAATATGTGAATGAAAATGGTTCACCATATCAAATAACAATGGGCGAGGTCTATTCACGAAGTTATAAATTTGGTAATGAAACAGAAGTAATTTTTACTGATGAAATGCCAAAAGGCAATTTTGGAAAAGAAGATTCCTTAGTAATCTTATTCAAAAGGAAAATTGATACTTCTAGATTTGCTAGAGAAGGCAGGGTAGTTGATAATGGTTTAGATGGAAAACTAGAGTTATGTGACCCTAATGATGAATGTGAACAGATATTGATAGAAGCTAAAAGTAAATTGAGATAGGAGGTTATAACCTTTCATTTTTTATTATGAAATTTAAAGAAGCTCTTGCAAAGGCTGAATTTTCAGATGATAGAGAACTTGTTGATAGATTTATTTCTTTTTTAGATGCAAATGAAAGCAAATTTTTAGGCAGGAAATCTTTTGTTTTAGAATTTGATGCTTTTGGTATAGATAATAAAGCTATAACAAATTTAGCCACTTATGTTGAAGAAGCAGTTGATTATTTAAGAGAATTAGGTGAAAGCCAAGAGAAAAGGAATAGAATTAGAAGAGCTTTATGCAGATCTGTTTGTAATTATATAAAAAATCCTGATTTAGAACATTTACAAAGAGCAGGAGATTTGGTTAGAACTTTTTATGATTTTGTTAGATGTCAAGAAGAAAGGTTAAATATAGGATCTAGATTTACTGTTTATGATTATACAAAACCGATGTTGATAGGGATGTTTAGATGAGTGATTATTATAAAACTTTAGGAGTAGAGAAGGGTGCTAGTAAAGATGAAATTAAAAAAGCTTATAGGAAACTAGCTATGGAACATCACCCTGATAGAAATCCTGATAATCCTGAGGCAGCTAATAAGTTTAAGGATATATCTGAAGCTTATGCTGTTCTAAGTGATGACCAGAAAAGAACAAAATATGATCAATTTGGTGATGCAGGATTCCATCAAAAATATAGCCAAGAAGATATTTTTAGGAATTTTGATTTCAGAGATATTTTTGGGGATATATTTGGCGGAGGAGATCCTTTTGAATCTTTTTTTGGAGGCGGAAGCAGTAGGAGAAGGCAAAACAGAGGTAGAGATTTAGCTTATGAATTAGAGATAGATTTTGAAGAGGCAGTATTTGGTGTTATTAAAGATATAGAAATAAATATCTTAGATACTTGCGAGGATTGTGATGGGACAGGAAGTTCAGATGGCAAATTAGAAGTTTGTCCAAGTTGTGAAGGAACAGGCCAAGTTAGAATGAATAGGAGAACTCCTTTTGGTGTTTTTTCTAGTGTAAGTAGTTGTAGTGATTGTGGGGGAGAAGGAAAACAAATTAAAAATAAATGCAAAGCATGTAATGGTACTGGAAGATTAAGTAAAATTAAAACAGTTAAAGTTAAAATTCCTAAAGGGGTTGATAATGGTTCTAGATTAAGAATTCCTAGAGCTGGTGAAGCTGGAATGAGGGGTGGTATTTCTGGAGATTTATATGTTATTTTAAAGGTTAAGCCTAGTGATATATTTGAAAGAACAGGTAATGACCTGCAATTATACGTGCCAATTACTTTTAGCCAAGCTGCTTTAGGTGATGAAATAAAAGTTCCTACTTTAGATAATGAAGTTAATATAAAGATCCCTTCTGGAACACAAAGTGGGACTAATTTTAGACTTAAAGGAAAGGGAGTACCTTATGTTGATGGATATGGTAGAGGAGATTTGTATGTGATTGTTAATGTTTTTACACCTAAAAAATTAAGTTCTCAACAAAAAAAATTGTTTAAAGATTTACAAAAAACTGAAGAGAAAAAAAGTTTACTTGATAAAATTAAAGAATTTGCTAAATTTAAATGAAATACTCTAAAAACCCATTACTCTTCTGTATATTTCTTCTGAAACATTTTCTCCATCTAAACAATATACAGGTACATTTGTTGGCCTATCAATTTTAACATATTTCCCCCTATCGTGGGTGATATAAGAGCTATTAGCTTGGTATGTTATTCCTGTTTTTATTCTTGAACAGGCTGAGTCATCACATCCTCCAAGAGAGGACAATAATCCTACAAGACCTGCAGCAGATACAAATCCAAATAATTTTAAGATAGATCTTGCCATCCTGGCTCTTTCTTCTATAGATAATTCCTGTTTCATAAAGTTAAGATTTCAGAAAATTTTAAAATATTAACTATTGCTGTTTTTATGGTTTTTAATTAGATATATTTTTTTATAATCTTTAAATATTCTTTATTTAATCCACCTAATCTGAAAATAATAATTTCTTTAATATCTAATTCTTTACAGATTTTTAGATCTCTTTCTAGAAGTTCTGGAGTCATTGTTTTTTCATTTCCTATAACTCCAGTTGCTAAAACTCCCAATCCGATATAAATTTTATCACCAAATAAGTCTTTAAATTTTTTAATTTCTTTTTTCATAAATTCTGGATCTTTATTTAGTAATAGATGCATTGAAGAATACATCATTTTTATTTTTATATTATCATAATTTTTTGGATTAAAATTTAAACATAGATATTCTAGAAAAGAATTTTCTAATAAATTCTCTGCTGTATAGATCTGTCCTTTATATTTTAAAAAGAATTTCCTTATTAGAGCCCTATTTTTAAAATGTTTAAAAAATTGTGTTAAGAATAAGGATCTTTTTCTAGGAACCTCTGCGTCCCACATTATTGGAATTCTTTCTTTTAATAAAACATGAAATAATCTTAATAATGCTCTTCTCTTAGAAAATGGTGAAAGCCAATAACCTTCAGAGAAATTTAATATAGGCCACCAAATAACTTCTTTTAGATTTTTATGCTCTTTTTGCAATTGTTTTTTATAAACTTTATATGATTCTATGGAGTAATCTGCTAAATATAATTTTGTTGAAAAATTTATTAATTTTAATTTCTCTAGATTTTTAGTATTTGGATATTCTTCAAAAAATGAAATTTCCATGATATATGCGGTTTTTACCCCAATTTAAAGCTTTTTACTGTTTTTCTGCATTAAAGATAATTTTATAAATCTTGAGCTTATATTATATTTACATTACATATAGAAAATTCTTGTAGTTTTCTTGTATGTTAGAATTGGAGGAGCAAATAATGGAAAGAGAGCACCGTGGTCCAAGAAGAGACAATAGAAGAAGTTTCGACGGACCTAGAGAAATGCACAAAGCAACATGCTCTGCTTGCGGTCAGGAATGTGAAGTTCCTTTTAAACCGACTGAAGGTAGAGAAGTATTTTGTAAAGAATGCTATAGAAGTAAGAAGGAAGAGTAAAATATTCTTATTATCTGAATAGATTAAATATTTTTTTTTGTTTTATTTTTATTTAACTTATTAAAGAAAATTACTTTACTTCTAAACCTATTAAATTTTCAAGTGAATAATATATTCTTTTTTATTCTACTATTGGTTTTAATTCAAGACTGAAGATATTAGAGGCTTTTTTCATATATTCTTCTATGCTTCTTTTGAAATAGGGTTTGTGTTGTTTTTGGATTTTACCTATGATATAATAGACTATTGAGATAACAGAAGCATAATCCGCATTTTTAGGAAGAGGAATATTTAATCTATTATTCTCGTAGCCAAAATTATTGTTTGGATAACCAAAACTAATGAAAAATTCTTTTTTTGATGAAACTACGGTTTTAGCATGTTTTGTTTGTTCTGGGGTAAAAACCCTTCCAGATATTATTGGGCCAAATAACTCATCAAATTTGGTCAAGGCCATTTCCCTCATGTTGTCAAATTCTACTGGAATTAATAAATAGAAAGAATCGAATTTTTTTAAATTTTTAGGAATTAGTGGATCAATTTTTGTTTTTAAAAAACTTAGAATCTCTTTTGGATCTTCTTGGGTTTTGGCAAATATCATACTTAAATATGTTGATGTATTGTAAGTGTAAGGTTCTCTATTTTTTGGGAAAACGTAGAAATTTTTATTATCTATATATTGTTTTGCTGGAGCATTTTTATTACAGGTTAATAAAACTGGATTTAACCTTTTTAATTTTTTAGATATTTCAATTGCATGTTTACTTCCTGATGCAGAGATTATTATAACTTGGTCTATTGATTTTATAACTTTTAATTTATTTTCATATGTTCCTTCATCTGCAAAAACCGCATCTTGATCTTCAAATATTATTCTTCCTGTTGCTGCTGCATTTCCTGAGCCAACTACTAAAGGTCTTTTTGATTTTTTTAAATTTAACTTTGGTAAACCTTCTTTAATAAATAATTCTAAAGCTGCTAAAACACAAACATCTAAATCTGGAATATTCTTAGTTGTGAATGCCTGCATTAGTTGTAATTTGGGATAATTCATATATTCGCCTCTCTAATTAAATGGGAATTTTTAAATATATAAGTTTTTGGTTAATTTTATGAATGATAAACTAAAGAATAGATTAATTTCAATCGCAAAAGAAAAAATTGTTAATGATGATATTTCTCATGATTTTGAACATGCATTAAGAGTATTGGCTAATGCGGAGCGAATTTGTAATGAAGAGGGAGGGGATCTTGACGTTATTATACCTTCAGCTTTATTTCATGATATAATTGTGTACCCTAAAAACCATCCAAAATCTAAGGATGCTTCTGATGAAAGTGCAGAACTTGCTAAGGAAATATTGGAAAATATTAAAGAATATCCTAAGGAAAGGGTTGGGAAAGTTTATACTGCAATAAAACAATGCTCATTTAGTAAAGGGATAATTCCAGAATTAAAAGAAGCGAAGATATTGCAAGATGCTGATAAATTAGAGTCTACAGGAGTAATTTCAATAATGAGGACGTTTTCCAGTTCTGGACAAATGCTTAGGCCCTATTATAATTCAGACGACCCTTTTTGTGAAAATAGAGAACCTGAAGATTTGAAATATAGTGTTGATGTTTTTTATTCGAGACTATTAAGAGTTAAAGATAGAATGCATACAAAAAAGGCTAAAAAGATTGCAGAAAGAAGAGAAAGGGTTTTACTTAAGTTTCTGGATGAATTGAAATTGGAATTGCAAGGGAAGTAAAGATTATTATAATTATTAATATTATATAAACAGAAATTTAAAATATGTGCTTATCAATTTATATTTATGAAAGATGGAATTGTAATTAGAGAATGTAATTTTGAATTGATTGAAAATATAAGTAAGACGCCGGATGTTTGTGTCATGGAATTGAATAAAGGCCAGGCTATAAAAGAACATACTCATGGAAATTCTATGTATTTTGCAAAGAATGTTAAATTTCTAACTGTTAATGGTAGAGATTATGAATTGCCTAGATTTTCATGGGTTTTTATTCCGGAAGGATTAAGTCATGGTTGGAGAGGTGTTTTTGATTCTGGATTTAATGGAGAAGTTTTCTCTTATCATTCAAATCACAAAGAATATTCTTTAGTTAGTGTTTAAATTTTTAATTTTATTTTTTGTTTGCTTTAGTTTATTTTTTAGGCGTATTAATAATCCAAACATTAAAACTGCAAATACGGGCGATATTATAATAATTAAATCATACTCTTGTGTCTGTTTTGTCATTAATAATGTAAAAAGTCCTATAAAATATGTTGATAAAATTATTAAACAAGTGTTGAAATATTGTAAATACATATTATAATCCAGATCTAATAAATTCTTTTCTATTATTTTAGAATCCATTTTAGTCTCCTAAAGCTATAGCCATAAGAATAAAACCTATGACCATTAATGTACCAGCAAGTGTTGCAGCTATTGTTTTGTCTTGCATTAAAGAAGGCACCATAATTGTCATTCCCAAGATCGCCCCTATTACTCCTGCAGTTCCTACAAAATACCTATGTGCTTTTTTCAATACAAACATATGATTATTTTAAATTATTAATTTATATAATTTTCTTAGAAATTTCTGAAAGACTTTCATAAAGTTTATAAATTAGATAATATTTATTGAAAGTATGGTATTAGGAATAGGTTTATGGATATTGATTATTGTTGTAGTGATTATATTACTTTGGTTTATTTTAAGTTATAATTCATTTATTAATTTAAGAAATAGAATGGATAATGCTTGGTCTCAAATTGATGTTCAATTAAAGAGAAGATTTGATTTAATTCCAAACCTAATGGAAACTGTTAAAGGTTATATGAAACATGAGAAGTCTACTTTAAAAGAAATTACTGAAGCAAGAACATCTTTTATGAAGGCTAAAGATGCAAATGGAAAGATGAAAGCTGAAAATCAATTAGAAGGTGCTTTAAAAACTATATTTGCTGTTTCTGAAAATTATCCGAATTTAAAAGCAAGTGAAAATTTTATGCAATTGCAGGAAGAATTAAGCGGAACTGAAAGTAAAATCGCATATGCAAGGCAACATTTTAATGATTCTGTTCAAACTTGGAATGTGAAGGTTGAGAGTTTTCCAAGTAATTTAATTTCTAAAGTGTTTAATTTTGATAAAAAGAATTTCTTAGAGACTAGAGAAGAAGAAAGAAAAAATGTTAAAGTTAGTTTCTGAAATTTTGGTGTATTAGATACCCACACAAGATCTTAAAATATTAAAAATTCTTTTTTTTATGCCAAATGCTTTAAAAGACATAAGAGACTCTTTAGATGTTAGAATTTCTAATGTTTTAGATGAAACTTTAAAAATTATAAGAGAAGCAAATTTACCACCTGTTTTAGCAAATAGATATATGGATTTGCTTAAAGAGTCTTATGATATTGGACTTGAAATTAGTGGAAAAGAAGGAAGAATTGCAAGATATCCTACAAATAAGTTTTATTCTGAGTTACAAAATTTAAGAGATAAATATACTATCTAAATTAATTTATTTCACTAAGATCTACACTTTTTAAACATGGTTTACATAACATATTTGGATACATTCTTTGTAATAATTGGTCTAAGCCTGCATCATATCTTTTTTCTCCTCCGATTTCTAAATAACCTAAACTAGGATCTGGTGCAATTATATCTACAGATTCGTACATTAAACATGAATAATCTGTGCAATGAGCCCCTAAATTTAACTTTCTGCCATTTTGAGCATTTACCCAAAATGCATCTCTTAAATGATGTGCTTTTACAACATTATGTCCTATCTCATGTAAGGCAACAGTTTTAACTCTATTATGATATAATTCCTTACTAACTCTTACTTCAGTTGAGGGTTTACTATCAGTGTCTCTTAAACGAGCAGTTGATACAACATAAAAGAATTCTAGTTGATATCCAAATACCCAATCATCTTCTGGATTAAAGACATTACCTGTATTCATATACAAATCTTTTGGAGTTAAAACTAAAACACTTGCTTCTAAATCTTTAAGTTCTCTATATAGATTTCCTCCAGAATCAAAATAACCATTTGATAAATTTGGAACTGGACTAAATAAAGTAGTTAAATCTATTTCTTCTATTTGACTATCTAATCTATAGACTTCTCTTAAAGCTTCAGCAACAATATCAGCTTCTTTAGATAAATCTTCATGTAATATTAACATCCATAAAATCATTTAGAAAAGCTTTTAAGATTAGCTAAATTATTTTTTAGCAATACTCCAAAGCAATTTAGCATAATTCCTAAATGAATCAGCTACATCTTGATTTTGTATTACAATAGAAAAAGTTTTTTTAAAATTTATACCAATAGTAACTGTATCGGCATATATTTCCATCCAAGCATGAGTTATCATTTCTTCTGGCATATATTTAACTTCACTTAATGGAAATTTTGAAGCTTCTTGACCAAAGGGATTTTTTGCATATTCATTATAAAGATATTTACATTTTATTCCTTTTCTGAATCTTCTTTCGTGATAATCTTTAAAGTAAGCTGTTAATTTATCATAGGGTGTTCTTGCAATTCCGATAATCCACATCTCGTCTCCTTTTTTCATAATTTTTAAAGTTCTTTCTCTTGCAGTTTGTATTCCTCTTAATTCATCAAATACTTGTGCTGTTTCTTGAGTTACAGCAGAATTTTGTTTTAATTCTAGTTCTGGAATAAATTTTTTTAATTCTTGCTCTTGTTTTTTTAGATGTTCTTCTTTTTCTTGCAAGTAAATTAATAATCTGTTTGGATCTGCTGCTTTAAAATATTTTACATTATTTTTTACAACATGGCTTACTAAACCTTTTTTAGATAATCTTTCTAATATTGAATAAACTTTAGATATTGAGACTCTAGCTTCATCAACTATTGGTCCTGTTGTTGTTTCTCCTAAGCCGATTAAAGCTAAATAAACTTTTATTTCTCCAGGTGTTAAACCAATTTCTTCTAATATTTTTGTTTCCATTACCTCCCTAGAGGGGAAATAAGATTTATATATTTATTTTACTATCTATTAGTAGTATTATTGGAGGTAAAAATGACAAAAAATTCATTTGGGAAAAATATCCCGGAAATAAAAAAATTATTCAAAGATTTTGAGATAGAAAATTATATTAGAAAAACTTTAATTTCTGTTTTAAATTATCTAGAAATTGAAGATTCTGAATCTGTAGTTGAATTTGCAATTAAAGAAGCTAAAAGTTATGATAAATTAGAAAATTATGAAAGAAAAGTACATCAATTATTTGATCAAAAAAGAATTACTCAGGGAATTCCAGTTAAATTAGGAAATAGGGCGAATTTAATATTTAATCAAATAAAAAATTTTATTCAAGGTCATCAAATTTTAGATCTTGGTTGTGGAGATGGTAAAGTAGGAGAATTAATTGCTAAATCTAATAGTAGACAAGTAATATTAGCAGATGTTTATAGAAATGGGAACATCTCGAATTTAGAATTGCCTTTTGTTTTGATAAATCAAAAAGGAAAAATTCCATTTTATGATAATATGTTTGATACAACTTTATTATTAACCGTTTTACATCACAGCGATAATCCTGTTGAAGTTATAAAAGAGGCAGTTAGAGTTACAAAAAATAGTGGAAAGATCATTGTAATAGAATCAGTTTATGGTGTTGATAAATATGACAATTTAAATGAAGAACAACAAAGATTAGTAAATATTTTTTTTGATCATTTTTACAATAGGGTTATTCATTTTAGTGAATTTGAAGAAAATAAAGTTAATGTTCCATTTAATTTTCAAACTCCTCAATCTTGGAAGAAATTTTTTGCTGAACATAAGGCTATTGAAAATAAAATGGTTGAATTGGGTTTTGATCAAAAAGTTGTTCCTGAATACCATACATTGCATATTTTAGAGGTTAAAAAATGAATCATGTTATTCAAAAACAATTGCAAAGAGAATCTAACAAATTAAAAGTTATGAAAAATTTAGGTAGAGAACTTAGTTTTTTAGGTTTACTCCCAATAGTAGAAGAATCTGGAAATCTTAGAAGTAGCGGTAACTTTAGTCTTAGATTTAAGGATGGATTTTTTATTACTGCTAGTGGGGTAGATAAGAGAAATATAGATTCAGATTCAATAGTTTTTGTACCAAATATTAAGAATTCTATTATTAATATTAAATCCAATAAAAAACCTTCCAGAGAATTATTTATTCATAAATCAGTTTATAGTACTTTTTCAAATATTAATGTTGTAGTTCATATACATGATTTATTAGTTTTAAAATTTGGAGATAAATTGAGAATTCCTTGTACTAATAATTGCATAATTGGCGCAAGTAAAAAAGAAAGTGAAGAAATTTTGTATTTACTTAAGAAATCTCCAATAATTAATATTAAAAATCATGGGCAAGTTATAATTGGAAGAGATGTGGAAGAAGTTCTGGAGTTAATAATTAAATTTAATAAGCAAGCTTGGAAATTAAATATAAATTCATAATCTTTTTATAGTCTTTTCTTATTTTATTATTATGAATAAAACAAGTTTTTATGATGAAATAAGGAGTAATAAATTAAAGACTACTCTTTTAATAATTTTATTTTCGATACTCCTGTTATTTATAGGATATGTGGTTGGTATAATATTTTTTAATAATGCTTTACTTGGATTGATTTTAGCTTTCTTTATTTCTTTTGTTTTGATTATGTTTAGTTATTTTAATGGGGATTCAATTGTTTTAAAAGTTTCAAGGGCGGTAGAAGCTAAGAAACCCCAATATACTTACTTGATAAATACAGTAGAAGGACTGGCTATTGCTGCTGGAATTCCTAAACCTAAAGTATGGGTTATTAATGATGAAAATCCAAATGCTTTTGCAACTGGAAGAAATCCTGAAAATTCACATGTTGCTGTTACTACTGGATTATTGAATCTTATGAATAGAGAAGAATTAGAGGGAGTAATTGCACATGAATTAAGTCATATTAAAAATTATGATATAAGATATATGATGATTGTGGGTGTTATGGTTGGTATGGCTGTAATTATTAGTGATTTTGTATTTTATGGTAGTTTGTTTGGTGGTGGAAGGAATGATAGGGATGGAGGTAATGCAGTTGTCTTAGTTATAGGTATAATTTTAGCAGTTTTGGCTCCTTTGATTGCTGAATTAATTAAATTGGCAATATCTAGAAAAAGAGAGTTTTTGGCAGATGCTTCTGGTGCTAAATTAACTAGAAATCCAAATGGATTAGCTAACGCCTTAAAAAAACTTAGAGATTATAAGGGGCCGGCGTTAAGGGGCGCTAGTAAGGCAACTTCTCATTTATTTATTAGTAATCCATTTAAGAAAACAGATTTCTTTAGTACTCATCCTGATATAAATTCTAGAATTCAAAAATTGGAGAATATGTAAATATTATTTTATCTATGATTTTTTACTAATTTTCTTTTTTTATGATAGTGATGTATTGGTGTTTTCTTTAATTTTTCTTGTTTTTTATCAAGGAAGAATATTATTGCGCATCCTATTAAGGACATAAAACCAACTATAAAGAAAGTTGCATGATATCCTATAAATTGTGCTAATCCTGCACCTATTGCAGCAGTTGCAGCTATACCTACTCCCACAAAGGTTGAATACATGCTCCACTCAAAACTTTCATTATGCTTATCTAAATTTGTGCTCCATAATCCAAGCCATGCTGGATATGCTAAGCCTGCTCCAATACCATAAACAAATTGTGCTAGGTATATTGTGTTTATATGCTTAGCAAAAGCGTAGAGAAATGGCACTAAAGCTATTAATAATGAGCCTATTAGTAAATATCTTATTTTATGATCGTGCTTATCTACATATTTTGAGAACGGGAGTTGAATAATACATTTAGTTAAAAAGAATATTGTGCTTGCCATACCTGCTGCAAATATAGTTCCTCCTATTAAATTTTCTTTTATAAAGATTGCTAATATGGGTTCTATTAAACCAAAACCTGTAGAAACGAAAACATCAGAAAACATCAACAATTTTATTGTACGATTCATGATTAAAATTTAATTAAGGCGTTTATATAGTTTTTCACAAGGAGATTACTAAGGAATATAAGTCTTTTATCTCTTTCTCTGAATAACCTATTAAAGGTCTTAGAATCAGTTTATTTTCTCTTTTTATTTCTATATCCTTTAAGTCTTCATCTATTGCTATGATGTCTGTATCTTTTTCTTGTCTGACCCTTAGATTAAATGAATCTGTAAATTTATTAATTAATGGTAAATCTTTAGACAGAGATATTATGCACCCTTTCTTTAATAACAAAAAAGCGGTTATTGTTGACTTCATATCATCCTTAACATTTATATGTACAAATCCTCCAGTTCCTATTGGTAATCCTCCTAAGCATCTAACAATATCTTTTTCTTTGTAAATATAAAAATTATTTCTTAATTCTTCTATTTTTATGTTTATCTCTGCATTATCTAGTTTTACTTTTATTCCTGGATTTTTTTCTAAAATATATTCACCTATTTCTTCATTAATCTCTGTAGAAGACTTATTTAATGTTTGAGATTTTTTTGCTGTAATTCTAAAAGTATTTTCATTATTTATTAAAGATAATGCTGTTTGTTTAATCCCCTCTTTTTTAGATTCTTTAACTTTTACATAAAATATTATTCCGAAAACCCTCTTTAATTTTTCAATGTTTTCTTTTTTAATTATGTACCTATTTCTAAATTTTAATAATTCGTTTTCTTCTAAGTTTAGAGTTTTTCTTATATTTCTAATTAATCTTCTTTCAAAAATTACTCTGTTTTTTCCTTTTAGGAATATTTCTCCTATTGCTACTAAATACATAATAATTGGATTCTAGAAATCTTAATAAAATTATCTTCTAGAAAAAGCATAACCTATTTCTTTGCTTAACGATCTTGCATCTGGAGCACCACCACGTAAAGTCCTTACAATGTTCCCATTATTAACAAATAACACTGTTGGAATGGCACCATCATATTCTGGGCTATATTTTCTTACTTCACTAATAGCACCAGGTTGATCTACATCAAACATTATAAATTTAACTCTGCCTGCATATGAAGGAGCTAATTGTTTCATTTGTCTCTCTACTCTTGGACAATTTGGGCACCATTTAGTATAAAGATCGACGACTACTGGAATCCTAGAACCTATTACCCCTGATTCATAATTAGATGCGTTTAATTCAATTACTCTTCCTTCTACAGTTCTTTGATTTATTTGACCTGGAACAAGCAATCTTCCATCTAAAGTTGCATCCTGAATTCCTCCAGTTGCGACAATAGGTAAAGTTAGATTTCTTAAGCCACCTTGCTTAGTAACATACTCTATGGCTCCGTCTAGAACTTCTTCTTTCTCATGACTAGTTAAATGTCTGTCTCTTTCAAGAGCATATTCATATCCTAATTTTGCAACTAGATATCCTTCTTTTATTGAGGTTAAACCATCACCATCAATATCTGCCATATTATATCTTAGCATATTGAAAAAGTCTGGTGAAAATAGGTTGCATACTCCTTCCCTTGAGTTTGGATTATTTGAAAATGCTAGAGTTTTTCTTTTACTATCTCTGAATGCTTCTGTTATCTCGCCACCAAAACAAAGATCAGACATTGCTATAGTTACTTCTGGAGAAAGTGCATCTGAATAGCCTCTAATATCATTATAAGTTAAAATTGAATTATTTCTTGTAAAACTAAAAAATCCATTTTCTGCGCCATGACCTGTTATATAAATAAATAATCTATCATTAGAATCAATTCTTGTTGCTAAATCCTCAAAAGCATCTCTAACTCCTCCTGATGTTCCTATGAAACTTAAATTTAGACTAGGATCTTTACATGAAGCATTTCTATTATGATCTGTTACAAAATAAATATTACAAGCAGGAACACCTAATCTTCTTAAAGCATTAAATGCATTATTTGGATTATCTGTGTAGTGCCTTGATTCTCTACCATCATTATTAATTAGAATTGCATAAGGTTCTGATTTTCCTCTAGCCTCTACAATCTTTATTTTTCCTTCTTCTACAATAGGTTGTTGTCTTGGTTGTTGAGGTTTTTTTGGTTCTGTTTTTTTAGGTTCTTGAGAAGGTTTTTTTTCTTCTACTATTGGAGGCTCTTGTCTTCTTTTTGGAGTTGATTCTTGTCTTACCTCATTTTTATAAGCGACAACATAAGCATCGTCTCCTTCTTTAAATCTTCTTATTTCTGCGCCTTGATTATTAACAATGCCTTTTCGCCAAGAAATATCTTCATATAAATCTCCTTGTTCTTTATCTAGATAATTAAAACGTTTAGCAACATGGGAAGCTCCATCTCCAGGTTTTACTTTAGTTCTGAAAACTTGTCTTCCATCTCCTCTAATTCTCAAGGGTTCAAACTCTGTTGCAAATTCTGATATTTGAAATTTTTTTGTTTCTTCTGGGATTCTTTCATCTGGAGAACAAGTGGCTAATATCCCTGTTAAACCTAGTCCAACAGCTCCTGAAACTCCAGCAAACACTTTTTGTTTTCTTGATAATTTAAGATGTTTTCCCATTTTATAATTGTTTACAAATATAAGTTTAAAAGATTTCGTATATATTTATATATAAACCTTACTATTTGTTACTATCGATTAATAGTAATAATAATTAAGAAAAATTGTCTTCTAAAAGTTCTTTTAAAGCTGATTTAGAGAGTAAACCTGTTCTTCTTTTTATTTCCTTCCCCTCTTTAAACAAAATTAAAGTGGGTATACCCTGAATCCCTAACTTAGAAGCAATTTCTTGATTTTCATCTACATTTAATTTTGTGAATTTGACTTTTTTGAATTCTTTGCTTAGTTCTTCAAATATAGGAGCCATTGCCCTGCAGGGGCCGCACCAGGGGGCCCAATAGTCAACTACTACTTTTCCTTTAGATATTACTTCTTTGTAATTTATCTTGTTTAATTCTAGCATTTTTTAAGTGGTTTTTATTTTATTTATTAAAGTTATTGAGGATGGAATAGTAATAAATTTATGCAACTAAATCAGATATATCTCTTAAATGCTTTATTCTATGAACTCTAGGAGACCTTAAAGTGTTTGTCCATTTTTCTTGAGTAAACCTACCATTACCATAACTTATAGGATCTGCATCTTCTGAAATTAAATCTGCTTGATTATAAGTTTTATCTGGAAATGCTACTCTGTAACCTGCTTCAAGAGTTTCAATTATATTTGCTGGATGGTCTTCAACATATACTTCTGCAGAACAGCCTGCTTCTCCTTCTATTTTTGCTATTGCAGCTGCTTTTTCTCCTGTAAATTCTATAAAATCAAAGGGTATTCCAAATCTTACTAACCATTCTCTTGTTATTTTTGGACCATCTTGATAATAATAATGGGGATCTTTTGGAGATGCTCTATGGGTTGCAATTCCTAGTGATATTTTTCTATCTTTAAGTTCTCCTGCATATTCTGCTGTTCCTGGAATTGGAGGAGTATCTTGTAATAAATTAGTATTTACGCTTAACCACTTAAAATGTTCAAGTTTTCCTCCTCTTCTTTCAATTTCAGCAAAAACTTCTGGATGATGAGAAGCTAACCAAGCCATTACCCCATAACAATTATAACTAGATGAATCTAAACTAAGACCAAATCTCATGTTTATTGCATTTACATAAACTTGTCTTATTGGAAAGAATATCTCGTCTAAATCTGATACTATCAACCTTCTAGTTATATTTGATTTCATGAAAAATAAAATAAATAAAACTTTAAAAAAATAATGGAAAAATAAAATATATGTTTAACTACATTCTGAATGTCCACAATCTATACATGTTGGAGATGAACAACCAGATACATATTCTACATTTGGTGAATAACATTTTGGACAATGTTCTTGTTTAACACCAATGTCCATCTCTGTTAATCTTTTTTGTTCTTGATCTCCTACTTTACCTGTTTTCTCTAAATGTCTTTTTAGAGCTACAGCAATTGCATGAGGTATTGAGTCAATTCTATTTGCACCAAATCCAATGGGTTTATCTCCTTTTGCAGAATTTAAGTGTTTGATTGCTTTTCTAGGATCATAACCAGCTTCAAATGCTTTAGTCATAAATATTCCTAAAACACATGTCAAATTACTTAACTCTGTACCTAATGGAGGTATGGAAGCAAATATTTTTGAAGGACCATCTGAGTCATGAACTATATTAACATGTAAAGTTCCGTAACCTGTCTCAATTTCATAGTAATCAGATGATGCGCCTTTTGTATAATCAATTTCTTTTTTTTCTATTTTTTGTTTTTGTATTTGCTTTTGTTCTTGTTTTTTTTTGTCTTGGGCTAAATTCAATACTTGTACTTCTTTACATCCATCTCTATAAACAGTCACTCCTTTTAATCCAGACTTATATGCATATAAGTAAGCTGATTGTATGTCCTCTATAGTTACTGAATTAGTCATGTTAATCGTTTTTGAAACTGCATTATCAACATTTCTTTGATATGCTGCTTGATGGTCTATATGTGTTTTCCAATGAATGTCATGAGAAGACACAAATACTTTTTGTATATGTTCTGGAATTTCTTTAACTCCTTTTACAGAAGAGTGATTATCTGATATTTTTTTAAGCAAAGTATTTTTATCTGCTCCGAACCAATTGTGTTTTTCTGCTACTTCCAAAAAGGCAGGTATGACTTCAAAATAAACATATTTTGAATCTGGTTCTTTACCTAACTTTAAGGCATCTACCGCTTCTGCTTGATATCTTTTGTAAGCAATTGCAAAGAAAGGTTCAATACCGGAGCCTTGTAGACCTGCAGTTATTGCTATAGTGCCTGTTGGAGCTATTGTTGCACAATTTCTTACTTTTATATCTTGACCTCTAAAATAGGTTCCTTTCTTGTCGTAGATAGAGTCTTTGTAATTGGGGAATACTCCCCTTAGCTCTGATAGTTCTTGAGAAGCTTCTAGAGCTTTAGCATTTATAAATGCCATTACTTCCTCTGCTAATGTTATTGCTTCCTCTGAGTCATAGGGGATTTCTAATTTGACTAACATTTCTGCCCAACCCATAACTCCTAATCCTATACGTCTATTTCCTTTAGATATTACTTCAATTTCTGGAAGAGGATAATTGCCCATTTCAACAACATTCTCTAAAAACTCTGTTGCTAATTTTGAAGTGTATTCTAATTTTTGATAGTCTACAATTGTCTTTCCTTTTTCTTCTGTTACATGATTAGATAGATTAATACTACCTAAAGTACAAGGCTCCCATGGTAATAGGGGTTGCTCTCCACACGGGTTAGTAGATTCTACTGGACCTAATTTTGGTGTTGGGTTTGAATTTGTATTATTAATTCTATCTATAACAACAAAACCAGGATCTCCTGTTTCCCATGCACATTTTGCCATTAAATCCCATAACTCTCTTGCTTTTTCTCTTTTTACTACTTGATTAGTCCTAGGATTAATTAAGTCTATTTCTCCACCAATTTCAACTGCTTTAATAAATTCTTCATCTATTCCTACAGAGATATTAAAGTTCTGTAAGAAACCTTTGTCTTTGGATTTTGAGGTTATAAAACTTCTAATATCTGGGTGTTTGTAATGTAAAATACCCATATTTGCACCTCTTCTAGTTCCTCCTTGACGAACAACATCTGTTGAGGTATCAAAGAGTTTTATGAAAGACATAGGACCAGATGAAACTCCTTTAGTAGATCTAACTTTATCTCCTTCTGGTCTTAATCTAGAGAATGCAAAGCCTGTTCCTCCACCAGATTGATGAATTAAAGCCATAGTAGTTACAGCATAATAAATTTCTTCAAGTGAGTCTCCTACAGGAATTACATAACATGCATGTAAACCTTGAAGATCTCTTCCAGCATTCATTAAACATGGAGAGTTTGGTAAAAAATCAAAACTAGATAAAAATTTGAAAAATTGTTCTTCTTTAGATCTTAATATCTTGGTTGCTTCTTTATTTTTTTGTGCAAACTTAATAATATTATCTTCAAACTTATAGAAATTTTGGGTTCTTTCATTTCTGGTTAACTCAGGTAATTGTAAGAGCAAAGATTCAGATTTATATTCATCATTTGAAATTGTAATCTTATGTTTTACTCCTTTTAATATTTCTTTTTGAAATTCTTTAGAATAATAATAAACATTTGGCAATGCAATGTTTCTTGCTATTCTCCTTAACCATAATTCAACAGAATCTCCTCTTAAATATTTATTCTGCATAACCTTTAATTGATTTTCAGTAACCTGAACTTTAGTTCCTTTTGTAGCTAACTCCTCTATAGATTGCAAACCCTCCTCAAATGTAGAAACAGAATCTTCTCCTCTTTTTATTTCTTCTTTTTGCATTTACATTACCCCCTTCTTTTTGATAGTATTTGAATTTCTTTTTTAAAGTCTCCGATGTCCTCAAACTCTCTGTAAACAGATGCGAATCTTATGTATGCTACCTTATCAAGTTGTTTTAACATTTTTGCTACTTCTTCACCAAGCAACTTACTTTGTATTTCATTATTTTCTAAGGTTCTTAGTTTTGACTCGATCTTGTTTATACCTATATCAATTTTTTCTAATGATATTGGTCTTTTTTCACAGGCTTTTAATATTCCCCCTTTTAGTTTTCCCCTATTGTATAATTCTCTTCTATTATCCTTCTTTATTATGTATACTTGCGGATCTTCTGCTCTTTCATAAGTTGTAAACCTTTTTTGACAGATTAAACATTCCCTTCTTCTTCTTGTTAAATCTTCTGATTCTCTTGAATCAACTACTTTTGTTTCTGTGTTGTTACAAAATATACATTTCATTTATTACCCTAGAGTAAACACAATATATTGTGTCTTATTTGAAGTAAAACACAAAATATAGTATTCTGATGTTGAAATGATTTAAATAATTTTCTTAAATAGAAAATATGTTTTTAGTTGTTATTACTATTTTAGTTGTAGCCTTAATAGTGTTTTGTTGTAACTTTTTCTGGATATAAATGTATTTAAAAGTTAAATTGAATGCAAGAGCATGACAAGAGGTTATGCTTTAAATTCTCAAGATATTAGAAATTTAATTGTTGAAGGAAGGTTAGTTGTTCCTGAGGGAAATTTTAAAGGATCTCAAGAAATAAATAATTGTGCTGCTTTAGAAAAAAGAGTGCAACCTGCTTCTTTTGAACCTACTTTAAGTGGAGATGGTTATGTTTTAGATGCTACTGGTTTTAAAGGTACTAGCAAAGACTCGGTTTATAGACATTTACTCCATTTAGAGAAGAGAAAAAGGAGAAAGATAAGACTTGATGATGATCATTTATTAGTTGGGTATTCTTATTTATTAAAATTAAATGAAAAAATTAAATTAAGCGAAGGACAACGCGTAAAATCTTCTCCTAAAAGTACAACTGGAAGAAATTTTTTGAATACTAGGTTATTAGTAGATTACAGCGCAAGTTTTGATGAGTTAATTGGAAGAGAAGATAGTTGTGTTTCTGATCTATGGTTATTAGTACAACCTATGGTATTTAATGTAAAAGCTTCAGAAGGATTAACTTTAAACCAACTTAGATTTTTCCAAGGTTTAGATTCTAAGTTAAATGACAAGGAGATTATAGAAGAGCATATTAGAAATCCTATGCTTCTCTATTCTGATGAAAGAGGAACATTAACTCCTGCTAAGATTGATAATGGAGAATTAGTTGTTAGATTAAATCTTGAAGGAAAGTCTAGCTCTGGGATTGTTGGTTTAATGGCTAGACAACCTCCTTTTGTTGTTGACTTATCAAAGTCTAATGGGTCAGTGTCTGAAGATTATTTCGAACCTGTTTTTGCTAAAGATGGAAGAGTTGTTATTGAACCTGAAAAATATTATTTATTTAGTTCTGCGGAAATTTTAAGGTTTGGTCCAGCATTAAGCTCTGAAGTTAGGGCAACACACCATACTGGAATACAAGGGATGTTACATTTTGCAGGTTTTATAGATCCTGGATTCTTAGGAGATTTGGTTTTTGAAGTAAGATCAGATGAATTAAAACCTATTGCACTAGAACATGGCATGCCTATAAGTGTATTAGATGTTTTTAGATGTGAAGTGGATGCAGATAAAGTTTATGGATCTAAAATAGGTTCTAGTTATCAAGGACAGAGGGGCCCAAAAGTTTCAAAGCATTTTACTAATTTTGATTATAAAAGTGCTGCTAAAGAACATGGAAAATTAGATAGATTGGTATTGGTTGAAGAGAAAGAGAGTTTATTGAATAATAGAAGAGGTAGATTTGGTTTTGAATCTATAGATTCTGATGCTCAAAGAGGGGAGATAATAAAAACATGTGAAAAAGGATTTTTCCATTCTAGATATGATTGTGAAGGCGATCCTGAGGTCTTGCAAGTAATTGATTATATGCTCATATTTACTAATTCAGATAAGGTGTTTATTTATAGAAGATCTAGTGACATTAAGGATTATGGAGATAAAAGATTATTTGATAAAATCTCTATTGGAGTTGGAGGTCATGTTGCTAGATCTCATGGGCCAGATTATATTGCTAATTGTTTGAGAGATAAAGTTTTAGGAGATGTTACGTTTGAAGAAAAATATTCAGAACCAAGCTTAGTAGGAACTTTATATGTTGAGGATGAAGAAGTAGATAAGGATCATTTTGGATTAATTTATGCTACTTATACAGATGGAGAAGTTCGAGTTAAGGATAAGTCTATTGTTGAAGGTAATCTTGTGGATATAAATGATTTAATTGGTGGAAGAGTTGAAGGTGTTTTAGAAAGTTGGACTAAAGCATTGGTGCCTCATTTAAAAGCAATAAGAAAACAAATTGGTTATTAGATATAGTAATGTTCCCCTTTATGTCTTTGTTCTTGATCTAATTGAGAACCTGGTTTATTGATACGCGGTCTACCAGTTTGTTTATCTCTTCTATAAGTAATATCTAAATCTTTTAGAACTTTGTTCATTCCTTCTCTTTTAGATAAAGTTCCTAAAACATGTCCCTCCTTTGCAGGAGTTCCTTCAAAGACTAACATAGAATCTGCTAAGTAATCTATAAATTGGATATCATGATCTACAATTATTGCTGCGATGTTTTTGTTTATTACAAAATCCTTAATTATCTCTGCTACATTTAATCTATCTTCTACATCTATAAAAGCAGAAGGCTCATCCATTGTTATTATATCTTTGTCTGGACAAGCTAGACAAGCAGCTATGTGAACTTTTTGTAATTCTCCTCCAGATAGTTCAGAAATTTTATTTTGTAAAATTGATTGTATATTCAGTTTTTCTAAAATATTCGCTTTGAACCAAGAAGAATTGAATTCAGAACCTGCTATTCCCTTGAGATAATCCTCTACATTACCCTCAATATCATTTTTTAAGTATTGAGGTTTATAACTTATCCTTACCTTTTCTAATTTTCCTTTATCTGAAATTTCTAATCCTGAAAGTAGTTTTAAGAATGTAGATTTGCCTAAACCATTCGCTCCCATAATTGTTAATACTTCTCCTCTGTGTAATTTTCCAGGAGAGGTTTTTAATTTAAATGATGTATATGATTTTTCTAATTCTGGAAATTCTAAAATTAATTCTTGTGAGACAAATTTATCTATGGGGCGCTCTTCAAATTTTATTGAGTATGGTCTGAACTTTATGTTTTCATCAGGTAGAAAACCTTCCATATACTCATTAATACCTCTTCTTACTGCTTTAGATTGAGAGAATATACCGTAACATGCTTGTTCTCCATAAACAATTTGGATTTCATCTGATATATAATCCAATGTGGCTAAGTCATGTTCAACTACTACAACAGAAGAATTTTCAGCTAAAGATCTTATTAATCTAGCAGCTTTTATCCTATGAGTTATATCCAAAAAAGATGAGGGCTCATCAAAATAATAAACATCAGCTTTTTTAGCTACTGTTGCAATTATCGCAACTCTTTGTAATTCTCCACCAGATAATTCTTCTATTTTTCTATTTTCTATTGTTGGGATATCTAAATCATTTAATAGTGTGTGAATTATTTTTCTTTCATCTACTTTGCTTAATAATTCTTTTACAGTATATCCTTTGTAAATTGAAGTGAGCAACTCCACACGCTGAGGTTTGTAAGCAATTTTTAATTGTTTATTTAGTAATTTTTTGAAATATTCTCCCACCCAAGAATTTGAATATCTCTCAATTATTTCATTTTCTTTTAGAGGCTTTTGATAATTTCCTAAATTTGGTTTTATAGTTCCTGTTAAAAATTGTAATGCTGAAGATTTTCCAATTCCATTTCTTCCAATTATTCCAACTACTGTCTTTTCTTTTACATGAGGCAGTGAATAAAGCTCGAATGAGTTTAAACCATAACTGTGTATTGGATCTTCTTTTAATTTTTCAGGCAGATTAACAATGTGAATTGCATGAAAGGGGCATTTTTTTGCTGAAATCTTATGCATTTCCATAACTACAGAATCGCTTATACATGCCTTTTTGGTTTCTTCACTAATATGGAATCCTTCTCCCCCTGTTTTATTTATTGGATCATATTTCATACATTCATGCTGACATTTATCTGGATGACATTTGTCTTTTTCTACAATAGCTAATACTTTTCTCATTTATTAAAATAATTTGCAAAGGTTTAATTAATTTTTGGATTTTTGAATTAAAATTCTTTTTATATTTTTTAACATAAGTAAAGTTTATTAATAAACTCATTATCTCAATTTTGTTTGAGTAAAAATCTCAAATTAATTCGAGAGAGGTGAATTAAGATCATACCTGTATTGCCCTATAAACTAGCGAAATTTACTTTATTTTCTGGTCCGGTTAAATCCAGAAAAACATTCCATGCTGTAAGAGTTCTAAATTCTGCAAGAGCAAGTGGTTTCAAGCATAATGGTAATTTTTTAGTTGTTAAACATCCCATGGATGATGTTGGAAGTCCTGGTAAAATTGGAGGTCATGAAGCCTATGTTTTAGAACATCCTAATGGAATTGCAGAACTGATTACTGATGAAACTAGAGCGATACTAATCTCTGGAATTTCTCATTTTAAAAAGGAGGAAGGAATAGTCGATTTAGTTGATTCTTTAGTTAGAAGTGGCAGGAATGTTATAGGTTATGGTTTAAATTTAGATTCAGAAGGTTGGCCTTATGGTTCTATGGCAGATTTAATGGCTATTTCTGATGATGTTAAGGTTTTGAAAGCTATATGTGGTGATGGTTTTTGTGAACTTCCTGCTGGAAGAAGTATTAAAATTGATAGAGATTATGAGCCTAGGTGTGTTACTCATTTTTCAAAACAAGGTGGAAGGCCAAGACATGGAAAATTAATGGTAAAAACAGGTCCGATGTATGTTGGAAAAACAACCACTTTAGGAGATTTAGTTGCTGAAGAAGAATTAAGACAAAATGAATTTATGGTTTTTAATTATGCAGCTGATAATAGGTATTCTGAAACAGGAAAATGTGCAACACATGATAGGGCTGAATTTGATTCTATAGGGGTTACAAATGGACAAGAGGTTTACGATAGAGTAATTAGAAATCCTAATGTTAAAACTGTGTTTATTGATGAATCTCAATTTATCGGTTTAAAAGATGAACCTCTTAAAGGTCTTTATATGCCTGTACATAATTTATTATCTGAAGGATATGATATTGTTGTGTTTGGATTAGCTAGAACTTACAATAGAAAAAGGTTTGGTGAAACAAGCGCTTTGATGTGTTTAGCTGATGAAGTTGAAGTTATGTATGGTATCTGTGTTGATTGTAAGAATCACCCATCTACAGAGAGTCAAAGAATGATACATATTAAAGGTAAGAGTAGTATTCCTGCTCCTTTTGAAGGAGAAATTGAAGTTGTTGGTGGTGCTGAAGATTTAGGCAGAGAAGTATTTTACAGAAGCGTTTGTTTAAGGGATTTAAAATTTGATGGTGCTAGTTATGGGGATAATAGGTATAATGGAAGATTTAATCAATTAGAATAATTTTAAATAATAATTTAATATTTTATTAATATGACTAAATGTGATATTTGTAAAAATAAGGTTGAAACTTTATTTCTTGGTAAGATTGATGGAACTTATATTAAAATTGATGGAAAAAGAAAAATTGTTTGTAGTTCTTGCCAAAAAAGATTAAACAATAGATTTGATGATGAACTGTAATTATTGTCTCTTATTAGTGACAAATTTTATCTTATACAAATCTTTATAAATTTTCTACTTAGTTGTGGTAATTGTATTGTTATGGGATTAGATATACTCTTAAAAGGAATTGGTAAATTAGATGATAGACTTAACTCTACATTAAGAGATATAAAGCCCCATGTTGAGAAATGGTTAATTCCTGGTGCTGCAGGTCTTGCTTTAAGTGTTGAAAGCACTCAAATGGGAATGTTTATTGGAGATACAACTTATTCTATATTAGAATGGGGTGCTAGCTTAACAGGAATATTTGGAATTGCAGTTCCTACAGGTATTAATTTATATAGATTATATGATCAAAGTAAAGGAAGTTATGTTGTTAAAGGTAAAGGAGCATTAAGAAAGGTGCATCAAAAAATTGTTGATGCTAGGAGATTTTTGACTGAAAATAAATTTGTTAATAATAAATATCTTTTACCTCTTGTGGCTGGTGCTGGAACTTTACATTTAGGTTATACTGTTATAGATGATTTTGATTTGGTTAAATTAGGTGTTGGTGGATTAATTTCAGGATTGGGTGTTAAAGTTGGTAGAGATTTGTCAAGATATTTTAATAGAAAAAAAGCTAAGATTCCTGCAAGGAATAGGATGGCATCTAAAGTCCCTTTATTATATGCTTTATTTTCAGTTAGCGCTGCACATGCTGCACTTGAAAGACCAGGATTAACTACTCCTGATATTAGCGGCTTGGTTGAAAGAATAAAAATTCCTGAACTTCCTAGAATGGAGATTAAAAGAAAAGAAGAAATAAGGAGAGGTAGAGAAGGTTATGTTTTTGAACAAGGTCAATTAACTTATTGGGATGCATTTGCCTATCATGCAGAAAGATTTAATCAAAGAAATAATTTTGAGGTTGATCCTGATTTTGGAAGAGCCATTGCAATTGTTGAATCTGGAGATTTCAAACACTTTGATGGGAAGAAAAGAAAAGTAAAAAAATCTGGAGAAGATGCTTATGGACTTACTCAACAAACAAGAATTAATGTTGATGAATTAAATAGGTTGATTAGAAGCGGGGTTTTGAGTGGTGAAGAATTTTCTTGGGATAAAGTAAAAAATGATCCATCTGAAAATATAAGAGCAGCGGTGTATAGTATTGCTCTTTATAGTAGATACTCCCCATCATCAGGAGAAGATTCTTTAGTAGAGATTTTAGCAAATTACAATGCTGGTCCTAAAAAAGTTAAAGAAGCAAAACTAAAAGCTGGAAGCAATGATATCTGGGATGTTTTACATCATCTTACTTATCAAACAAATGATTATGTAAGGAGAGTAATGGCTTATTATTTGACTTTAAAACAAGGTGTAGGTTGGCCTACTGTCAATACTGAGATAAATTCTTATTTTGGGGTAAGGTGGGGAAGACACCATAACGGTATAGACATTGCTCCTGCTACAGCTGGAGTTCAAGGAGATCCTATATATTCAGTGATGGATGGGGTTGTTGTAGATACTGGTTCAGATAATATTAATGGTTATTATGTTAAAGTTAGACATGGTAAACCTGAATTAGGATTTGAAACATTCTATTTGCATGGTGTTCCTAATACTTTTAATGTTTCTCCTTTAGATCAAGTTGGTTTAGGACAGGATCTTATGCAGATGGGAAGAACTGGGAGGGTTAAAGGTAAGAGTGGAGTCCATTTGCACTTTGGTTTTAAATTAGATTTTAAAATTGAAAGAAAGAACTATAGCGCTTATATTGATCCTACAACAATGTATAAATTTTATGGTGGTTATTTAGGAGATGAAAAAGTTGATGTTTCTCAAGAAATTTCTCTTACGCCTAAAAGTTTATAGTTTTGTTTAAATTATTGCCTGTTTTTTAGTTCAAGATTATACTCTAAAACTTTTTCAGGTTTTGCTTTTTTCATTCTTGCCTTTATTGTTCTTGGATTATAGTCTGGACTATCTGGAAGAGTATATTCCATTTTTCCTAGGCAATTTCCTTTGTGTATTTCATCTAGGGTTTCAGCATAGATAATTGCAAAATTTCTTATTCTTTCTTCTCTAAAATAAACACCTATCAATCTACATAATGTAGTTCCTATTGCTGCAAACCCTACATGTACTATTCCTTTTATAACACTGTTGGTGTTTAATGCTTGATTTATTCCTTCTCCAATCATTGCACCGAAGAATGCTCCCATCCCTATTTGATAAGGTCGATAGGGCTTATTCTCTTCGACTAGTCTTCTACAGTCATCTAAGAATAGATATGTTTGTGACCTTAAACATCTTTTTGAGGATTCATTAGGTAGATCTGGGCTTTCCTCTTTTATTTGATCATCTGTTGCTGCAAGTAACTCTAAGTCATTTGGTTTTTTATAAGCCTTTAGCTTTTCTCTTGCTCCTGATAAAAAGTTATATGAATGCATATTTTAATTTTTATAGAAAATTTTAAATTGCTATCGATTAGATTTATATAGTTTTGATACATTTTATCATTATGAAAGGTTTTGTTATTTATCCCACATATAAAGTAATTGGTGGAAAATCTTTTGTTTGTTTATATGGAAGATTAGAGAATGGGGAAAGTTTTCTAACAGTTAATTCTTATAAACCTTATTTTTATATTAAAAAACAAGATTTAAAATTAGCTAAGGGTATAACTGATTTTGAAGTAAGTGATGACGATTTTCAAAATTTTAATGGCAATAAAGTAATTAAGATTTTTTTGGATATTCCTGCAGAAGTTCCTAAATTAAAAAAACAGTTTTCAGAAGTAGGAATTGAAAGTTATGAAGCAGATATAAGATTTTCTTATAGGTTTATGATGGATCATGATATTCAAGGAAGTTTAGAGATAGAGGGGGAATATGAAATAGGTGAAAGAGTTGATAGAATTTATAAGGAGCCAGATATAATAGGAATTCATAATTATAAACCGAAGAATATTAAGATTTTAAGTTTTGATATAGAAAGTAGTAAAGGTGATCCTAAAAATGATGAATTATATTGCATAGGTTATGTTTGTGGAAATGTAAATAAAGTTTTCATTAATTCTAAAGATAAAATTGAAGGTGCTATTTCTTGCAATGGTGAAACTAATGTTCTTGAGAATTTTATTAATGATATTATAGAGTTAGATCCTGATGTTATTACTGGTTGGAATGTTATTGATTTTGATTTAGATTATTTAAAGGGAAAATGTGATAAATTAAAAGTTCCTTTTGATTTTGGCAGAGAGAGATCTAAAGTTAAGTTGAGAATTGAGAGTGATTTTTTTAAAGATAGTAAAGTTGATGTTATTGGAAGGCAAGTTTTAGATGGTTTGAATTTATTGAAGGTTTCTTTTATTAAACCTAAAGATTTCAAACTTGATACTGTAGCTGGAGAGATTTTAGGGGATGGTAAATTAATCAAAACTACAGGACATGATAAATACTTAGAAATTGATGATCTATGGAGAAATAATAAGAAAAAATTAGCTGCATATAATCTTAAAGATGCAGATTTAGTATTAAGAATTTTAGAAAAGAGCGGAGTATTTGAATTAACTATATTAAGAAGTTTATTAACAGGTATGCCCTTAGATAGAGTAAATGCTTCAATTGCTTCGCTTGACTCTTTGTATATAAGAGAGACTACAAAGAGAAAGATTGTTTGTCCTAGTGCTAAATTCGCTTTGAAGGAGGAACCAATTAAAGGGGGATATGTTAAGGAGAGTAAACCTGGAATTTACGATTATATTCTAATTTTAGATTTTAAAAGTCTGTATCCTAGTATGATGAGAAGTTTTAATATTGATCCTTACTCTTATGTTGAATATTGTAAAGGTAAAAATTTAATCAAAGCACCCAATGGAGCTTGCTTTAGAAATGAAGATGGAATAATGCCAATAATCTTAACGGAATTATATCATGAAAGGGAAAAAGCAAGAAAAGAAAAAGATGAATTAACAAGATATGCAATTAAGATTTTGAGTAATTCTTTCTTTGGAGTTTTAGCTTCTCCTAGTTGTAGATTTTTTGATATGAATGTTGCAAATGCAATCACTCATTTTGGTCAATATATTATTCAATTAACTTCTAAAGAAATTGAAAAATTAGGTTATGAAGTAATTTATCAAGACACAGACAGCTCATTTGTAGTTTCTAAAGCAAAAAATTTAGAAGAAGCAGATAAGATTGGAAAGAAGATTCAAAAACACATAAATGAATTTTATGATCATCTAATTAAAGAAGAGTATAAACGTCAAAGTTATTTAGAATTGAGGTATGAAAAATGTTTCATTAAATGTTTAATGCCTAAACTTAGAGGTAGGGAAGAGGGAGCTAAAAAGAGATATGCGGGTTTAGTCATTAAGAATGGAAAAGAGGAAATTGAATTTACTGGACTTGAAACCGTGAGATCTGATTGGACTGAATTAGCTAAAAAATATCAAGAAGAATTATTAGATAGAGTCTTTCATAATAAAGATGTTGTTAAATTTACAAAGAAGTTTGTAGATGATGTTAGAAAAGGAAAATATGATGAGATGTTAGTTTATACTAAAAGTATTAGGAAAGATTTAAAAGAATACACTAAGATTACACCACCCCACATTTTGTCTGCTAGAAAACTTTTAGAAAGAGGGGGGATAATAGAATCAAATAAAATAAAATATGTAATCACAGAAGACGGTCCAGAACCTGTAGAGAAGATGAAAAGTAAAATCGATTATGAACATTATATTAAAAGACAGATACAACCTATTGCTGATTCAATTCTTGTTTTTTTCAATACTAATTTTGAGGATGTATTAAAAGGTAATAAGCAATTAGATTTAGGTAGTTTCTAAGTTATATCTTTTATGATAATAATACTTAAAAATAGTCTAGAAATTTCAGATTTATAGTAAAATGAATAATGAAATAAGAGAGGCATTAGCTTATGATGATGTTTTATTAGTTCCTAAACTTTCCAATATATATTCTAGAAAAAATGTTGATATAAGTTCTTTTTTAACTAATAAAATTAAACTAAATATGCCTATAATAAGCGCCAATATGGATACTGTTACGGAAAGTGCAATGGCAATTGAAATGGCAAGACAAGGGGGTCTTGGAATTATTCATAGATTTTTAACTATAGACGACCAAGTTAAAGAAATTTTAAAAGTTAAAAGATCAGAAGCAATTGTAATAGAGAATCCTTATACTTTAACTCCAGAACATAATTTAAAAGATGCTAAAATTTTAATGCAGGATAAAAATATTACAGGAATTCCCATTACAGATAATGTTGGAAGATATGTGGGAATTTTAACAAACACAGATATGATGTTTGAGGACAATTTATTAAAACAAATTAAAGATTTGATGACTCCAAAAGAAAAATCAATTATTGGTGACATAAATAAAGATATTGAAAATGCAAAAGAAATATTAAAGCAAAATAAAATTGAGAAACTTCCTTTAATTGATAGTAAAGGAATTTTAAAAGGGTTAATTACTGCTAAGGATATAACTAATAGAGAGAAACATCCTCTGGCTACTAAAGATAAGAAAGGGAGATTATTAGTTGGTGCTGCTGTTGGGGTTAAAGGAGATTATTTGGATAGAACTGAAGCTTTAATTAAGGTTGGATGTGATGTTCTTTGTATAGATGTTGCGCATGGACATCATGATATGACTCTTTCTACTATAAAAAATATTAAAGATAGATTTGGAGATGTTCAAATAATTGCTGGAAATGTTGCTACAGCTGAAGGAACTTTAGATTTAATTAATGCGGGAGCAGATTGTATTAAGGTCGGAGTTGGAGGGGGCTGTTTTGCTGCAGGAACTAGGGTATTAATGTCTAATGGAATTTATAAAAATATTGAAGAAATTAAGGCTGGTGAAAGAGTAATAAATAAGAATGGAGAACCTGTGAATGTTAAAAAAGCATTTTGTACTGGAATTAAAGAAGTTAGAAAAATTAGAAACTCTATATTTTATGAAGAAACCCATGTAACTCCAGAACATAGGTATTGGGTAGGAGACTTGAATACTTCTTCAATTGAAACTATACAAAGTAGGGGTTATGTAAGATTATTACAAAAACAAAGCAAAACAATTCCTAAAGCTTCAAAATACAAGTGGAAAGAAGTAAAAGATTTTAGACAAGATGTTTTATTAATTCCTAGAGAAATAAAGTTTGAACTAGAACAATATTTTAAAATTAATTTGAAAAAAAGAGTTGGGGGTAATTGGATAATTCGATATAAATATCTAAATGATGTAAGTCTTGAACCTTGTTATGAATTAGGTTATATTTTTGGAACATTTTTAGGTGATGGGTCTTCACATAGCGGCATTTCAAAGAAAAATTCTCGTGTTGGTTCTGTTAGATGGTATTTTGGGAAGCATGAAATTGATAAAGTTAATAAATTAATGAAATTTATAATAAATATCTTTAATAAAGAATGTAAAGTAACATATAAAGAGAATATAATTCAAGTTATTTTATATTATAAACCGTTTTCAGATTTTTTACAATCTTTTGGAAAAAAGAAAAATAAAGAATTACCACAAAAATATTTAATTAATAATAGAGAATATTTGCAAGGTATTTTAGATGGTTTAATTGATACAGATGGAAATATAGAAGAAAGGGGAAGAATAAGATTTTCAAATACTTCAATAAAATTAATAGAATTATTTAATATTGTTCACTATTTATTAAAAGGTGTATTTCCAAATAATCAAAAAAAGAAAATTAGTAAAGGTAATTTGAAAAATGCTAATTTGGATAATTTTAGCCAAAGTTATATTTCTGAAATAATAAATACAGGAGAAAAAAGATTATCTGAAGATTATCAAGTTGTAAAATTATTAAAAAATGAAAAAACAGATTTATGTGTTAAAGTTTATGATTTGGAAATAGATTGTCCTACTCATAGTTTTATAGCAAATAATGCAATAGTTCATAATTCAATTTGTATAACTAGAATTCAGACTGGTTGTGGTGTGCCTCAATTAACGGCTGTTATGGATTCTGCTAAAGTTGCGAATGAAGTGGGAATTACAGTTATTGCTGATGGTGGAATTAAACAATCTGGAGATATTGTTAAGGCTTTAGCAGCTGGAGCTTCTACAGTTATGTTAGGAAATATGTTAGCAGGAACTGATGAAAGTCCTGGACAAACAATAATAAAGGAAGGAAGGAAATATAAAATTTATAGGGGAATGGCTGGTTTTGGTGCAAATAAAAGTAAGAAAGAAAGAGAAAGTGGTAAAGATGATGCAGACATAAGTGATGTTGTTCCTGAAGGCGTTGAGGGGACTATTCCTTATAGAGGGAAAGTTACAGAAGTTATTTACCAATTAATTGGTGGATTGAAAAGTGGGATGAGTTATTGTGGATCTAAGAGTATTAATGAGTTATGGAAAAATGCAGAGTTTATTAGGATTACTGGTGCTGGAATGAAAGAAAGCAGACATCATGATGTAGATTTGTTAAAATGAATAATTTTTATCAACATTTGAAGAAATTAAGAGAGCATATATAGAAAATGGAATTAAAGATAATTAAACTTGTTGAAGGTTTGGATGATATTTGTTATTCTAGACAAGGAGATTGCGGTTTAGATTTAAGAGCTTCTGGAAGATGGATTGTTGATTTAGATTCTAGTAAAAAAGAGATTGAACAAGATAAATATCAATTAAAACCTGGAGAGAGGATTTTAATAAAAACAGGGATTAAGATGGCAATCCCACAAGGTTATTGGGGCAACATAAGAGATAGAAGTGGCCTTGCATTTAAACATGAAATTCATACTCTGGGAGGAGTTATTGATTCAAACTATAGGGAGGAAATTAGTGTTATAGTTGTTAATCATGGAATCTTGTCTTATGATCTAACTAAAAATGAAAGAATTGCTCAGATTATAATTCAAAAATATGAAACTGTTCAAGTTCACTATGTTCAAGATCTAGATTCTACTAATAGGTCTGATGGTTTTGGAAGTAGTGGAACCCACTGAATTTCCTTTAATTTTAAACCAGTTAAAGGATTTGTAGGAAGACCCTTAATTTTTTCCACAGGATATCTTTTTTATAATCTTAATTTATGAGATGAGAAAACTTTATATTTTTACAGTTTATTACTATTTTTATGAGAAGACCATCAACAAAAGGACCCCAATATATTCCATTAGATCAAATAATAGAATTGGGTAATCTAGACGCTTATAAATGTCAAATAGAAATTAAGAATAAAAAATTATTTGTAGATGAAAGAGAGATATCTGGATTTTTATTGGATGGAAAAAATGTTATAATTAAAGGACAACACTTTACTACAAGAGAACTTGGTACTCAAATAAGACAGTATAGACAGTTTACTGCTCTAAGCCCTGAACATCACATATATTTTGTAGAAGATGATTTTAATTCTATTAGTGAATCTGAAATAAGACACTTAATTGGGGCTACAGATATTGGAATTAAGTTTGAGGTTACATTTACTGTCCCGACTTATAGAGTATTTATAAAAGTACAAAAAAATCATCCTTTAAAATATGCTATAAAGGGAGGATTAGAAGCTGAAGAGGTAATTAAGAACATTGCTGAAAAATTGTCCTTTTAATGTGGCTTTGTTACAACCCTTACATCTAAATTAGAAGAACCAAAAATAGAGTATATAACTCTTCTAACATCTCTCCAAGCTAGACCTCCAAGACCGCAACCAATTCTTGGTACTGCTAATGAATTTATTCCCCATCTTGAATAAGAATCTTCAATTTTTTTTAAGCCTTCTTCAATATAATCTAATCTTGCACCCTTCTCTAGTTCAATTTGTGTTGCTATATTTATAATATTTGGTCCTTTTGGGTTTCTATAAAAATGTATATCCCCTGGATTAAACATTTCTGTTTCACAATAGGCTTTATATTCTTTATACATTATTGGAAAACGTTCTTTTAAGACCTTAGCCAAACCTGCATTCATAATCCCTTGAGTATTACAACCATGAGCTATAGCATTTACTTTAAGTTCTAATATATCTGCTGTAACTTCAGTTATCATAGAAAATAGGGGCAGGTATTCTTTATAAATATTACTACTTTAGAGTTGTATCCATAGTGAGGGGTATCTTATTTTAAAACTAATTTAGTAGAAAGGAAATAAATCTTATTAGAATAAAAACGTTTATAAAACAATTCTTGATCCTTACATTTATGCGAGGGTACCAGAGCCTGGTCAATCTTCCTTAAGGAAGGACTAGATGGGCAGGTAAGCTCTGAAGCTTTGCCAAACTTAAGACCGAATGGGAGAAATCCTGTGGCTTAGGCCTCCGTAGGTTCAAATCCTACCCCTCGCACCATTTTTAAAATTATATTTGAATAGCGCAAGTCTTTTAAAACTTTTTAAAGCTCTTCTGAATATCCTATGAAAAAACAAAATAAAAATAATACAGATAATGGACTTAGTGCAGAAACAATATATTTAAGGAATATTGCTAAAACACCTAAGATCGATGAGTGTGATGAAAGAAGAATTGTTGGTGAGTTAACAGCTGTTCATGATAATTTAGCTTCTTATCTTGTTACAACAGAATTACAAGTATTCCCTTATTCAGCAACAGGAGTTTATTCAAGAAGAACAGGAATGTACTTGTTAGTTCCACACTATTTAAGTTATAGGGGAACTTCAAAAACGCGTTTATTTTCTAAAGAACAAATTAAAAATTTTGAAAGTGATGGTTTTGGTTCCTTGCCTGAAAAACATCCTTATAGAAGATTAATGGAAGCTCTAATTGGTGATGAAAAATCTGAAGAAGTATATAGAGGATTCTTTAATGAGATTCCTCCAATTGTGATTAGAAAAGCAGCTTCAGATCTTAGAAGTGTTATTCAGGATGGAGATTATTCAGAGTTTAAAAGTGTCAAAGATGGAATTGAAGAAAATCTTTATATGTATAGGGGGATAAAGAGTAAGTTGATAGAAGGTAATCTACATCTAGTTGTGCCTCTCGCTCATGGAAGACGAAGAAGGGGCTTATCTCTTTTAGATGCTATTCAAGAAGGAAATTTAGGATTAGAAAGAGCTGTAGAACTCTATGATCATAGGTCTGGTTTAAGATTTCTTACTTATGCAGAGCATAGGATTAGAGGGAATATGATACGGGGATCAAAAGATCAAAGTGGGACTATAAGAGTACCTAATGATAGGAGTATAAAATATAATAAGATTAAAAGAGTTAAAAAAGAATTGAGTGAAGAATTACGTAGGGATCCTTCTGAACAAGAAGTTGCAATAAGATCTTTAGAACATCAAATAGCTAAAAAATTAAAAAGAGATAGGAAAAAAAGTGATACTTTTGAAGGTTTAATTGGTAAACTAAAAGAAAGTGGATCTAACCTTAATGGTTTTGAAGGTTCATTATCAGAGGTTATTGCTAAAGAATGTAAAATAATAGAAACTGTTTTATTAGAGATGCCAAAAACAAGCAGTATACATGCTCAGTCTAATGAAGATGGAGAGGACTACTCTGAATTATTAGAAGATGAGAAATTCTCAGTAGATTTAGAAGAATCATTTTTAAGACAGGAAAGATTTGCTTTGAGAGCAGATCTTCAATTATTAATGGGTGAATCTAAACTAACTAAAAGACAAAGGGATGCACTTTTGAGAAAAATTGGTTTTTCTGGAAAAAAAGAAAGTTTTGTTGATATAGCTAGTTCATGGGGTATAAGCCGTCAAGCAGTAGAACAAAATTATTATAAAGCTTTAAGGAAGTTAAGAAATAAAATTAATAGAGATGGTAAAGGCGCTGAATATAGAGAGAGATTATATATGATTGCTGGTTAATACAAAAATATTTAATTTGTTATTGTAACATTATAGAAAATTTAAAGTGACAAAATATATGTTTGTCCAGGAATAAAGAAAATGTCAAAATGGAATTTTATAAATGGTTTAAATAAAGATAAAATGGATATAGATCCAAAATGGCTACTAGCATTAGAGGCTGCTTTAACATCTAAGGCTACTCCTATTCAATCAGGATATCATGTAAATACAGGAGCAGTCACAAAAAATGGAAATATAGTTGCAGGTTCTAATCATGAGATAGGAATATCTAGTGGAATGACTCATGGCGAAGAAGCAGTTATTGCTGCTGCATTGGAAAATTTCGGAAGTGAAGATTCTATTCAAATAATTGCATTTGTAGGATTAGGCGGTAATGAAATTCCAAATCCTTGCGGTAATTGTAGAGATGCTATAAAACAATATACTGATTTAGCTAATTTAGTAATTATTAATGCTCCAAGAGAGGGTGGTACTGCTGTACTTGTTCCTGGTAATGCCTATTTTAAATCTAATTTTACAGAAGTAATTGGAGAAGAATCAAGACTTGATGCTATAAAACAAGCTATCTTTGCTGAGCAAAGTGCTTATGATATTTATTTAACAGAATCTAGTCCTAAAATCTATGGGGCAGTTATTGTATGTGAAAATGGTAATCTTTTTAGAGGAAGTTTTAGAGGAGATGTTGCTTATCATCCAGAACTACCAATTTCTGCTGCTATCTGTAATTTTAGGGATGGGAGTAATGATTCTAGTAGAAGATATGTAAAAGAGATAGTTGTTGTTTCTAGTGGGAGTATTCCTAATGTAATGTATAAAGATAGACAACATGCTTTAGAATTTGCTGAAGCAATACAATCTTTGAATGAAAAATCTGGAGAACCTTTACCTGTTTATATTATTAATGTTGGAAATGATGGATCTATACAAACTTTTAAAACAGATACTAATGAATGGTTGCCTCATAGTTTCTCCCCAAAAAATTTAGGGTTGGAAAATAGGATTGCTGCAGGATATGCAAAACTATTTAGATAATAGTTATTTTATTTTTTCATTGCCTCTGTGGCTTAGTTGGTAGAGCATCGCCTTGGTAAAATAGTCTAAATAGGCGGAGATCGCGGGTTCAAATCCCGTCAGAGGCTTAATAATGAAACAACTTTTACTTTTTGGAGGAGAAGAAGACTTAGTTTTTAGAACATTAGAAAATTTAGATATTTTATTTGTTGGATTAGATTTAATTGGAGATAGAGTAAAAAAACAAACAAGTGGATCAAACTATAAAGGTTTGTGTATTTTTCATGATGAGAAAGAACCTTCTTTTTACTTAAAGCCTAAAAGTAATTTATATATTTGTTATGGATGTACAAGAAGAGGCGGGCCTTTAGATTTAGTATTTAGAGTTGCAGCAGATCCGATAAGATATTTAGAAAGGAGATTAGGATTAGATTTTACCAAATTAGATGATCAAATATTATTGAGATCTGTAATTTCGCAAGAGGAAGAAAGATTAAGAATTCAAATTCCTTATATATAATTTAATTGTGTTAATGCCCTAATATCCTAAATTGGGAGAGTTTCTACATATTGCCCTTGCCATAATTGAACTCTTGAAAATTGGGAGACTGGAACTTCTGCAAGTTGTCTTTTATGAATTGGTTCTGGTTTACCACATGTTCCTGAATTATAATTCCACCTATCAAAAAGAGTTATGTCTCTTAATGCTTGGTGTATATTTCCTCCAACTTTTACAGGTACTACTCTTCTAGGTTCTCCATTTTTTATTATATAACATTCTTCAGCTGAGATTTGATAGGCTTTAGTTTGTCTATCTGTGAATCCAGAATGAGAAACAATAACTAATTTTCCTTCTAAATCTAAGTTTTCATGAACACCATCTAAAACTGTACAAGACATTCTAGTCTGGGGAAATTGTCCGTCCATACCTTGACATGTGTTTCCTGAAAATTGTCTTAATTCTGATCCGTTGTATTCTTTTAGTTTCTTAGGATCTGCATATTCTCCCCCTAAAAATCCAAAGACTTCATCATTTACTATGTGGTTTACAGTCTTTCTTGTTCTTCCATATGCATCAAAATAAGTAAATCCTGTTGGTCTAAATCCCTCGATTAGAACATTTGGATCATCTTTAAGAATTATGTTAGGTGTTTTTAATTTTTGGCCAAGGAAAAATGGGCTTGATTGGCCTTGATTTAGATGATCTATTGGCTCTTCAAAATGATGTCCAAATACTTCGTGTGCTGGAACGCCTGTTAAAATAACTACATCTACTAGTCCTGGAATGTTAATATGATCTTTTAATTTTTCTATTCTTAATGGAGCAAGTTTGTATAATTGATCAAATGCTTCTGTAAATGATATAGAGGAAGTTATTCTTCCATCTGGAGTTGGGTCAGCTATATACTTTATTAATTTAGGAAATCTTTTAATATCTTCTTCAGAAGCACATACTACGTTTATGTCTCTAGAAGTGGGTAGTGGTGAAAAACCTTGTTGGTAATAAACTCCTAAAAAAGGTATTGATTGTATTGCAATTCCTCCTTCTGAATTAACAACAATTTTTTGTTCTACTAAAAATCTTCTTTTTAATTCTGTATTTGGATGGTATTTTGTAAATTCTCTAAGTTCTTGATCGAAAGTATCAATGCCAGAAGGTATATCTTCAACATATACTCTTTCATCTGTAGGAAGTGGTATTCCTTTTGGATGAAAATTAAACCTTACTGGATCTGAATCTCTTGCAACTAGTAATTCTACTTTATTACCTTTCGTAAGATCATAGGGGGATCTATACCCGGAATAGGTTTTGGCACCTATTCCTTCATTATTTTGTAAAATACTTTTTCCGCATTCTGAAGTTTTTGTTCCGTCTACAAATTTAACAGAATCAATAACTAAACGAGTGCATCTAGAGACAGTTTGCCCATCAGGATCAAATCTTAACTTATCTTGCATTATGGCAGCTATTTCTTTTAATTCTGCTTCTGTTTTGATTAATTCTGTTACAGACATAAAATTAATGACATAGAAAAAATTTAAAAGGCTATTTGTTTAATTTAGCCCAGAATAAGCTTTAAATATACTATCAATATTCCTTAAATCCTCATGAGTGAAGAAGAAAAATTTGATTTGAGAAAAGAGTATGGAAAATTAAGAAATAAATATAAAGATTTACCTAGTTTTGATGATCTTAGTAAAGATTTTGAGATTACAACTATTGATAAAGAAGATTTTTTAATTAGAAGAGTAAGAAGGAGAATTAATGAAAAAGTTGTATTTTTTTGTAGGATTCTAGAGAATATAATCTATCCTAGTATGCAAAATGCATTGAGTGCTTATGAAGCAAATTTTTTTACTGATGATGAAAAACAGAAATTGTCAGATATACATAAAGAATTAATGGTTATAGAGAGAGAATCTATATATTTAGATGTTGAAGCTTCTGATGATGAAAAAAATATCCAATTTATTGTTAAAACTTTTAAAAGATGGGAACATTTCAAGAATGAAATTCAAGCAACGGTTATGAAGATGATTGATACTTGGAAGAATGAACAGAAGAAAGAAGAAGGGGAAAGATATTTTGGATGAAATTAATAATTTTTGGTCCTCCTGGATCTGGAAAAGGAACTCAAGCAAAGATAATTTCTGAGAAACTAAATTTAAAACATATTTCTACAGGACAAATATTTAGGGAATATTTTAAAAATAATAATTCTTTTGAGGCTTATAACAAAGAAGATTATGATAAGGGGGTTTTAGCTCCAGATAGGGTTATAAATAGTTTAATTAAAAATCTTCTTCCTAAAAATAATTATCTTTTAGATGGATATCCTAGGACTTTAAAACAAGCTGAATTTTTTGATAGCATCTCAAATATAGATAAAGTTATAGCTTTAGATGTTCCTTTTCATACTTTGAAATTAAGATTATTAAAAAGAGCTGAATTAGAAGGTAGGACTGATGATAATGAAGAGGTTATTAAAAATAGATATAAAATATATCGAGAACAAACTGAAGTTTTATTAAAACATTATAAAGAAAAGGTTATTTTAATTGAAGGGGATAGAAAAGTTGATGAAATAAGTAAAGATATTTTTGAGATTTTAGAAAATGAAAATTGAGATTCTTAGATTAAATCATAGGATAAGCAGGGATAAAAGAGTAAGCAGCCATGTTGGACTAACTGCAAGGGCTTTTGGTGCTTCTAAATTATATTATTCTGGACAAAAAGATTCTAATATGGAAGAAAGTATTAAAAAAATCGTTGATAAATTTGGAGGGCCATTTGAAATTAAATATTGTGATAATGAAATTAAATTGATTAAAGAAAAGAAAAAAGAAGATTTTGTAATTGTTCATCTTACAGTTTATGGAAAAGACTTTAAAGAATTTAAAAATAAATTAGATAATAATATATTAATCATTGTTGGTGGGGAAAAAGTAGAACCGGAATTTTATGAACTAAGTGATTATAATTTAAGTGTTGGAAACCAACCACATTCTGAGATTGCTGCTTTAGGTATCTTTCTTTATGATCTATTTGGATGCAAAACTAAGTTTAATGATGCAAAAGTTGAGATCATTGGAATGGAAAGAGGAAAACTTATTAAATCTTTGAAGTAAGAGATTATTTTTTACTTAATTCATTGTAAAGTTTATTTAATTTTTCCTTATCTTTCTTTACTTCATTCCAATCTATTTCTTTAGAAACGTTTGCATTAAAATCTCCTGTTTCACACATCCAACCAACTAAGTTAAATATTGCATAGACTGTTACCATTTTTTTTTGAGTATTATCTAACTTTAATTCTTTAATTACCGCACTAGTATAAAACTCGCCGTAATATTTTCCACACCAACTTGCTTTAATTCTCCCAATTGCTTCGATTGGGTCGCCATACATCGCACCATCCAAATCTACAATTCCATTAAATTTGCCTTTATTTATCATCACATTCTTAGAACTTAAATCATCGTAATAGAATTCTGATTTTACTTTATCAAAATAATCTTTGTATTTTATTAATAATTCATTTAAAATATCTAGAGTGTTTTTATCTAAGACTTTTGTTTTCTTGTTGTTTTTTTCAATTTCCTTAATCATATTATTCATATAATCAGACCAAGAATTAAACAAATTCTTTTCTTTAGTCCTTACATAACCAAACTCTCTATTTGTAGGAATTTTACGTAACTTCATAATTATATTTGCGATCTCTTTTGCTATTTCTTTTAATTCTTTATTAGATAACTTTGAAATTACTTTGTCTATGTCTTTGCCTTCTATTTTACTCAGTATTTGGTAACAATAATGAATAACCTTTTTAGAATAATTTTCAACTAAGATTTCAGGAACCTTAATTCCTTTTGAACTATAGAGAGGAATGTATTTACTGGAGCCCAATATTAAATCTTTGTTTTTATTTAAACGCACAATTATTTCTTTGTTTTTTAAAACTACTAAGTAAACCTCATTAACTATACCAATAGTCATTCTAGTTATTCTGATTGGAGATTCGTTAAACTCTTTTAGTATTATTTTAGAAACATAATATTCATGATTCTTTTTCATTTCTTAAATATAAATTTGGATTTATATAAGTGTTATTATATGCGTTAACTATTTGGACATTAAAACCCTCACAGGAAAACTTTTAAACCAGTTATAATATTATAAATTAATGAAAAGAGGATTATTTATTGTTTTATTTATTGTTTTATTAAGCAATTTTGTTTTTGCAAATGTTTTTGTTGATACTAATTTAACAAGAACAAAATATGGGCCTGATAATACATTTGATGGTTATTTTAAATTTAATTTCTCTGGAAATATTCCATCTAATTCTGAAGTTATTTTTTATAATGGGGATTCAGATAATAAAGTTACTTTAAAGCAATTATTTCAGGCTGCAGATTTGTATAAAGGAAATAATATAGTTCCTGCTACTTTTGGTCCTGTTGGAAATTCTAATGGAATATTAGAATTTAATTCTTCTGGTGGTTCTAAAATAGAGGTTGGTGTTGATTTAAGTGGCAATGGTTTTTCTTCTGGAGATGTTGATGTAACTAATTTCACTTTTGATGTCGAAGCTATTGGAAGGAACGTGAGAGATCTAGCTATATATTTAGGGGAGAAAAAAATTTATGAATATAGGGGTGGAGAAACTGGTTTTATTGATTTAAGTAATAAACATATTACAGATTCTGGAACTGAAGGAACTCAGGGCATAACAGGAAATAGTGTTTTGTGTCAATTAATTAATGTTAATTCTTCTGGAAAATATAAAGTTAAAGTTTTTGCTCAGAAAAAGGTTAGTGATCCTAATGTTGGATTAAATGCTACAATTAGTGAGGAAGTTTTGGGAGATTCAGATCAAGCTTGCCAAGAAGAAACACCTTGTTGTACTCTTAATGGATTAAGTAATTCTATGAGAGAAGTTGATTGTGATATTATAAAGAATATTCCTGAAGATAAACCTTTATACTTCTGTGTTTACCCAACAAACGCGAATGAAGATAGTACAGATTATTTTGATATTAAAACAAAAGCAACACAGCCTAAAAATTCTTTTTTTAATGGAGCAGAAAACCAATTTAATAGGAATTTTTATATTTTTGGACAGTATATGACTTATAATAAAGCCTTGAATGTTGGTCCTAGTAATATAAAACAAGTTGAAATAAAAAAAGAGGATATTGATAATTATATGAGTGATTCTGGAAGTTTAGTTATGCCTCTTAATTTTACAGTTGGTAGTGGTGGAGATGTTAAGATAACTAATTTATTCTTTAGATATTTAGTAGGGGGTAGTTCTGCAACAGAAAGACAATTTAAGAAAATAAACCATGTTCCTGAAGCTTTAAAATATGATAGATTAGTAAACATAAATTTAGAGTCATTAAATACAGTACTTACTCCGAAAGAAAAAGATAATGATTATGAATTTTATGTTGAATTTAATGGAAGCAGAACGAATAAAACTAAATTTGAAGTCGTAGATGCTCCAGTAGCATTTTTTACAATTGATCCATTTAAACCTGGAAAGGGAGAATTAGTTACTTTTGATGCAAGTGCAAGTACTGCTCCTCTTGGAAGAAATATTATTAATTATACATGGGATTTTGGAGATGGAAAAACAGGAAATGGTCCAGTTGTGACTTATACCTATACTAAAATTGGAGTTTATGAGATAAAATTAAAAGTTAAAGATAGTGAAGGCTTGATTGATGTTGATAAAGTATTTATAGAAATTGGCAATGATAGCAGCGGAAGTGGAAATATAATTAATACTACTTTAAGTTCTTTGAGTTTATTTAAAGATAATTTGAGAAAAGGTAATGAAAAGGTTAAAGATACAGCTGATTTAATAGGATTAAATTCTAAATTAAATAATTTTGAAGCTAATCTAACAGATATAAAAAATAAATTTGATAGAATAAATAATAATGCTACTTTAACTGATCAACAAAAAAATGGTTTAATTGCTCCTTTATTAAGCCAAGCCGGATTTATATCCTCAAAAATACCAATTAGTTTTAATGTAGATAGCTCTAATTTTAATGATGGTGGAAAAATAAATGGATTAAACCAAATTAAATCTTGTTGTGAGTTTACGACAGAATTACAAAGAACTAAATTACTAACTGCTCAAAAAAATGTAAATGTGAATTTTGAAGCTAGGGTTGTGAACTTACAGTATATTGATGGAAGTAAAGAGGAATATACAGTCATTAAAAAAATTATAAATGGTGATGGGAATAAAATTTATGAATTTTTACCTTTTGGATTTTCAATAGGAAATGATGATGTCTTTAAGGGGGGAAATATTACTAATGCAGCTTCTGGAGTTTATAGTTTTGCATATTCAAATGAAATAGCTTACAAGTTAGATACTACAGATTTAAATAAAGCCCTACAAGCAAGAACGGCAGTGTTACCTGCAGATTTAGAAAGTGTTGAGGTAGATAAGTCTACTACTAAAAACGGCGAAGTGGAAATATTAAGTGAATGTGGAAATAATTTCTGTGAAGAGGATGAAGATGAACTTAGTTGCCCTAAAGATTGTAAAAAAGGTAATACTTTCCTATTCATTTTAATTGGTGTCGCTGTTATTGTAATTGGAATTATAATTTATTTTGGATTGTTCTTTAAAGGTGGTTTTTTGAATAAGAAATTTGGGAAGGTTGTTTCATCAGTTTCAGGATCTTTTGGTGGCGGTTTGTTTAAAACTGAAAGGGATCATCAATCATTAAAGATGTTTGTACAAAATTCTTTAAATAAGGGATTGAATGAAGGCAAAATAAAGATTGCCTTGAAATCTAAAGGTTGGAGAGATAACCAAATAGATTCAGTTATTAGAGAAATTAAGAGTCCTAGAAAAATTGGTCCTAGAATGGGTTTTAGGAGATAAATTATTTATATAATCTCTTTTAATAATTCTGGAAATTCCTCTGAACCCATATCTTCAAATGCATAGTGCCCTTTATTTTTTAGTTCTATAATTTTACCGCCTAACTCTTTTTGAAAGATCTTTAGGCTTTTTTTGCCATCTTCTTCCTCATTATTAGAAGTAAACATTATAATTTCTTTAACTCTCTTTTTTATATTTTCGTCAATCTTATAATTATAAAATTCTTTTCTGATTTTGTCATCCTTATCATAAATTTTCCAAGGGGCAATTAATATTAATTTCTTAATTTTTTGTTTTGTTTCTCCAAGCCAACGAACTATAAAAGCGCAGCCACAACTATGTCCAATTAATATAGTATCTTCATCTATTTTATTCTTTTCAAATTCTTTTTTGAATTTATTATAGTTTGGCTTCCAAGTTTCTGGCATTTTAGGTATTTTAACTTTAAAATTTAATTTTTCTAATTCTTTTTTAAGCCAGGGCATCCAATGTTTATTAAAAGTTAAATCATTTTTATCAGAAGTACAACCGTGGACTATAACCACCTTGTTTTTAGTAAATATACTCATATAATTTCAAATATATAATTACTACTTAAGTATTTATCTTTTTATGTGAACTACTCGGCCCTAAAGGGACCGAGCGTCCTGCTTCACTGAACTTCTATTGAAGTTCTCTGACAGGCTTGAATTCCCGTAGTTCCTACGGTAATAATACTAAAATCATTTATTCCCTTTTCCTTAATAATCAAAGCAGACATAAGATCTCTATCCATTTCTATTCCACAATTATTGCATCTATGCACTCTAGTAGCTAATGATTTTTCTACTTTATTGCCACAAATACATAATTGACTAGTATTTCTTGGATCTATTTCTACTAACTTTCCACCAGTCTCTTCCACTTTGTAAGAAAGTAGTTGTAGAAACTTATTCCAAGAAGCATCATTTATAGATTTAGCTAAATAGTGGTTTTTAGTCATATTACTTATTTGTAATCTTTCTACTACTATTGTATTATAATTATTAACTAATTGTCTTGATTGTTTATGTAAGAAGTCATTTCTTTGATTACTTATTAATTCATGTAGATTAGCTAGTTTTAATCTAGATTTATTTCTATTATTAGAACCTTTTAACTTTTTAGAATGTTTTCTTTGTAATTTCTTTAACTTTAACTCTGATTTTCTTAGATATTTTGGATTATCTACTAGATTTCCATTAGAATCTGCATAAAAGTGATTTATTCCTAGATCTATTCCAATTGTTTCTTCATTTGTTAGATTAGAGTGACTCTTACTTTCTTGTTCTACTGAGAAACATGCAAACCATTTGTTTGTAGAAGTTTTCTTAATTGTTAAGGTTTTAACTTTACCTTCTATTTCTCTGTGTTTAATAATATTTATTTGTCCTATTTTAGAAATATAAAGCTGATTTTCTAATTTGAATCCAGATTGAGGATATGTTATTGAATCATATCTATATTTACTTTTGAATCTAGGAAAACCTACTTGTTCTCTTTTATTTAATCTTCTGTAAAATCCATTAAAAGCTAAACTAATTCTTTTATTTATATCTTGTAATGTTTGAGAATGAATTTGTTTTAATTCTTTATTTTCTTCTTTTAGTATTATTAAGTTATTATTTAGATCAAATTGTGTTAAATTTACTTTATTTTCTTTATATTTGTTTATCTTTAGTTCTAATTGTTTATTGTAGGTGAACCTACAAAGATTTAGAGTTTCTAATAGTTTTATCTCTTGTTTTTTGTTTGGATATATTCTGAATTTGTAAGTTTTTAACATTAGAATTATTTAGGAATTTTAGTTTATAAGTTCTACGCGCGTATCCCTTGTCGTGTCGTCCACCATTGTTCTATAAGAGACATATTGGAGAATATATTTTCGCAATTCACTCAGACCTAAAGGAGTAGAGTGTTATTGCGAACTAGAAGATATAATTTAACCGAAAATCTTACTTAATAAGTCAAATAATTTTTGTATAAGACTTCTTGTTTCTTTTAATTCTTCTGTTAGATTTACACACTCATTATTACTACATTGATTTGTTGAACATTCGTAATTATTTTGGCAATTTTGACTGTTTGTTTTTTGTTCTTTTATATTTAAGTCAATATCGCAATATCTTGGTTTATTTTCTTCAGTTAATCTTGTTCCTATTGGAAGGCAAACTTCATTTTGTTTACAACCATTACATTTTTCTTCTATTTTTTTAGAATTTGATTCTTTTGTTTGTTTTTCTTCATCTTTTTCTTCTTGGTTAGATGTTTTTTCTTTATTTTCTGAACAGGATGGTACGGGTTGCCAATCTTTCCAAACTCCACTTAAATCTCCACAAACAGGACTATAATCATAATTTGAATTATCACCACAACATATTTTATGCATCCCATAATATCCTTGAGTATTTTGTTGGGAATACTTCAAATTTCCAGCTGTATCAATACAACGTCTTTCTCCAGGTTTACATTCTTGAACTTGCAGATTTTGTTTTAATTCTTTTCCTGTAATTGAATTTATAGTTAGTCTTACTTTTGTATTGTTATTATCAAGACCTTCAAAGGTTATTTTATATTTTACATCAATATAATCGAACTTTGATTCTTGTCCAAATTCTGAGGTATTAGTAAAACTAATTCTAATTTTTGAATCATCTACTCTTATTTTAACTATGTCTTCTGAAATTTCTTCAACTATAAATGCCATTTTTTTATTGTGCAAGAATACACCTCTCTCACATAGCCAATAAGAACCGTCTCCTCCTTTTACTGTAAGACAGTCATTAGAAAATTCGTTATTGATAGAATCCTCAGCAAATATAGGTATAGTGAATATTACAAGAAACAAAATTATAAATACAGTATTTGTTATTTTTTTCATCTTAATTTTCAATTATTGATAATATTATAAGACTATATAAATATTAGTAATTTGTGATCTGTAAAGTAAACGTCATTTATTTTTGATGATTTTAGGTAGTTTTTTAAATTTCAGGTTCTTAATGAATTTATGAAAGTTGTTTATAAGAAAATCCTCATTTAATTTATAAAAATATAAGTTTTTGCTTTTTGCATATGGCTCTTTCAAACACCGTTGCCACAGTGGCGATTATGACGGAGAAAAAAATCATTAAAAGACCAATCATTACGCCTCCAGCGATGTCATCCTTACCTCCTCCAGCTATAAAGAAGTAGGCTTCTGCACCCACGATAAAACCAATAAGAGATATCATACAGTATTTTATAGTCCGCAAAGCATTCACGGCCGCTTGCGAGAATACCTTATTTTGCCCGATGTATCCGAGCAATTTAAACGCTTTATATAACGCCACGAAAAACGCAATGGACGCTATATACTCATACGCCAAAAAAGGATCTTTGAAGTAAATTTCAAAAAGTGTGGCATGCACATTCCTGCCCTCGAGGTGAGGTTCCCAAAGCATAAGGGCAAGAGCGCCGATGCCGATGAGCACAATGACTACCTGAATAAATATTGTTGAGCTTCGTTTCATAAATGGTGCCTTTAAATTGTTCATATTTATAATAATTTGTTTCACCAAACCTTCTATTTAATTTTTTCCTTTAGGACTAAATTTGGTGACGTTTACTTTACAATTCAGTAATTTGGTTTAGAGAACAGTTTTATCAATTCTTGGGATATTATCATGATTAGGCTTGCCCCAATAATTATGCAAACTGTGTATAGCCCTAATTGTATGGTTTTAAATAAATTATTTAGAGAATAAACTACTACTATTTGGATTATTAAAGAGGTTAAAATTGCCCCTATTAGGAGTTTATTTGAAAATGGATTTGTTTTAAATATTGATTTTTTTGCAGTGTGATAATTATAGGCGTTGGATAGTTGGCATAGGACAAGAGCTGAGAATGCAACTGTCTGAGCATAATTTATATTATTTGTTTTTAGATAATAATAAAATAAGCTTAATACTATTGTTGTCATTATTGCCCCTTGAAATAATATAAATAATAAATCTTTTTTGGTTATTATGTGTTCTTTAGGATTTCTTGGAGATTGAGACATTACATCTTGTTCTATTTTATCTATACCTAATGCAAGGGCAGGAAGCCCATCAGTTAATAAGTTCATTAATAATATTTGTACTGCAATTAATGGTAATGGTAAATTAATCAACAAGGCTATGAAAATAACTAATACTTCTGCGAGGTTGCAAGAAAATAAATAGCTTATAAACTTTTTAATATTGTTATATATTCCTCTTCCTTCCTTTATTGCATTAACTATTGTTGCAAAATGGTCGTCTAATAAGATCATATCAGAAGCTTGTTTTGCTACATCCGTTCCAGAACCAACAGCTATCCCTATATCTGAACGTTTTAAGGCTACAGCATCATTAACTCCATCACCAGTCATAGCAACTACGTGCCCTTTGTTCTTTAATGCTTCTAGAATTTTTACTTTATGTTGTGGGCTGACTCTTGCATAAATAGAAGTTTTATCTATTAATTTAGATAATTTCTCTGGAGATAATTCATCTAATTCTTCTCCAGTTATTACGTCTCCTGTAATCCCAATCTCATTTCCAATGGCTTTTGCTGTAATTGCATGATCACCTGTTATCATAATTATTTTTATTCCTGCTTTTTTACACAAACTAATAGAATTTTTTACTTCTTCTCTTGGAGGATCAATCATACCCATTAAGCCTGAAAAAACATAATATTTATCGTCTTTAGAATAAGCAAATCCTAAAACTCTTAAAGCTTCTGAAGCCATGTTATTATATTGGGTTAAGATTTCTTTTCTTTGGGAATCTGTTAATCTTATCTCTTTATTATTTATAATAACTTTATCACATTTTTTTAATACAACTTCAGGTGCTCCTTTCAAGTTATAGATTAAATTCTTATCTATTTTGTTTAATGTTATCATATATTTTGTTTCTGAAGAGAAGGGTATTTCTTTTAGTCTTGGTAAATCTTTGTTGTAATCTGCTTTTTTTGCTGTTACTAATAATGCTTTTTCTGTTGGATCTGATGGGCCTTCTAAAGTTGCATTATTACATAGAGAAGCTACTTGCATCAAATTTTCTAATTCTTTTGGATTTATTTTTCTGTTATTATAAAAAAATTCTCCTTCTGTTTTATATCCAGAACCAGTAACAGAGATTAATTTATTGTTTGTAAACAATTTGGTTACAGTCATTTCATTTTTTGTTAAAGTTCCTGTTTTATCAGAGCATATCACTGTAACACTTCCTAAACTCTCAACAGCGGAAAGTCTTCTCATCAAAGCATTGTTTTTTAACATTCTTTGAGTTCCTAAAGCTAATGTTATTGTGATAATAGCAGGTAATCCTTCTGGAATCGCTGCAACTGCTAGAGCTACTGCAGTTAATATAGAATCTACAAAAGGCGCTCCTCTTAAAAAATTTAATAATAAAATTATTCCACAGATTAACAATACACCTAAGGTTATGTAAATTCCTAAAGAATGTAATTTTTTTTGTAATGGTGTTTCTTTTTCCTCTGAATTTTGTATTTCATGGGCTATTTTTCCTAACTCTGTTTTCAATGCAGTTTCTGTTACTACTGCTTTGCCCCTACCTCTTGTTGCTATTGTACCTGCAAAGATCATATTTTTTTGATTTGAGATTATTGTATTTTTATTTATAATATTTAAATTTTTAGAAACTGCGTTAGATTCTCCAGTCAATGTAGACTCATCTATCTCTAAAGAAGAACATTCTATCAATCTTGCATCTGCGGGAATATAAGCTCCTTCTTCAATAACTAAAATATCACCTGGAACTATCTGCCAAGATTTTATTTGTTGTATTTTGTTATCTCTTATTACTGTTGCATTTGGTGATGTCAATTTTTTTAAAGCCTCAATTGACTTTTCTGCTTTGAACTCTTGAATAAATCCTAAAATTGAGTTTAGTATTACAATTATTAATATAACAAAGAAATCTGTTTTTTCACCTAGAATTAAAGCTAATATTGCTGCAGCTAGTAATATATATATTATGAATGATTTGAATTGAGAGATAAATATTTTTAATGCTGAGATCTTTTTGAATTTTTGTATTTGATTCTTTCCGTATTTTTTTAACCTTAATCTTGCTTCTTTTTTTGTTAAACCTTCTTTACTAGAATTTAATTCTTTTAAAACTAGATTTACCTCTTTTTGATAATACATATTTATTATTGGTTGTTAGAGGTTTTATTAAATTAACTATCTATTCTTTTATAGAAAATAATATAAAAATATTTGCTCGAAATTACATTGTATATAAAATGGTTATGCACTACTCTATTTTCTCGCACAGCACTTCTTTTATAGAATTTGTTGAACACATACGACTTGCGTATATATAAGCAGAGGGATATGATAATCCAACTGGATTTTGAGCTATTTCATTTGCTTTTTCAACATTCTTTTGACACTCATTCATGGCTTCATAACAACTACAACCAACCCCCCATCCGCCACGATCTGTTTGGAAGTTATAGACATAGGTTGTATCATCAATCCACTTTCCATTGTCCACGTGTTGTTTATCTTCTTTTTGAAAGCTATCTACCCATTCTTTAAATGCCCCAAATAATTCTTGATTTGCTTTATCCTGTGGTTGTATATAATAATTAAGGTTACAAGTCATTTTTGCTTCGCATTTAATTCTATATCTTTGTGGGCATGTAGTTTTAATTATAGGGGGGTCTATTTTTATAGGTTCATATGTCTTAATTACAGGTGTGTCTATTGTGATAGTATTTGATATAATTTCTGAAGGAATAAATTTTATAGCACTTATAGGAATTGTTCCTTCTTTTATCTTATCGTTAATATTAATTTCGCCTTTCAAAACCTTGTCAATATAACTATTAAGTATCTCATCTGTAATCTGGGGAAACATCCTCTTAGCCAATGCAATATTTCTTCTATATTTTTTCTTTAACTCATTTCTTCTCTTTTCTACAAACTTATTATACTTATCTTCGTTCTTTTCTATAAATTTATTCCTAATAATTTGTTCATTTTTAATTGGATTTGTCTTTATAATTGTGCTTTGCGTTCCTGCAGTTATTTTATTTATGTGATTTTCCGTTGTTTTCTGAACAACACTTCCCCTTATCACAGGAATGACGGTTCCGATTGGCTTTGTTATCTTGGGAGCTGAGACTACAAACCTTGGTTGGGCTATGCTGACTGAACAGCCAAATGAAGTTCCTTCGTTTGTGAAATTCCCATCAGGAGTTTCAATTTCAATTTTAATACCTGAACCTTCCAAAAGATCATACCATATATTCCCTTCTGCCTGCTCTATACTAACAACCCTATTTTCCTTATCAATCTTTTTTATAATCAAAGAAGATAATTCGTCTAATTTAACTGACGTTGAGCCAAGAAAAATAATTTCCGCTTCACTTTCCTCATTAGTCCTTACAATCCAGTTTTCCTTTAACTGCATCCCGTTTTTAGCCTCGACAAATCCTTTTCCGGAATCAACCTCTGTTTTCCCTTTTTCAATATTCAGCACTGCGCTAGACTCAAACTGCAAATAAGGCCAGTAAAAATACAATCCTGTTCCTAAAATAACAACAATTATCAAAACAATTAAAGCAAAAAATATTTTCCAAAATTTTCTCTTGCGTGGTTTTTCCTCTTTAATTTTCTTTACCATATTTTTTCTCTTTTAAATATTAAAAAGCGGTGTTTATTTATATACTTTTACTTTATATGATAAATTGTACAATTTATCCAAATATTTTCTTTAGAAAACTAAGTAATTTTTCCATTACACTTTGTGTTTCCTTTAATTGGTTACTTAAGTCAATACAGTTTGTATTACTGCATTAAATGAATTTCGTCTGTATTGTCTATGTACCCTCTTATGAATAGATCATTTTTTTCTTGTTTTAATTCTTTTATTGGATAGGTTATTATTGGTTTCATGATTTATAACTAATAATTTATTTTATTAAATGTTTATTTTATAGAAAAGAATATAAATTTAGATTAATCTTTAGAATTCATGAGTAAAAACTTAAATTGGTCTAGACTTTTTGGCACTCTGATTGTAATTATTACTATAGCTGCGGTTGTTATAGTATTCTCTTTAAACCGAAATAGAAATTCTGAAGAAATTAAAATTGGTGTTGTTGGTCCTTTTTCTGGACCTATAGCTTTCTTTGGAGAAGATATGATGCAAGCTATGGATCTTGCTGTTGAAGAAGTTAATTCTAAAGGAGGAGTTAATAATAAAAAAATAAAGTTTATTTATGAAGATGCAGATACTTTAGAATTATCAAAATTACTTACTGGATTAAATAAACTAAAAAATGTTGATAATGTAGTTGCTATTTTGGGTCCTTTTTCTGGTTCGGCTAACAAGATTGCTGGAGATTTTTCTAAGCAAAATAAAATATTTATGATTTCCCCAGGAGACAATTTTGGGAAACTTAGCCCATATAAATTCAACACTAGATATTTATTAGATACAGAAGCTGAACTATTAACAGGTTATGCTTTAAAACAAGGTTGGAAGAAAGTAGCTATTCTTTATTTTAATAATGATTGGGGATTACAATATAGAGATACAATAAAAAAAGAAATTGAAAATGCAGGTGGAGAACTTGTAGGTGCTGAAACTTATGATTATAGTAATTTAGATGTAAGCACACAATTATTGAAACTTAAAAGTGCAAATCCTGATGTGATTGTTATCATAGATTCTACAAGAGGACAATTATTTAAACAAGCAAAAGAATTAGGAATTACAACATCTTTGCTTTCTGAATGGGAAGTTGAAACTGCATTAAATGAATTTGGAGATGCTTTAGAAGGAGTTGTTTATGCTTTACCTGTAACTGAAGAAACAGAGTTTTATAGAAACTTCAGAGAGAGATATAATGAAGAACCAAATGTTATTAATTTAGATTCTTATGATTCTGTAATGATTTTAGTTGAAGCTTTAGAAAATTGTGAAAATTACAATGTTGAATGTATGAGTAATTATGTTTCTGATCTTAAAGACTATCGGGGTGCTGGTGGTGTAATGAGTTTTGACAAGAAGACTTGGTCTTTTGATAAACCTTTTGTGATGAAAACGATTAAAGATGGGACACCTGTTGTTTTAGAAGACTAAATATCTAAAGGATGTTCTCTATTTATTATATGATTAAAGGCGCTATCTGGTGGTTGAATTGATTCTTTCTGGCTGAATTCAATTTCTATTTCATTTTTTTTAATAATTATTAATCTTGGAATGGATATTAATAAATTGTAGGTATGTTGTAAATCTATTCCTCTCGTTAATGCATAATCTATTTCATAATCTGGCATTTTTGTCCATTTTTTCATTACTTCTTTTGAAACTTGAATTGAGGTGTCTTTCTCACAACATTCTGCATTTGGAGATCTTAATTCTAATTTATAGTCGTTTGTTCTAGAAGTTTTTGTTATTTTTACTACTGTGAAGATTATTTCTCTTAATTCTTCTTTTTTTGTGTTTGGTATTGTTATTGAGAAACCTTCTCTTTGTATTATTTTATTTTTATCTTTGGAATCCATATAAGCTCTTATGAATAGATCATTTTTTTCTTGTTTAATTTCTTTTATTGGATAGGTTATTATTGGTTTCATGATTTATAACTAATAATCTATTTTATTAAATGTTTAGTTTATTTCAGCTAATGCATCAACTACTTCTTCTAATCTTTCTCGGTAATACTCTATCTTTAAATCTTTAGAATGTTCTTCTATAATTCTACGTGAACCTTCATAATCTTCTCCTTTGAAATATAATGCAGCTGCACTTACAACAAATGATTCATACCATTTTTGTGCTCCTTTTTCTTCTCTAGAAAAACAACCAAGTACTTCTTCTTCCTTAACAGCTGCTTCAAGATATAATTCTCTAGCTCTTTCAGGATCTGTAATTCTTAAAGCTGTAGCTCTTATGGCTAATTCTTCAGATTCTTCGTGAAGTTCTCCCCATCTTCCAAGCTTCTTTAATTTGCCATACATTTTATTGTGCCTTATTAGTAGTTTAATACAAAGAAGATAAATTTATAAATAGTTTCGGTTTTTCTCAGAATATATGCACCGGTCGTATAGTGGCTAGGTATTTAGTACCACACAAATTATCTCGGCCTTCCAATAATTTAACTTTTTGTTAAGTTTAGTAGAGAGCCGATAACCCGGGAAATGGTCTTTATTTGATCATTCGGGATTTCGAATCCCGGCCGGTGCACTCATTTTTTATTTATAGTAAAATTTAAGAAACCTTTCATTAAATTTATTATATGATCAATAAAGAAGTTGTATTAACTTTTGGCGCTCATAGTGATGATCTCGAAATTGGGATGGGTGCAACTATAGCCAAATATAATCAACAAGGAAAATATGTAGTGGGAATTATGTTCAGTAGGGGAGATAAAAGTAGTCCGTGGTTGAAAGAGGATTATTTAATTAATGTTAGAAAAGAAGAGGCAGATAAAATAGGTAAGTTTATTGGATGTAAGGAAACTTTAATTTTAGGCTTAAGTGATGGTAAACTACAAGAAGAAATTGAGAATAAAAAATTTAAAGGACTTTTAAGAAATTTAATTAAAAAATATAAACCGACTAGTATATATGTTCACTCTAAAAGAGACCCTCACCCAGACCATAGATCTGTAAATAGGGCTGTTTTTGAAGCTTTAGATGATGTAGATCCTAAGAAGGATATTAATGTTTATGTCTATGAAGTTTGGAATGTTCTAAATGAGACAAGACCTAGAATATATGTTGATGTTACAGATACCTTTCATATTAAACTAGAGGCTATGAAGAAGTTTAAGAGCCAGAAATTATATGTTTATTTATTAATGGTTCCTGTTATTGTTAGGGCTATATTTTCAGGATTTCATGCTGGTTGTAAACTTGCTGAAAGATTTTATAAGATAAGATGAAAAGAATACACATTATGGGTTGTGCTGCTTCTGGCAAAACTACTTTAGCTAAATTACTAAGCACTAAATTAAAATGTAAATTAATTCATTTAGATGATATTTTTTGGAAAAGAAAATATGATAAAAAAAGAGATTTAAAAGAATGTAAGAAATTGATGAAAGAGAAAATCAAGAATAAAAAATGGATTGTTGAAGGAATATATACTAATTGGGTCGAAGATTCTTTAAAAAAAGCAGATTTGATAATTTTTTTAGATGTTCATTTGGGTGTTGTAAGTTATAGGATTTTGAAAAGGTACTTCTCTAGAAAACTAAATGGTTCAAAAGTCAAAGAAACATTAAAGGATAATTTGAGAATAATTAAATTAATGCATAATTGGAGGAGAAGACCAGAAGAACACCCTAAAAGTTATAGAAAGGCTTTGAAGCCTCATTTGAATAAAGTTGTGTTTTTAAGAAATAGAAAAGAGGTTAAGAAATTTTTAGAAAGATTGTAGGTAATTTCATTATTTCTTAAATAATAGTTTATGTAATTCCTCTCCATGCACCTATTTTGATAGTGCATTTTATAAATTTTGGCTTGTCATTCAGAACATGTTCAATTTAGAAAACCAAAATTCCGGAGCAAGAGCAGGTATATTAGAAACAAATCATGGAAAAGTTAAGACTCCTTTTTTTATGCCAATCGCAACAAAGGGTAGTGTGAAGCAACTAAATCCTGAAGAAGTTAAAGATTTAGGAACTGAGGCAATTATAGCTAATGCATTTGTTTTAAGTCTAAAACCTGGCTTAGAAGTTATTGAAAAATTTAGAGGAATACATAATTTTATGAGGTTTGATAAAACAATATTTACAGATTCTGGAGGATTTCAAATATTAAGTAAAACATTTCTACATAAATCTAATGAGAAGGGAGTTTATTTTATAAATCCTTTTACACGTAAAAAACAATTTTATGCTCCAGAAGATATTATGAAAATTGGAGAGATTATTAGAAGTGATGTTGCAATGGCTTTAGATTTTGTTCCCCATTATGGTAAAGATGAAAGTTATATTATGGAATGCACTAGGAAAACACATTTATGGGCAGAACGTTGTTTAAAAAATTATAATAGAGATAATGGACAATTATTATTTGGAATTTGCCAGGGTGGAACATTTAAAGAATTAAGAGAGAAAAGTGCTAAATTTATCAATGATTTGAATTTTGATGGTGTAGCTTTAGGAGGATTGGGTATTGGCGAAGGAAGAGACTTAATGTTTAATGCTATTAAATTTAGTGTTCCTTTCATTGATAAAAATAAACCTAGGTATCTAATGGGTGTTGGAAGCCCTGAAGATCTATTAGAATGCATTCAATTAGGAATAGATTGTTTTGATTCTAGGTATCCAACAATGAATTCAAGACATGGAGGCATATTTACTAGTGAAGGAAAGATAGATATTACAAAAGTCAAATTTAATAAGGATGAAAATCCTCTAGACGAAAGTTGTAAATGTTATGTCTGTAAAAATTTCTCTAGATCTTTTATTCATCATTTGTATAAAACACATGAATCAATAAGTGATAGGTATGGTAATATTCATAATTTGTTTTTTATTCAAACCCTAATGAAGCAATCTAGAAAAGCAATTCTTGAAAATAGATTTTTAGAATTTAAGAAAGAATTTTATGAGAATTATAAATTCAACGATAAAAAAAATAGCAAATTTAGTTATAATTAAACTTAAAAAAATAAAAAATGGAATTTATTTATACTTAGTCTTATTTTTTCATTAATTTTTTTCCTTTTACGAATGCCCAAATTTTCTTTGTCATTTCGCTAGGAGCGATTGGTTTATTGCCGAAAACTTGTTCTAATGTTTCAGATCTTCCTTTAAAGTCTACAGTCATTCCACCAAATGCTTTCTTTTTAGCTGCCATATTTCATTACCTCTTTTTAGTTTTAATTTGAGAAGGTGTTTTTGTTTATATACTCTTTCTTTTTTTAGAATAAATTTATAATTATAAGGTTATTAATAAGTATAATAAATTTATTAAGATTTGAACTTAAAATCTGGAAAATAATGGAAAATTGTTAAAAAAATAGAATAATCTAATATTATGAAAGAAATTAAAAAGATTAGAAGAAAACAGTTAAGAACTATGGAAGCTTCTTTTAATCAAATTTTTAAAACAAATTATAAAAAACCTGATTTAACAAAATGTTTAAAATGTAAAAAAGAGGTTGGAAATAACTTCACTTTTGCATATAAGAAAAATCATGAATTAAAGGGAAAGTTATGCCTTTCTTGTTCTGATAAATATTAGATAGATATTTAAAATTTTCTTGTTTTTTGGTTTTTATGATAATTAGAGTAGGAAGTATTAATAGAACTAAATTTCAGGCAGTTGATGGATTATTTAGAGATAGTGGTTTATTTGGAAGCGATCTTGAAGTTGTTGGAGTAGATGTTAAGCCTGGAATTTCCAGACAACCATTAAGTTTAGAAGAGACTTTATTGGGGGCAAGAAATAGAGCAGTTTTAGCTTATGATAAAAGTGATTATGGGGTTGGTATTGAAGATGGTTTAATGCATTTTCCTCAGATAAGAACTGGATATCTTAATGTATGTGTTGCAGTCATCTATGATGGAACTAAGAGTTATGAAGGATTATCTCCTGGATTCCAGATTCCAAGACCAGTTTTAGGATTAATTAAGGATAAAGCTCTTACTTTAAGTGAAGCATTTAGAGAAGCAGGTTTAACTAACCTAGATAATATAGGTGCGGAGAAGGGAGTCATATATCCTTTGAGTGGTCAAACGATTGATAGAGGCACATATACAAAATTAGCTTTGATGATGGCTTTAGTTGATCTTAATAATTATATTCTAGAGAGAAAACTTAGTGGTCAATAATTTTTTTATCTATAAGATAATACGGACCGGATGAGATTCGAACTCACGACCCCTTCCTGGCTCCTCCAATTTGGTTAGGAGGGAACTGTGCCCAAGTAGGATTTCCTATGTTGGTGTGCGCTATCCAGGCTGCGCTACCGGTCCATTGATAAAAAGTAAAAATAACAATTTAAAAAGTTAATTATTTCTAAATGTCTTATTTAAAATTCTATCTAAAGGTTTGCCTTAAAATATGCTCAACAGCTTCTTCCACCGAAGAAAAGGTTATACCTAAAGATTCTATTTTAGCAGTGCTCATAGGTAGGTTTTTTGGAATATTAAAACTTCCCCTAATATTTGAGTCAGGAATAACTCTAGTAATATTTGGACATAATTTTAATAACCTTTGAGTTAAATCATATTTTGAAAGCATTTCTGGGCCTGCAATATTATATACTCCTGATGCATTAGCTGTTAATAAACCTATAATTGCTAAAGAAACATCATCAACCCATACTTCATGCTTTCTTTGATAAGTGCCCATTTTTATTTCTCCTTTTAAAGATTTTAAGAAACCGAGAAAACTATTTCTTTCTTTATTTCCATTCCAACCATACATCGAACTTAATCTTACGACTAAACTATTAGAACCTAACTTTAAAACTTCTTCTTCTGCTAATGTTTTGCAGTATCCATATACATTAATAGGATTAGGGGGGCTATCTTCTGTATAAGGTGATTCTTCTAAGCTTTCTTTTCCTGGCCAAATATAATCTGTAGATGTAAAAATAAGTTTAGAGCCAGAAGAAGAGCATGCTCTAACAAAATTCTTAGCTCCATTAATTATGACCCTTTCTGCTAAGTCTGGATCTTCTTCACATTTTGCTCCTTGGATTGTTGCAGATATAACAACTACTTCTGGATTATATTCTTTCATAAAGTTGGTAACAGCTCTTTCATTTTGTATGTCTAAATCTAGCATTCCTTCCTTTGGATTATTATAATATGTTCCGATTACTTCATAAGAAGAAGCACTATCAAGCCTATAATCTAATTTTTTTATTAATTTTGTTCCTAGAAAACCACTTGCTCCGATAATAGCAACCTTAGTTAATGCAGCCATATATATTTAGAAGTTGTAATAACTATTATAAACTTACTTGAAGTTATAATTTAGTTAGAAATATTTATTAAAGACTAGATCAAGAGAGATTTATGAGAAGGTTTAAGTGGTTTAGAGTTTTGGCTACAATTATTATAATTTTATTAGCAGTTGTTCTATTTATTTCAAAAATGTATAACTTTCATTATTCTCCTGATGTTGACAATTTAAATTTTGTTAAATTAGAAGAAGGTTATAAAATAGAAGTTTTTGCAGATGATTTGGGTAAAGCTAAAGTTTCTATTCCAGGACCAAATAATGGAGTTAGAATGATTGATCATAAAGATGGTGTTTTTTATGCAGCAATCCCTGGAAGAGGACAGGTAGTAACAATACATGATAAAGATCAAGATTGGAAGGAAGATAAAAGGACTATTTTTATGGAAGGTTTGTTAAGACCACATGGTATTGCTCTTTATCAAGATTGGGTTTATATTGCTGCTGAAGATAAAGTTATTAGAGTTAAAGATTTAAATGGAGATTATGTTGCTGATTTAGACACAATGGAAGAATTAGTTGATCTTCCTTTGGGAACACATTGGACAAGAACAATTAAAATATTTGATGATCAATTATATGTCTCTATTGGTTCAACTTGTAATGTCTGTATAGAAAAAGATTGGAAAAGAGCAGCAATAATTAAATGCGATTTAGACGGCAGTAATTGTAAAGCTTTTGCTACAGGTTTAAGAAACGCTGTTGACTTTATTCAATATGAGGGAAAGATTTGGGCAACAGATAATGGAAGAGATTTAGCTGGCAAAGATATTCCTCCTGATGAAATTAATATAATAAAAGAAGGTAAAGATTATGGTTGGCCTTATTGTTATGGCCAAAATGAATTAGATAAAGAATTTGTTGAAGAGTTAGATATTGAATTTGATGAAGACTCTTGTAAATTTAAAGAAGCACCTATTTATGAGATTCCTGCTCATTCAGCACCTTTAGGATTGGAATTTTATGAAGGAGATTTATTGGTTGCTTTACATGGTTCTTGGAATAGAGATCCTCCTGTAGGTTATAATGTTATTAGAATAGATATTGATACTGGTGATATTAGCGAATTTGCTTCTGGATTTATAGATGGAAGCCAAGTTTATGGTAGACCGATGGATTTATTAATAATTGATGATAATATATTATTAACAGATGATGTAGCTGGTAAAATTTATAGGATCTATAAAGATGGATAAGGAAAAATTTTTGATTGGAATTATTGTATTGCCTATCCTGCAATTTATAATAGATTCATTTTATATCTGGGTTTATCCTCAAGTCAATCCTTTTAGGGCTTTAATGATTGGTGTTACTGCTTTAGTATTATTATTTATCCCTTATATTTTTGAGAAAAGATGGATAAATGCATGGATAGGAGGATTAAGTATTTTTAGTTCTGCTTTTTTTGGGGCTTTATTAGTTCAAGCAGGAGTCTTAGTTAGTAAAACTTTCTTTTCTGGATTAGTTCATATTTTAATTTTGTGGGCGAGTTTTATTATAATTAGTTTTATTTATGAGAAACTTATTAGGAGGTAATTTTGGCATCTAAAAAAGTTTCAGAATTTAATAAAGAAATTAAAGATAAATTTTCTACACTTATTGTTGCAGCTTTTGGTTTTGTTGCAGCTTTAGCTTGGAATGAAGCTATTTTAAGTGTTTTTAGACAATATTTTGGGGAGTTAGTTAGTATCATAGCTAAATTTATTTATGCAATTTTTGTTACTGTAATTGCTGTTATATTTACTTACTCAATAAATAAAACTTTGAAGAAAGTTTAGACTTTATAGATCTTATCGTGATGATTATAGTCCTCAATTATAACCTTATTATTTGATTCATCTACAGAGAAAACTAACACAAAGCTTTTATCTATGTGTACTCTTTTAAGATGTTGTAATGGTTTTCTTAAATTTTTATAATGATGTGGGTCTTTTATTATTTCTTTAATTTTTTGTTCTATTATTTCTAATTGTTTTGGATTTTTCTTGGAAAGTTTAAAAAATATTCTTTCAACACTTTCTCTTAATTTATAATAATACATTTATTTTAAACCGAAGTGTTTTTTAAAGTCTTTAATCTCTATTGTTTTTTCTTTTTGTCTTTTGGATATTTTTTCAATAAATTCTGGCCTTAGCTGCGGTTCTAGCAATGTTTGTCCATAATCCAAGACTACTTTTTCTATTGCTTCAGATTTATCTTTTAGATTATGTTTTGCTTTCACTACATTCAAGATTTGGTTTGTTTCCTCAGATATTCTTATCATTGCTTGTACCATATATATCTAATGTATATTCAATGTATATAAGACTTTCTACGGTTCCTCCTTTAGCACTAATAATATTTAGACATTAATATTGGTTTTGTAAGTATTTCCGAAAGATTTTCAGATTTCTATCTCTCTCCATTTTCCTTCTTTCATTTGTATTATTGGAACTTCTCTTTTTGAAACACCATCATTATCAAATTTTAGATTTCCTGCAACCCCAGGGAGTATTGCTAAACCTATTTCTAATAATAGAAAACCTACTGAATTTTAGAAATAAAAATAGTATCTTTTTCCTCATCTATTTCTTTAACATTTTTTAATTTATATTTTATTAATTCTTTTAATTCTTTGTACTTATTTGCTTTTTTTAATAAAGTAATAACTATAGTTTTTTTAGCTACCCTTAACATTTCATCTAATGCTTTTTCTGGATCTCTAAAATTATGAATGGCTGTTATAGATATAACCATATCAAACTCTTTATCTTTGAATAATAAATTTTCAGATTCTCCATAAAATAAGTTTTTTTCTTTACTTATTGAGATCATTTCTTTAGATGGATCTATTCCTATAGATTTACACTTAAAAAAATTAGTAGATATTCCTGTTCCGCAACCAATATCTAATAATCTTGAGGCTTTGGACACTCTTATTTGACTTTTTATTATATCTAACTTTTTTAATTGTTCTTCCTTGTGTAATTCGTCATAAGACTTAGCTATGTATTTATAGTCCATAATAAAAAAATAATTAGTAATCTAATAAACTTTTTCTATCTTTCATTAAAGCTTGTGTAGAATTTAATACTCTCAGTGTTCTATTTCCACAATTAAAACATTTTCCCCCAAATTGGAATTCAGGAGTTCTTGAGAATTTAAAGCCACAATAATGGCATTCATAATCTACTTTTTGAGGAGGTTCTGCTTGCTGCATTATTTTATCTGGTATTATGCCTTTCACTATTTTATTATAACATGAAAAACAAATAAGATTTTTTCCATCCCCATAAGTAGTTTTACTCATAGGAACAGATATATTACATCTTGTACATGAAACTACTGTATCTTGATTTGAAGCCATATAATCACCTTGTGTTACATGATATATTATAGGTATTTAAAATTATTTGTTCTATTAATTTCCTAGGACTGGTTCATGCAGAAGTTAAATATATTCTATAAGATATATAATTAACAACAATAGTGGACGACACGACAAGGAGGACCTGCGTAAAGCTTTTTTAAATTAAAACCTATTAAATTAGGATGATTCAGAAAATTTACAAATTTCGATTATATCCTAATAAAAAACAAGAATTAAAATTAAATGAAACTTTAAATTTATTTAGAGTAATATACAACAAACAATTGGAATTGAAAATTAATAAATATAAAGAACGTAAGGTAAATTTAACTCAATTTGATCTAAATAATAATTTAGTAATTTTAAAGAAAGAAAATAAAGAACTAAAAAAAGTACATTCTCAAGTATTACAAGAAATAAATAAAAGAATGTATTTGTGGTAATAAAGTAAAGAAAACATTAGCTATAAGAGTGCATAAATGTAATAACTGTGGAATAAAAGTAGACAGAGATATAATGTCTGCTTTAATAATAAGAAACAAGGCATTTTCTACCGTAGTAAGTACGGAAAGTAACGCTTGGGGAAATGTTTCAGTAGAAACGTCTATGAACCAAGAATCTCAAAGGCATTTTAATTAGTTAGATGCCTCACAGTTTGCTGCGATTGGGAGCTTCACTGTATGTTGTAAAATATCAATACAAAGCTATAAAAAATAGTTATTTTATTAAATAATTATGTTATGGGGTGATTTAGCTTTATTTATTTTATTTGTAATATTATTAATTATATCTGCTTTATTATGTGTCAGATCTTTAACTAAAATATCTTTATTTTTAAGATTGAGTGAGTTTTTAGTTGGTTTTGTTATAATGGGAATTTCTACTGCCTTGCCTGAATTATTTGTTGGAATAACTTCTGCTTTTAATAAAAATCCTTCTATGGCATTGGGTAATGTTATAGGAAGTGTAATTGTTAACTTAACTTTAGTTGCTGGTATAATTGTCGTTTTAGCCAGAGGAATAGAAACTAAAAAAGGAGATGTTAGAAAAGATGCGTTGAGATTATTTGTTTTAGCATTAGTCCCTATAATCTTAATGATACTTGGTAATGGATTAAGTAGGTTAGATGGGGCAATTTTAGTGGGATTATTTATATTTAATATTTATAGTTTAATCAAAGAAAGAAAATCTTATAGAGAAAAAATTGCGGATCATGTAGGAAGAGCTCATGCAATAGGATATAGTTTTTTATTTATTTTTAGTATTTTTGGATTATTTTTTACAGCACAAGGAACAGTAAAATATGGAGGTTTAATTGCTGAGGGTTTTGGTTTACCTCAAATATTTATAGGATTATTTTTTGTTGCCTTAGGAACTTCTTTGCCTGAATTGGTTTTTGGAATTATGGCAACTAGAACACAACATGCAATTATGTCTTTAGGAGACCTAATAGGTGCTTGTATAGTTAATGTTACTCTAGTTCTTGGAATAACTGCTTTGATCTTTCCAATTAAAACAGGTTTTACTCTGTTTTTAACTAGTTCTTTATTTATGCTTTTAATTACATTTATTTTTATGACTTTTATAGAGAGTGGAAGAAAGATAGATTGGAAAGAGGGAATAGCATTAATTTTTCTGTATGTTTTCTTTTTGGTTGTACAGTTGAGCATTAGTGGTTTAATTAGAACAGTTTAAGATTTTATTACAGTTTCTATATAAATACAAGTTTTACAAATTTCTTGAGAACATGGTTCCATACATTTTAAACAGGACTTTATTAACTTTGAATCTTTACTATACTCTTCTTTTAATAATGGAAGTATTTCTAGGAATGAATTAACTATTGAATGTTTGGTTCCAGGAATCTTTAATTCTAAATCGTTTATCATCTCTCTAATATTATTCCTATAAGCTTGTTGACTATTTGGGCATTCTTTAAAATTATCCATTAAACCTTTTAAAAACGCATAAGATGTTACTTCTTTTTCTGTTAAAAAGTATAAAGGTTTTATTCTTGGAATGAATCTTTCATCTTTCTTAATTCCTGTTAATGGGCCCAATCTTGCTGAAATGGCCATATTATTTCTGCAATAATTCATCATTATACTCTGGGCTTCATCATCTAAATTATGGCCTGTTGCTAGTTTAGTTGCTTTTAGTTCTTTTGCTTTTTTATTTAGCAAATATCTCCTTAGAACACCACAGATTGAACAGGGAATTCCTTTATAAGTTTTTAATATTTCATCTAGAGATTTACCAAATTCTTCTTTGTATGAGACTATTTTTAAATTTACTTTTAATTTTTTACAAAATCCTTTTAAGAATTCTAATGATTCATCTCTATAATTATGTATCCCTTCATCAATAGCTAATGCAGTTATCTTAATATCTTTTCTTTCTCCGACTATTTTTTTGATTAAATATAATAAAGATGTTGAGTCTTTTCCTCCAGAAACTGCTATTACAATATGATCATTTTTATCTATTAATTTATAATCTGATATTGTTTTTTTTACTTTCTTTTCAAAATATTTTATGAAACAAGACTTGCATAGAGAGACTGGGCTATTTGTAAGTTTTATTACAGGACTTTCTATACACTTTTTACATGACATTTTAACCACCTGAAATTACAGACAAGAATTTTATTTCATCTGTTTCTTTTATATTGGAATCTTCAGTTATTAACTCATTATTTTTTGTTATTATCACTGTTGTTGGATTTATATTTAATTCTTTTAAAATCTCTTTTAGAGTCTTAGATCTTACTTCTTTGTATTCATTTGTTTTTTCAAGGTAGACTTTCATAATTTTTATAATTAGGAAAAGGTTAAAAAATTATAGTTTTCATTGTAGTAACATATATTCTTTAAGCTCTAAATCTAAGCAAGCTGCCCCTCCATAATCTAATTCTCTTATTTTTCCAGCAATTCCATTTAATCTTTTTACTTCTCTGACTATATCTTCTGCTGGACCATGATGAGAAACCACAATTAAGCAATCTGAATCAGATCTTGGTTCAATAAGATTTGCTAATTTTGTTAGGTCTCTATCTTTCCAATAATGGTAGATGTCCTTGGGAGTATCATTAGCAGCCCATAAATAGGCAATTACTTCAAATTTTGGTAAACCCAAATAATCTCTAATTATCTCGGCACTATCTATTGCTCTAGGAGCTTTAGATGAAATTAATGTTGTTGAAGAATCTCCTATTCTTCTTTTTATTGCCTGTGCGAGACGTTCTATTTGAGTCCGACCATCTCGATTTATTCTATATTCTCCAGTAGTTGGATCAAAATTAAAATCTCCATGCCTGCAAGATATTAACTTTTTCATAACTTCTTTTAAAGAGATAATTATTTAAGTTTAACTTGGCCCTAATTGATTTATTTCCCTTCTTAATTCTTCTAAAACAGGGGCTTTGGCTTTTGTCCAAACATCTAGATCTATTAAATAGATTTTCTTCCTTTTTTCATCAAAAAGAGTATTTTTATTTATTTTTGAATCCATTGGATCAAATTTAAGACGATCAATAATATATTTTATTTGACTACGGTATTGTTTTGTTGCTTCTAAACGATCTTCTCTTAATAGATCATGAAATGGGGTGCCGTGAACCTTCTCCATTATAACTCCCCAAAGATTATCTTCTTTTGAATGAAAAAGACCAAAGAAAAAAGGAACCTGAATACCCCCTGAATAAAATTTTTTTCCAAGGTTATATTCATTTATAGCATCTTCCTTTGGATTATTAATTCCCAATTTTTTATATATTTTTAGAATGGCTAATTCTCCTAAATTGTATATCCATGCTCCCCCTCCTTCTGCAATTGGATTTTCATATAAAGCGGCTTTTGCAATTTCAACTAAAGATTTGTATAGTCTATTTGAATTATCTAAAATGACATTAGATATAGACTTGATTAATTTTTCTGCTTGATTTAATTTAATTTTTATTGTTTCTAATTCTACTTTTAATTCTTTTATTTCTATTGTTTCTTCAAAATTTTTATTAGAAATAATTAAACATAATTTTATAATATCCTCAAATAACCCCTCTAAATAAATCCAATTTTCTTTTAAGTCATGGAATAGATAATATTTACTTTCCCTTTTTAATTCATCTTCAAGTATTTTAGCCTGTTCTAATAAATAAATTATTTTTTTATTAAATTCTTGTTTATTATACACTCTTTTTTTGGAAATTTGTCTGAATTCCAATGTAAAATTTATCCAAGCATCTCTAAAAACAGCATTTATATATCCTAACCTTTTTCTGAAAGTGAAAAATAGCATAATTTTCTTTATATGTTCTACTTATTAAAATTATAGCTTTAATTCTTTTAAATTTGTTTTATTCTGATATTTTAGAAAAAGAGATTTACCTTTCAGGTATACACCCTCGAGGGGGACCATCAAGGAGAGGAAGAATATCTATAGTTTCATCGTCCATACTGCATCCAAAAGCGGCATAAAGAGTGGTTAGTTGACAAATCTCCTTCATAAAACAGGATTCTGTTATAGTCCCTAGTGGTTGTTTGAGTTTTTTATTTTCTGGTTTATAATACCCACTTATTCCACCATAGAGTTGTATAAATGATAGGGTATGTTTTTCAGCTTCCCCTGAGACTTTAAAATAAGAATATCCTGCTACTTCAACTATTGCTCTTCCTATTTCACTATTAGTGAATTCGATCAGAGTTTTTTCTTGATTTTGAGTAAGAACTACGATGCCTTGGTGTGGGGCAGACCAATTTATTCCAGCAATTTCATAAGTTAAATTTTGAATTCCGGAATATACTTTAGCTAGGACTACTCCATTTTTGCTGAATGTGGCTTCTCTTTCTAAGCCTAATGATGAAGCTGAAAAATCAATTTTTTCTTTTTTTCCTTGATAATAGCCTGTTACTCCCTCTTTTGATTCAGAGGTAATAATTATTCTATCTCCTGGATTTTCAGATAGATCTACTATAAAATTTTCCTCGGAATTTATAATGGGAACCTCTTTTTGCTTTGAAATTGTACCTGACTTAAAATCTATTTTATCTACTTTATTAAATCCAATGTAGATTCCTGCGACAATAAAAATAGTTAATATGATCATTATAATTATCCAAACCCAAATATTTCTTTTAGATGTTTGATCAGAATTGTTTAATGGGGGAGATTCTATAATCTGTCCCTTTTTGTTATAAGTATTCTTATCTTTAAATTTCATTCAATATTAATTATTTTTAATATAATATTTAAAACTTTTTAGTAATTTTGAAATTTCACTGATAAACCAAACATGTATAAACCTAATATTTTAATTTCTCTTTATGCCTAATTATATTTTAGAAAAAGAAGTTGATTATTTAAAGAAAAAATCTTTGGACAATGAAAAAAGATTAAAGATTATTGAAATTTACACAAAAGACTTATATAGAAAAACTCTCTTGAATAATCAATGAAAAAAGTGGTTATTAGTATTTTTTTATTTAGTTTAATACTATTTGTAATTTCTTGTTCAAAATTTGAATCTGAACAATTACCAATATTTGAGAGTCCGAAAATCTCTGGAAATCAACCTTATCCTTATTTTTGTGTAAATACTGGAGAAGAACTTTCTTTTATAGTATCTGCTAAAAATTCTGATAAAACAGAATTATCTGAAAATACAGTTGGTATTGGTGGACGTCCAATATTTAAAACCTCACAAATTCCAGGTTTATCTTTTAATCCTTCAACTGGAAAATTTATTTTAGATGCAAATCTTGCAGGAGAAGGTAATGATTTTATTGAATTTGCAGCAACTAATAAAGCTGGTTTAACAAAATTAACTGTGAATGTTGTTGTTTCTAATAATTGTTCTGAAAAAGGATATACAGAAGATTATGAAACTCAAGCAATAAATACTGTTGAACAAACTGAAAATCTTGAAATAGCTAAACCTGAAACAAGAGAAACAGAAAAAGTAAATGAAAAAATAAGTTTTTTTGTAACAAGCAGACCTTTTGGTGATGGTGGAAATTTAGGTGGTTTAATTAAGGCAGATGAATACTGTCAAGAATTAGGAAATTCAGTAGTTTCAGGAAAAACATGGAAAGCATATTTAAGCACAAGTTCTGTAAATGCCAAAGATAGAATTGGCAAGGGTCCTTGGTATAATTCATTAGGTGATTTAATTGCTCAAAACGTTGAGAATTTACATACAAATGGTCCCCAATCTCAAATATTAACTGAAATTGGAACTGAAGTACCTGCTAATGAACATGATGTAATTACTGGTTCAAGTAAAAAAGGAACAAATTCATTTTCAAATTTAGAAAGAGTATATAATTATGGTGGATCTCCTTATACAACTTCAAATAGAGATTCAAGTTTACAATGTGATAATTGGACGAATAATGGTGCAGAAAATAGTAATAATGTTGTAGATTTTACAGTTGTAGGACATACAAACTGGGATCCTGAAAATCCTGAAGACAGCTGGAATTCAGATCATGTTACTGGATGCGATTCTCAAAATATGAATTTAGATTTAGGTAATGGAAGAATTTATTGCTTTGCAGAAGAATAATTTTAAATATTCTTTTTTAAATATTGAGGTGAAAAATATTAATTCTGAAATTATATCCAATCTTTTTCTATTTATAGTTTTTATTTAATTATAAATCTGATGCAGGTATATTGTCGTGTCGTGGTCCATTGTTCTAAAAAGGAATTTTATAGGACTATTTTAACTTTTGTTCTTCTATTAAAATCTCTTGAATATTTGTTCTTGTTGCTGGATGTTTTGGTCCTAAACAGTCACATACTTCTGGACCTATACATATATCGTAAGTGCCTATTTCTCTTGCGATTTTTATTATTTCTTCTTTATCATAAGTTAGTAATGGTCTTAAGATTTGTATTTTTGTAGCATTTGTTATAGAGTTTAGATTACTTAAAGTCTGAGAGCCAACTTGAGCTAAGGACTCTCCAGTTATTATAAAATCTGCATTTTCTTTTTTAGCTATTTCCTCTGCTTTTTTTAGCATTAATCTTTTAGATAATACAAAATAATATTTGTGTTTACAATTTTTAGCTATTGATTCTACTTCTTTTCCTATATTTATTGAAATAAATTTTTTAAAATTTAAATGGTCAGAAGCTGCTTTTGATTTTAATTCTGGAGAATTATCTGTAAAAGGTTCATAAGAGAAATGAATTGCGATAATCTCTATTCCTTGTTTTTGCATCAAATATCCAGAGACTGCACTATCGAAACCACCACTTATCAGTAAAATTCCTAATTTATTTTTGGTATTTTCCATTCTTCTATTTTTATATTTTCTTTAAATTTGTTCTCTCTTCCTAATTTTTCATAATTCAATATATTTCTTTAGTAATTTAATTTAAATCGGTTTCTACTTTGCATCCTCATAGATTTTTTCTGCTATTTTTTTAACTTCTTCTTCTGATGAACAGTCTCTAACTAATATCTTTCCATTTTTATAAACAGTTGTTTGATAGGAGTTAATTTTTAGTATTGCTAATATAGGTAGTTCTGATATTATCTCATAATTATCTTTTAATTTGTTTAATTTTAGTTGGATACTTTTTTCTGGTATGACCTCTAATGCTCCTTTAGTTTTACACTTTCTTACTTGCATATATTCAGAAGATTTTTGGTTGTTTTTAATTCTTTTGCCATTTAGAAATTCAAATATTTTGTTACATGGCTTGCAACCTTCTCTTTTTTTAGTTTTAATTTTTGTTAATTCTTGAGACCAGATATTATAGCTTATTAAGTCTTTACTATATCCTTGATTTGTTAAAATTTTAATTGCCTCTGTTGCTTGAATTGCTGCAATTGAATGGACTATTGTATTCAATATTCCAGAATTTTCACATTTTGCTAAATTCTCTGTTGGTTCATTTAAGATACAAGATAAACAAGGTGTTTCACTTGTGATGTTTGCTGTCATTCCTTTTTCTTCTATTACTGAAGCATATATCCAAGGAGTATTGTTTTTTTTACAAAAATCATTAATTAGAAATCTTATTTGCATATTGTCTGTACAATCAAGAATTATGTCAGGAGATTTTAGAATATTGATATTTGTTTGATTAAGTTCTTCTAAAAAATCTTCTATTTTTATTTCAGAATTAATTTTTGATATTTTTTCTTTTGCCACTTGTGCTTTTGGTTTGTTAATATCTTCTTCAGAAAATAAACTTTGTCTTTGTAAGTTGTTTAGTTCTATTATATCAAAGTCTATTATTCTTATATTTCCTATTCCTGCTCTTGCTAAAATATCTAAAACTGTAGTTCCTAAAGCTCCAATTCCCACTATTGTAATAGTTGAATTTTTCAATTTTTCCTGGTTTTCTTTTCCTATTTTTGGGAAGATTTCTTGTCTTATGTATCTCATGTACTAAAAACATATGAGAAAATCTTAAAAAACTAATGAAATTATAATATTTATGACTTTTAAAGATTTAGTAAAAAAAATATTAAAATATAATAAAAATTCTGATGCTAACTTAATTGAGAAAGCTTATCTGCATAGTCAAACCTTCTTAAAAAATAAATATAGTGAAGAGGAGTTTAAACTTTGGATTAAACATTATTTAGATGTAACAGAAGAAGTTGTAAATTTGAAATTAGATGATGTTAGTATAGCTGCTTCTTTAATGCATGGTTTGCTGTTTAATGGAGAGGATATTAAAAATATAAGAAGGGATTTTGGTAATGAAATTGCTGATATTGTTGAAAATGTACATAAGATGGATCAAATAAGCCATAACATTAGTAAAAAAGAGATTAAAATTGAGAATCTTAGAAAGGTTTTATTGGCTGCCTCTAGAGACTTAAGAGCATTATTCATAATTCTGGTTGATAAACTCATAGTTTTGAGAGAATTAAGCATTATGCCAGATAATGAAAGAAAAAGATTAGCTAGAGATGGGATAGAAGTTTATGCTCCTTTAGCATATAGATTAGGTATGGGAAAATTAAAGTCTGAAATAGAAGACCTTAGTTTTAAATATTTAGATGAAGCCAAATACAAAGTTATTGAGGATAAGGTTGATAAAATAAGAAAATCTGGTGAAAGAGCCTTATTTAGGATTAAGAAAGATATTAAGAGAGCATTGGATCAAGAAAGTATAAAAGCTACAATACAAGCACGAGTTAAACATCTTTATAGTATTTACAAGAAAATTATTGAAAAATCTTCTAGTTTAAATGATATGACAGATATAATTGCTTTTAGGGTAATTGTTCAGGATATTGATGATTGTTATAAATCTTTAAGAATTGTTCATGAAAACTTTAGACCAGTTTCAAATAGATTCAAAGATTATATAGCTATGCCTAAACCAAATGGATATCAGTCATTACATACAACAGTAGTTGATAAAGAGGGTAAAATATTTGAGATACAGATAAGAACAGAAGAAATGCATAATATTGCTGAAGAGGGAGTAGCTGCACATTTTATTTATAAAAAAGTAAATCATGAAGAAACTTTTGATAGAAGATTAAGTTGGTTAAAACAATTAATTGAGAATAAAGATAGTTTGGGAAATTTTGATGTTGATTTCTTTGGAGAGGAGATATACGCATTTACTCCTAAAGGAGATGTTTTTGAATTACCAAAGGAAAGTACTGTTATTGATTTCGCCTATAGAGTACATAGTGATTTAGGAGATAAGTGTATAGGCGCACACATTAATGGAAAATTTGCTTCTATAAGGGATACTGTTAAAAATGGGGATGTTATTGAGATTTTAACTTCTAAAACTCAAAGTCCAAGTAGAGAATGGTTAAAATTTATCAAATCTTCTAAGGCTAAAGAAAAAATAAGACATGCCTTAAAAGAGGCAGGTAAACTTTTCGGTGGAATATATTATGTAAAAGAAAATAGTAAGAAAGATATTGGTGAAACCTTATTAGTTTTTGAAGGTGAAAAAAATTTAGTTCCGAAATTAGCCCTGTGTTGTAAACCTTTACCTGGAGATTTAGTTATAGGTGTAAAGATAAGTAATAAGAGGTTAATGGTTCATAGAGTTGATTGTAAAGGAATTTTTAAAACTACTAAAAAGAAGGTTAAGATAAATTGGGTTGAAAATTTTGACAGACCAGTTGGAATTACAATTGAAGCGGTAGATAGGCCAGGCTTGTTAAAAGAGGTTACTAATGCATTAGTTAGATTGAATTTAAAGACTGAAAAGTCTAAAGGAAGGATGATTAATGATAATGATATAGAATATAGTTTTAATGCTGATGTCAAAAACCTAGATAATTTGAATGATTTAATATTCAGAATTAAAAAGATTAAAGATGTTAAGAAGGTTTATGTAAAATTAGTTTGATTCTTTTAATAGAGATAATATCTATTTATTCTATTTAATTTTTTTCTTATTTAATATCTCTTTCTTTAGATTTTTGTCAAAGGTATTAATTTCTAGATTCGATTTTATTGCTAACCATAATATTGAACAGTCTATAAAGCTTAAGTTATCTTTTTGATTTTTAAAAACTTCAACAATTTCATAAAACTCTTCTTCAGAGGTATGCCTAATGTATAAAGAACTGCTATTTAAAATGGCATCAAGGACTTCTAATGAATTTTTTAAGCCAAATTTTCTTAATAATACTGAGATTATCTCATTCAATATGTAATCACTAATAATTATCTGTCCTGAATTTTCAATTTTCTTAAAAATTTCTACTGCTTCTTTATGATGTACATCCGCTTCACTATAAAAAGAAATGAAAACTGATGAATCAACAATCATAAGTCTTCACCGTAGAGAACATCATCAATTTTTTCACTGAGCTTTGGATCTCCTCCTGAAATTTTTATTTTTTCATAGGTATCAAAGAGGCTTTTATATTTTTTACCTTTACTACTCCTATTTTCTTTTGATTTTAATACAATTTCACGAAGAGCTTGCGCCATATTTATTCTATGTTTTTTAGCATAATTTGTTATAAATTCACGGGTAGAGTCATCTACATCCCTTACTGCAAATATGTCTGTTGCCATATGTTTAACATGTTAAACAGATTTATATAATTTTCTATAGAAAAACTGAAAAATTTTCTAAAGGTAGGTTTTTATTCTTTTGTATAGTGGAAAGATTGAGATTAACATTATTAGAATGCTTAACCACTGAGCAAGGTTTAAGCCAAATAAAAACAGCCCATAGTCTAAAGGTAAATCTTTGAAAAATTCTGTAATAAACCTCAATAAGGAATCTAAAAACAATAAAGCCCAAAATATTAAGCCTTCTTTTCTATCTTTTATTTTAGTTATGGATAATAATATTAAGAAGATTATAATATGACCTAGAGATTGATATAATTGTACAGGATGTCTTAGCCCTTCATAGCCTAAGAATTTTACTGCCCAAGGAACGTCAGTTATTTTTCCAACCAATTCTGAATTTAAAAAATTTCCAATTCTTATGAAAGAAGCTCCTAAAGCTACAGGAATGGCCAATAAATCTGTAAAATTATAGAATGATAGGTTTCTTTTTTTACAGAAATAATAAGTACCTAAGATTATTGCTATTATTGCTCCATGAGAGGCTAAACCTCCTTCCCAAATTGCAAATATTTTTAATGGATTAGATATATAGTAAGAGGGATTATAGAATAAAACTTCAAATAATCTTGCTCCTACAATATCTAAGATAATTATCCATGGTAAATAATCTTCAATTATTTGTTCTTTGATTTTAAATTTCGGAGCTAATTTTTTTAATATAAAATAACCTACTAAAAAAGCTAGAGCATATAGTATTCCATAATACCTTATTTGTAAGGGGCCTATTTGAAATAATACAGGATCTATCATTTATTATTTAATTATAATAAGTTTTATATATTGTTTTAGTTTTTTAATTATAATGAAAAGGGTGAATTATTTTGATAATGCTTGGTCTTGTTTGAAATTATTAAAAGATAACTCTTCTTTGTATATTCCTGACCTATCTTTAATATTAATGACTGCATTTTTATCATACTTATTTTTATATTTTAATGATTTGACACATATTTTTACAGGTGAATTTGACTTATTTGAACAAGTAGTTAGAAGTATCTTAGACAGCTCTTCGTTATTATTTAAATTTATTATAAGTTTAGTAATCATTGGGGTATTTAACTTAATATTTGGTTTGGGAACTGTAACAATGAGGTATTCTATGGTCTCAATGGTTATAAAGAAAACAAAAATAAATTTCAAAGGAGTTTGGGACGCAGGCAATGAATATATTTGGGCAGTTTTGGGATTAAAAGCTACTTTGTTGGTTTTATATTTAATACCTGCAATAGTATTATTTAGTTTAGTGCTATTAAATAGGTCTTTTTTGATTCCGGCAATTATTCTAGTTATAATTATATTTTTCTTTTATAGGTTTATTCTTCTTTTCTCTTATCCAATATTATTCTTAAAGGATATTAGAAATCCTATTGAAGTAGTGAGCAAAACTTTTAATTATTTTAGGACTAATAAGTTGCATACAATATTAACAGGATTATTTATTATTTTGATATCAACTGTAATTGGATTACTACTTAATGGTTTCTTATTAATTTGGGGACCAATCAGTAGCGGTTTGATGGCTGTAACCCTTGCAACAATTTTATCTGTAATTTTTGTTATTATTAAACAAATAATAGATATAACTGTTTCCTTATGGGCAAATTTATTTATCTTTAAGAATTATTAAAATGAAAACTAATATTTTAATACAAACTTCTGATACAAAAGAATCAGACAAGATTATTGAATCTTTTTATGATATTTTAGAATCCAATTATTTATTGGCTTTATCAACAATAGATCTTAAAAATAAACAACCGCATGTTTGTTGTGTATTTTATGTATTTGATAAGGAATTTAATCTTTATATTTGGACAGACCCGAATTCTAAACATTCTAATAATATAGCGAAGAATTCTAAAGTTGCGGTTGAGATTTATGATAGTCATCAAAAATGGGGTTCATTACTAAAGGGTTTGCAAATTTTAGGAACTTCAAAGCAGATTTCTAATAAGGAGGTTCTATCTATAGGCCCACTTTATCTTAAAAGATATATAAAAGCTTCAAATATCATTAAAACATTGAAAGATTTTAACTCAAAGAAACTTGAATCACAACTTTATAAGATCCAGATTAATAATGTGAAATTGCTTGATGAAAATAGATTTGGTAAAGAAAGTTATAAAGAATTTGATGTGAAAAAAATAGTTAAAAATTAACTTCTAGAAAATCTTCTGCAGTTTCTGTTTTTGAAAATATTTTCTTAGCTTCCTTCTTCAATATAGAGACATCTTTATATCTTTGTGAGAAGTGCGTTAAAATTAATCTTTTAGCTTTTGCTTTTTTGGCAATTGTAGCTGCTTCTTCTGATGTCAAATGTTTATATTCTTTAGCCTTATCTTTCTCTTGTTTTGAGAATGTAGCTTCTGAAATCAGCAAATCTGAATCTTTTGCTAAAGCTATTGCTTGATTACAATAAGCAGTATCATAGATTATTGTTAATTTTTTTCCCTTTATTTTATAAGTTGCTTTTTTATGGCTTATCTTTTTTCCTTCATAAGTTATATCTTTACCTTTCTGCAACTCTCCTATTAATGGGTGCTGTTTTAAATTGAATTTTTTTAAATAATCTAAGTTTATTTTTATTTTTTCTTTTTCTATCAATGAAAATCCATAACATGGAACTGAATGCTCTAATTTTTTTGCTTCTATCTGAAAGTTTTTTTCATCTATAATTATTCCTTCTTTTAATTCTATCAGTTTTGTTTTAATTCCTTTTCCTTTGTAAGCAGAATTTATTATATTATTATAAAAATTCTCTAATCCTTTAGGGCCATAAATGTATAAAGTTTTATTATAATCATTTGCTTCTAATGTTTTTAATATTCCACCTAAGCCAAGAATATGGTCCCCATGATAATGACTTATGAGAATTCTCGTTATTTTTGGGGCTTTTAATCCAGCTATTTTTAATTGCCTTTGGGTCCCTTCTCCGCAATCAAATAAGATATGTTCAGAATCGTAATTAATATAGATACAACTAAGGTTTCTTTCTTTAGTTGGCTGCATTGATCCAGTGCCTAAAAATACTATTTTCATTTTGTATATTACGAAATATAAATATAAAAAGCTTTTTAAGCTGTTTGTTATTTAATCAATTATGACAAAAGTTAAGGTTAAAGATAAACTAGTAAAACTAAAAGATACTAGTGAAGAACTTCCTGAAACTAAAGAAATGGTTAAATCTTTTTTAATTGGTGAAGTTGTAATTGCAGATAGTAATGATTTAACTAGAGAATTATATGATAAAGGAAGGTATGGTGAACCTACAGAAAGCAAGAAATTTCAATACTCTTTGATTGAAACTTTGTATCTGGTTGAGAGAAGCAAATTTGAGATATTTGATAATAAAAATAAGATTATAGACTTTGATAATTTTGTTAAAAAAGCTAAAAAAATTGAACCTAATTTTTGGACAAGATATGCTGTCTTTAAAGATTTAAGAAGAAGGGGATATATAGTTAAGACTGCTTTGAAATTTGGGGCTGATTTTAGAGTTTATGATAGGGGAATTAAACCTGGAGAAGACCATGCTAAGTGGGTTGTATTTCCTGTAAGCGAAGGTGAAGTATTGACTTGGTATGAATTTAGTGCTAAAAATAGGGTTGCTCATTCTACGAGAAAGAGATTGTTAGTTGGTTGTGTGGATGCAGAATCTGATGTGACTTATTGGGAAATAAAATGGTTAAGACCCTAAATGATATATCTTCAGAATCTACAAAATGCTTAAAAAAGTAAGATAGATGTTTATTCTATGGTTGATCAAAGAGAGGTAGTAATTCAGTTTATGAATGAAAATGGGTCTGTCTTGCCTATTCAAGTTGCTAAGCATCTTAACTTAGATACAATTTTTGCTTCTGCTATTTTAAGTGAAATGGTAGCAAGAAAAATCTTAAAAATTACCAAAGCTTCTATCGGTGGAAGTCCTTTATACTATCTTCCTGAGCAGGCTCATCTAATGGACCAAAGATTAGGGGAATCTTTGGGAGGTAGAGAAAAACAAGCTTATGAATTATTAAAAGAAAGTTTAGTTGTTAGAGAAAAAAATTTGGAGCCTTGGCAGAGGGTTGCTATTAAGAGCTTGTATGATTTTGCTACAAGAATAGAGGTTAATGATAATGGAAATGTGGATGTTTTTTGGAAACATAATTTAGTTAGTGACCAACAAGCCAAATTAATAATTCAAGAGATTCTTGATAATCTTAATAATAAAGAAGTCGTCTCTAATATTTTAACTCAAGAACAATTTGAACAAAAAGTTGTTGATGAGCCTCCTAGTCAAAAAGAGATTATAGAGGAAGTTCAGATAACAAAACCTGAAAAACTTGTTATTCAAGAGGGAGTAGTACCTGATCCTGAAGATATAGAAACTGTTGAAAAAGAAGAAATTGTGGAAGAACTTAAATTAATTGAAGAAGAGACTATTCAAGAAGGGATTAATAGTCCTAGTGAAGAAGAAATTAAGGAAGTATTGGATGTTAGGAAAAATTATCAGGCAGTACAAGAGAAATTAGAGGTTATGTCTTTTGATAAACTAAAAAAACCAGATGGAAAGTTCTATAATCAAATTTTGAAATTCTTAAAAGATAATAAAGCAGATGTATTACATGAGGAGATGATAAGAAAAGAGAAGGAATTTAATTTTATAGTTGATTTGAATACTGCTTTTGGTAAATTGAGGCATTTTGTTAAAGCTAAGGGGAAAGCTTCTATAAATGAATCAGATGTTAATGCTGCATTTGGAGAGGGAAAATTAAAAAATTTGGGAGTTATATTATTAGTTAATGGAAAAGTTAATAAAAAAGCAGTTTCTTTAGTTGAACAAAGGATGAAAGGACAATTAGTCATCAAAGAAATTTAGAATTTTTTAATTAAGTATAACCCTATCAATAATATCAAAGAGGAGATTATTAATTTTTTTCTATTGAAATAAGGTATTTCTTCTATTTTTGTTTTTTCTATACATGTTGTATTTAGTTTGTTTAAAATTATAGAAAATAAAAATTTTGTTGATTCTTCTACTTCTTTTTCTGGAACTGATTTATTTTTTGTTTTTAACCATAGATTCCAATTTTTAGAGTTTTTAGATGCTATTTTTAAATCTTCTAATCTATAACCATAGTCTTTACAATCTGAATTTGGATAATAATATTTTACTTGTCCTTCATATTTAGCATGATCATCATAGTCTTCTCCTGCGATATTATGAGGGGCCACAAAAGAATCTGAAATGTAATGAGACGCAATGCCTATGTTTAAACTTAAGTCTGAATCATTATTTAACCATTTTTCTGCTTCTTCTAAAGATTTTGGTAAACTATGTTTTCTTGTATCCCTAAAATCTCTATCGGGTATTATTGAACCTTCTTTTAATTTTGTTAGATTTAATTCTTGTTGTTTTTCTAATGGGAGATTGTAATAGACATATTCAATAATATTCTCATGTGTTGTCCATTTCCAAGCATTTACAGTAGGAATTAATAGAAATAGTAATATTAAATTAATCAAATACTTCATAGATTTAAATCATTTTTTGGATTTATATGGATTTATTGTGATTTTCTGAAAAATTTTCAAGAGTGTATAGATCTTATAAACTATTTTAAGTTTTTCAGCTTGTTGCTAATTTTGATTCCAATGCCCCTTCTTTTTTTAGTTTTTCTGGAATTCCTGTAGAAACACGCAAATATTCGTAAATTGGTATTTCAATGGTTTTTCCGTCTAAGTCTCTTTTAATTGTTCCTTTTCTGTCTCTTACTAAACCTTCATCAACCCATTCAACTAAAGTTTGGTAGACTCCAGCATAAGTCCGCCTCATATGTTTAGTGCTTAAGCCTTTGGAATCAAGTTCATCTAATATAGAATTTACTGTTTTCCATTCTCTATAACTTAAAGCATGGTACAAATCTTCATAGGTTGCTTTTTGTTTTTCCATTTTAATCAGAGGTTCGATGGAATTCAAATCCTAAAGTTCCACATTCTGGACATTCTTCAGCAGGATTTTCTCCATGCCCTATATTGCCACATTTTGGGCAAAACCACTTAAATCCTGCCATTGTCATAAATCTTAATCGTTAGAAAACCTTATAACCATTTCTTAAGCTTTTAATTTATGTTATATTTATTTTTATTGGGAAGAGATCCAGAATTAAGTAAACTTGAAATAGAATCTGTTTTTGAAAGGTTAAAGATCAAGTTTCAAATTATTGAATCAGGTAAACATGTTGCTGTTGTAGATTGTGATAAATTAAATCCTAGAATTATTAATGAATTTGGAGGTATAATAAATATTGCTGAGGTAATTTCTAGTTCTGATAGATTAGACCAGATTGAAGAAGCATTAAATAAAGCTGATATTTATAACGGAACAAGTAATAAGATAGAATATTTTATAGATCATTTTAGTACAGATCTAACTTCTTTTTTAGAGGATTATCTAAAAGATTATTTTAAGAGTATAAAAGTCAAGGCATTATATAAAAAACAAGGAGAACCTTCTAGAATATTTGAGAAGCTGCAACTCGGTAAAACTCTAAATTTTGTAGTCTTTAAAAGCTATATTGGAAAAGTTTTCTCTATCACAAATCCCAAGGAATTTAAGATGAGAGATGATGTGAGGCCTAATGTTGATTTTTTGAAAGTTATTTCTATAAGACTAGCTAAAATTTTAGTTAATTTAAGTAAAGCTAAAGAGAATCAAATTCTATTAGACCCTTTTTGTGGAAGTGGTACAATATTACAAGAAGCAATGTTAAAGGGGATTAAAGTTATTGGTGTTGACAACGATAAAGAAGCAATGAAACAGAGTAAGGATAACCTTGAATGGTTAAAGGGAACATATAAATTAAATGTTGATTTTAAATTAATTGAGGCTAATGTTATAGATTTAGCTAAAGAAATTAAAAAGGTTGATGCAGTTGTTACAGAACCTTATATGGGTCCTTATATTAGAAAATTACCTAATGTCCTTGAAGGTAGAAAATTAGTCATAGAACTTTCTAATTTATATAATGATTTAATGAAAAATCTTAAAGATATTATAAAAACAAATGGAAGGTTAGTTATAATAATCCCTACAATAAGGACTAGAGAAAATAAAAAATTATTTATTAATTTTAATGATATTATTGAGAAAAATGGTTTTAATCTAATAAATAATCCTATAGAATATAACTATAGAAAAAGTAAGATTCTTAGACAAATATACGTTCTAGAGAGATTATGATATTTTTGTGGGTAAATAGTATCCCACAATAAATTATATCCTTGATTGAGTGTTTATTTATATGGTAAATACAAAATCTGGATTGGAATTAAGAGTGAAAGAAGCTCAAAATAGATATGTTGAAGATTATTTAGAGAGAGTTAGAATAGATACAAAGTTAGTTGGTAGACAAAGAATTCCAACTTTTCCTTTAAATGAAATAGGAAATTATAGTGCTATTGGATCTTATTGGGGAGGAGATACTTTAACAAGTGCTTTTGGTAGACAAAATGTTTCTGGAACTTTTGAAGGAACATTTAAAGAGGCAATTATACATTTTACTTATGGAAAAAATGGAAATGGGGTTAAAGGCTTTTATAACAATTACTGTCTGGGAGATCCTGGAAACCCAAATAATGGATATATTATCAAATTATAGGAGATTGAGTGGGGCATTAGCAATCTTTATAAAGCCTCAATTTTTGCAAGTTTTATGGGAAGAATTAGAAGTACTTTAATCAAGAGGACAGGCACGAACTTATTAAATAGATATCCTGACAAGTTTAAATTAGATTTTCAACACAACAAACAGTCTGTTACAGATTTGGCAGATGTATATTCTAAAAAATTGAGAAATGTTGTAGCAGGTTATATTACTCATCTATTAAAGAAAAGATCAAAATCTAAACTTTAGGAGTGTGATAAAATGACTGCTGAAGAGATTAAGAAGAAAGATAATATTGGAAATACTGTATTTATAGGCGATAAAAATCCCATGAATTATGTAACTGCTGTAGTTATGCAATTTGCAACAAAGAATGCTAATGAAGTAGTAGTTAAAGCTAGGGGAAAGTTTATCAGTAAGGCTGTGGATGTTGTTGAGAGAGCTAAAAATAGTTTCTTAGAAGATGATGTAGATAATAATCATGTAATTATTGGAAGTGAAGGTTTTAAAAATAAAGATGGTAAAGATGTAAAAGTAAGTTTTATAGAAATTACAATGAAAAAGAAGTGATTTCTTCTTTATTTTCATTTATAATCATACCCCACAACTTGCTGTGGTTGGGAGATTCATTAAGAAACTTTTATTAATACCTCTTTCTTAAAATTATTAAGAGGTGAATAAATGAATTTTTTTGCGGAGTTTACTTTAATAATTTTGGTGGCTGCAGTATTAGCATTTATCTCTAGATTTTTAAGGCAACCTGCAATTATTGCATATGTTATTACAGGCATACTATTGGGGCCAATGTTTTTAGGATTGATACATGAATCAGATCAATTATTTTTATTTTCCCAAATTGGTGTTTCTTTATTATTATTTATAGTTGGTATAAGCCTTAATCCAAAACACCTAAAAGAAATAGGAAAGGTTTCTTTGGTTACTGGTTTGGGACAGATAGTTTTTACTTCAATCATAGGATTTATAATTTCAAAATATTTAAGTTTTGGAACTCTTGAATCTATCTATATTAGTGTTGCATTAACTTTTAGTAGTACAATTATTATTGTTAAACTATTAACTGATAAAAATGATTTAGATACTTTATATGGTAAGATTGCTGTTGGTTTTTTATTAATTCAAGATTTTGTAGCAGTGTTGGCTTTGATTTTTATAAGCAGTTTAAGTAATGGGACAGAATTAGGGTATGTTTTATTTTTAACTTTATTAAAAGCACTAGGTTTATTTTTAATTGTTTATGTATTGTATAAATTAGTTATAAAACCTTGTTTTTCTTCGGTGTCTAAAAACCAGGAATTATTGTTCTTAGGAGGAATTGCTTGGTGCTTTTTAATCGCTATAATTGGTTGGAATTTAGGTTTTGGTGTTGAAATTGGGGCATTTTTAGCAGGATTTGCTTTATCTAGCTCTCAATTTGGCTTAGACATTAGCTCTAAAATAAAACCTTTAAGAGATTTCTTTATTGCAATGTTTTTTATTAATTTGGGTATAACAATGGTATTTAGTTCTTTTAAAGCATTTTTATTTCCTATAATAATATTTTCAGTATTTATATTAATTGGAAATCCCTTAATTGTTTTTTTCTTGATGATTGTTATGGGATATAGGAGTAGAACTAGTTTCTTGGCTGGTTTGACTGTAGCTCAAATAAGTGAATTTTCTTTAATATTAATGGCAATTGGTTTAAGCGCACAACATGTATCTAGGGACGCCTCTATTGTGGTTACTACTGTCGGAATAATTACTATAACAGGTTCAACATATTTAATACTATATGGAGATAAGATATTTAATTTGTTTTCTAGATTTTTAAAGATTTTTGAGAGAAAATATTTAATTGAAAATCTTACACACAGAGATAAAAAGAAAAAATATGATATAATTTTATTTGGTTGTCATCGTATTGGATATAATATTGTGGATAAAATAAAAAATAAAAAAATTTTAGTTGTGGATTTTAATCCTGAATTAGTTAAAAGGTTAAATAATATTGGTGTTGACACTGTTTATGCAGATATAAATGATATTGAAATTATAGAAGAATTGGCTAAACTCAAACCTAAAATTTTAATTTCTACAATTACAGAATTAGATGCAAATAAGATAATTGTAAATGCATTCAAAGGGGAAAATAGAAAATGCACTGTTTTTGTTACGGTTAAGAATGCAATGGATTATCTGGAACTTTATAAAATTGGGGCAGACTTTGTAAATCTTCCTGAGATCTTAGCAAGTGATAAAATTGTTGCTTCATTAAATGGATTGAATGTTAAGAAGATTAGAAAAGATGGTAAGGAAGATTATGATAGATTAGTTGATCAACTTAGAAATGGAAATATGATCTATTAGATAGTTTTTAATACTTAATATTTTCTTAGATTTTTATGTTGTCTAATCTTGATATTTTAGAAGCAATTAAAAATAAAGATTTAATTATTGATCCTTTTGATGAAACAAATATTAGGCCTGCTGGTTTGACTTTTCATTTAGGAGATACTTTATTTAGACCTAAAGCAAATGGAAGAGTTGTTGATACTTCTAAGAATGAATTGCCTGATTATGAGGAAATTAAAATTAAAGATAGTGAATCTTATTTATTAAAATCTGGAGAGTTTATTATTGGCCAAATATATGAAAAGATTGGAATTTCTAATAAATTAAGTATGATGCTTGAGGGGAGAAGTACTTTAGCCAGATTAGGGATAAGTGTTGTTCAATCTGCCATGATCTTAGATACTGGACAAGAGCCTAAGATCTGCGCTTTGGAGATTAAAAATAATGGGCCAAATGATGTTAAGATATATCATAAGATGAGGGTTGCAAGAGCTGTTGTCTTTGAGTTAAAAACTCCTGCTTCTTTTGATTACATTTCTTGGAAAAGATATGATAAAAATGATAATGGAAAACCAATTGTTAGTAATTGGGAAATTAAAAAATAGTGCCTCTGGCAGGAATTGAACCTGCGATATCGAGCTTATGAAACTCGTGTCCTGACCGCTAGACGACAGAGGCATAAAATTTGTTAAAATTATTCTTTTAAAAGGTTTTTGATCTTAGAAGCTATTTCTTGTCTATGTAGTTCATCTTTATACCTAAAAGTTGTCCATTTTTCAATAGTTATTCCATCTTTAGGAAATCTTGGAACTAGATGAAAATGAACATGTTTTATATATTGGCCTGCTACTTTTTTATTATTTTGGATTATATTCATTCCCAAGGCAAAACTCATTAAAGCTTTTGATATTTTTCTTATTGTGAACATTATTGCTTTTAGATCTTCATCAGGCATTTCAGTTACTAGTTCATAATGTTTTTTTGGAATAACTAAAGTGTGGCCTCCTTTTTTAGATGCAGGAGAAATATCTAATAGAGCTATTGTTTTTTTATCTTCATAAATTATATCTTCTTTTTGTTTATTTTTCTTATTAATTATTTTACAAAATATACACTCTTTTTTCATTTACTTATAATTTATAATTTCGTATTTAAATATTTGGTGGACAGGGCGGGATTTGAACCCACGGCATACCGATTGCCAACCGATCATTCTATTGCCTAACCTTTAAGTTTCCAGGCTGAATTACCTGCCCATAATTTTTAGATATGGTAAAGAATTTATTAATCTTACTTCTTATTTTTCTTTTTTTTATTCTTAAATATAAAAAATAGTATTAGTATAATTATTATGCCTATAATTATTAAAATATATTTCAATGATGAACCTTTTTTTTGAGTTTTTGAATCTTCATAAGTTTTTTGTGAATTTTTAGTAAGGCTTTTTGGTATTTCTGAACTTGAAAAGCTTTCAATTTTAGAAGATTTTCCTGATTGATCTACACTTGTTTTTTTACCTTCTTCTATTTCAATCTCCACATCATCATTTAAACCCTTAACATAGGCTTTATCTTCAGTCACAAAGATATCTGTTTTATTTGTTTCATTATTATAGACTACAATCATTTCGCTACCTCTAATGCTAGAAATGGATGTCGGAGTTGTTACTGAAAAATCCCCTCTAATAGAAGCTTTATATTTTAAAATTGGTTTTATTGTTCCAACTCTTAAATATAATTGTGTTTTTGCAATTTTATCCTTTTCTGTGAATTCATCTATTCTAAAATGAGTAAGTTGATATATCTCTAATTTGGAATAACCAAAATCTATTGCAGCTTCAGATTCAAAGCCTGTAAGTATAAAATCTCCTTTTTTTATTATGTCTCCTACTTTAGCAGGAATAGAATTTTGACTATTTGCTCTTTTTATCTCTACATCCCCTTTAACTTCTGATAAAACTGCAATACCTCCTTTTGGATTTGGTGCTTTAATAAACCCAGACCATTTATAGGATTCGGTTTCTATAGGTTCTGCGATATAACGATCTAATTCACAATTTCCGCCAACATCATTATCTTCCCATTTTGCACATTGCCAATCTGAAGTAGTCGAGGATTTACGTGTAGCTTTTCCTTGAAATCTTGATAAAGTTGTGTCATCAAAATCTCCTTCTAATTTTAATTCACTAAATAAGTTTATTTTTCCTGGAACAACTGGTTTTTCTGAAGGCCATATTGGATCTCCATTATAAATTACTTCTGTATCACTTCTAAGAACCATTTCTAAATGCCCATCCTTATAACTACTAGTTAATTTTCTTTCAGTTTTACAAACCCTTTGTGGTGGATGATCACAATTTCCCCAAGAGTGATTTTGACTAAGTTGTGTTATAATCTGACCATTAGAGATAAAGAAACCAGTATTACCTGAAGCTAGGCCAAGTTCCTCTCCTGGAAAATCTCTAAACCCCACACTATGGGTGTTACTATATGTATCTAAATAAAAAGTAGCATCATTTTCTGGAGCACCTTCTAATGCATTTACACTAAATGAACAAATAAAGAATAGAATTATTATAAAGAAACTCTTTTTTAGCATTATAAGAAATGCTAGTTACAAATATATAAAATTAACTCAAACCAAAACTTTCTACAAATTCAACAATCACCTTGTATTTATTTAAGTAATCAAAACCTTTTTGAGTTAGTTCGTAGGTCTTGCCTTTTTTATCCTGTTTTTCAATTACAAAATTTCCATCAATTAATTCTTTTAAATATTCATTCATCATTTGATGAGAGAGATTTGATTTGTAAAGTATATGTGTGGGCTTAATTTTTCCATTCTTTTCCTGTATGGCTTTGAGGATATCATAGATAACTTCAAGCCTCTCACGTTTTTTGCTCATTTTTTGGTTATCAAAATCAATTTTATTAATATTAATCCGTATGCAATAAAACTCAGTAAATCTCCTAAAACATAATATATACCACTATGTTGAGAGAATATTAAGTCTATATTTACAAATAATAAAGATAAAAATGCTAAAAATACAAGTATGTTTTTTTTAGTGCCATAGGATAAATAACACATCAAGTAATGACCTGTTATGTAAATTAGTAAAATAGAAGCTAAGATGTGAAATGCTTGTAATTTTAAAGTGGAAAGTGTCAAGGGTATAATTGTTAAGGCTAATATCAATGAGAATAGTCTAAAATTATTTACATTTAAAGTTGCATATAATATTGTTATTAATCCTGTTAGAAAGAATAATATATGCAAATAAGCTCCTAAACTTGTCCAAGCACTAAAAGTAGAAACGTCTATAATTCTTTCAATATGTAATTTTGAGAAGGGTATTAATAACATTAATGTTTTAATAAAATATGAAAAAGCAATAAATAAGAAACCTACACCAAAAATCTTTGATTGTTTTTGCATAGAAAGTTTATATATTTTTATTGAGTATAAACCAACCAATAATGTTATTATTGTAAAAACCAATCCTAAGATTATTGTATAATTTAAGAACCATAGAGGGATAGTATAAAGACTAATCATATTAATTTTTGGGATTTTTACTTTTTAAAGTTTATGTAATTTAATTCTTATCTCTGTTTAATAATTGATTAATAAAGGTTTTACTTTATATTATTAGGAGGTGGTTATGGTGGTAGATAGCCGAAATGAAAAAGAGTTAGAGATTAAGAAGAAAAGAGTTGAGCATTGGGAGCGGTATGGGCGGGTCGCAAGCAGGTCTTATTTAATTAAGTCATTAGGGGGTGGAGTTCATGGAATATGAATATAGAGGGTATAATAGATTATTCACAAATAGAGATAATAGATTAGATGACTTAAGGCTTTATAGAAAATGGCTTAAAAGTATTTCAAAGGAAAAGTGGGCTGCTTGTTAAGAGAAGTCTATAATCCTTCCTTTTTTTGCTATTTCATATAAATCTGCTGCTTTTGATAAATCTTCTATTCCAAACCTTGGAATTGCAGTGCCATTTGTTAAATGCTCTGTTAATGCCCATGCAAAATAAGGGGTAAAATCTAATACAGAAATTTGGTCTGTTCCTGGTTGATCTTTTTTGAATGCCATGTTCGCATGACTATTTGATCCATGCACATTTAATTTATTACGAGCTATTAATTCGTAACCGCTCTGTCTTGATAAAATTAAGTGTGTTAATAATGCATGTATTTGCTTTGGTCTTCCTTGTTCCATTAAACCAGATACTACTGTTTTTTCTAATGTCCCGAGAGTATCTCCCATATCATCCATGGCTATAACTATTCTTCCATCTATTCCATTATAATTATCTGAGGTTTCTTCTACTGCTGCTTCAACTTTAGAAGGATCGTTGGGTTTTGCTCTGTATTTATTGCAATAAACTCTCGCTGCATTTTCGAATCCAGATAGTTCATAAAAACTATCTACTATTGATCTTGCATTTTTATCTGGAGCGACTAGAACAAGATTACTTCCTTTATCTCCTATTTCTAATCCTAAATTTTCCATATAATGGGCAAAGATTAGAGTTGGGTCTAAACTAGAGAAAGCATCTGGAGAATGAAATCTTTTTTCATATCTTACATCAGAAGCCCTTGAATGTGTATCTAAAGTTAAAATTTTTTTAATGCCTGCCCTTTGAAAGTGTTTTGCTGCAACATCCAAAGAGAAGGACTGACCTTGCATAACTTCTATTTTTCTTTTTCTTCCTGGTGAAAAGCTTTTATATTCTTCATGCTCCCTCTCTCTTGGATCTATATCTTGCCTATCAAAAATATTTTGGGCTAATATTAAATAAACCTCTCTTGCTCCTGCTCTTTCTGCTGCATCTGCCATGATCAATATTCTTGCAAATGCTTCTGTATTTGGAAGTCCTGATTGAGTATAAATATGAACTATACATGCTCTTCTTCCTGAAAG
>JAGVZM010000012.1 GCA_018302545.1 Candidatus Woesearchaeota archaeon | reverse complement strand
AGATAAATGCAAAAAAAGAGAAAAAAATAATATAAAAGGAAAATAAATCATAATAAATCAAGATTAATAAAAATAAGAAAAATGTAATTACAGACTGTATTAAAACTATAAAAATAGAATTAAAGATTATTATTTTCGAATTATTTATTTTATTTTTTTCACCTATAATTTTAGATATTATTGACCCAATATCAAAGTGAGACAGTATTAACATACTGGAAAAGATGCTAATGATAAGACTTAATTTACCATACCCCTCAAGGGGTAATTCTCTAGCAGCCACAGTATTAAATAAAAATATAAAAAATTTAGTTAAGATTGTACCTATTGACAAAATAATTGTATATTTAATTATTTCTCTCTTCATATTTATTATAATAATTTAATACTAATTATTAAGGTTATTTATAAACTTCACAAATTATAGTTTTTGAAGTTGGACTACTTCTTACATACCTTAAAAGAAATTTATCTATTTTATATAGTAAAAAACCTAAGATATTTCCTGTAAATTCAAATTTTGTAAGACCTTTAACAATTATTTTCCAAGATATTGAAAAAATAATTCTAATAGTGGGATTTTTTATGTCACATGGAGCATTAAGAAAGTAATATATTGGATAAATTTTAATTATTTTTATGCCATTCTTTTCTAATATTCCCCTATATCTATTTAATGTTCTAGACTTTTGATGGTCAGTCCCATCTAAATTAACTTTCAAAAAATTATCTGAAATTATTATTTTCGAGCCAACTTTTGATAATTTTCTTATGTTCTTAATGGCTTGATCAAATTTTTTTTCATCAACAATATGATATAAAACAGCAAAAGCAGAGATAATATCAAAATTTTTTTTAATTTTTAAATTTTTATCAGAGATATCAACATTATAGAATTTTGCTTTAGGATATTTTAATTTTAAATTTTCTATACTAACCTTAGTTATATCAAGACCTGTAACATCAGAAGCACCATTTTTTAAATATAAATTTATATACACCCCAGTACCACAACCAATATCTAAAATTGAATTATTAGAAAGATCAAGATTAAAATCTTCTTTTATTTTAATAAAGTTGTCCTCGCAAGCTCGAACCAACCATTTATTAAAAGCCATACCCAATGTATTATAACCTATTCCAACAATTGAAAATTCTCCACTTAATCTATTTTCCCAGTAAGTTTTAGGATCAAAATTCATTAATAAATGCCAAAATTGATGATTTATATAATTTACTAAAAAACAATATTATATATTGTGGTTTAACATATTTAATCAATTCATCTTAACTATAAAAATAGATAAGAAAAAAGTATTTAATCTAAAAACCTTTTATCTTTTTTACAGGTGCTCCAACATATATTCCTGGCTCATCTATATCTCTATTTACAAAAGAATGTGCACCAACTATAACCCTATCGCATATATTTACACCTTGATGTATAACTGTTCCAGCACCAATAAAAACATTATTTCCTATGTGTACATCTGCCGCTACAACTTCAAAACCAGAAGTATATTTATTACCAATAACTCTTTCGTCTAGATTAGGACTGGAAGTATAAATAATAACACCAGGAGATATAGTTGTATCATCTCCTAGATATAACTTACCAACACCAACAAAAGAACAATTCGCACTTATATGCACTCTTTCTCCTATTTCATGAGGACAACCAATAAAAGTTCCAAAATAAACATCTCCACTTTTAGGCCTTTTATCTCCATCATGGTCTATTATCTTTGAACCATCATATTGTTTCATAACAAACAGATTTAAGATTCATTTATATGTTTTTTTATTTCTTCACAAACAGTCATAGTAACATTTTCATCAAATTCATTGTAGATAGGTAAACTTAAAACATTCTTACTCATAGTTTCAGTTATTGGTAATTTAATATTATTATGATCTTTATAAACTTGCATTTTATGTATTGGAGGATAAAAATAATACTTTGTACTTATACCTTTTTTCTGTAGATAAGATGCAAGTGAATTTCTATTAAAACCTAAAATATCTTCCTCTATAAATATAGAAAAATCCTTATATGTAGAACTACAGTTTTCTCTTATTTTTTGAAATTTTATACCATCTATACCTTTCAATTCTTTAAAGTATAGCTTGGCTTGTTGATTTCTGTTTTCTATTATTCTATCTAAATCTTTAAAAATTTCTAAGCCTATTGCCGCATTTATTTCAGTCATCCTAGCATTTAGACCAATAGTCTCACAATTATAATCTGGAGGTGAACCATAATTTCTACTTGTCTTCATCTTATTGCTTAATTCAATATTGTTTGTTGTAAATATTCCTCCTTCAATAGTACAAAATAGCTTAGTAGGACTACAACTAAAAACTTCAAAGTCACCAAAACCTCCTATATATTTGCCTTCATATTTAGACCCAAATGCATGAGCAGCATCAAATATTAATTTAAGATTATTATCATTCGCTATTTTCACAAGTTCTTTAATATTACAAGGGTTTCCATACATGTGGACACCAATTATAGCCTTTGTTTCTTTAGTTATTGCTTCTTTAACTTTTTCTGGATCAATAGTTAGAGTATCTTCTTCTATATCTACAAATTTTAATTTACAGTTATTCCAAGAAGCAGCATGGGCAGTAGCGCAAAAAGTGAAACTTGGAAGTATAATCTCTTTACTATTTAATTCAAGTTCTTTCATTCCTAAAATTAAACCACTTGTACAAGAACTAAGAGCTACTGTATTAGCAAAATTAAATTTTTTACATATTTCAGATTCCAAGGCCTTGACTTTTTCACCATTAGTTACCATGTTAGACTTAAGAATACGTACTAACTCTCCTTTAACAGAATCTACATACCTATCTATATTTGGTTTAATTATTGGTATATTCATTTTTCCTCAGCCTTGTAATTAAGATATTTGGGTGCTTGATAATGTTCATATTTACCCTTCTTCAATTTATTTAATATCTCTGAAATTCCAATTTTAAGATTATATTCAACATTAAATCCTATATTTTTAAATTTCTCAAATGAAACTCTATAACTTCTGTTATCCATACTTGTGTTAAGAATCTCAATATCTGCTTCAGGCATAAGCTCTCTAAATAGTGGTATTAAATCTTTCAACATATAATTTTCATCTGAACTACCAACATTAAAGATCTGATTTCCGACTTCTCCAATATCTTTTTTCAAAACAAAACCGATTGCTCTTGCTACATCTTTAACATGTATAAAAGGCCTCCATTGATCTCCTCCAAATATTTTACCATTTCCTTCATGAAATAACCTGCCAGTAAGATAATTTATTACTAGATCAAACCTCATTCTATATGAATCTCCATATAAAGTTGCAAATCTAAGAATAGTCGGACGAAAACTTGGATCAGAAAAAGATAATATATTCTTTTCTGCATCTATCTTTGTTTCAGAATATAAAGATATAGGGTTCAAGGCGGAGTCTTCATTTAATATTTCATGATTGCTTGCACCATATACACTACAAGAAGATGCAAATATAAATCTTTGAATACGTTTTTCTCTACAAAATCTAACAAGATTTAAGGTTGCAATATAATTCACTTCCATTGTTTTATTAATATTAATCGCGCAAGCTGGATCCCCAACTAGGCCTGCAAGGTGTATAACTGCATATATATTCTCAACTTCAAAGAATTTACCTAAATCTTCTTTATCTCTTATATCTCCAATAACAATTTCAAGATCAGGATGATTAATTATTTCTTTAATAGAATCTAAACCAAAAATAAATTTTTCTAATATTCTAACATTATATCCTTGTTCCAGTAATAATCTTGTTAAAACAGAACCAACATAACCCATACCACCAGTTAAAAGAACCACCTTATTAGTCATATTCCAAGCCATTTATCGAAATTTATAAGTCTTTCTTTTTATATTAATTGTATTTGTTTGCTTATATCCATTAATTATTGTCAAAAAGCCTACTAAAATTTGGAGTTTGATTCATTTAGAAAATCTCTATAAGCATTTTCCATTAATTTGAATTGTTTTTTAGTATCTAAATTTTTAAGGATAATAATTCTATTAATTCTATAAAAATTATTTTTTATGAATCTATTTTTAATTAAGTAAATAATATTATTAGCTATATCTTCTTCATCTTTATTATTAACATATAGTGCATTTGTTTTATTTTTAAGAAATTCATTATAAGCCGGAATATCTGAGACAATAGGAGCAGAGCCACAAGCCATACCTTCAACTAGTGCTGAAGAAAATTGATCTGAATTAGGAATAGAAACACATACATCTGAAATGTTAAATATCTCTGCTAATTCTTTTTTATTCAGAAGTTTCGGTAAAAATATTAGATTTTTATTTAATTTTAAATCTTCTATAAGCTTAAATATATTATCTTGATGACTATAATAATTTCCATACCCAAATAAAATTAGTTTAATATTTTTATATTTTTTACAAATCTTACTTAATGCTTTTATTAAATACTCATGGTTATAATGTTCTTGCAATGAACGGGGAGAAACTATTACAAACTCATTTTTATTAATATTAAATTTCTTTTTTATCTTAAGAATTTCTTTTTTATTATGTTTTTTAAATATTTTAGTATCCTGGCAACCCCATATAAATATCAGATCCCCAACAACTTAAGATAAAACGTCTTTTTGTAGCTAGTGAAGCTATTAGCCCTGCATGTAGAGAGTAATGCGCATGAATAATATCTGGTTTTTCTTTTTCTATTATTTTTCTAACTTTTAATATTGACAATGGTGAAAAAGCAAATCTAAACATAGATTCTTTTGGACCATAAGGTATACCTCTATTTAGTATATATTGCTTAACATTAAGATCTTTATCCAAATTATTAGTAATTAAAAAAACTTCATTACCTAATTTATTCAGATTATTGACTAATAATTTAGAAAAAATACAATTATTAACCATTATGTAACATATTTTCATTTATTTAAATCGATAAATAAATTATCTAGCTCCTTTCTATCTGGAAAATTAATTAATACTGCTTTTCTAGGTCCATGATAAACAAACATACTACCAGCAGCAAGAGCAGAAGCACCAGAATTTACAGCTTCCTTAAAATGTTCTAATCTACCCGCACCCCCACAAGTTATTACAGGTACATTTACAGCCTTTGAAACCTGTTTTATTAAATCAAGATCATAACCAGACATAACTCCATCATTATCTATTGAATTTAATAATATTTCGCCACATCCTAATTTTTGAACTTCTTTAGCAAATTCAACAGGATTCTTCTGAATTTTTTTAGTTCCATTTTTAACATAACAATCATATTTTCCAAAAAAATTCTTTTTTACATCAATAGAAACTACTAAACTTTGACTTCCAAAAGTTTCAGATGCCTCTTTTATAAAATCTGGTTTTTCATAAGCAGCTGTATTAACTATGACTTTTTCTGCACCAGCTTTTAATAGAGTTTTCATATCTTTTAAAGAGTTTATACCTCCTCCAATACCAAAAGGCATAAAACATTCATCAGCTATTTTCATAATCAATTCTAAAGGAGGTTTACGACCTTCCTTAGAAGCTGTAATATCTAGAAAGATCAATTCATCAACTTCCTTTTTATTAAATATATGTACTGCGTTTATTGGATCCCCTATATAATTATGTTCTTTAAATTTAATTGTTTTAACTAACCCAAGCCCTTTAAGCAATAAACAAGGCATAACTCTTATATTATTCATTTTAAAACCTCTGAACAAAATTTTTTATAATATTTAAGCCCTTTATATGGCTTTTTTCTGGATGAAACTGCACACCAACAATATTCTTATGTTCTATTGAGGATACAAAATCATAACCATAATTTGTAGTTGTTAAAATCAGATTATTATCATTTGGAACAACATGATAAGAGTGAGTAAAATAAAAACGAGACTCATTATTAAAATCATTTAAAATTAAACTCTTCTTAGTTATATTTATATTATTCCATCCGACATGAGGTATCCTTAAATTATTATTATCTTCTTTAAAATTAAATTTTTTTGTTTGTGCCTTTATCCAGCCTAAACCTGGGACATTTCCTTCTTCACTATATTCAGTAAACAATTGCATACCTAAACATATACCTAAAATTGGAGTTTTTTCTTTAATAACTTTTTTCTTTAATACATTAATAAGGCCCATTTTCTTTAAATTAGTCATTCCAGCAGCAAAGTGACCAACACCAGGTAATATAAGTTTATTTGCTTTTAAAATCTCTTTAGGATCAGACGAAATAATAGAATCAATTCCTATTTTATTTAATTTATTTTGTATAGACCTTAAATTCCCCATATCATAATCTACAATTAGAATCATTTGAAAAAGAAAAGCTTTATCGTTTATATCTTTTTCTCCTGAGATGAATCCATTAGTTTTAACATAGGGGGTAAACTTGGAGATGTTAAAGAATAAACTATTTTTATTGGTTTTATAAATTTTTTAATTAATTGAAAATATGTTGGATAATCTTGAAAACTTTTTGGTCTGTTTTTCATAATTTTTTCAAATTCATCTTCAGAAAGCCCCAACTTTTTAAGAACATAAGCCTTAAGGTCTTTAGCTTCAATATCTGAAATCGGCGGTTGTTTAATTATTTTAATTGCTTCTTTTTTTGTTATTTGATTTGAACATATCATTGCAGAATAATGTACTAATCTTTTATCAATATTAAACTTTTTAGGTAATATGTAAGATTGTATAAATTTAGTATAAGTAGATTCATGATGTTTTCCACCATAATCTACCCATCCTAATTCCTTTTCTAATAATTCTTTTATTTTTGATTTATTATATCCTAAATAATAAAGTATTCTTACGTTCTTAATTCTTCTTATAAAATTATAATAAATTAATTTAGCTGGAGTAACCAATGGAAAATTTCTCAATCTTTTATTTTTTCCAAATAATTGATAAACAGATTTTATATATCTTGCATCCCCATAACCCCAATTAATAGGGATTTTACCCTCTGTTCTGAAATTATGACCTTGAAAAATATATTTTATGCCTTCTTCATTAGCAACTTTATACAAAATAGCTTCAATAGCATGATCTGTTGGAATTTCAACATCAGGAACAGAAGCTTTCAAAAAAGCTATTTGTAAATCCTTAAACTCCTCCCAATCTAAAACAACTGTTTTTAAATCTATATTTAATTTATTTGTGGCTCTTTCGATATTACTAACAGCAATCTCAGAATTCCAGCCATTATCTAAATGTAAAGCTAAAGGTCTTAAACCTAATTTCTTAACAACATAAAGAATGTAAGTACTATCTGCACCACCGCTAACTCCAATTAAACAATCATATTTTTTATTTTTTCCATCTCTTTTTATTTTCTCAACAATTTCTCGAAACTTTTTATCACTATTTTTATTTAAAGGATATTGTTGCTCTAAATATTCATATATCTTACAATAATTACATAATCCACTGTTATCAAATTTTATTTCAGGAACTTTTACATCTAGAACGCATCGCGTACAAGATTTAACCATAATCTTTTAAAAAATTGGATATATATATATATATCTATCTTTTTCTTATTAAGATAATTATAACTTCATAACTTCTTTTCCATTATCTCCAATAGCACCGAAATACCTTATAATTTTTGTACCCCAAATAATATCTTTTTGAGATAAACTACTATTTCCATAAAGAGCCTGTTTTACTGCCCCTAAGATTACATTAGTATTAGCGAATGTAGCAGCAACCATAGTACCTTGTATCCTAGGATTAGATTCCAAAATTTTTGCTTTTCCATTCTCATCAATTTTAAATTGAAAACCAACCATATAATCAAGTTTAAACGCCTTTACAATTTGAATACAATAATTTATGATCTCTTGATGATTTACACATTCTCCCTCAAATGTAATCCCAGTTCTAATAACTTTTCTTATCCTAGGTATACAAACAATAGTTTCTCCATTTTTAGCCAGAACATCAACAGTATACTCATCTCCAGGAAAAAATTCAGTTACTAGTAAATCTGGAAAATCATTATTTTTAAAAATGGAGAGCAACTCTTCAAAGGAGATTATTGCATCAGAGGGTTTATTTTTTACAAAATTTTCATATTTATCGAAATTACTATTTATTATTCTAAGACCCCTCATTCCATTAGAAACAGGCATTTTTACAACGAAAGATTTATTTGGGTAACCTAAAATAAGTGCCGCTTTTTTTAATTCATCAATAGATTTTACTAAAAAATATTTACCAAAGCAGTCAACATTATTCTCATAACATTTCTTTAATAATGTAAATTTATTATTAACTTCCATTAAGCTTTGATAGTCAGATATTAATACTTTTACTCCAATACTATTAAACTTATCCTTATATTTAGCAAACCATTCAAGTTCATTAGTAACTTGTGGTAAAATAACTTGAATACCTTCTAATTGACAAATCTCAAAAACTTTATCAATAAATTCTTGTGAAGGTCTAGGAACTTTATACACCTTATCTAAAAAATATTTTCCAACAGGGTCATCTCTAATATCAGTACCTATTAAAGAGATATCTAGATCTTTATCTTGTCTTAATGAATAGATTGTACCAGCTATCCCTGGAGCACCAGCCCCGGTTATTAAAATTTTTAAAATTGCCATCTTATAACCTCAAAAGCCTCAGCGTATTGTGAGTTGCATTGGGTTCCTCTAACTGTTGCTAAACCATATGAATAATCTTTAGAGAAGTAAGTCCTATTAAGCTTTATTTGAGATTGGTATTTTTGTAATATCTCATGTTTTCTATCTAAGTGTCTCTTATCCAATTTTATGAATAGTTGAGTATCAAAAGTTATATGATTCCAAGGAATCTCATAACCTATTATACTTGCTGAATTTTTAAATGCTCTTACAGCCTCTTGGGCAATGACCTGATGATCTTGATGGTGATCTTTCAAGGAAGGACCTATGACTAAATCAGGCTTAAAATCCTTACGAATCTTTATCAACTCTTCTAATATTTCTTGTCTCTTAAGATGTAAATATCTGACTTTAAAATCAAATATCTTAAAATTCGATTGTTTAATATTAAAATGATTTATAACCTCAATAAATTCCATTTTTAATGTATCTGGTGCCATATGTTCAGGTAAAGATTCTTCAGCAGTAGAAAAAACAACCCAAAAAAGGTTTTTGCCCTCTTCAATTAATCTAGATATAGTTCCACCAGCGCCAAGTTCTGCATCATCTGTATGAGGAGATAAAATAAGTACATTTTGCATATTAATCACTTTTAAATTTACTCACATATTGGATCATTAAATCTGTAGGTGATATCTTCTCTTTTAATAATTTCGCTCTTCTATCTATATATTTATTTTTTAATAATTTATCTTTAAGAAGATCTTCTAATAATTTAAACAACTCTTCAGGATTTTCTATTACATAAATTAAACCATAATTATCATGCAAATCTTTAAACAATCCACAATATTTGCCTGTAGAAGAGAAGTGGATAGTTGGAGTACCCAATACTGCAGCTTCAGTAGCAGTAGTACCTCCCTCACTTATTACCAAATGTGCAAAATACAAAGCAGAATGTAGTTCTTCAGGTTTGATATTAGGTTTATATTTTTCAAATTCATTAGGCATTTTTTTTTCTGTATTAATAAAAACCTTACCATATTTTTCTAAAGTTTGAATTAATCTAATTTTATTTTCATAATTTAAACCTTTATGGCCTAGATCATGTCCTGCTTCCCAAGCTATAAACCTAATAAAAAAAAATTTCTCATCATTTTTAATATTCAATTTTTTTAATATCTTTTCATCAGGTTTAAAATATTTAGGATGTAAATGTGCGAGTTGATGAAAACCATTATATCTAATTTGCTTCTTTCCTAAATTTTTTAAGAAAGAATTAGGGGTGAAAACCATATCTGTAAAAGGAAGGTAAACCCATTGCTCATAAGTTGAATGTTCTGTATCATCAAAATTTATACATTTCTTTCTTAAGATAAAAGAAGCATGTGCAGCCCTATAAGAAGCCAAACCAAAAAATAAATCAGGTTTAAAATTAAGCGCAATTCTAATCATTTTTAAATCATCAATAATAATTTCTAAAAGCTTTTTTATAATAGAAACATGATTTTTCCCAATTTTTTCATAATTAAAACCATAATTATTTAAAAGTTCATAAGTAATGTCTTTATCTTTAGCTGTAATTAATATATTATGCCCTAATTTATTCATCTCCCATATAAAATTTTTAAAAAAATGAACATGACCAGGATGCCTAATATCAACAATTATATTCATCTTCTACAAAAAAATCAATAATTTAAATAAGTTTCTAAAGTAAAAACCATAAATTATAGATCCAGAATACTATTTATTAAATATAGATGATTGGTCTTAATTCAAATATTTTAGTTCTAAGATTTTAGGAAATAAATTAAGTTTACATCCAATTTTTATAGGAAACTTAAATGTTTGAATATAATTATAATAATTTGGGTAATCTTGAAAACTTTTTGGTTGTTCTTGCATAATTTTTTCAAATTCTGCTTTACTTAATCCTAATTTATTTATAGTATAATTAACTATTTGTTCATCTACAGGATAAGGTTTATTTATAAGTTTAATCGCTTCTTTTCTATTCATTTGTCCAGATCTAACCATAGCAGAATAATCTTTCTTTCTTTTATCAATATTAAACTTTTTAATTAGATAATAAGATTGAAAAAATTGAGTATAAATAGATTCATGATGATGTCCTCCGTAATATTTCCAATCAAATTGTCTTTCTAAAAGAGCGTTTACTTCTTTTCTATTATAATCCATATACTCTAAAATTCTAACCTCCCTTATTTTTTTTATAAAAGTATAATAAGCAATTTCTGTAGCACTAAGAATAGGAAAACTCTTTATAGACTTTATTTTCCCAAAAGTCTTATGAATATTTTTAATATATCTTCCATCCATATAAGTCCAACCAATAGGTGAAGTTCCCTCAGTTCTAAATGAATGTCCGACAATAAAATAATTTACTCCTTCTTGAGCTGCTAATTTATACAATACAGAAATAATAGCATAATCTGTTGGAACTTCAGCATCAGGGACAGAAGCTTTCAAAAAAGATATCTGCAGATCTTTAAACTCTTCCCAATCTGCAACATGTGTATAAAGATCTATTCCAAGTTTATTAGTAATATTCTTTATATTATTAACAGCAATCTCAGAATTCCAACCATTATCAAAATGAACAGCTAAAGGTCTTAAACCTAATTTTTTAGCCATATACAAAGTATATGTACTATCTCTACCGCCACTAACTCCAATTATGCAATCATATTTTTTATTTTTTCCATCTCTTTTTATTTTCTCAACAATTTCTCGAAGTTTTTTCTGCCCATTCTTATCATTTGGATATTTTTTTTCTAATTCATCATGAATCTTACAATAATTACAGGCTCCTTTATCATCAAATTTTATTTCAGGAACAGTAGTATCCAAAACACATCTAGAACACATTCTTTTATTTTTTTGCATGAAAAACCGATTAATGTAAACTATTTAAATTTTACTTAGAATTGGGTAAAATGTACAAATTATCAGAATCTTATGAAATATACACTAATAAATATAAAAACATATAAGTAAAACCTTTGTAAAAAATCTTAATGATAAATTTTGCAATAGTCGGTTGCGGTAGAATTTCTGGAAAACATATAGAAGCTATCGAAAAAACAACAGCTAATGTTATTGCAATATGTGATCCAAATAGAGAAGCACTCCAAAATGCTAAATCTGCTATAAGAGGAAACAAAGACGTTGTTTTTTATGGGGGTTATTCAGATGTGTTAAAAGACAAAGCAGTGCAAGTTGTAAGTCTATGTACTCCTTCAGGATTGCATTCTGAAATGACTATTGAAGCTGCAAAAGCAGGAAAACATGTTATTGTTGAAAAACCAATGGCACTAACTGTAAGAGATGCTTACGAAATGATAAATGCATGTAAGGATAATAGTGTCCAGTTGTTTGTGGTCAAACAGAATAGATATAATCCACCAATCCAAGAGCTAAAAAAAGCAATAGATGAAGGTAGATTTGGAAAGATCTATACTGCTGAAGCAAATGTTAAATGGGCTAGAGATCAGAGATATTATGATCAAGCAGATTGGAGAGGGAAAGTAGCCTCAGACGGAGGTGTATTGTTTAATCAAACATCTCATCACTTAGACATGCTAAGATTTCTAGTTGGGGAATTAGATACTGTATTTTGTAAAAAAGAGACATTTGGTCATAAAATTGAAGCAGAAGATACTGCAGTTGGACTTTTAATTTTTAAAAACGGTGCAATAGGAACATATTATGGAACTACTTGCGCTGCTACAGATTTAGAGGGATCTGTTACAATAGTTGGGGAAAAAGGAACTGTGAAAGTTGGTGGATTTGCAATGAATGAAATGGTAACTTGGTATTTTCGTGATCCTATAGTGGATGATGTTCGAATTATGCAAACTGCAGTTAGACCTCCCAATGTTTATGGACATGGCCATCAACCTTTTTATAAAGATGTAGTCGAAGCTTTAAAAAATAATCAAGGTCCAAAAATAAATGGTTATGATGCTGCTGAAAGTGTCAGATTAGTTGTAGGTTTACTAAAGTCTGCTAAAGAAGGCAGGCCTGTTCGTCTAGAAGAAATAGCAAATGATGATAACTCTTATTATTACTGAGGTGATGAATTATAACAAATATTCCTTTAATTGATCTGGGTAAACAACATCAAAATTTAGATATAGCAATAGAAGATGCAATATCTGAAGTATTAAAAAGTAGTAGTTTTATTAATGGAAAAAAAGTTAGAGAGTTAGAGACTGCTTTTGTAGAATATTGTGGGAAAGGATATGGAATTGGAGTTTCAAATGGGACTACTTCTTTATTTGTAGTTTTAAAAACTTTAGGTGTTGTTCCAGGAGATGAAATAATATTGCCTGTTAATACATTCATTGCAACTGCAGAAGCAGTAAGTTTAACAGGTGCTAAACCTGTCTTTGTAGATGTAAATGAAAGTGATGGGCTAATTGATCCTAAGCAAGTAGAATCTCAAATTAATTCCAATACAAGAGGAATAATTCCAGTGCATTTATATGGTAATATTTGTGATATGGAAAAAATAGCTAAAATATCTAGTAGAAGAGGATTAGAGATTATATTAGAAGATTGCGCACAAGCTCATGGTTCAGAATTAAATGGAAAACGTGTTCCAATTGGGAAAATAGGCTCTTTTAGTTTTTATCCTGGTAAGAGTCTAGGTGCTATTGGTGATGCAGGTTGTATTGTATGTGATGACGAAGAGTTAGCTACAATATTCAAGAATTATGTTGATCACGGTAGAAAAAATGGAGCTAAGTACGTGCATGATGATGTAGGTTTTAATTTTAGAATGGATGAAATCCAAGCAGCAATAATTAAGATCAAAATACCTTATTTAAGTTCATGGCTAAACAGAAAGAGAGAGATTGCTTCTGTATATGATCAAAGATTAGAAGGTGTTGAAAACATAAAACCAAGAGAGGGAGTAAAACACAGTTATCATCTATATGTTGTAAGAAGCCATAGAAGAGATGAATTACAAAAACATCTTAAAGATAGGGAAATATCTACAGGAATACATTATCCTGTTCCATTACATTTACAACCAGCTTATGCTAATTTAGGATATAAACAAGGAGATTTTCCAGTAGCTGAGAAATTATCTAAAGAAGTATTAAGCTTGCCAATTTATCCAGAAATGACAGCTGAACAAGTGTCTAGAGTAATTGAAGCTGTAAATGAATTTAATTTAAAAGAATGATAATCCTATTATACAAAAGAATAAAGTTAAACCATAACATATTAATGTCGCTTGCCCTTCTTTAACCCTAAAAATTTTACATACAGCATACTTTAATGTAAAATAATTTGGAGTTTCAATTGTACCATCTTTTCTTAATTTGCCAAATTTTTGATAAGGATACTTATCCATTTTTATTACCCATATTGGCCATAATAAGAAGTTAATTACATGAGGTATTAAAATTATAAAACCAAATAATTCCATATTGGCTATAACTAAGAAAGCACCTAAAGAGCTGCCAGCTAAAAAAGTTCCAATATTTCCTGGTAGTATTTTTGCAGGATAGAAATTGAAATAAAGAAAGGCTGATAATGCACCCAAAATAGGCATTGCTAAAATAATAAAAGTAAATCCATTTAATAGATATGACTTAATAATAGCAAATATAAACATAATAAGTGTTGTTCCTAAAGCTAAACCATTAAATCCTTCATGAAAATTTATCAAATGCGATACAACCATGATGTAGAAAGGTGCAAAAATAAATGCATAAAATAAACCTAATTCCAAATTAAAAAATATCAAATCTAAATTAGTATCAGAAGTTAATATTGATATAGGTAATGCAAAAAAGAATAAGACTAATACTTTAATTATTCTATTGTTAAAACTTAAGATATCATCTGCTAATCCATATATAGCATATAAAATTATAACAAAATAAAATAGTAATAATGGAATCATATTAATACCAACAAATTGTAGGATAATCATACTCACAATTATTCCACCTAAAATTGCTAACCCTCCTATATGAGGAATAAGCTGATTACCTTTCTTATACATATCTTTAACAACTAAATTTCTTTTTATGGCTCTATAAATAAACAATTTTGTTAAAATAAGGGTAGAAATTAAAGATAAAAAAAATATAAATAGCATTAAATATCTTATATTTATCATATAAACTTAATTATAAACTCTTATTTAAAAATTTCTAAAACAGTAAATGTATTTATATAGTATAAATATTATTACCTTAAAATGAGATTAATAATGGTAAGGCATGGAGAAACAACAGAACAACACAAGAATATCATGCAAGGACAAATAAATCCATCATTAAACGAAAACGGAACAAAACAAGCTGAAAAATTAGCTAAAAATCTAATAAATGAAAATATTGATAGAATATATTGTTCTACATTAAAAAGATGTAGAGAAACAATACAGCCTTACTTAAAATTAAAAGATACTCCAATAATCTATACAAGTAAACTGATGGAAAGAAATTATGGTATCTTTGATGGAAAACCAGCTAAAAATTTCAAAGATTATTTAAAAGAAAACGATCTGATTGGAAATTTTGATTTCAAGCTACCAAAAGGGGAGTCATTTACAGAACTCCAAGATAGAGTATATAATTATCTCAAGAATAAAATTCTAAAAAATCAAGGGAACATTTTAGTTGTTACTCATAATAGTGTTCATATTGCTATTTGTTTATATATTTTGAATAAAACAACAAAAGCATATGATGAATTTCATATAGGCACTACAGGTTTATCAGAATTTAATATTGAAGAAAAAAGAACTGAAATAATTAAACTTAACTCAACAGAACACTTATCTTAGATACTCTTTATCCCCTTAACTCTTCTCTTAATCTCTTTATCTTTAACCAAAATATTAGCAAATTCCTTTAATTCAGTATATTTTCTAGGTAATATAACAGTTAACCTATCATTATCAATTCCAAACTCAAAACCTTTCCATTTCAACTTAAAAGCTTCAACATCATTTTTAAATCTTAAAGGAGGCCCAAAATGTATCTTCTCCTTACTTAGCTCTTTATTCTTAGTTTTATAATAAAAATAAGCTTCTTTACCATACCAAATCCAACCACTCTCTAAAACTCCAAAACCTTCTTCATTTATTCTTCTAGAAATTGTCTCCTGGCATTTTAACATTTTCGTCCCAACAACATCTTTACTCCCTTCTAAAGGAGTAACTTTAAACACAAGATCATATTTTTTCAAATTTACTTTTTTTTCCTTAAAGAACTTATTACTATATTTAGATTTAACAAATTTATCAGATAAACTAACAAATTCATTAAATTTTTCTTTGCTCAATGCAGCAGATGCATTTCTATTTGGTTGAACAGGATCAACAACTATTAATGGAAATTCTTGCTCATGCTTATACCAATCATGCTTACCTAGTAAAATCTTCTTTCCATATTTCCATTTTCTAGCATTATTAATAAATTTCTTAAATCCTTTATAATAAATAACTAATAATTCAGCAACATATCCTGAAAAACCCCCTATATAAGTTTCTGCCCCATAACACTTATTAATTTTTAAAAAATATTTAGCTAATCTTATGTCATCTTGTAATTTATCATCCACTCTATCCTTAACCCAATTTACATGCATAGGACTAACATCTGTTATGTTTTTAGCTTCCGTTGTCCTTTCAATTTTCAGAACAGGAACTAATTCAAAACTCAAACCTTTAAAATTAACTAAAAAATAATCTCTGCTTCCATGTATCTTCTCATACCTACCAAAACTTTTTTTAATTGCATTTTCTAATCTAGAACTTAAGTCTTTATTATGCTCAAAAACAACAAAAACATCTATATCATGGCTTCCCTTTAGCCAAGTCCCTATGGCTATATTTTAAGTTAGAATTAAGTTTATGTAAAAAAACTATAACTTTAGCAGAAACTTCTTCAACCTCTTTTTTATTAGGTTTAATCTTTTTTAACTCAGATTCAAACATATATTACTAAAATAGTTATCTCATTAATAAATTTCTCTATTTACCTCTTTAGGAAAAAAGATGTGTATTTACAAAAGAAAACTATTTAAATATGTAAAATATCTAAATAAATATGGGAACAATAACTGTAAATATAGATAACAATATAGAAAATGAATTTAGAACTTATTTATCTGATAAAGGGGAAATTCTAAAGGGCGCTTTAGGAAAAGCAATAACTGAAGCAATAGCCAAATGGTTAAAAGAAAAAAAACAAGAAGAAATAGCTATAAAGGCAATAGAAAGAATGAAAGAAGGATTCTCAAGCGGGGGTTTTAAAATAAAATCAAGGAGTGAGCTTCATGAAAGAAGAACTTTGTCTGGTCGATAGTAATATCTTGGTTTATGCACATGAAAATTCTGATGTTAGAAAACATAAAAAAAGTATGAGTTTGTTGGAAAAATGTTGGAAAAAAGAAATAGTTTTAGCTTTAAGTTTACAAAATTTATCAGAGTTTTATGTAGTAATAACAATTAAATTCAAAAACCAAGTAGATAAAAATGTTGCTGAAGAAATAATTAAAGAAATAATAGAATTTGATAATTGGATTAAAATAAAACCAAAAGAAACCACTTTAATAAAAGCAATTCATTTATCAAATGAATACTCTATTGAGTATTGGGATGCATTAATAGCAGCAACCATGATTGAAAATAATATAACCTATATCTATACTGAAAATGTAAAAGATTTTTCAAAAATAAAAGAATTAAAAATAATAAACCCATTCGAATAACTTAAATATTAACTTCTTTTAAATAAATTCAAACATCACATTTCTTAAATAATGTACTTAACAAGGATTATTAATAATTCAAAAGAACTAAACTTTATTCTTTTTTGCCAGGATTAAAATATAATTATAAGGGATCATCAAAGGCTTTTGATATTTTTTATAAGCGTCTTCAAGGTTTTGTAACATTTCTTGTTGTCTTTCTAAAGATAATTGTTGAGCCCAAGCATAACTAAGTACTAGATTTGAATATCTTTCTTTAGAAAAATCTAAAATATCTTCATATTCTTTTATTTCTAGATTAGAAAATAATTTACTGTCTTGCAGCTCTTTATAAGTTTTATTTGCAAGTTCTTTAACTCTTGATCCTGCCGGTCCAGCATTTTTCCCACCATAAACATCAAGAATATTACTCATTTCATTAATAAAATTTAAATCATTAGTTTTTTGACAAGACCAAAAAAATGCAACTGTTCCATTTTCTTTTAAGGTTTTATAAATTTTTAAATATCTATTTTCTGCCTCTATCCAGTGCCATGCCATACCTGAAATAATTAAGTCAAAAGATTTTTCTTGAAACTCTTCGTTTTCAAAAGAACCATGCATAAATTCAACTTTTTTCAAAGAGCTACTCTTTTCTTTAGCTATATTAATAAGATCTAAGCTTAAATCTAATCCAAGGACATTAAATCCTTTTTCTGCGAATAAAAAACTCGCTTGTCCAGAACCACATCCAATATCAAGTATATTACCTTGCAGATCTAGCTTGGAAAAATTAAGAATAGCCATAATTAATTCTGGAGAATAACTTGTCCTAGATTTATCATACAAATCAGCTATTCTCCCAAATGTTGTTCTTTCCTTTATATTTAAGTACATAAAATGTATTTGATTTAATTATACTTAAACTTTTTTAATTCTTTATACTAAAATAGTATTATATACCTAATTAGAAATATAAGATAGTAATTTTAAACATGATTAGGAAAATTTATAATACTTGCATAGATTACTGATATATGGGGGAAATTATTTGTCTTGGAATTGAAAGCACGGCACATACAATAGCAATTGGAATTCTAGATTCAAAAAAAGGAATTATAGCAGATCAACGTAGCATGTATACTACAGATAAAGGTGGAATTATTCCAATAGAATGCGCAAAACATCATAAAGATTTAAAAGAAGAATTATTAAAAAAAGCATTAGAAGAGTCCAAATTAAAAATAGAAGAAATAGACTTCTTTGCATATAGTGAAGGGCCTGGCCTTCCACCATCTTTAATTGTAGGAAAAGACTTTGCTAAAGAATTAGCATTAAAATATAATAAGCCTTTAGTTGGTGTTAACCATTTAGTTGGTCATCTAGAAGAAGGAAAATATTTCACAAAAGCAAAAGATCCTGTTTTCATTTTTGTATCTGGAGCAAACACTCAAATCATAGCTCACGAAGGAAAAAAATATAGGGTATTTGGAGAAGCATTATCTGTAGGTTTAGGAAATGCTTTAGATAAATTTGGAAGAGCTGTCGGTCTAGGTTTTCCAGCAGGGCCAAAAATAGAGCAGTTAGCAAAAAAAGGAAATTTCATAGAAATTCCTTATGTTGTAAAAGGAATGGATGTTGAATTCTCAGGAATAGTAACTCATTGTATCAACCTATACAAAAAAGGCGCTAAAATAGAGGATTTGTGTTATAGTTTACAAGAAACAGGTTTTTCTATGTTACTAGAAGTAACAGAAAGAGCTCTAGCACATACTGGAAAAAAAGAAGCTTTACTAATTGGAGGTGTTGCAGCTAATCAAAGATTTGTTGAGATGTTAAACTTAATGTGTAAAGAAAGGAAAGTTAAGTCATTTGCTTGTCCATTGAAGTATTCGGGAGATAACGGAATTCAAATTGCAATTGCAGCAATGTTACAGTATAAATCAGATTATAAAGTCTACAAAACAAAAAAACAAAAAGAATTAGCAGATATAAATACAAATTGGAGAATAGATCAAGTAGAAACTCCTTGGATGGATATGTTTAAAAAATAAGTTTAGAAGTACATAAAATAAAAAACCTATTTAATAAAAGCTAAATTAAAAACTAAGGTTAAAAATATACCCTTCTACACTAACAAATCCTTATAAAGATCATAAAACTTACAAACTAAAAAAGAGGAATAGGGGCCCCTCAAACTCCTCAAAAGTCTTAAATAGGTTCCTAAATCTATTCTTTCTATGCCCTCATTTTGGAAAGTAGTAAAACAAGTTATAGAAGAATCAGATGTATTAATTGAAGTACTTGATGCTCGTTTTCCAGAAGAAACAAGAAATAAAGAGATAGAAGATAAAATAAAGAATAGAAGAAAACCATTAATCTATATTCTTAATAAATCAGATTTACTAAAGGAAAAAATAAAAGATATTGAAATTAAATTAAACCCTCATATTTTTGTTTCTGCTAAAGATAATTTAGGAACAACAAAATTAAGAAAACTTCTTTTAGATATAACTGAGGCTAGACCTTTAACAGTCGGTGTTCTAGGTTATCCAAATACAGGAAAATCATCTTTAATTAATTGCTTAAAACAAAGAAGATCAGCTTTAACAAGTCCTACACCGGGATTTACTAAAGGTATGCAAAAGATTAGGATATCTAGGCACATATATTTAATAGACACTCCTGGAGTATTTCCTTATTTGGAAAAAGACGAAGGAAAACATGCTTTAATAAATGTAAAAGACTACAGAAAACTCCAAGATCCAGAGTCTATAGCAATAAAGATTCTAGATAATGCATATGAAAAAAATCCAAAAATAATAGAAGAACTTTATAAAGTAAAACCAAAAGAAGATTCAGAAAAAACTTTAGAATTAATTGCAAGAAAATTTAATTGGTTAATTAAAAAAGGAAATCCAAATTTGGATTTAACATCTCGTAAAATTATTCAAGATTGGCAAAGAGGAAAATTAATACTTTAATCTTAAAGACTAGGGTTTATTATATTAATAATTTCAGAAGTATTAAGAATCCTAACTATACTTTGTCTTTTTAACTTTTTATCATCAGACCACAAAATGCTACTATTAAATGCTAAAGCACATGCGATGAACATTACATCTTCAGGAGAATGATCTTTGACCAACTCCCATGCTTCACCTCTATAAGGAAGAATTTGTTCATTAGGAATAATTCTTATCTGTTTCAATAATAATCTTAAAATTTCTTCAAACTGATCTTCTGATAATTTTGATTTTAATATTAATTCATGTTTATATCTTCTTATTGCATCTAAAATTACTTCTGGCATTACTAAATCATCTAGGCGATAAATTATGCTTCTTATTGTTGAATCTTTAATTAAAGCAGCAAAAAGAATATTAGAATCTAGAATAATTATCATATTTGCATAAATTTCTTTGCCGCTTCCTGTTTAATTTTCCTTCCAAATTCTTCTACATCTTTTTGAGTTAATTTACTTTTAGAAACCAATTTTTCTAACATTTCTAAATCTTTTAACTTATTTTCAATAGCTTTTCTTGCTACTTCAGTCCATTTTATTTCAGAAAAATGCTTCATTTTATTATGAATATCTTCAGGTAACGCTAAAGTCATATTAACCATTTTTCATCCTCCTTAAATTCTTTAACTTAAATAAGGTAAATAAGTATATAAAACTTCTTATTAAAATCTAGAATAATTATTCAAGATTGGCAAAGAGGAAAATTAATACTTTAGTTTTTGTAATAAAAGCAAAGGATTTAGTGTATCTACTCCTTCAATAAAACGAGGTTTTTTTTGCCTAGGGTTTATATACATAATCTCAAAATGCACATGATGAAATTCTCTTCCATAAATTGCTAAAACTTCTCCAGGAATATTCACAAAATCTGGAAGCTCATAATTCCATTTTCCTATTTTGCCTATAGGTTTACCTGCTTCTAAAAAATAAGGCGAATTCCATTTTGTATGTGTATCTTCAATAAGTTCGCAGGGAGGTTGTCTTGCATCTAAATGTGCAAATACATAAGCAAGATTATTCTCTTCATCATAAACTCCAACAGTAAGGCCTCCTATCTTATCAACTTTACATTTAACAATTCTTCCAGTAGTAGGTAATAATATTGGTGTTCCTTGATTTGCTTGAATATCCAATCCAGGATGAGGCATATCATAAGGAAACTGCGCTCTCGGATTTGCATAATTTTTCTCTCCAAAATAACAAGCCAAGTGGATATTTGGAGTACTCTCTAAATAAATTGGCCACCTAAGTCTATGGACCAGTCTTTCTAAATCTTTAGGAACTTCTCCTTCAAGATGATCATTATATTCTCTAGATCTTCCAATAAAATTAATCATAAAATAAATCAATCTAGGATTATTCAAAAACCTTTCTACCATTCACCACCAATTAGTCTTCACACTAATTTATAAAACATTAAGAACAATATTACATTCATGAAACCAATACTTCACAAAAAGCCACAAAAACCAATTATTATACAAGGTTTTCCAGGTTTTGGTTTAGTTTCAACAATTTCAATAAAATTCTTATTAGAACACTTAGAAGTAGAAGAGATTGGATCTATAGAGTCAGAGCACTTAGCCCCATTAACAGCAATTCATAAAGGAAAAGTATTAAGCCCTATAACTTTATTTTATAATCAAAAATATAATCTAGTAATAATTCAAGCATTAACAGAAGTTACTGGTTACGAATGGGAACTAGCTGAAACTCTAACAAACATAGCAAGATCATTAGATGCAAAAGAAATAATTACTTTAGAAAGTACTCCTTCACACGAAGGAACTATGGAAGTTTATTATTTCTCAAATAAAAATAAAATAAAAAACTTAAAACCAGTTGAAGAAAGTATAATTATGGGAACAACTGCAGCATTTTTATTAAAATGTAAAGATCTTCCTTCCACTTGTATATTTGCTGAAGCTCATTCTCAACTTCCAGATTCAGAATCTGCAGCTAAAGTTGTAGAAAGTTTGAGTTCTTATCTGGGGTTTAAAATAGATACTAAACCTTTATTAGAACAAGCAAGAAAATTCGAAGTCAGCTTAAGACATTATATGCAAAAAGCAAAAAAAGGTGCTGTACCAAAAATGTCAATTGAAGAGAAAAAGGAACAAACTAATTACTTTGGATAAATTATTAAATCTAAATATTTAAAAATATCCAATACGAGTTTATATTATGAATATTAAATATCCAAATGAAGAACAGATAATAGAGTACAACATTCTAGTATTGGAATTTATTAAAGTTAAAAAAGCTGATCAACCAAAGATTTTAAGTAGAATACCCAAATATGCAAGGAATTAGAGAAGATTATTATAAAAATGAAGAGATTAAGGAGTGGTTAAAGAATGGAAAAATTAGGGAATTCAAAAGATAGACATAAAATTGTATTAGAAGAGTTAAATAGATTCAAGAATTTAATAAAAGGACATAGAAAATTATTAGAAGCAATAGAAAAACTATAATATTTCTTTAGTTATTTTAGCCTATCTTGAAGAAAAGGAACAAACTAATTACTTTGGTTAGATATTTTCTAAAATATAAAATTTCTAAGAATGGAGTTCCAAAAAGAAGATTATTATCCGTTTTAGGAATGAATTATCCAGTATATGGATCAGTAAGATAGGCATAGGAACAATTGACTAGTAACCAAAGTGATAGAATCTGCACTTTCTAAAAAATATAAAGAATAAAAAAATAAAAAAAATTAGGGTTTATTGTACCCTAACAACTACTTTTCCATTGCTAGTTTGGTTGTATGATCCGCCTGTTAAACTATAGATAATATCTAAGTCTCCAGTGAATCTTGTTCCAACAGCACTAGCAGCAGTTACATCATTACAAGTAAATCTTACTTCTAATTCTGCTCCTGAGTTAACTGATGTTGCATTATCCAATCTTGTACATGTATTTCCATCAGTCTCTGTTAGTGTTACACTTTGTAAGTTAACTGTTGCACCAGCACCATTGTTAACCCTTACTCTTACATTATTCGTATCAGCTCTAAAAGCTGCAAAGTCACCTAATTCAGAGCAACTCAACGGAGGAGTTAATGTACAATTATCTTGAACAAACCTCTCAGGACTTATAACTCCAAAATATACTAAAGCTCCTATGGCAATAAGCACGACTAATATCGCCCAACCATAGGTCATTAGAAATTCCATTGCTGCTTGACCTTTCTTCAATGCGATCACCTCATAAATTTTAATAATTTAAAGACATTAAATGAATATTTAAATTATTTTTATTATTAAATAGTAAAAACAAATATTTTTAATAATGGTTGAAAAGTTAAATTTATGAAGGCACAAGCTGCGACCGAATACCTAATTTTAATTTCAATAATCTTAATTGCCATTATACCTCTATTCTATTATGCATTGAGTGAATCTAATAGAACAACTAGAATTAATCAGGCTTCAAGCACAGTTAACTCAATTGCAAGAAAATCCGAATCAATTTACGCACTAGGCTCAGGATCAAGGGATTTTATTTGGATTTCAATACCATCAGGAGTCAATACTTCATTAGTTGACAATGGAACTATAAGCCTAAGTATGCCTGGCACAGGGGATGTCTCATCTTTTACTAACATAAATATATCTGGTTCTATTCCAATAAATCAAGGAATTCATAGGATTTCTATAGAAATGTTAAATGATGTTGTTGTTATTGGCCCAGTAAATGATACTACATTACCCCAAATTATAGATACACAACCTAAAGGAATAGTCACAATAAATAATCCAACTTTAGAAGTAACTACTGATGAGCCCTCTGCATGTAAATATGATTCCATAGATAGAGACTATAATTCTATGTTAGATCAGATGAATGGTACTGGTTTAAGCCATAATAGCAAATTAACTGGTTTATCTAATGGAAATTATACTTATTATGTAAGGTGTATAGATCGTTTCCAAAATGTTATGAGTTCTTCATCAGTAATTAGTTTTAGTGTTGTACTAGATACAACAGCACCTTCAGTAAGCAATACTCAAGTCGATAAAACAAATTTAAGTGTAAATGAATATATTTGTATAAATGCTACAGTTTCAGATGCAGGAACTATACACACTATATGGGCTAAATTAACTACCCCATTAAACTCTCCATTTCCAAGTGAAGTAAATTATGTAATGTCAGATACTGCTTCTTGTGCAGGTACATCTAATGATAATGTTTATGGTATAAGTATACAACTTCAAGCAGCAGGTAACTGGACAATTAATACTATTTATGCAAATGATACTGCTAATAACTTAGGTTATGAAAACCCATACCCAAATATAACTATTGTTGTTTCTCCAATAGCCCCAGGTCCAGGTAATGATTATGAATATAAAGTTCCAGATATTGCATGGAACTTCAAAACTCCAAATGGAGTTGGAATTACTGCAAGAGACGACCAATCAACTTTAACTTTAAATACAATAGAGCTTAGTGACGAGGATAAAAATACTCCTCCAAGTTCATCTAAGTTTTATTATACTTCTAATGGACAAAGATATGAAGGTTTTATTTTACAATTAAATAGGAATAAAAGCGAATATGAACATTATAGTTTAAGATTAAAAGCTAAAAGTGCACAAACCTTACCTTATGATTTAAGGGTGTATGCTTATTCATCTGATGACCAAAATATAATTCTAACAAATACAACAGATTTCTCAATAACTAATGTAATCATAACTGGAGTTGATAGAGGATTTAATGAAGTAAATATTACAGATACAGTTTTAGCTGGAAATAGTACCTATATTAAAATTAGAATTGCTCCAAGAACAACTATGAACGGAGACACTGCCCAAATAACAGAAGCAGACATTGGAGTAGTAAATGAATAAAGGGCAAATAAGCTTAGAAATAATAATAGGTGTCTCTTTTGTTCTCTTGATTTTTATATTTTTTTTAATATTCTATCTAAGAGAAAGTAATAACCTAAAAGAATTAGATAAATCATTAAAATTAAGAGATGAATGTTTTAAAATATCTAATGCAATAGAGTCTGCGTTAACTTTAGGGCCAGGTTATAATATTAAAATAAACTCAGTAAATAATATAACTCTATTATCCGGAACAATATCAATAAGATCTAGTGATGGAACTGATGTAGTATGCAATTATAGAGGAGATGTTACTTCAGGAACTTACACAGGAGAAATTAATATTGCAAATATAAATAATAATATAATAATTCAAAATGGTTAGAGCACAAATTAGCATGACTGACTTGTTGTTATCAATTATAATATTTATAATACTAATAACAACCTTCTTTGTTATTTGGAATTCATACCAATCAAATCTATCAGATTCAATCTTTAGAACAGAAATGGAATTGTATAATATTCAATTTGCTAACCAGTTAATATCAAGTCCAGGAATTCCAGATAATTGGGAAGAAAATCAGCTGCAAAAATACAATCCAGATGGTTCAACAAACTTATTAATTTACTTTGATTCTATAGATAATAATCAAGTAATAGATAATTCAAATAATAACAATGATGGTAATTTAAAACCAAATCCACCAAATGATGCCCCAAATATACTTAATTCAGATCAATGTAAGGTTAATAACTGTTTAAACTTTGATGGTTCAAATGATTTTATTGAAATTAATCATAGTTCTTCATTATCAAATCTAAAAAATTTTACTATCGAATTCTGGTTTTATCCAACAAAAGATCAAAGTTCTTTAGAGGAGCACTTAATACACAAATCTGGACAATTTTATATAAAAATTGTTAATGGGATGAAACCTAGTTTTCTAATAAATGGAATTGGGCAATTTACACCAAATTATAACTTCAATTTAAATAAATGGTATCATGTAGCATTGACAAATAACCATTATATCTCTGGATTCAACCCAACAAACACTATTAAGTTCTATGTAAACGGTTTAGAAATATTTTCAACTATAGCAGCTGGAACTCCACAAGATAGCAGCAATAATTTATATTTAGGCAAACAAGATTTAAATCAAAATTTTTTTCCAGGTAGATTAGATGAATTAAGAATTTCAAATATAACAAGAACCTCATTTGCTATCTCACCAGATATAAATGCTTTAGGTTTAGTTGATAAAGATAAAATAATAAATGAAAAAAAATTAAGTGCATTATCAAAATTACCTTACGAGCAAATAAAGAATATATCCAAAGTACAAGATTATGAATTATATTTAGTTTTATTAAAAGGCAATCAGTCAATATTAGAATTAGGAAATTATCCAAATGGGGCAACAACTAAATTAAGGAGGATTGTATATTATCAAAATGAAACATCAACTATTGAAGTATCGTTATGGAAATAGAGGGTTAATATTTACTTTAGATATAATAGTAGCGGTTATAGTATTCTCAATCGCCTTAGTTTTATCAGTTTATTATGTATCTCAAGCATCAGAAAATAAGATTCCCCAAATCCAAATGGCAAATATAGGCAGTGATATAATATCTCTAATGGACAATAAAGGAGTTTTACAAACATTAGACTCTTCAACTATTGAAAATGAAAAAAATTTAGTATTACCAAAAGCATATGAAATGAGGATTTTAATTCAAACTAAAAATAATAAAACAATAGATGTTGGAGGCATACCTTCTAATGGAATACTTACAATTTCTGGTAAAAAATATTTTATTACAAATGAAGATTATGCAGAGGTGAATTATTGGATATGGCAAAAGGAGTGATATACACATTAAACTTTTTTTTATTAGGCATGTTATTAATAGCAATGGCATTATTAGTATTTAATATTTCACAATCTACACAAACAAGAACAACAGAATTAAGTATAAGTAATAGGGTTAATGATCTCTCAAGTTCAATAAGCAAAAGTATTGTGGATATATTTATTTTAGATGGTGCTTTAAATGTAACTTTAGTAAATAACACCATATCAATACAAGAGATTATTCCTCATCCCAATTCAACAAATTATACAGCTTCATTTAACAACCTAAAAGAGTTTGTAGAATCAAGAGAAAAAAATGTAAAAATAAATAATACAAATTTAGATGCTAAAATATTAAACATAAATAATATGCTCTATTATAAGGATACTAATGCAGGTTCTAGTAGCTCTGAAAGAAGGTATGTAACTAATTTCACAAATATTAAAAATATAACTATAGATGTATTTAGTGAAAATATTTTATTAGAAGAGATAGAATGGGATGATTTCACTTCTGGTAATGTTCCAATAAACTTAATATTTAGAAATTCTACCCATACTTTGACAGATACTAAAAATGTAAATATAAACCAGGAAATTCACGCAGAATTTGACCGTTTCAGTTTAGATGATATTGATATAGAAATAAATGAAGAATCACCAAATCTATTTGAAATAAGAGACTTAAGAAATGGTACTTTTATGGTTAATATTACTCTAACAATAGATACAACTGATAAAATAAAAGTTTTTTTAGAAAATCCAATTAATATCTCATTTCCAGAATTTAATATAACAAAGAGTACTAAGCCAAAAATATTGTAACTATCTGAAAATAATAAAGAATATTTATAACAATAAAGTGCGGAAAAATATTAATGATAAAAGAGGGGGTATCAAATCTTCTAATAGGTATAGCTTTATTAGATACTCTTATACTAGTTTATATAAAATCACTATTTTTTTTATTAGGAATATTAATATTGCTTATAATAATATTATCTAACCCATCTAAAAATAGATTTTTATCAAAAGACCTATATAAAATAACTTATTGCATAGGTTCCATAATATCTGTTGCTGCAATAGTAAAACCATTTAAAATCTGGATGTTCGTTATAGGCATTATAATTATGCTATTCTCAATATTAATTAGTTCACTAAAATCAAAGCATGAAAGAAAAAATATCAAAAAAAAGATAAAAAAAGAAAACACAAATAAAATAAATATCTCAAAAACAGCAAACGCTTTGATAGCTATATCATTACTAATTGTATCTATGGTAATATCAGATAAAAAAATCCTTTACTTTGCATTATTTATTGCATTTATATCTATAATATTAAATCTAATAAATGTCAAACCTAAAAAATTAGATAAAAAAACAAAGAATATTAGTAAAATTTCTAAAATGAAGACTTACGTGAGACTAAGTAATGCAAAATATGAAACAGAGATAGATAAACTCTATAAATTAGTAAAAAAATTTGAAAAAGTTAAACTCTCGGAAATAACTGAAGTATTCAAAATTTCAAAAGAAAAAGCAGAGGAATGGGCTAAAATATTAGAAGAACATGAGCTAATAGAATTTTTATATCCTACATTCGGAGAACTTGAAATAAAATGCAAAGAATCGAACAATACACAATAAAGTCCTATGGATTTTCATTAATAGTAAATATAGAAGGAGTTAATAATAGAGCAACTTATTATAATGTTTCATTGCCAAAATTCTCAGTTGCAACTTTAGCATTATTAGATTCAGTAAAAACAAGTATTGTTACACAAGTTAGCTTGACCTCATCTGAAATACTAGACCCAAAAGCTATAGAGAGTATTAAATCTAGATTTGTCAGATCTGCATCTGAAATATTAAATAAACATCTTCCAAATTTAGACGAATCAACTAAAAATGTTCTTATAAGCAAATTAATGAATGATATGGTTGGTTTAGGCCCAATAGAATATTTATTATTAGATGGTTCATTAGAAGAAATTGTTGTAAACTCTTCAAGAGAACCAATAAGAGTCTATCACAAAAGATATGGTTGGTTAATGACAAGTATAATAATAGAAAGAGAAGAACAAATAGCTAACTATTCTGAAATAATAGCAAGAAGAGTAGGTAGACAAATAACCACATTAGACCCCTTATTGGATGCCCATTTAATTACAGGAGATAGAGCTAACGCTGTTCTCTATCCCATATCAAGTAAAGGTAATACTATAACAATTAGAAAATTTGCCCGTGATCCATGGACAGTTACAGACTTTATCAAAAATAAGACTGTAACTTCACAAATTTTTGCTTTGATATGGTTAGCTATACAATATGAAATGAATATAATTATTAGTGGAGGAACTGGTAGTGGTAAAACTTCATTGCTTAACGTATGCTTGCCATTTATGCCTCCAAATAATAGAATAATCTCTATTGAGGATACAAGAGAACTTCAAGCACCAGAATTCCTTTATTGGGCACCATTAGTAACTAGGTTACCTAATCCAGAAGGAAAAGGTCAAATAACAATGCTAGACTTATTAGTCAATTCTCTGCGTATGCGTCCTGATAGAATTATTTTAGGAGAGATCAGAAGACAAAAAGAAGCTGAAGTTTTATTTGAGGCAATGCATACAGGTCATAGTGTTTACTCCACTTTGCATGCGAATAGTATTTCCGAAACAATATCTAGGTTAACAAATCCTCCTATATCTGTTCCATCTAATTTATTAGAAGAAGTAAATCTAAATCTAGTCATGTTTAGAGATAGGCGTAATGGTATAAGAAGACTTTATCAATTAGGTGAATTTTTAGTTGAAGGAGAAAAGGGTGTTGTAAAACCAAATATATTATACAGATGGAAACCAACAACAGATGAAATAGTTAAACATTCAGATAGCATAAAATTCTTCGAAGAATTAAATAGGCATACAGGAATGAACCAAAACGAAATCAATAAAGACTTGCAAGAGAAAAAAACCATTTTAGATTTTATGGTTAAACACAATATAAGAAAAATAGAAGAAGTAGGAAAAATTATGAAAGAATTTTATATAAATAAAGATAATTTACTAAAATCTGTTAAGAAAGGAGATAAAAGGGGAATTATAAAATGATAATCCCCTTCTCTATATTGCCAGAAAAAAAATTAAATATCCTATCAAAGAAAATTTTGGGAATTTCTTCTATAATCGCGCCTATTTTTCCTTATTTAGGTTCTCATTTAAAAAATACTGATTCAAATCTAAATACTCGTGAGTATCTAGCTGTTTGTATGGTTGCTTCTTCAATTACATTCTTATTCCTATTTATTATTAGTTCAATAATATTATTTTTAATTAAAATTGAAAAATTCTTAATAATCTCTTTTGTATTATCTTTAGCATTATCTCTATTCGTATTTATTCAACAAACAATATATCCTAAATTAGTTTCCTCTAGAAAGATTGCAGAAATAGATAGAAATTTATTACCTGCTCTTAGAAATATAATGATAAAATTTAATTCAGGAATACCTATTTTTGATACAATAGTTTCAATCTCAAAACAAAACTTTGGTCAAATATCTGAAGAATTTAAACAAATAGTAAAAAAGATTAATTCTGGAGCTTCAGCAGTAGAAGCTATAGAAGAATCAGCTACAAAAAATCCTTCTTTATATTATAGAAGAGCTTTATGGCAAATCTCAAATGGAATGAAAGCTGGAAGCGATATCTCGATAGTATTGCAAGAAACAATAAACAATTTATCTACAGAACAAATAATTCAAATAGAAAATTATGGCTCTCAATTAAGCCCACTAGCAATGTTTTATATGATTATAGCAATAATACTTCCTGCTTTAGCAATGACAATGTTAATAATACTTTCATCATTTTTGGCAATAGAACCATTTTTAGTTAAAATATTGTTCTATGGACTTTATGTAGTAATCCTATTTTTCCAAATTATGTTTTTGGGAATGTTAAAAACAAGGAGGCCAAATTTATTATCAAATTGAAAAATGTACAGATTATTTAGTTCATTATATCCAAGAAAGATAAGAGAAAAATTAATTGAATTATTAATAGCCTCAAATATAAATTTTGAACCAAAGAAATTTCTAGGTTTTATATTTGTATTTAATTTATTATTATCTTTACTTTTAGGATTTTTACTAGGAAAATTCTACAATATAGCATTTTGGATAATATCTATAGTCTTGTTCACATTATGTTACTTTGCAATATATCTATGGTTATTAGTCTATGCAGATAAAAAAGCAAAATACATTGAAGAGGTTTTACCAGATGCATTACAATTAATGGCAGCAAACTTAAGGTCAGGGTTTACTACAGACCGCGCTTTATTACTTTCTGCAAGGCCTGAATTTGGACCATTACAAGAAGAACTAAATATTGTTGGAAAAGAAATAACTGCAGGAAAACCCATTGATGAATCCTTATTAAGAATAACAAAAAGAGTAAAATCAACAGAACTAAACAGGACTATAAATCTAATTGTTTCAGGTATAAAAGCAGGAGGAAGATTAGCAGATTTAATTCAGCAAGCTGCAAAGGAAATAAAGAATCAAAAATTAGTTGATAAAAAAGTACGTGCTAGTGTTAATATGTATGTGATATTTATTTCCATAGCTGTAGTATTTGGCGCTCCTCTTTTATTGGGATTAGGTACATTTTTAGTAGAGATGCTATCTTCAACATTAAAAAATATAAACATACCAACAAATGTAGCTAGTAGTTTTTCTCTTCCAATATCAATAAAATCTATAAGTGTAGATCCAAAGTTTGTTTTTAATTATGCTTTAATTAGCTTATTAACAACTTCTGTATTTGGCAGTTTTGTAATTGGTTTAATAAGTAAAGGCAGGGAAAAGGAAGGAATAAAATTATTACCTATATTTATATTGTTATCAATAGGAATATTTTTCTTAATTAGGTTTTTAATAAAAAATCTAACTTCAGGTTTAATAAAAATTAATTAAAATATAACCTTTTTATTAGGATGTACAACTAGTCCTTTATTGCTTATCTCAAAGCTAAATGTTCTTTCTAAATGCTTTGTTCCTCTCATCTTTAAGATTTCTATTGCTCTAACTCTATTGCCTTTAATCCTTATATAATATAATAAGATTATACTATCTACTTCGAATTCAAGAGCAGCAGATATAGTATTTCCATCTTTTGATTCATCTTGTGAAGTAAGTAAAGCAGTACATTCCCAAGTATTTATTAAATCCATTAAAGCTAAAGAAGCTTCTTTTCTTTCTAATTCATCAGAATATAATAATGCAAAAGAAGTAATGCTATCTATAACTAGTCTTTTAGCTTTGATTTTATTTATAAGAGATTCTACTGTACCTCCTCCTTCAACTAAAACTTTCTTAACTTGTTCAGGAGTATATTCTAAAAAAACAAATTTTTCTTCTTTCTCAAGTTTTGCTAAGTCCCAACCAAAACTTAACATATCATCATATAGCTTTTCTTTCTTTTCCTCAAAAGTAATGTAAATTCCAGGTTCTTTATTTTTAATTATGCCCTCTATTAGAAATTGTATTGCAAATATAGTTTTAGCTGAACCAGCACCTCCAGCAACTAAATTAATAGAATTTAACTTAAACCCCTTACCTATTATACTATCTAAGTTAAAGATTCCTGTTGATACTCTCTTACTAACTTTTTTCGTATTTTTATTCATTTTCAATTAAAGAAAAAGGCATTTGATCTGTATAAACCTTTATTCCGCCTTTGCCTATTTTAAAAGGATAGATGTCTAAACTATGTTCCTTGCCTCTTAACTTTGCCACATGTAAACATCTTTCAAAACTAGAACCCTTTCTTATTTTAAATAAGAATATTAGACTATCAAATAAGAAATCTTCTGGTTTAAAATTAAAATCTTCTTTAAAATACATTGATTCTCTATCTGAAGTTGCTAAAAAGTTAATATTAGATTTTTTCAAGTCTGATATAAATTGTAACAAACCAATTCTAAAATCTTTAGAATCAAATTTAAAGATATAATCTATCATACTTAATGAATCTAGAACAACCCTCTTTATTTTATTTTTTTTAATTAACTGCATAGGTGCTTGTATGGAACCAATTTTTTGACCTAAATAATTATGCTCCATTAAAGTTATTAATCCTTTTTTTTCATAATCTTCTAAAGACAAACCTAAATCCTTTGCATATTCTCTCATTGATTTTATAGATTCATCTGTTGTTATAATTAATCCAGGTTCATTGTTTTTAGCACCTTCTAATATAAAGTTCAGACAAAATATACTTTTACCGCTACCAGGTACACCAGTCACAAGAATAGAAGAATATAAGGGAATTCCCCATTTACATATTTTATCAAAACCAGATACACCTATTTGTAAGCATCCCTCTGTTTTTTTCATTACTAAAACAAAATAAGTCAAATATAAAAACCTTACTAGTAACTCAGAAAAACTTAAATAAGTAATAAAGACTAAAAATACATGACAAAAAAAGGTATAGAAGAGTTTCATAAAAAGCTTAAAGAGTTAAAAGACTACATTGCATTAGCAACAGTGCCTGCTTCTTCTTATAATAAAACAAATATAGAAATAATCAAGAACTTTATTTCAGAAGGAATTCCAGGAGTTTACATTACTTTAAATAAACCTTATTCCACAATGTTAGAATCATTCAAAAAAAATAAAATTGATACAAGATTAATAATATTTGTTGATAGTGTAACAAAATTAGCTAGCAGTAATGTAAAGAAAGACAAAAACTGTTTATTTATTGGAAGTCCAGAAAGATTAAGTGATATAAGTATAGCAATGGACCAAGCTGTAAGAGCAATCCCAACAAAAGAAAAATTTGTTTTTTTTGATTCACTTAGTACTTTATTAATATATAATAAAAGTGATACCGTAGCAAGATTTATACATTTTTTAGCAACAAAAATGAGGGCATGGAAAGTTAAAGGAATAATAATCAGCCTTGAAAAGGAAAAAAATAAAGACTTAATAGACAAATTAACACAAGTATGCGATTTAGTGGAGGATTTAAAATGAAAAAAATACTCAGGATAATAGTAGCTTTTATAGCAATATTGATAGGAATATATTCTTTATTTAAGATAACACCAACATTTAATTTAGCAGCAGACTTTTTTATAATCTCATTTGGATTTTTAGCATTAATCTGGAGTTTTAAAGCTTATAGAAGCCTTGCACAAAATTCATCACTAAGATCTTATTCGTTATTGTTTGTATTTGCTTTATTAGCAATATTTTTAAACAAGTTATTAACGTTATTAAGAAGTTTAAATTTATTTAACAATATAATAACTGAAAATTCATTAATGGTAATAGGTTATTTATTATTTGCCTTATCTGCCTATAAAATACTAATGATTGGAAAAGAGTTTGGGTTTGCAGAATCTGCAAATATGATAGAAGAAGCATTAAAAGAGAAAAAGAAGAAAAGATCAAAATAAAATGGTTAATCTAATCTAGAATTATCCAAAATTAAACTTATACTAAAGTATATAAACATAAACTTTTCTAAACTTAAAAAATGGACATAGAGATTTGTGCAGTGTCTGGTTATTCTGAAGTTGGAAGAAATATGTCTGCTATTAAGGTTGGAGATGAAGTAATAATCATAGATATGGGTGTAAGTATCCAAGCTTTAGCAACTTACGAAAGAGAAGAAGGAGGAGTAAGAGCTCTTTCTACAGACGAATTAATAGATATTGGAGCTATTCCAGATGATAGAAAAATTGAAGATTGGAAAGATAAAGTAAAAGCAATAGTTCTAGGCCACGGGCATTATGATCATATTGCAGCTGTTCAATTCTTAGCAGGAAAGTATAGATGCCCTATAATAGGAACTCCATTCACATTAGGTATTTTAACATCTATATTAAAAGATGAAAAAGTAAAGCTTCCAAACCAATTCAAGCCATTAAATGCAGATACAAAAATAAAAATCTCAAATGATATAGAATTAGAATTAATATCTGTATCTCATTCAACATTACAATGTGCTTTAGTAGCTATCCATTCTCCAAAAGGAGTTATTATTTATGCAAATGACTTCAAATTAGACAATGAGCCTGTTTTAGGTTTTAAACCAAATTATAAAAGATTAGAGGAATTAGGTTCTTCTAATTCAATAACTGCTTTAGTTGTAGAATGTATTAACGGAACTGTAGAAGGAAAAACACCAAGTGAAAATGTTGCAAGAGAAATGCTAAAAGAGGTTTTATTAGAAACAAATACAAAAGGAAAAGCATTATTCGTAACTACATTTGCTTCAAATATTGCCAGAATAAAAAGCGCAGTAGAATTTGGCAAGAAACTAAACAGAAAAGTTGTTCTTATTGGAAGGAGTATGCAAAAATATAACGAATGTGCTTTATCTTTAGGTTTAGCAGATTTTTATAATGGGGTTGAAATTATAGGCTATGGCTCTGAAAGAAAAAGAAAATTAAAAGAGATAAACAAAAATAGAGAAAAATATATGGTTATAACAACTGGCTCTCAAGGTGAACCTGGATCTGTTCTAGATAAAATTGTAAATAAGCAATTACCATTTAATTTTGATGAAGGAGATATAGTTGTATTTTCTTGTAGAACAATTCCTGTTTCTATGAATATCGCAAATAGAGAACAATTAGAAAGCATATTAAAAGCAAATAAAGTAAGAATGTTTAAGGATGTTCATAGTAGTGGTCATGCATCAAGGGAAGATATAAGGGATTTTATCCAAATGTTAAAACCAAAACACATTCTTCCATCTCAAGGGAATTTAGAAATGGAAACTGCAGTAGCTAAATTAGCAGAAGAAATGGGTTATACATTAAAAGAGAATATCCATCTATTGAGTGATGGACAAAGAATTAAATTTTAAGCCAGGTTTTGAAATCTTTCTAATCTAGTTTGTAATGTAAGTCTACCAAATCTTCTACTTAAACCAGAATCACCTTCCATAACTTTTAATAACTTACTATAAGCTTCTATTGCCTTTCCTTTCCAAAATTCATCTCTAGTGCTTTCATATTTATTATTAGCATAATCTCCAACTTCCTTATAGTGTCTATTTGCCTTTACAGAATTTCTTTCAATTTCTGCAAGTTTATATTTACAATAAACAAATTCATTAAACCATGGTCTATTTCCATTATTATCACAATTATCTATAGCTAATCTTGCAGCTCTTTCATAAGCCTTTAAAGCTTGTTCATTATTTTCTAATCCTAAACATGCTCCAGCAGCCTCTAGATTAAGATTATAAGCTTCATTTAAAGAACCTTTATCTCGTAAAATTGTATATACTTGAGTAGCCTTTTGACTAGCCAAATAAAGATTTCTAGATCTTAAAAATCCATCAAAACCATTACTTAATTCAGCAGCTTCTAAATTACTATCTATTCCTCTTCTAATCCAAACTAATCTCTCATCTCCAGATTTTGGAGCAACACCCCAAGCTAGATCTGCTGCTTTCATAAGGTTAATTATAGAATGTTTTCTATCTACATCTGCTCCAACTATTGCAGTTCCACTATATAGTATAAATGCATCATGAGCATCAGCAACATTTTCATTTAATTTAAATAGTCTAGTTGAACAATCTCCAGCATAACTATAGAAATGGCACCTCATAATATCTAAATCCATTTTAGAAACACCATTCAATTGAGAGGTTATACCTCTATCTATAATATTTGCCCCTTCAAGATTAAAATCTCTTAACTTCTCTAGATGTAAATCTAAACTAGTATTTCCACTATTTATTAAGTTTGAAGCAACTTTAGTAATCCTTTTAACAAAAACAACATGATTATTTCCAACACTTTCTTCTCTACCTAAATAATTAGAAACCTCTCTTTCACATCTAGTTCTATCTTCACTTCTTATGCCAAAATAATTATCTACTAATAAATGCATTAATCTATTTGTCTGTCTCATCATTAATAATATTAAGAGATTACAATTAATTCTCTGTATAATCATATATAGGGATATATATACTTTATCTTATTATATTTTAAAAAAGTAAAAAATTAAGGCATTATGTCCAATAAAGGAGCAGCCTTACCAGGGATTCCTATATATTCTCTAAAAATTCTAGGAACTTCTTCAAATACCTTGTTACCCAAAACATTTATTTGATCTATTGGAGGATCGCTCCGATCTTGAGCAAAATTTCCATCCTTATCTTCAATGCTCCAACAAACCTCTAAATCTTGTCTTGGTTTAGTAGCATCATGGATAAACATTGATATCCTATAACCTTCTTCATTTAAAGGCCCTTTTATACTATATCCTTTAGAAGTATATCCTTCACAAGGAATTTCTTTCCATTGTGTTTCATAACCATTCTCTTTAAATCCTTCTGCAAGTCTTTTTGTAAGATCATTCAATTCTCTAGGTTCATACTTCTTTTTTAGAGAAATGTCATTATATTTCAAAGAAACCTCTTCTCTAGGTTCGAAATAATGGCTAAACCAAGAAGCAATTCCTATCTCTTGAAGAGCATCTTGAACAATGCTTTCTGCATCAGTTTCCTTATTTCCATATAATTCTAATTTATCTTCT
>JAGVZM010000017.1 GCA_018302545.1 Candidatus Woesearchaeota archaeon | reverse complement strand
TATTTATACTAAAAGCACCAATTAGAGAACCCACAAAAAATGTAGTAGCGAACATACTATATTTAGAACTTCTATTTCTAAGAATATCAACAGATTCTTTAGAGTCATCCATAATACTACTTAATAATGAATTAACATACCTTGGATCTTCTGTATTATAATAATCCCTAAGAGTATCCCATAATCTTTGAGAACCAAATTTTCTTACATCTGCAAAATACATCCTATAAACTTTAGAATCCAACCCATCACTAAGCTTTATAACTTGTTTCATGAGAAAAAAACAAAACAAAAATTAAAAAAACTATTCATCTTTGAGTATATACTTTATAATATGTCTAGCTATCTGTCTTCCTGCATTAGTATCACTGGGTGTATTGGAAGTTGTTACAAAAATTCCAGGATTTTCTTTTGATCTTATCTTACCATAACTTCCTCCATTTCCTGGAACATATTCTAAACCATATTCTTCTAATGCTTCTCTTTGTGTTTTGTCTGGTTTACCTTGCCATCCTCTGTAAAAAGACTGTCTTAGATCCATATACTTATGTACCTCTGTTACTTCATCATCCTTATATATAGGAATATTTGGTTGAGTAACTGCTTCATGAGGATCAATCTCTCCATTATATAGTCCAATAACCCTAGTAGCTAAATCAGCAGCTTCTTCAGTTAGATTTGGGATATTATCTCCTATCTCTCCAATAATTAGATCTGATAGTTCAGCATCTTCTATATGCTCATCTCCCAATAATAATGTAGCTCTTTTATCTTTAAACCTAAGTATTACTCTACCCTCTAAAGGTAATAATATACTATATTCTTCAAATCCTTCATGTTTTCTAGTTTGTTCTATATACATATTAACCACAAAGAAATTTAGTCTAAACTTAATATAAGGATAATTCATAAGATATATAACCTAGTATATATGTATATATATACAAAAACTTTATATATTATGAACCCTTATGTAAATACATGAAAAGAAAAATAATCAAATTAGGAACTGCAACATTAGTAGCCTCTCTTCCAAGCAAATGGATAAAAAGATTTAACATAAAACAAGGAGACGAGGTAGAAGTAGAAGAAAGAGGTAACGAATTAGTTATAGCAACACAAAAACATTCTCAAAACGAACAAAAACTAATTAACATAACAGATTTAGATACTAAATTAGTAGCAAGGTATATTTTAAGTTCTTATATCCTTGGTTGCGATGAAATGAAAATCAGATTTGAAAATAATGAAATTTTAAACATAAAACATAATACAAAAATACCTACAATGAATTTTATTCAGCAAATTGTTAATACAAAATTAATTGGGGTAGAGGTAATTGAACAAAAAGGAAATTATTGTATTATAAAAGACTTAACAGGAACAGCTGAAAATGAATTTAATAGAGTAATAAGAAGAGTATTTCTATTAATAATGTCAATGTCTGAAGAATTGTTAACAAATATAAAAGAAAGCAATATTAATAATGTAAAAAATGTGGAATATTCAAGAGAAAACATTGATAGGTTCATTAATTTTTGTTTAAGGATATTAAATAAAAAAGGCCACGAAGATTTTCAAAAAACCCCTTTGTATTATCATATAGTAATGGAACTTAGACATATAACTCAAGTTTATGAGTATATAGGAAAAGAATTTACTAGAAGAAAGAAACCAGTAAAAAAAGAGTTAATCGAAGCGCTCAATGAAATAAATATTGCATTCAAAACTTACTATGAATCTTTTTATAAATATGATAAAGATAAAGCATTAGAATTAGTAAAAGTAATAAGAAAATATTACGATATGGTTAACTCAGTACAGTATTCTGAAGAACCTCAATATTCTCATGACGTCCTACTTGTAGGAAGAATGACAATGTTAGCAGTAGACTTAATGAATTTAGCAGAACTAAAGATTAGTTTAGAACTCTAACTATCTTTTAATTATTAATCTATAATAACCATCTTCAAAAGCATTGCCTTCATTCAAAACTCCCATTTTGTATCTTACACCTTTATTGCTAAATACAAAATAGCCATCATCTTTGGGCTTTTGACAATTTGCATAAGTCCTATTAGCTCTTTTAACTTCTTTACCATCTTCATAACAAACACCTTTCACATCACAACAATCCACATTTCCTAAATCATAATCAGCTAAACTACCAGTAACAAAACATTTTTGATTAACAGAGAAAGAGACTAATCTTGATATTCTTTCATGATAAGTAGGATCATTAGGATCACAACTTTGTCTTAAATCTACTTGTTTTTGATCACTAATATAAAATCTCCTATTTTCATGATCAAATCCTAAAGAAAAACCATCCAACCTAAAATTAGCAACAGCTATATTCAATGGATTTTTGATTTGAGCTGCAGTAATATTATTTTGACTAAGTTCTTTAACTAATTCTAGAGAGGGGCTATTTCTTGGAACACCTGTTAAGTAATAATCCTTATCAACCATAAACTTTTGAGTTGGTCCTAAATCTAATAATAAAACTTCCAAGGGTAATCCTGTTGAATAATCATCCAATCTTTCAATACCTCCTCTGGCTTCAACAAATAAATCATAACTTCCTTGAGGTATTTGAGCTACACTTTCCCTAAAATTATTTATAGGCAATAAAGCTACACCATAATCATTGGATAATCCTTCTGGATTAACAGAAACATAAGAATACAATCTCAATTCAGGAATACCAACTCTAATTACAGTATCTAAAATATAATCCCTATTAAGATTAAAAACACTTAATTGAACTTTTCCACCACTTTCATCTGGGCTAACTCTTGCTCCACTTACGAAAAATCCAGGACCATCAAAATCAGATGAAACTAAAGCCCTCTCATTAGGAATTACAACTTGAGCAGGAACAAAATTTCTAGCAAATAAAAAGTTTGTATCTCTATCTAAAACAGTAAATTCTAAATAGCCAATAAAATTACCTGAAATATTTGTTCTATCTAAATCATAAAAACCTATACCATTACATAATAATTCTGAAACAGGTTCAAAAAAGGGATTTCCCTTAGTTTTGCAAGGTCCTTCTATTACATCACTTGATAAAGTTCTATTACCCTGCAAACCAAGTAATCTAACTCTATACCTTATAGAAGAAGTATAAAATCCTTGTCTAAATATTGGCGAAGTATCAATATCAAATACTTGTGAAACAGAGACACCATGGTTTGAACCTTTATTTAATAATACAGGTTTAACTCCTTTACCTATATCATAAACTACATCCCTATCACCAGTAGTAACAACTAAAGAACCATCTCTAAAAGAGAAAGCAGTGTTGTCTAGTCTAGACAAATCTCTATCATTCTTATATCTTAAAGCTAGTTTTCTTGGTTCTTGTGAACTTGACCTTAAAGCAATATCAGTATGATATCTTTTAAGTGAGTAATATTCACCCATAACATCATAAACAAATTCTTCAACTTTATCTAATGAAAAATTATGATTTCCCCAGATATCAGCGTTATCAACATTAACTCTAGTTCTTAGTGCTTCCACTTCTTTGCCTTGTTCTGTTAATATTTTTATTGAGTCTGCATCTAAAAATAATGCTTCTCTTAAATCATATTTATTTTCATCAGGCATTATACCTCTAATACCTAAAACAAAACTAGCTAATGCATTCTCAAAACTGCCTGTAACATCAACTCTATAAGAGAAAGAATCTATTAATCTTAGTATGTTATCTTCATCCCATTTTTCATCAAAAGACTGTCTTCTATAACCAAGATTAAGTGTATTCCTCTCATTAACAAGTAATGCTGCAGTGCAAGGATCTTCATTTTCACAAATTTTTCTAAATTGACTAGGGCTCATTATGTCTAACATTGCAAGAATTATATCTGGATTCTGAAAACCATAGTCAACACAATAGCTTAAAACGCTAGCCTCATAATCTCTAACTCTTGAATCTAAATTTCTTAAATCATCATCACCCATGTCAGAAAATCTAGGACCAATATGCGATCTCAAATTTCGATGTCTAACTACATCTTTCGTTGCCTTTGATTTTTGTTTAGTTGTTAAGGAATGATCATCAGAATACTTTACATCTGCAGGGTGTATATGACCAATTGAAGGATGTTGAGTATCGTAGTAATAATCTAATATCGATTCTCCTGCAACAATAGCACCAGCTCCAGCAACTAATCCAGCTGCAATTTTAGCAGCATCAATCATTCTATTTCTTCTACCAATTCTTTTAGCAACAACACCAATACTTCTTACAAGACCATCCCTTTCTGCTTTCTCTTTAAATAAAGGAGATATTACCCTCCATGCATCTTTATCAGGACTTAATCTTCCCTCAATATTTTGATAATCTCCTTCTCCCAAATAATCAAAAGCAAATCCTTTATTACTATTCATAGCCCAATTTTGATCTAGTCTATTTTGATTAGAAGTAATCAACCCTCTTAGTTCCTCTGCAAATTTTTTTGCACCATCTCTAATCTTACAATAGCTAAGATAAGTTTCTTCATCTTGAAACTCTCCTCTTCCTAAAACAGGAAAATTATTGAATAAAATATTTACAGCCCTAGTAAAATAATAAGAAGCTATACTTCTAACATCTCCAACATTATATTTTCTTCCTTCTATTTGTATATCTTCTTCTCCTAAAGATCTTAATTTTTCATAAGCATCATTAGCACTTCCTGCCAGCCTCAAATCACCATGTATTTTAGCAAGTCTAGCAACAACATCGAAATAATTCCTAGTTATCTTTCTATCTTTACTAATCTCTTCATATGCATGATCATATATTTCATCAGCTCTTCCACTTTCAAAGGCATCAGTAGTTACTAATAGTCTATACAAAGGCATATGAACACTTGTGATTGCTGCAGGATCCCAATCACCAATTTTAAAACTAACATATTTTAACTCACTATCAGAAACTCTTCTAGTATTAACAATAACATTATTGCCATGTAAATCTAAATGAACTAATCCAGGATCATCTCCATTTATCACACCTTCTAGACTTTGATAAAAACTTCTCATAGAATTAGTTTCAATTCCAACATCGACATTTCTTGCTAAAAATCTCTCTTCAAATTTAGCAGCTGCATCATATTTCCCAATAGGCGATTTTTTTCTTCTTACAACCCTATCAAATAGGTTTGGTTCAAAATCTTTTTCTCTAACACTTCTACTTATTCTAAGACAAGTATCAAAAACATCATTTACCAAACTAGTTCTTTGCTGTGCGGGTAATTTATGGTAAATATGGGCCATATCATGACCTCTAGAAAATTCACTGACTAAACTATACTTTCTTATTTTACCAAAAGATCTAGAAACTCCTTTAATTCCCTTTCTAGCAATTGCTCTTTCAACAGCTAATAAATTATCAATTTCACCAGGCTTTTTCGAATGTTTAATCTTTCCATCTAAAACAATACCCTGACCTAGATCTACACTAACTTGAGCAATAAAACCATATCCTGCTCTAACTGTTTTAGCATTTCCTCCTATAGGAGTTATCTTAACTTGGTCATCAGGAATATCTTTGCCACTTTTAAGAACTTGAACTATACTCTCTAATGTTTTTTTAGCATCCGGAGCTTCTATTTCATCAATATTCGCACCAGCTTCTAATATTC
>JAGVZM010000025.1 GCA_018302545.1 Candidatus Woesearchaeota archaeon | reverse complement strand
TGCCTTGCAATCCTGAAGTTATGGCTATTGTTCCCGTTGGGGCAATTGTTGTTCTAGCACAATTTCTAGGACGTAATTTTTTCCCTCTGAAATACTCCCCTTTATCATCATAGATGCTATCTTTAAAATTATAAAATACACCTCTAATTTCAGCAAGTTCTTCTGAAGATTCTAATGATTTAGCATTTACAAATCCCATAATTTCTTCAGCCAAAGTTATTGCTTCATCTGAGTCATATGGAATTTCTAATTTTATTAGCATTTCTGCCCAACCCATAACACCTAAACCAATTCTTCTATTTCCTTTAGACATTGCTTCTATTTCTGGCAAAACATAGTGACTCATATCTATTACATTGTCTAAAAAATGTGTTGCTAATTTCGCTGTGTACTCTAACTTTTGATAGTCAACAACATTTTTACCATCTATTTTTTTAACATGATTAGATAAATTAATACTTCCCAAAGTGCAATTATGTGCAATAATTCCATTTGCTATTAAAGAATGTGTTTCAGGTTCTGTAATATCATATACGTCTGAAAACCCAATAGGTTCGATGGATTTTACCCTACTAAATGAATTATCAATCCTATTTCTAATTTTATCGTTTAATTTTAACATAAGTAACTCTTGTTTTATGGGTGATAACGGAAATCCTATTAAATTTGCATATTTATCATAACTTGCAGCATTAATTGCTAGTTCATACCATGTTCTTTTATCAACTTTGCTTTTACTTATTCTTGATTTTATTCCAAAGTTTAATAAAAGCATTTGTGTTTGTGTTATCAATTTTATAGATGCACTGCTAAGCCTTACTCTTCTTCTGTAAGAACTTACTTCTCCATCTGCGCTAAATAAACCCCCTAAATATGCTCTTATTTTATCCGGTTCAGATGTAAAAATAGGCTTTGGAATTTCTTTATTTGGAGCTCTTCCTCCTTTGAATCCTAATTTTCTTAATTTTTCTATAGCTGTTTTCTTTTCAGTAGCTATACTAACAACATCATCTTTTGCTATATAACTAGAAGAATTACATTCAAAAACTTTTCTGAATAAAGGAATAAGTTTACTTTGTGCAAATTTTTCATCAGGGCCAAAACATAAACCAGTGCTTGGTCTATCCCCTTCTACAAAATAGCCATCTCCACTTAACCATCCGTATAATTGGTAATCTTCATTATTAGTAAATATTTCTTGACTAACAAATAAATTTTGTTTTATTGTTTGTTCTTCGATATTATAAATAGAACTATCTTGTATAAACACAAGATCTTTTTTTGTTAAGTTTTCTGCTTTTTTCCAACCATTGTTTGTAAATATCTTATGATTTGGGGTAACTTTTAATGATTGAGCATTATTTAATTTAACTTCAACAATTTTTTTGTACCCTGTTTTACTTACAATAGCTGGTCTTAGTTCTATTCCTTTTTGACCAATGACTTTATTGTCAGTAGCAATAATTATCTTATCACCTTTTTGCTGTCTTTGATATAATTCTTCTATTGTTTCTAAACCTTTGTTTGTTGTAATAAATGTATCTGGTGCAAAGCACGGTTCCCAAGGCAATAATGGTTGTTCTCCACAAGGATTTGTACTTTCTATTTGCCCTAATTTAGGAGTTGGATTTGAATTTGTATTATTTATTCTGTCTATAACTACAAAACCTGGATCTCCAGTTTCCCATGCACACTGTGCCATCAGATCGAACATTTCACTTGCTTTTTCTTTGGCAACTAATTTTTTTGATTTTGGGTTTACCAATTCTATTTCAGAATTATTTTCAACAGCCTTAATAAAATCTTCATCTAAGGCAACTGAAATATTAAAGTTTTGCAAGAACCCTTTGTCTTTTGATTTTGAGGTTATAAAATTTTTAATATCTGGATGCTTGTAATGCATGATACCCATGTTGGCACCTCTTCTCGTATTATGACTTACAAAACCGTTTGCTATATATGTGTTATTTTCTGGTACAGATAGATCTACAGTATAAGTTTCTCCTTTTGTCAAATTTTCCACTTGATCATAGAATTGATTGTTTATTAAAAACCAAGATAATTTACTTTCTCTAATTTCTTTATGTTTTTTAGATAATTTACTGAGTCTTTTATAAGTTAAGTTTCTTTTTTCTTTTATATTTGGAAGATAGTGCTGTATATCTCTGTATAAATTTCTATTAGCTCCTTTACTTGTTTTTCCTTGTGCGCATCCTCTACCAGGTCCATTGTAGATTGATTTTAAAACTTCTTCTTGATTTGGTATTATATCATTAAACTCCCATCTTATTTCTTTAGTTTTTATTCTTCTGTTTTTCTTATGTGATAAGAAACCTATTTCTGAAAATCTTTTTAATCCTCTTTCAGTTATCACTCTTAATATATATAAATCATTGTTACCATAAGCACCCTCTCTGTCTATTTTTACTGATTTACTAGTAGGAATTCCTAAAGACAGCATAAGCTGTTGTGTTTCATCTATTAATTTCTCAGAAATACTACAAACCGAGGGATAACCTTCTTCTGTTATTGTTCCGTCTGCTGTAAATAAACCCCTAACAAAACCCTCAGCAAAAATTTTTCCTGCTCTGAATACAATCTCTGGTACTTTTGCTTGGAGAGCAGATTCTTTATCTACACTAATATTCTTTAACCAATGAACAAGAGTTGTTCTACTGTAATAAGAATTTGTACTATTATCATTTTCTTTTTTATTTTCAAATGGAACTATTCCAAATAAATTTAATATTAATCTGTGCATGTACTCTTTTACTTCTGGTTCATCATCTCCAAAAGACAATATTAGTCTTCCTGTACCTCTTTCATCTATTGAGAAGCAACCATCTCCCACAAAATAACCTATAAATTCTCCCAAACCTATTGTTGGTGTTTCTGGCAGGATTACTGGCTCTGCATTATAATGAGGCTTATAATTAAATTCTGGAAATTTATAGTCTGTTTCTTCAGCATAACTGTCTAATTGTAGTGCAAGCCAATCATCCTGTTTTATATCTTTAAGATGTTTCCAAACATAATCTCCTTCCTCATTAATTACTCTAAATCTGTGCTCTGGAGTTGCAGTTACACTATAATTATTTTTTGTCTTAATAGTAATAACTTCTGACTTTCCATTATTGTAAGCTTCATCTGATAATTTTGGACCTTCATCTGTCATAACTGTAATTGCATGACCTTTCCAGTTGTTAACTTCAATTTTTTTTATAGGAACAATTTCACCTATTTGTATTAAACCTTGTTGTGTAGAAACCCTTGTATCTAAAGCAACACAACCTCCTTGGCGCACAACTTCTGTAGATGTATCAAATATTTTTATGAATGACATTGGGCCTGAAGCAACACCTTTTGTAGACTGAACATAATCCCCTTCTGGCCTTAATCTCGAAAATGAAAAACCTGTACCTCCGCCGAATTGATGTATTAATGCAGTTGCTGTTAATGCATAATAAATTTCCTCTATTGAATCACCAACAGGAATCACAAAACAATTATGTACAGCAACATTATTTGCTACATAAGTATGTTCCCACTCTACCTCAAAATTATATACTTTAATAGGTTCCATTATTACTTGTATATCTCTTATTGGCAAGAAAAATCTTCCATCAACATATTTTTGTTTAATCCTTCTCATAGAAAGCTGTGTGATTCCATTAAACTGTTTATCAATAAATATCTCATTGAAAATTTTCTCTGAATTATGGGAATCTAAAAGTGTTGTATAAGAATTTGTAGTGCCTAATTTGCTTAAATTGTCTTTTCTAAAACTAGCTAAATATCCTTGTCTAGCTAAAATTACCCAGATGGCATAAACAAGATTTGGATTAGATAATGTGGCCCTTATGTTTGTTGTATGCCTATTTTTTACTGGAAAACCATCTCCTCTTATTATTCCAGACAATAAACCTTTTTGCTTTTCAATAGGCAATTCTAAGAACCAAGAGGGGGTTTTCTTTTTATCAAAACCTTCTCCTAAAACAGATTTAAAGACATTAACAAGTATTCTAGAAAAAAATCTTAAATTAGACCAATTGCCAGCACTAGATTTTTTTATCGTTGCGCTTATACCAAATTTTCTTTCCATTAAACTTATAACGTCTTTCATGTATTCTAGCTCTTCAGAATGGAAAGTAAACCTTACAGAATCATCTTGATCTATATATCCCTCACTCAAATAATAACCAAAAAGTTTCATTAAATCGTAGTCAATATCTATTTCTGCCTTTACTAATTTCATCTGTACACTGTATCTTGGATGATTTTTGTCCTTGTTTATTTTGTGAATATCCCCATTTATTATCTCGTATTTTTTCTTGTCCAAAAAATCCATAACAAATAGTTTTTCAATATCATTTGTTTGTTTAGGATAAGCTACTGCAACATAGTCTTCTGATGTAATTTCTGAAGCAAATTTCCATTGTGATTTATTTGTTTTTTTATTTAAACATAAAATTGGATGATCATCACTAACAACAAGTGTTTGTTTTGGCATTTTCCAAACATTAATTACTCTATAATTTTCTACAAACCTTTCCATAGTTTTCACTACTTTTCTAAATTTGCCAGATGCAGTTAATACTAACTCACCTTCTCTAATTGTCTCTATTGGTTTTATTCCTTCTGCAGTAATTATTGGTTGATCTCCTCTAAAACAAGCGTGTAGGCCTTGTAAATCTCTTCCTGCATTCATCAAGCATGGAGAATTTGGCAAGAAATCAAAATTAGATAACATACTATAAAACTGCTCTTCTGTTTTTCTTAACAAAGCTGTTGCTTTTGGATTAATTTTTGCTTCGTTTAATAAATTTCCTTCAAATTTTCTGAAATTGGATATTCTTTCATGTCTTGAAATGTTTTTTAATTGTAATAACAACATGTGTGCTTTTGAATCATGATCTCCTTTTACTAATTGATGCTGTATTCCTTCCAAAATTTTTTCTTGTGAAACATTCTGATCGTATAACAAATCTGCCAATGCTATATTTCTTGTAATTCTTCTTAACCATAGTTCAACAGAATCTCCTCTTAAATATTTATTAGCCATTACTTTTAATTGATTTTCTGTAACTTTTACTTTTAGTCCTTCTGCTGCTAATTCTTCAATTGTTTTTAATTCTTCAAATGTAGAAATATAATCCTCTTTTCTTTCAACCTGCATTTTTTATATCACCTATTTACTTTTTTAGTAAACCCTGAATTTCTTTTTTGAAATCTTCTATATCTGCAAACTCCCTGTATACAGAGGCAAATCTTATGTAGGCAACCTTATCAAGTTGCTTTAGGTATTTTCCAACCTCTTCTCCTAAAGATTTGCTTTGAATTTCATTTGCATCCAAAGTCCTTAATTTTGATTCCACTTTGTTTACAATATTATCTATTTTTTCCAGTGGTATTGGAAGTTTTTCACATGCTCTTAATATACCTTTTTTGAGTTTTTCCCTATCAAATAATTCACGTCTGTTGTCTTTTTTTATTATATATATTTGCAGGGATTCTGCTCTTTCATATGTAGTGAACCTTTTTTCACATTTTAGGCATTCTCTGCGCCTTCTTGTTATGTCTTCACTTTCTCTTGAATCCACAACTTTTGTCTCTGAAAACTTTGAAATATGTTTTCATATATTGAGATTATTATAATCATAACTTGGTCTAAAGGTTTTAATTAATTATTATATTACAACTTCTATCATAAAATACATAAAAATATTTAAGACATATTTAGAAATTTAATGGAATGAGGGGATATGCTTTAGTTTCACAGGACATAAGAAGATTAATATTTGATGGAAGGTTAATAACACAATTAGAAATTTTAGATAAAAGCCCTAAATCTATTAAAAAACAAGAAGATGTTGAAAGTAGAATACAACCTTCTTCATTTGAGCCAGTTATAGAAGATAAAGTTTTTATTTTGGATACTGATGTTGAAGGTTTATTTAGAGGCTGTTCAACAGACACAATTTATAGGAATTTACTTAGACTACCTAAAAGACGAAGACAAGAAGTAAGTATTTCTGATGGTTTTCAAATTAATGTTGGTTCTTCTTATTTATTTCCATTAAGAGAAAAAGTAAGGCTTGAAGATAGCGAACGTATGAGGTCTTCTCCTAAAAGTACTCGTGGAAGAGATTTTATTAACTAAAGATTGCTTGCAGACTTTCATGCAGAATACGATGAAGTGAGATCTAGAGGAGATACTTTTCTTGATTTGTGGCTATTAATTCAACCACTTGCTTTTAATTTTATTGTTTATCCTGGATTGACCTTTAATCAGCTTAGGTTTTTTAGAGGATTAAATCCTAATCTTAGTGAAAGTGAAATAGTTAGAGAACATAAAGAATCTCCTTTACTTCTTTATGACAATAATAGTGAATTAGTTGCTGCTGATATTAGGCATGGAGAATTAACTCTTACTTTAAATCTTGAAGCTAGAAGTACTTCAGGAGTTGCTGCATTGCAAGCAAGAAGAAATCCTATTCCTATAGATTTATCTGAAAAAGGAGGGGTAATTTCTGAAGATTATTTTGAGCCTGTTTTATGCAAAGATAGGAAATTTTCACCAAAACCTGGAGGATATTATTTGCTTAGTTCTAATGAGATACTAAGTATTCCTCCACATTTAAATGCTGAATTAAAAAGTACACACCATACAGGGATACATGGTTTATGGGATTTTGCTGGCTTTATTGATAATACTTTTAAGGGAAACTTAGTTTTTGAATTAAGGTCTGATGAAGGTTTGTATGCTTTATTAGAACATGGAACACCTGTTAGTTTGTTGGATATTTTTAGATGCAGGACTAAACCTGACAAACGATATGGTTCTAAAATTCAATCTCATTATCAGGATCAAAGAGGCCCTAAAGTCTCAAAACACCACACAGATTTTGATTTTAGAAGAGCTGCTAAAGAATATGCTAAACTTGATAAATTAGTACTAGTTGAACAAAAAGAAATTCTTCTTGGGTTAAGAAATAAAGAAACAGGCTTGGAATATGTTGCTTTAGATCATTCTAAAAGGATTATTGAAAAATGTAGTAAAGGATTTTTCTTATCAAGATATGATTGTGAGGATGATAAAAAAGTATTACAATTAATACCTTATGTTTTAATTTATGGTAGAGATGAAACTGTATTAACTTATAGAAGAGCATCATCAATAAAAGAATATGGTGACTCTAGGTTGTTTGGTAAGCAATCTATAGGTCTTGGTGGACATGTAACTAAACTTGATGGTCCAAATTATATTACTGGAGCTTTAGAAAGAGAACTTTCTGAAGAAGTAAAATTTTTAGGAAAACACTCTGAACCAAGACTTGTAGGGACTTTAGATCTGTGCTTGATGTTAAAATGAGAAGAATTCAAGATTTGGTTGATAATAAAAGATTTTTAGATGATAGTGAAACTTGGACTAGAGTTTTAATTCCTGAATTACCAAATATAATGAATAGAAGAAGGTATAGTCCCCACATTAGTTTCTAGGTGTTTTTGTTTATTTTCAAAATCGTTTCTAAGTATCAACTTTAGAGAAGTTTGAATAATTCTGATTTTTCGTGATTTTTTCCTATGGAACTGCCGAATTTTGGAGTTATAAACATTTTAAATTTTTAGAAATTAATTAATCAAAGTTCTCTTTACATTTCTCCATTAGAAATATGGCTTTGTTGTTCCCCTAAAAATTTATGTGAGTGGGTATATTAATTTTTTTAGACACTGTTTGAGAAAATTAAGATATTTGTCTTATTTCATGTAGTGTTACTATTAGAGGATCTCTTGAATTAGAGAAGCCGTAAACTGGATCATATTTTTTTAATATATCTCCCACCAATATTTTGTCATGTGAGAATGGCTCTGGTGTATATCCATATCTTGCCTGCTCTTTTTTTATTTCTGAAGAGATACTGTGTAACCTTACTATTTCTGCCTTTCTTTTTGGATAACTATATATCATTCTAGTCCTTGGCTTTAATCCTAATTTATTTTCTATTTCTCTTGCTTGTGCAACTATTTTTGAATAAAGCAAAAATCTTACTAAATTTGGATCATCAGGTTTTAGGTTTTTATCAACAATCCTTTGACAAAGCTTATTATCATTTCCAATATAATAATCCCCATAACTTTGAAAAACATCAACTTCCAAGAATGGTTCTTTAAAACGATAACCTATACATGTATTTGAATCTAAAATAACATCTAACCTGTAAACTTCGTGACCACATCCTGGTTTTTCTTTTTCTCCTGAAATAGGTCTGCCATCTAAATCTATAATTTCTTTTCTCACAATTGTGTCAATAGAATGTAAATTTCCTTTTCTTGATATTGAAATTTCGTCTAAACAATCTATTAAAATAACTTTTCTAGGTTCTACAGGTAATAAACTTATTGTAGCTGTCATTTTACTATTAATTAGAGGTCACAATTTGTATATAAATATTTGTTTTTATTTACTTCCTGTATTTTTCTTTACAATTACTTCTCCTTCTTTACTTATAGATTCTTCAATCTTCAATTTTATTTTAGAATATGTTTTAATTATTATTTCAAGTTGTTTAATTTCTGCATTATATGACTCTGGATACTCTAAATTTTTTACATAATTTTTAAGGATATTTAATAGGTCGTATATGTTTCCGCTATTTGTTTTAACTTGAATTATTTCTATAAACTTTAATAGTAAATTTATTACCTCTTTACGTTCATTGGGTATTCCTTCTCTAAAAAACCTAGATGCTGCTTCTTTCTCTTCATAACTTACTCTTTTTTTTAGAACTTGAGAAGCAATACTTGCCTTTTTTCTTAGGGTTATTATGTATGTTTGAATTTCATCATGAAACTCTTCCATTATATTATCAATTTCTTGTAAAACTTCTAATTTAGTCTGCTTCATTACTTTACCTTCACCAAAACCAAGAAGATTACGTACTTCATCAATTAATGACATAATATATTAAAAGCATTTAAATATAAAAGTCTTTAGGTGTAATAATATTCGCCTTTAGAACGTTGTTCTTGGTCTAATTGAGAGCCTGGTTTATTTATTCTTGGTCTTCCTGTTAATTTATCTCTTCTGTAGGTTATATCTAAATTTTTTAAAACTCTGTTCATTCCTTCTCTTTTTTGTACAGGTCCAAAAAAGAAGGAATGAACAGAGTTTTAAAAAATTTAGATATAACCTACAGAAGAGAT
>JAGVZM010000016.1 GCA_018302545.1 Candidatus Woesearchaeota archaeon | reverse complement strand
CAGAAATCAATCCCTTAAGATGTTTGTATCTCGCCTCAAGTTCTTCAGAATTTCTCGCTACAGTTACAAGTGTAGCTGCCTTTATAATTGAATTTAAACTAGAACTTAATTCATCATTCGATGCTTCACCCAAGAACTCAAGCCTGGCTTCAAGATCTCTAACTTTGTCAGAAACACTCCCTTTAATCCTATCATGAGTATAAATAAGATATCTCTTTCTATTACCAAAATTTAAACCAGCCTGAAGATCAAAATACCAATAAGAATTATCACGAGAAGGTACTGGACAATCAGGCAGTTTAATAACATCTTTATCTTCCAAATAAGAAGCTCTTTCAAACTTAAGTTTATATTTATCATTAATAGCTCTATATCTAAATGCAGGAGCCATATATTTTAAATTTCCTTCAAAAGCACACAAAAAGTCCCATGTTGATCTAACTTCTTCATCAGCTTTACTTAGTTTTTCTGCCAATTCCAGAACAAGTTTCTTCCTACCAAAAAGAGGTATATCTTTAGGACCTTCAGGCAAGACAATTCTATCAGGTAAAGCCCACAGAACATTTGATTTTTTGTTAGTCATAAAAAACAGAGAAATATGAAGCTTAATAAAGTTTACTATTAGTAATTACTAAAGAGTAACAATAAAAATTAATTTATACTAATATTTTTCATTCATCATAAAATTTAAGAATAATATCTTAATGTTTCTTCTAATGATTCTACAAGAATTCCACTTAGATTTTTATCATAAATAATTTTTCTATCGCTTGAAGTATCAACCACAAAACCATTGATTCTAGGAGCAACCAACTCTTTCATCATCATTCCATAAGTAGATAATAAAGGAAAACATAATTGACCATCCTCAGAATACAAAAAAGTTGATCTAAAATTTCTTCTAAACCTAAGAGAATCACTAAGTCTACTTTTTAGATTTTTATTATCAGATAGACTACCATCAAAAACAGATCTAGGTTTAATTCCTTCCATTTGGAAAGCTAAAATATCTTGTCCATATTTATCAGCCAAGCCATCTCCATAAGAAAAACCATTACCAACTACCCAAACCTTATCATCAATAACAACCAAAGCAACACCCTCATACTTCATAAAAGCTTGGCTAGTTTTATGCCAGTCTGTATCATCTTCAACTAAAACAATAACACCTTTTTCAGAAGGCAAAAGAGGATGCAAAGGAGAAGTAAAATCTATTATAGTATAATAATTTCTATTCAATAATCTTTGATAAGTAAGACTAACAATAGACTCAGCATTTAAACCATCTTGCGAAGATTTATGGACAAGTCTAAGATTCGAAGTCATAAGAATAAAGTTTATAGATAATATTTAAAGATTATTAAGATACAAAATAATTAAACACCTTTTTTAATATCATCTAAATCATTTGAAGTCTTTTTCTTCCTACCTCTTTTAGTTTTAGGTTCCCCTATAGCTTTCTCAGTATCATGTACTTCCTCTCTTTCAATTGTAATTTCAGTTTCATCATTTTCTGTATAAAAATTAGCTATTTGTTTTCTAAAGATTATTAATAAAATTATTATGATAATCAAAGCAAGGATAACACCTAAAACCCACTTCTTATACTCATAAATTTTAGATTTAAAATTACCCCAAGAGATATTACCTATAGAAACATTTGAAACAGTTTCATTAACACTAACATTCGCTTCTAAATTTTGGGTTGCTCTTCCTTCAATATTAGTAATCTCTATGTTAAACTCTTTAGAAGTTAATAAAGGACCATCTTTAAGATTCAAAATAACTCTAGCATCATATTTACCCAATTCCACATCTGGACCAGGTGCAATGTATAAATAAACAATTTCACTTTTTCCAGTTTTAAGATTAACAACACTAGGATTTAATCTAGTAAATTTACCAGAATTACCACTTAAGAAGAGACTAAACTCTGCATCTCTTAAACCATTATTTGTAACTTCTACAGGGATAGTAACACTAGAATCAAAATAAACAACAATATCACTATAATCACTACTTAATGTAGATCTATAACAATCATCAGGTTTTTTAAGTTCTAATTTTAATTCATCTTGATCATTTGCTACAACAGCAGTCTCATCAGTAGTTCTAGCATCTAATTTTATAGTATATCTACCTTCTCTGGCATCAGGAGTAGGATTAGCAACTAAAGTCAAATTAGCCCTCTCTCCTGGACCAACATTAGTTGAACTCTCAGGTTTTATTGTTAACCAATTGGGTCCATCTAAAGTCAATCTAAATAATTTTTTAATTTCACCATCATTAGTTACTGTAATATCATACTCATTTTTAGCACCTTTACAAGCACTAACTTCTTCATCTTCAAACTCTAAATCAACTGAAAAACATTTTCTAACTGTAACACCAAAATCAGAAACAGATTTCAAATCCCCTTTTTCAGGAGTAACTGTTACTCTTATGCCATAATCACCATGAGTATTATAACCTGGAGCCATAACTAAATTAAAGTTTCTAACTTCACTGCTATGCAAAGTATATTGATCATTTTCTAATCTTGCCCATGAAGGACCATCTACATTAATCTTAAAAGTATTAATTGTAGTTCCATCATTCTTCAAAGTTAACGGAACAATAATTAAGCTTCTTTCACAAACATTATAAGTATTATTTGCTTTAACTTCAAAACCAAAATTATAACAAGGTTTAACATCTAAGAAAAGAGGTAAAGACCCTCTTACTCTACCACTATCAGTCTCCACAATTAAACTAAGACTATAACTTCCATCCTCTTTAGGAGAATTTACAAATAAGTACAACTCCTTACTTTCTCCTTTTCCTAAAAGAGCAATATTATCACTTAAACTAGTCTTAGATGACAACTCACCACTTAAACTAAACTTATAAGTCTCAGTATATTCACCTGTATTTACAACCCTAACAACAAATCTAACAGGTTTAGCAGGACAAGTATCCAACTTATTTGAAGTCGGAATTAAACTAACGCCATAACAACTTTTAACTTTAACATTATGTGTATTGCTTGCAGTTTCAGCGCCAGAAGTAACGTCTATTATTAAACTATAATCCCCAGGCTCAGCACTTTGCGAAGGTGTAACATAAGTATAAATAATCTTTTCTTCTCCAGGTTCTAAAATAACACCACTTGGAACAGAAGTAGCCCAACTTGAGGCAGAACCTCTTAAGTTAATATTATATTGTTTTACAGAATTACCATCATTTCTAATAACATGGGAAAAACTACCAGTTTCTCTTGGACATAAATCACCAGCTAAATTTTGGGTATTAATTTGAACAGCATTAACTAAAGAGATAACTAATAAAAAACCAATAAAAAATATTAAACTAAATCTTACCCCTTTCATATGAACCATCCTATTATTAATTTAAAAAATTAATAGTAAGTTTGTCCTTCAACACCCTCTTCTTTATTTTTTGAGGACAAATTCTTTACTATTACAACAATAACTAAGATTACTAGTATGATCAATAAGATCACAAATATCCATGTAAACACAGTCTTAACATCTGTCTTAGTACTATCACCAGTTACTTCTAAACTTAAATTCTTTTCTGAAATAACATTAGCACCAGACTTTACTCTAACTGTAAATGTTCTTATTCCAGTAACATCTTCATTTGGAGCTACATAGACAAATGCATCACCTGTACTATCTGGTTGAACTACTAATGTAGTAGGTTCAGTTCTAGTACTTGCCCAATCACTAACACCTAATACTTCAAAAGTATAAGTTGCAGCTTGTTGTCCTAGGTTAGCAACTGAAAACTTATATACTGCACCCTTACCTGCTTCTACCCTTTGAGCTTGTGCATCTACATTAACAACTACACTAGGCCCGCTAGGAGTTGTAGGAACAGCTTCTTGCATACCTAAGATATGCATTCTATATGTTTTTTGTTCTACGCTTCTTCCTCTATCATAATCAACAGTTACAACAACATTATAATCTCCCTCTGGAGTGTTTTCTGGTATCAATAATAATAAATCATTTGTTGTTGCTGCATCATCTGCATATCTATAAAAGTCATCATTTTCATCTTGTAATGTTAATAATTTATCCACAAACTCACTTGTTTGTATTCCTAAACTTGGAACAGCAACAGTAACTTTAATGCTACTTTCTTTATTATCTCCTAAGTTTTCAACTCTTACAGTAGAAAATAAAGGTTGTCCTGCTCTTATATTATTAACAGGATTAAATATTACATCAAATACATTTAATTTATGTCTTATCTCTTGAATTCTTAAAGGATATCTAACTAATACTAAATCATCATCATCTTTAAGTTCAATTGATAAACTATAAACATCACTAGCAGCCAAATCATTAGGTAATCTTAATCTTAAAGTTACATAGTCTTGAACACCAGGTTCAACTTCAAATGGACCTGTAACATCTCTTACATCACCATATTCATATCCATTTATTTCAGCTTCAGCATATACATCATAACAAGGATTTCTATCTCCAACTTCGCATTTTCCATTTGGATGTCCTCTAAAGAATACTTTAACATCAAATTCATCTTCTAACTCTACTCTAGTTGGACTATCTATTCTTAACTCTTGATCATTTAATTCTACTCTAACAATTTCAACAAAGTCAGTTCCATTTGCACCTGTGCCAAATGCATGAGTAGCAAATACTCCTGTAGACATTAAAACTAAAGATAACATCACCAATGCGAATAATTTAAATCCTTTCATATTATATTGCCTCCCCTAACACGAATGTGTTGTCATTTTGAAGTTGTTACTTCTTTATAAACCTTTTGGTAGTATCAAACTACAATCACCGGCCAAAAGGCATTATCATCTGATTCACCAAAGTCTGATGCTATATCAAACCTTACAAGGTGTAAACCAGGCTGAGCATTATTTGGTATATCTAAAGTTATCGTAACTAATTTAACTTGACTCAAATCTAGATATATATTTCTTACAATATTAACAATGCTCCATTTAGGAACACTTAATTTAAGGTCAACTTGTTCATTTAAAGCACCTTCATTTGTTAACTTAACTATGAAAGTAACCCTCTCTCCTTTTCTATAATAAGGCTTAAAATTCAAAGGCACTACTTTAGTTATTCTAAAATCATTAAATTCTAAATCATGAATATAAGGTCTAGTTCTTTGTTTATCATAATCAGGTCCTAATTTTTCCAAAACACTTCTAACTTCTATAACAACTGAATCAGTATCACTAGCACCAGTATTATCTGTAACTGTTAAAGTAACAGTATAATTTCCTATTGCATTATAAGCATGTCTTACATTTATTGAATTTGAAGTATTTCCATCTCCAAAATTCCAAGCATAATTAACTATAGTATTATTACTTGTACTTCTACTAGCATCAAAATATAATGGGAATCCAACATATCCTATCCTTGAGTTAACATCCAAAACAGCGTTAATTCCAGTCATATTAGCAGGACGAGCAGATACAATAACAATAGCAGTATCTGTATCAATCCCTCCATTATTATCAACCACAGTTAAAGTAACAGTATAAGTTCCGGGGTTTGAATAAACATTTGTAGAAGTTATGCTGCTAGCCGTATTTCCATCTCCAAAATTCCAACCATAACTAACTATATTTCCATCTGGATCTCTACTATTAGAAGCATCAAAAGTAACTAAATCTCCAACCTGAACATTTCTATCAGGACCAGCATCAGCTATAGGTAACTGATTACCAGGAACATTAACAGTAATTATCAAAGGCAAAGTAGTTGCAGTAGCACCATCATCATCTGTAACTACGACAGTAGCCCCATAGACTCCTGTGCTTCCATAAACATGTGTAATTATAGGATTAGTTGTAACAACAACATTTCCATCTCCAAAATTAAAACTATATCTAACTATATTTCCATCTGGATCTCTACTATTAGAAGCATCAAAAGTAACTAAATCTCCAACATT
>JAGVZM010000011.1 GCA_018302545.1 Candidatus Woesearchaeota archaeon | reverse complement strand
TTCTAATATTCCAGTTATAAATTTATTATAGCCTCTACTACCTAGAATTCTCTTTAAATCTCTTATATCTATCTGTTTAGACATGTCATATTACCACTATACAGTGAATATATAAATCTTTCTAAGTCTTAACAAATTTTAAAATTTGAGGAAACTTTTCTACTTTATGATCCTCAGAAATAAAACTTAAATCTTCTTTTGGATCATAATTTAAAGCAACAACCTCAAATCCTTGTTCATAAGCTCCTCTTAATTCATCTTCATCATGTCCAACAAAAAATACCTCATCTCTTTTTAAATCATTAGCTCTTAGAACACGATTAAAAAATTTAGGATTTGGTTTTTGAGCTCCAACATCAGTAGAAGAAACAATATCATAAACAAGTCCGCTTAAACCTAAGGGTACCAATTGTGGCCTTAAAATACGTCCAGGTAAAGATGCATCTGTAGCAACAATAAAATATACTCCCCTATGTTTTAATTCTTCTAAAGTTTCTTTAACTCCTTCTCTAACAACTCTATTTTTATGTTGCAAAACATCCATTCTTTCTCTTGAGATCATATATTCATCAAATATACCTCCATTGAAATCATTTTCAAAAATGTAATCTCTAACTGCATCATCAACACTGTATCCTTTAACCTCATTTGATTTAGATCTATAAGGTTTGAAACCAGTTCTAAAAGCTCCAAAAGTTAAATTAGGAATATATTTAGAAAGAAAACTATACAAAACTTCTTTATCTTTACTAGTAAATAAGATATCTCCACCATCACTAATTATTGCTTTTGTCATAAATATTTTATTAATCCTGTTTTTAATTAAATTCGCTATATATAATATATACACCATAAAACAAAAAAGTTTTAAATCCATCTAAAAAAATAAAATTTTCAGTTTATGAAAACTTAAGCAAGAAAATCATAATCATTTAAGTTGTGAGAGGATGTCACATGAATATATACGGTATATGTAAAATATTCAAATAAACTATTTTCTAAACAAAATATAACATGTCAGTACTATCAAGAATAAGATTTGATCAGAGTATGAGTTTAGAAGGAATATTTTCTAAATTGGAAGCCCATTATAGGCCTTCTATAGAACTTGAATTAAATCAAGCACAAGAACATCTGAGAAAAGCAAATGAGGTAGATAGTTCTAGAATAAAAGATTTAAGGGAGATAATACAAGAAGCTTTAAAAAATTCAGCTTCAAGACTAAAAGCAAGAGCAGACAAAATTGCCAAATTGTCTGATGTAGACTCTTATTTTACTTCAGTAGAGTTAGTTAGATGGTATGAAGAAGATTACTTAACAAATTTAGATGATAAAGATCCAGAATTAGTTAGATTAACTCATCAAAAACTACATGATGAACACAAACAAAAACTTGATTCTTTAGAAGATGATTCATTAAGAAAAACTGAAGAAATAAATTTAGTGATACACGAAAAAGCAGGCCATTTGTGTGTAGGCCTACCTATATATACTACTCATAATTTGGATGGAGAAAACAACTTAACAAATAGGGTTTATAATTTAATAAAAGATAGATTAAAACAAGTAGGAAAATTAAAAGAAGAATCAGAAGATGATATAGTTTATTTAGTTTTAGAAGAGAAACCAGCAGTAGTATACTCTACATTAGAGGAAATATCAAAATCTAGAGAATTAAGAAGGTTAAATCTAGATCTAAGAGTTTATGATTCAACTTCATATTTAGAAAGAAAGGCCCAGCTTTTATCTGAAGAGATAGGATTGCCAGAAATAAATCCAAAAACTATTATGACTGTAAAAGAAGTAGCAGGCATTCTTGGTATAAGTCCAAAGACAATGTACAGTCATCATTACAAAGGACAATTGTGTGTCTCACCTGATTCTATAGATCCTAAAGTATTAGATCTCTCAGAAAGAGAATTGAAAAATGCAAGATTATTAGTTACAGGAGAAAGATTGTATAGATTTGCTAATGCTTACGCTGAAAGTTTTAAACCAAGATGTAAATTTATTGGTTTTAGTGATATTAGACAAGGAGAAATTATTCAATGACAAAAATGGAAAGATGCCTAATAAATGCACCACAAGGAACAGTGAAAAAAATCAGAACTTGGAAAGAGAATTTAAATGAATGGAATGGTGATAGAAATTATAGAGAAGTAGCTAAAGGATATGGATTAAATAGAGAGGGATATAGAAGATATTTAAGAGAGGGAGGTTCATTTCCAGAAGGAGAAGTAAGAAGAATATTATTTTCAGCATCTGGTTTAGAATGTTTTTCTCCAGAACTAGAAGCAACAAGAATTGAAATAGCAGGAATATTAAAAGACAAAATACCTTATGGTGCTGAAGGTTGGCAAAAAAAATTAAGAGCATGGATGGCTGAAGATAAAGATCTGAGAACTCCCAAATTAATAGCTAAAAAAACAAAGATTCCACAAGGAAGTTTAAATTCAATTTTATATCAATTAAGTTCGTATCCTATAGAGAGAAGAATCTCGTTATTAGATTTAACAGAATTGGATTGTTTCATAGATCCTAGAGAGAGTTATACAGAAATTACTAAAGAAAAACCTACTAAACTAAACGGAGAGAGCAAATTAAGTAATATTGATCAAACAAATTTAGGTTTACAAAGACTAAGAAATGTTTATTTAGAAGGGCTAGATGCTATTGGTTCAATAGTTCCAGAGAGATATGCTCCAGAGGTTCTATCTAAAGTTTTACTAGATCCAGAAGTAATACCTTTAGAAAAAAGAGCCCAATTAACAGCCCTTTTTTTCTATGCCTTCTTAGATTTATCAGTTAGTATAAGAAGAGATCCGGAGACAATGAGAACATTATCAGATTTAATAGCCCCACAAGATTCAGGTTATGGAGCAGGTTTAATTCTTGCATTAGGGAAAGGTAGAGAGAATTTGGAAAGTTGGATGGAATTCAATAGAGATGGTTATTTGCCTCAAGGAGTAAGAAAATAAAATGACAGCTTCAATTGAAGAATTAGCATCAAGACTATCTAGAAAAGGGTCATGGTCTATAGGTGATGAAGGATTTGTAATAGATCAAGTTGGAGCATTTCCTTCAAAAATAAAAGCATTAAAAGAATATGTTGCAAATTCATTAGATGCAGCAACAGAATATAGTCAAGAAAAATTAGAGATACAAATATTATTGGATACACAAAAAGGAAATATAATAATAACAGATAATGGAAGGGGAATAACTCAAGAATCTCTAATAGGATTAACAAGAAACATAGGTTCTTCTAAAAAAAGACAGTTACCAGGATTAAAACACCTAATTGGAAATAAAGCATTTGGAATGCAAGCATTTAGAACTTTTGGGGATAGATTAATTGTCGCTTCTAGAAATATTGAAGAGAGAACATACAATGCTTTACAAATGTGTTCTGGAGAAGAACCAAGATATGGAATAGATCTAGATCCAAATAGTATACCTGGGCCTAGTTTTGATTATGGAACAAGAGTCATAATATCAGGAATAGAACCCGGAACTCTAAAATCAAGTTTATCTCCCTCAAATATAAGAAGAGAGATAGGAAGGATATTTGAACCAAGAATAAGAAGAGATGGAATTAAAACAAGAATATTAGTCGGAACTTTATCTAATGGTTTAGGACATACAACTTTAGCACCAGTAGAACTTCCAGATTATATGGGATGTGTAGTTATAGAATCAGTAAATAAAAATTTAGAAAGTTTAGGAGTACACTATCCACCAACAGAATTAAATCCTAATGGAATAAATGCAGAATACGAAATCTATTTATTTATAGATCCAACATCAAATAATCCTAAAGTTAGATTACACAATCAAGATGTAGAAGTTTGTAATTTAACTGATCTAGAAAAATTAGGTATAAAACCTTGGAATTCTCCACATTTAACAGGATATATTAATGTAAATTTTTTAGAATTAACACCAACTAGAGACGGAATTGTAGATGCTAAAGGAAGAAGATTGTCAACTTTAAGAGAAAGAGTAACAACACCAATAGAAAAAGAGACTTCAGCAAAACTGGAAGAAGTATTATCTATCCATAAATCAAATTCCACATCTCAAGAAACAAGAATCTATAGAGACTCATTAGAAGCAATAAGAATGGCATATAAGTCATGCCCATTTGTGCCTCCTACAGGATATACTCCAAGGGGCCCAAGACCTACATCTAATCCAAAACCTGGAAGTGGAGGAAATGGTGGGGGAAAAAAGCCGCCTATTTGTGGAGGAGAGAATGGAGACAAAAACACAGGTGACCCTATAGTTGGAAAAAATCTAAATTACTCTTTTGTCGTAGATAGTTTTCCTCCAGATGAATCACATCTAAGTTACAAAATAGATGTAGATACAGGAACAGCATGGTTTAATACAACTCATCAAAGATATAAAATTGAAGTTCTAAAATCTGAAGATCCAGATCGAGCATTTAGATATTGGGGAATGCAATTCGCATTAGCAATCTCACATTTAGACATGGAAAACTGGACAAGAAAAAGAGGAGAAACAAGTGAAAGTTATATAGAAAATATTGGAGCAAGAGCAACAGAGCTAGTATCAACATTTGGGCAATTTTCAACTGCTAGAAAGAAAAAGTGAAAATATATAGATTATCATGGAAGATAGAAAGAAACTTACAGAATATATAAGAAAGGAGTATCCTAACCTTTACTTAGTTTTAAAATCATCAGCAAAAAAGGCAAAAATTTCTATAGAATTATACTTAATGCAACATCTTCCTGATGAAGTGTTAATGAAATTAAAATCACAAGATCCTTCTTTAATAACAGAAGTAGATATAGACAGTTTAGAACAAAGATTAACAGAAGGAAATTTAAGAGAAATTGCTGAAAAAACTTTAGCTTTAGGAATAACCCATACAGAAAAAGCAAAATTACTTCATGGTTACATTCCCGATATACCTGAGGGATATATAGAAAATTCTCTTCCAAGATTGATTCCAAGATTGAACTTAGGAATAGTTTCAATGCCAACAGGATCTGGAATAGAAAATTATGATGAACTTTTAGATCCTGAAGCTAGAGCACTTGTTGCAACACATCTAAATGACGAAGCAAATAAATTAAGATCAGACGGAGATGCTATTAAAGCAATTATCCTAGACCGAGTTATAAAATCGTATATGAGAAGATTGCAATTAGCAAGAACTCCTCAAGAAGCTAGGAGTATTATTTATTCAGAAAGGGAGAAGGTTGGTTATTAGAAATGAGCTTAGCAATACAAGATATTAAACATGAAGCTTTAGATGATCTAGAGTCTATTATAGAAGATTGGGCTAGATTCGCTGCTGTAACTGAAACAGGAATGTATCCTGCTTTGCACCAATATTTTAGAATAAGATCTGCCTTAGAAAAAAGAAAAATTTTAGTTGGAGATCACACAGGAGCAGGTAAATCATCAATTCCATTAGTTATAAAATTATTATTAGATAATTTAATTGAAAGAGACCAAGGAAGAAAATCAAGGTGTTTGATAGTTGCCCCAAAAAGAGTAACAGATATGGCTTGGACACCAGAAAAAATTAATGAATCAGCGCGTCTCTTAGGCAAACCAGACCAGGAAGTATTAATTCTAGATTCACCTTCAAGATTAGGGGAATTAGATAAATCTCATGATTTTGTAGTAATTGCAGATGACAAATTTTCTCAAACAAAAGATCCTGAAGAGAATATATACTATAGGGCAATTAAAGAATTAGAATCTAGAAAAGGCAGGCACTTTGATGTTGTTACAGCAGATGAAGCACATAGAGCTAAAAATTTTTCTGCAAATAGAGCCAAGACATTAAGTAAATTATTCAACGAGTTAACTACAGATGCATATAAGATAGTTATGACTGCCACTCCTATATATAATCACCTTGATGATATTGGAACACTTTTACATATCCTAGAACCGAATGTAGTTAGACATCCGAAGATGTTTGATTATGAAAAAGATATTGATGCAGTAAGAAGGATACTAGGAAATTATCTATTTAGATTAACAAGAGATGAATTAGCGCAAATATTCCCCTTGCCTAATGTTGTTGAAAGAGTAGAGTTAGTATCTTTAGATGAAAGATCAATTGATAAATATATTAAAACATGGGCTTGCCAAGAAGACGATCCTTCCTCAACATTAACAAGAGACTGGGAATTAAGAAGAATATTAATAAAACAAAAGATGCAAAGAGTAAAAGATCTAACTTATCAAGCAGTTTCTACAGGAAAACAAGTTGTTATATTCACAGAATTAAAACAAGGGGTAACAAGACATTTAGAAGAAGAATTCTCAAAAGGAAGATTCTCGAGGTATGGGGCTGTAAGAATAGATGGGGACACAAAAGACACAAAAGCAAGAGCTGAAAGATTCAGATATGGAAATGTAAGGGTAGCCATAGTAACAGAAGGAACAGGTTCTGAAGGAATTCCTCTAACAACAGACCCAAAAACAAATCCAATCGATGTTATTCAAATAAGCCTAGATCCATCTATAACTCCTGGTGGAAGAATACAAAAAATAGGAAGAACAGATAGGATAGGACAAAGAGGAACTGTAGAAATTGTAGATATGGTTTGTCATTCTCCAGAATTAGAAAGAAGAATGAGAGATATGCTTCCAGAATTAGCTAAAGAATATGATATAGCTGTTCCAGAGCCAGAAAAGTTTACAGGAGGCACTTTAGATAAAAATCGTTATCAAAAAGCTGATATAAAAAAGTTAATAGGTGAAAAAGCATTACGTGGAGAATCTTTAACAGAACTAGAAAGAATAGTAGATTCTCTAGAAGATGGAAATGAGGAAGCAGTAAACCTAGCAATTTATACAAATTTAGTAAATCTATTACCCACAGATACACCATTCCAAACAGCAATAAGAATTGCTAGATCATGGAATGGAAGAGGTATAGATTATTTAGAGAAATTACAGAAAAAGGAAATTTGGGATTTATTTGTAAGATTATATAATACTAATTGGGAATATACAGCCTCTGCTCATACAATAAGATTACTTGATCAAATAATATCAGGAATAGAAAGACATGAAGGAACTATAGAACAAATAGTAGATCAAGGTTCAGGTGCAGCATATTTAGGAAGAAAAACCAAGAGAAAAACAATTGCTATAGATATTTCTGAAACAATGTTAGCTTTAGGAATTGAAGAATGTAAAAAATTAGGAATTCCAATTGAAACTTTAAAAAGAAGAATACAAGATACAGCATTACCATCTAAAAGCCAAAAAATAGCTGTCTGTTCTTATGCATTACAATATCAATCACAAGGAGAAAGAAAATCAGATGGTGCAAAAATATTAGAAAGAGAAGTGGAAGATGCAGTATTAGAAACAAATAGAATCTTAGATGTTGGAGGATATTGGATTGTAACAATTCCCAATCATGCAACAAAATCAAGTTTTGATAAATTTGTAGGAGCCTTGGAAGAATATGGGTTTGAAAATACATTAATGTCTGGAAACTATACTGTAACTAAATGTGAAGAATTGAATGGTAATTCTAGTTATCAAAAAGATCCAAAAAAAGCAAGATTTAGAGGAGCATATGTTGCAGTATTAAGAAAAAAAGAAGATATTATAGATTATCAAAATAATCCAAATGCCTTATCAATTTACTATAAGAAAGAAACTAAATTTGCTGGAAAATTAAAAGGAAAAAGAATAGCTGCCAAGAAATCAATTCCCAAAAGAGAGTTATGTACAGAATTCGCGAAAGAAGAATCAGGAATATTATACTCAGTAGATAGTGTTATCGAAGGTTATTATGAAAATGCAGCTTGAAGATTTAATTAAAGAAGTACCAAAAGAACTTTTAGCAGAGCTAGAATATTTATCAGAAATAGAACAAAGAATGCTATTAAAATTATTTGAAAAAAATCCAGATTATTTCAGAGGAGGATTATCATCAAATAGAAACATAAGATTAGTTCAAGAAGAGACAAAAGATTTAGGAGAACCACAAAAAAACAGAGTAAAAGACTTTTATGATAGGGCACACTTATACAGAGCCTTTCCCCAAATTGCAAGTGAATATATAAAACATTATAGAAAAAGGAACGGATCATCAATATCTTTTATAGGTTTTTTTGAAAGATTTAATCCAAGAACAAGGAGAATAAATGAATCGTCAAGATCATTACAAAAGTATATAACTATTTATTTAGAAAAAGCTCAAGATGAAGGAACAACTTTCTTAGAATTTGTATCAAGTTTTCTACCAACAATATTATCAAGAAGGTTAATAGGAACATTAATAGAAAGGGGAGAAAATGCTCCAAGAGATTATTCAATTGAAGATGGTTTGCAAGCATATATTAGACATTATGAACATAATAGAGAAAACTCAACAACATTAGGAGAATTTTTTAGAACATATAGTCCGATAACTTTAGAAAAAGGTCTAGGAACAAGGTTCTTAATGAAGCATTATATTAATTGGTATACAGATGCAAAAGATAAACATTCAGATTTTGAATTATATTTATTAGAAAAGGCAAATCCTGAAACAAAAGAGAGATTAGAAGAAATAAGATCAACATTAGCAAATAATAATTTAGATCCTAGAACTGTAGAATTATTAAAAAAGGCAGCTGAAGAATATTTGTTGAGCTAATATATATAACATATATGATATATGTAAAAAAATTAACTATAAGAACTGATTTTCTTCTTTATGACACAAATCTCTAAACTATATGATAATAAATTAACTTTAGAAGATAATCTAGAACTAGTTAGAACTACAATTACAGAACAACAAGCATCATCTTTAGATGCAATGAGAAAAGCTGCTGAGGAATTAGATAGATTAGAAAATCAAAGAATAGAAGAAGAAAGAGGAGTTTTATTAACACATCTAACAGTATGGAGAAATTTATTAGAAAAGAGATATAATGATATAGATAATCTTCCCCCTAAGAGGCAAACTAAATTCTTAGAATCTGCAAAGGAAGCTAGATGGTTTGAGAGAAATTATGAATCAAAATCAGATGCTGAAAAAGCAGGAATACCAGACACAATAAGAGAAAGAATAGAAGATACGGGAAGAAAAGCTAAACAAAATTTAAGAGAATTTAACGGATTAACAAAGATAGTTGAAACAGGTTGTGTAATAAAACAATATGAAAATAATGGTGGAGATACTTATCAAGTGATTGTAGCTGTCCATCCAGATAAAAAGCATACAGATGCATCAACACCTATGGAGGCAATGTATGAAACAGTACATATTATTGTAAGTGGAATTGTAGAGGATGTAGAAGAAGCCACTTATGGTGAAGAATTTGCTGTAATACAAGTAAAATCAAGCAAACTAAAATCAGAATACAAAACAACTTCATTAGATGAGGTCCCAGAACTAATAAGAAGTAAGATATTAGAAGGAACAGAAGGAATGTTAGAAGATATGTATGTTAACTTTAATGTTGTAGATATAACAAGTCACTTTAAGAAACCAGTATATACAAAGCCTGTATCAGAAATAAGAAAATCAGAATTAGAAAGAGAAGTAGAATCTCATAGAGAACCAACAGAGATACAAAAAAGATATTTAGAAATTGAACTTAGAGATTCTGCCTCTAGCAAAGAACCAAGGTGGAAGAAATTTAATTTAATAGCTGTACCAAAATCTGATAGAACAAAACTTCCAGGTTATAAGATACCCTTTTACTTTGAAACTGATTTAGGTCCTATAAGAACCCATATGACTGGTGGAAGAGGAAATCCTAATCATGGAGATCCATTAGGAGGAGAATATGCCACTGCAGGAATGAGGCCTTGGTTTGCAGCACATCCTTCATTGAAATCAGGAGATATTCTAACAATTGAAGAAATTGATAAACCGAAAGATGGTTTAAAAGTTTACAAATTAGGAATAAAACAAAAAGAATAATTATCTAATATGGGGTATTTTTACTTTTATTTGCTCTGAATATTTAGAGAGTACTTCTTTAAAAATATCAGGGTTATCCCTTATTTTATCCATTCTATTTTGAACAGTATCTAAATCTTGAATTAATTTATTATAATTAGGTCTATCAAAATATTCAAAAACTTTTGAAGCTCCATATAAGCATGCTGAAGCAAGGAAATTAACTCCTGCAAAATAAAAGAAAGTTTCTATTTTTGTTTCTACAGCCCTTAATCCCATGCAACCCCCATGTAAAAGAGCAATAACACTTAGAACACTAGTGGCTTTCTTAATTTTACTATTAATAGTAACCCTTTCAATCTTCATTTCTCTTTTATAAAAATCTAAAAAATTATAACAACCTGTTCTTAATTCTTGAAAAAGTGAAGGAGCAGAACTTCTACAAGATACTGCATTTGACATCATATTAACATAATCTCTAACTGTCTCCCAAGAATTATTATCTAACTCTCCTGAAGCAAAGGCCCTATCACATAAATCTAAGCTATCTAAAATTCCATCTAGAACTAAACCCTCTAAAGATTCTTGATTTGAATTCATAAAAAACAAAATAAAGAAACTCTTAAAAAATTAACTCAAAAACTATTTGCCAGGTTTATTTTTAGGCCCATTATCAAAATTAATTAAACTAATAAACTTATCAGAGTCATCCCTAATAATGCTTACATCTAAACTTCGATCCTTTATTATAAAAGAGTTATAATCCTCTCTTCCTAAAGATTTTAATAATATTTGGTAAGGATTTGGTTGACTTAACATAATTCTAGTTACATTTACCTCAACTTCATCTCCAAATCCAAAATCAAGCCCATAATCTAATGCTGGAACAGGTAATCTTCCGCCAAAAGTACCTAATAAAACTGCATTAACTGAAGGAGGGTTTCTTTGATCTCTCACATATCTATTTATTTTATCAACAAGACCACCCCATAATCTAATCTTACCAAGATCAAAAGAAAGAGGATCTTTATCAGAAGGTATTCTTTTATCCAAAAAAGCACCATACTCTTCGATTTTTTCAAATCTCCTAAAATCTCTTTCTATATCTAATGGATCTTCACGTCTTGGATAAGGATTTAAATTTCCATTATTAATCTCTCTTCGATCTTTTAAAATTAAGAACTGCTGTATAGGTTTTATCTCTCTTGGATCTTCACGTCTTGGAAAAACTCTACCTGTCTTTGGATTATTCTCTAAAGATTTTCTTTCTTTAAGATCCTCAATTCGAGAGAAAAAATAGTCAGGGTGTTTTAGATCTTTAAGAGGTTTATCAGCTGGTGCTTTATGTTTTGGACTTCCAAATTCATAACCATATTTCTCTAAAAATTTATCTCCAAAACCTTCCTTAAATCTTGCTAAAGTCTCAGCATCAATTGGTGCAGGATCTCTCTCAGCTTCTTCCATATCTAATCTTAATAGCTCATCTCTTATTGCATCAACATCAAATTTCTTTCTTTTCTTGTCGTCTGTCATTTTTCAATTACCTCAAGTATATTTTTCACCTCAGTAATTCACCAATATCTCTATATCATTTCCAAATAACCCTTTCAAGCTTTCAAAAGTTTTTTCTTTAATGAAAACCTTATTTGGAACAGTTATCTTCATAATATCTTTTTCAAATTCTTCTAAACTAGATTTTGCAAGTGTTCCAAAGCCACCATCTTTATTAAGAGTAGCCTTATTTACTTCTTTGTCTTGAGCATCAACATCATTTATTACATAAACAATTTTATCTAGTAAAATTGCTTCTCCATATTTTTCTCCATACTTAAACTTAACTTTAGCTCTCTCTAATTCATAACCTCTCTTTCTCTGAACATACTCAATAACTCCTTTAATAAATCCTCTAACTTCTCTTCTAATCTTTTCTAATTCTGGCCAAGTTAATTTCTTAGTTTTAGCACCATTCTTAGTATCAATAACTAGCTTCAAAGTATCAATATATTGTTTTGGAAATACTTTCTTATCATCAACTAACTCTTTCTTGAAAGTACTAACCAATTTAGATTTTTCTTTAACTTCAATTTCATTAACTTTTAAAGCATCAGCAACAACATCCATACAATTAGTATACATTTCGTCTATACTATCTTTATCTCTTCTATCTTGTATTTCATCAAATAATTTTTTAATTCTTTTAATGTAATCTTCAGCATCTCCTAATAATTCATCTATATCTTTTCCTTTGACTTCTTTAATTGTACCATGTTCTATATCTTTGTAATATTTTCTAATTTTACTTAAAATATCAACATATTTCTTCTCTAATAACTTCTCTTTCTTAACAAATACATCTTCCATTAGTTGTATTGTCTCTTTTGGAGTAGGAGGTGCTATTCCATACAACATCAAAGCTGCTTGTGCAGGATTTAAAATTGCATAATACAAATCATCTCCCATTATACCAATCATTTTTCCTTTAGTTCTTTGTATTAATCTTTCACCAACATCCATCTGTAAGTCTATGGCTTCAGGGCTTGGTTTTATCCTTCCCATTTTAAGTAGTAATTTCCAAGGCATGAATACGCCTCTATCATAAATTGGAACACCATCTCTTAAGAAAGTATAAATTACTGGATTTGCATCTTTAATTGCATCCCAGAAATCTGTTAAAATATAAGTTTGAATGTGGAATGCTTTCTTAACTCCAGTTAATTGAGAAGCATCATAACCCATACCTCTAATTATAGCTGAAAGCTTATCTTTTAATTCAGCCCTAGTCATCTTCTTAACATCAGTATCATCTATAACAATAGAAACGTCAATATCATTACTCTTAGCATCTCCCCTAAATAAACTACCAACTGCAATATAACTAACTATATACTTATCAAACTTCTTAAGAACCATATTTTTATGAACTTCAGAAATTTTTGTTGCAGCTAAAAAATCTTTAGGATCATATAAACTTGCTCCACTAGCAATCATCTCTAAAACTTCATATTTAGCATCAAAACAATTCTCTCTTATTTCAGCAATATCCATTACTGTAACAAAAAGATTTTCATCAATCTCATTAGCTTTTTTAACTGATTTTTGAATAACATTATCCCTTAATTTTGCCCATTCTTTTTTAGTTTCAACATCTATAATAATAAGAACATTAATTCTTTTTTTTAATTTTTCAACTTCACTTTCTGGTAAATTATCTTCAGGATGAATTTTAGTAGGAGGTAATAAACATATACCCATAATATCTTTACTTTCTTTAGTAACTGCTTTAGTAAATTTATCTAATTTAGACTTCATAGCATCTAGCTTTTCTTGAGCCTCTTTTGGTAATTGCGGCACATTAAATGCCTGTGGTTGATAATTTCCCGTATTTTGCATTTTTGTTGATTTTACCTCTACAAAATCACTGATCTCATCCTTTATATACTTTTCGGTAAATTAGTTACTATTTAGTAGTAATATTTGGTAAGTTTTATATATTTGTTATATTTATTATGAATATGGCAATCGCAGCATACCAATTAAATTTAGTAAGAAGAAACTCAAGATCAGATATAGCTGAAAATAATAAGCTTATTCAAGAAGGCAAACTAAGTCCAGAAAGGTTAGACCAACATTCAACAGATTTATCTTGTTTAGTTAGTGGAGATAATTTAAGTTCTTTTTCAGATTATACAAATGGAATAATGATAGGAGAAGGTACATATCATAATACACCTTGTCAAGGATTACAACTAGGCTTTGCTTTATCTTTATCAAATAATCCCTTAGTAGAGAAAATATTAGAAGAAAATTTAGGAAAAAAGGGAGCAATTAAAAAAATCACTAGAGAGCAAGCTAAAGAATTAGTTAAAACTAGAGTTTTAGAAGGCATAAAATTAATAGATCTAGGATGTGGAGAGTATCCTCTATTTGCTAGAATCGCAAAAAGATTAGGTGCGGAAGTATACACTGCGGATTTCATTCCTTCTAAAGAACTAAAAATGGATTCTGAATCCGTCCATATACACGTAGATTTTGGAAATAGTGGGGCTTCAAGAAGCATTGCAGATATTGCTGGAAAAGATTTGGATCTTGTTACTCAAGCTCATTTAGAGAGTGATGGGTTTTATGGAGCTCCCAGAATAGCATACGATCTCTTAAAAGTAGGGGGTTTTTATTATGCTCCTGCAAAGGGAATTACTAACTCTCTATATAGGAAAGCAAAATAATGCCAAAAATAAAAACAAAACATAACTTAAGTAAATCCAAAAATGGTGTAGTTTACGAATCTTATAGTAATGGGGATTCTAATAAAAAAACTTTATTCTTAGCAGGAATGAATGTTGTTCCTCCAAAAGAAAGATTAAATATAGAATCAGAAACAGATTATGAGGTATTAAGAAGAACAAATTATAATGGTGCTACTCCAGCAATGTTTGAAGGAGAATCTATAGTGTCTTATAATCCAGCAGTTTCTGGTGGAATGTTCAAAAGAAGACTTTATACAAATACAGGTTTAAGAGTCCAGTTAGATGCAGGTTTAGATTATTTTACAGGAAAATCTCCTTTAATTGTTGCTCATAGTCTAACTTCAATTCCAGCAATCGAAGCAGTTTTAACAGGTTATTATGAAGGAAGAAAACTTCCAGAAGGAACAAAATTAGTTATTGTATCTCCAGTAAGAGATGCAAAACATTGTTTGATTAATAGATCTGGAATTAATAATGATCAAGAAAGAAGATTCGGAGAATTAGGAAGATATTCTCCAAAATGGCTAACTTTATTTGAAATGTTACAAGATGCACCAGAATGGTTACCGCCTTCTCCATTATATCCATTACAAGCACAAGAATTACATGATGGTAAAAATGAAACAATAGACAATAAATTATGGGCTGCTGATCCTTGGGTTCATTTAAGAAGTGGAAAAGAATTCTTGCAATATGATACTTTGGGAAGAATCAAAAAACATTTTGATGAAAATGGTAAATTTATTGCTATAGAACCTTTAGTTGTAATAACCACTGAAGACAAAATATGCGGTCCAGAAGATCAAGAAGAAATTGCTAGTTTAATTGCTGATGAAGATAATATTTTCAGATTAGATTCTGGTCATAGATTTGGAACTGGATCTTATGAACAAGTAAGAAGTTTAGTTGATAGAATCGAAAATTATAGGCAAGAAACTTTAAGGAAGGTTGCTTAAATGGTAGATGATAGTAATTCACATATAGATCTAAAAAAATTAATGGAAGCTATAGAAAAATACAGGGAAGGCGATAAATATCTTAAATTTCATTTAGGAGAAGATAGGTTTGATCATCCATTTTCAGATCGATTAGAAATGCCATATAAAAAACCTTTAAGAGAAATAGATCAAGGAGGATTGGATTTTGGATATTTTAGTGGTAAAAATATTTGTATTTCAGCAGTAGGTGAAAGAAGATTTCAACATCAATCACATCATATTTATCATGGAACCAGCATTCAAGCTTTAGATTTAATTCTTGAAACAAGAATGTTAAGAACTGGCGGAGACTTACATAGAAAAGGAGAATTAGTTTGGGGAGAAATTAAAAGAGATTTAGGAGATGCCTATGAACCAAGAGGTCCTAAATATCTCACTATAGAAGCACTTGAAAGAATTGGAATTGAGTTAACAGAAGAAGACAGAAAAATTTTTGGTCATGCATTTGCTGTATTTTTTTCAGCACACCCAATTCAGTCTTCAAATTATACTCCAAAAGATCCGGACCAAAGAGCAATAATAGGTGTTCATAAACCTGCCTTAGAAAATTTAGGTTATAAATTTGTAGATTGTGGTTCTGAAGGAATAAAAGGGGAGGGAAATATAGACTTAAATTTAGGACTTCAAGTTTTATTAGTTCCAGTTAATAGAGTGGGAGAGTATGAAGAAAAAGTAAGAGGAAAATATCTGGCTTCTGTATATCCTCTTAGTGATTTAGATAAATGAAAATACAAAAATTAACTAACGAATTAGAAGTAGATTATGATAGATTATCAGAATTTTATAGATCAGAACTTGATAAATTAGCTGAACATTATTCTCCTGAAGAACTTAAAGGACATAAACAAAAAAGAACTCCAGAATACTTTAGAGGAATAATAAAAGATCCAGCTAAAAGTGTTGATATTGTTTTATCAGAATCTGGAGATTTAGAAGCAATCTTAGAAGGAGTTGTACATCAAGATGGAAATTTAAAAATAGCAGACCTATTATGGGTTTTAGCTAATAATAAAGGAAAAGGATTAGGAACTCAGTTAATACAGCATTATATTGAGGAACAAAAAGATAAAGCAGATATAGTTGCTTTAACAGTTTCTAAAACAAATACAAAAGCAATAAGACTTTATGAAAGATTAGGTTTTAATTATGTAAATAATCTAAATGAAAATTCTTTAGTTTATGCTCTTCCCATTTCAGAAAAGGGAGAACAAGCTCTTAAAAGATAAAGTTCTAATTTAATATTAAATCTTTTTCCATATAATTTGGATTAGTGTCTTCTCTATAAGCAAAACCATGTTTAGTTTTCCAATAATCTCCTGCTTTAGTTTCTAGGTCTGCATCTAAACAAATAACTCTAGCTCTTGCTAAAGTAGCAGCTAATTCAAAACATCTTACAACTTCTGTTCCTAAATCATTTCCCCTATATTCAGGTTTAACATAAACTCTTTCTATACAAACCTTTGAGCCTTTTTCACTTACGCTAAATAATAGACCAGGAACAACATAATAAGGTTCCATACCATGATCTTCTAATACATATGCCCCCTCTTTATCATACAACCTTACTTCTAATTCACATTTATCTGGATTTTCTTTATTTCTTGATAATTTAACATTTGTTGAATCTTTATTTATAGAAGGATGATCAAATCTTTCAAGCTCTTTAGCTATCATTAAAGCAACTATCTCAGACCTATTCATGTGAAAATCACAAAAAAGGACTATATAAACTTAACTTAAAACAAAGCATTTCCAATTTTTTATAATATATTTCTAGAAAGGTATTTTCATAAAAACAAAAACCTTTTTAAACCCTACAAGTCCACAAAATTATATCTTCACTTTAAAAATGGACATCAAACTAATAAATAAACAAGATAATAAGTTAATTTTCCTTATAAAAGGTACAGATCCTGTATTTGTAAATACTTTAAGAAGAATAATGATTTCTGAAGTTCCAACTTTAGCTATAAAAAAAGTGACTTTTACTAAGAATACCTCAGCAGTTTATGATGAATTTATAGCACATAGATTGGGATTATTGCCATTAACAACTGATCTAAAATCATATGAATTACAAGAATCATGTTCATGTAAAGGAAATGGTTGTGCAAAATGTCAAGTTTCTGCAACATTAAAAGCAGAGGGTCCAATTACAGTTTACGCTTCTGATTTAAAATTCCAAGATCCTAAAGTGAAATCAGTTTATGATAAAATACCTATCATAAAATTATTAAAAGGTCAAGAGTTAGAGTTCGAAGCTGTAGCAGGTTTAGGAAAAGCAAAAGATCACGCTAAATTCTCACCTTGTTTAGCTTTTTATAGAGGAGTCCCAGAGTTTGATATAACTAAAAAAACAAAATTAAAAGATTGCATAAAAGCATGTAATGATCTATTAAGAGAAAAAGGAACTTCACTAGAAGTTACAGATTATACAAAATGGAATGAATCATACGAACAAACATGTGAAGAACATGAAATAAAGGTTACAAATTCAGAAAAAGATTTTATAGTTACAATAGAGTCATGGGGTAAATTAAATCCAGAAGAAATATTTTTAACATCTTTAGATGTACTTGATCAAAAGATGGATGAATTCTATACACAATTAAGCAAAGCTTAAAAGTTAATTTATTTTTATATCCTAAGTGAAAAAAATATTATTCCTACATGGTTCTGCTGGAAGTAGAAATAATTTTAAATATTTGATAAAAGAATTAAAAGGTTACAACTGTATATCTTTTGACTTAATTGGATATGGTAATGAAAAAAAGCCAGAAGTAATTTATAATGTTGATTTATTCTTAAAATTTATTAAAGAGAAATTAAATGATAAAAAAATAGATTATATTGTTGGACATTCTATGGGTGCTATTCTAGCTAAAGAATTTGCATTAAATAATAAAATCAGAAAAGTATTTTTAATTAATTATCCAATGGATAAAGAAAAAGTTAAAAATCACTGGTTTAGTGGTATATTTATTAGAGATAGTTTATTTTCTAGAATGTTATGTCATACAAAAATTATCTGGAAGTATATTTTATATCCATTTTTCTTTATTTTCAACTACAAATATTTTGACTCTTTTAAAGATTACTTTAAACACACAAATCATTCAGAAATGAGTTCTGTTAACAATGTTTTCATGAAAGACAATTTAGAAAATTTAGATAAGATAAAAGATAAAGTTATTTTTATATCTGGAGAAAAAGATCATTTTGTAATTAGAAATGTTTCTAGTAAATATAAAGAATATTTAATTAAGAAAATGGGTCATAGCTTCTTTTGTTATGAAAAAGAAATTTCTAAAATAATAAAAAAGGAAATTGGATATAGATAGTTTTAATAATAAAAAATAATTACTTAAGGTTAAGCGGGGATTCCAGAGTGGCCAAATGGGTATGACTAAGGATCATATGGCTTAGGCCTTCGTAGGTTCGAAAATCAAAAAGTTTCAAAAATTTATGATACGGCTATCCTACTCCCCGCATTTAATTTCCGCAAAATCTATTAAATGAACCATTTAGAGAAAAAATGGAAGTTTAATATATACTTTATATAAAAAACATTTATAATATAGGAAAGAATATATAGTTATATGAAAAAGATCATAACAATATTATTAATTTTAATGATCTTATTTATTTTTGCTTGTGAAAATAAAGTAAATGTTTCAACAGATAATAATTCTCCTAATCAGAATACAAATTCGAAATCTACAGACAAAGGTAGAGCTGTTTTTACAATAACAGATGCGGCTACTGAAATGGGCACAGTCTCTAAGGTAGAAATGAAAGTAGATTCAATTAAAATTCATTCTGAATCAAAAGGATGGACAACAGTTTCAACAAATTCAAAAATTTACGATTTATTAAAATTAAAAGCAAATTCAAAAAATGCTTTACTTGCAAATGCAGAATTAGAAGAGGGAACATATAATAAGATGGAACTCGAAATATCTGAGGTTATAGTTGTAGATTCACAAGGTTCGCATAAAGCAACTTTACCATCTAATAAAATGATCCTAAATGGACAATTAGTTGTTGAAGAAGGATTTACATCAACAGCAAATTTTGATGTTCTTTTAGATGAATCCTTGCACACAACAAAAGAAGACGAATATGTATTAGCCCCTGTTATCGATCTAGAAACTAGATCACAAGCACAAGTTAATGTGAAAAATGAAGAAGATATTGAAATATCTGGCGGAGAAATAATAACAGATGTAAAGATAGGTATGGATATTAATGGAAATGTAGGTGTTGGATTAAAAATACCTGCAAATGCAGTTATTTCAGTTAGTGGTGGAGTTATAAATAATGTCGGTGTTTCTCTTGAGAATGATTTAGGAATTGCTGCTTAAATTTATATTATATTACATTAAAGATGATTAATAACAGTATTAAACCTGGTTTTATAAGATTTTTCCATCAATAAAATTAAAAAGAAGAAGAATAATATAATCTAGATGAAAAACAAATATTATTCTTTATACATAATAGCAATTTGTGTTATATTTTTTATTTTACAAAAAATCTTTCCAATAATAACTCAACTTTTTAAATTAACCTCTTCTTTAGTTTTGCAGCAACCTTACACAATAATAACTTCTATGTTCTTGCATGGATCTTTAGTACATTTATTATTTAACATGGTTTCATTAGCAATTTTTGGTTTGATATTAGAAAATGAAATAGGATCTAAAAGATTTTTATATTTATATTTCTCAGCAGGAATATTTGCAAGTATAAGTTCTATTCCATTTTACCCTGCAGTTTTAGGAGCATCAGGAGCAATATTCGGAATTATAGGATCGTTAGCATTACTAAAACCCAAAATGACTATCTGGGTTTATGGTTTACCAATGCCTATGTTTGTAGCAGCAATTCTATATGCAATTATTGATTTATTGGGGGTTTTCGCACCAAGTAATGTAGCTAATATAGCCCATTTAGCAGGAATATTAGTAGGAGTATTATTCGGTTTAATTTTAAGAACTAAAATCAAAAAAGAACAAAAAACTAAAGAAAAAGACCTAAATGAGAAGAATATTCAAGAATGGGAAAAAAGATATATGAAATAATATTATTCCAAAGCTTCTTTTCTAGCAAAATATCTCTCCGAATATTTAGTAATCACAGAACCAATTATAAGACCACTCACAGAACCCAAAACAAAAGCTCCAAAAGGAGTAGTTAACTTAGTCATAATATCTTCTAAAGAAGGATAATTTTCTAAAAAGTCTTGCACTTTAGTAGAGGAACCAATAAAATATAAAGGAGTAAAAGTTAACCCCATTGACATCAAACCTCCAAAATATCCAGTTAATATACTTAAGGTTTTAGCTCTCGGAGATATTACTAATTCAGGCTCTTCAATACAGTTTACTCTAGGACTTTGATAAGGATTATCTTGCACCATATCAACTAAACCTTTATTTTTCATAAAAAATTAATTAAAATAAAGTTTAAAAATCTACCCAAAACATTTAAAAACAAATCCATTTCTCAAAAGTTATGGCAAAAAGAACAGGTCCAACAAATTTAGCTTTAAAAAAGTTAATAGCAGATTTAAAAAGCCTAGGAACTAAAGAAAATGTTCCATTATGGAAAAGAGTAGCTAATGATCTAGAAAAATCAACTAGACAAAGAAGAGACGTTAATGTTTACAAAATAGATAAATATACAAAAGAAGGAGAAATAGCAATAGTTCCAGGAAAAGTGCTATCTGAAGGTGAATTAACAAAGAAGATCACAGTAGCTTCTTATAAATTCTCAGAAAGTGCAAAAGAAAAAATAAACAAAACAGGAAAAGCTATTTCAATTAGAGAATTAATGAATACTAACCCAAAAGGAAAGAAAGTTAGAATTCTAGGATAAACTTCTATTTAAGTTAAAAAGACAATAGCAAGAAATATTTATATTATCTTCCTATTTCATTCTATGAAAAAATGTTTGATCTGCAAAAAAGAAATACGTCTACAAATTTTAAAAGAACACTTATTGTAACATTAATGTAATTTTTGCCACAAATTTTCTCGCATTCTCAAAAATTTCATCTAATCTTCTTTTAGTATAACTTTTAATTGCTGAGTATCTTACAATGTGGCTTTCCTTTTTTGCATCTTCAAAATAATGGATATATTCCTCCTCAAATATTTTATGAGCCTGATTAAGAATCTCCAAATCTTCTTTTTCTAATCCATCTGGAACTAACAAATGCCCTAGTGCGATTTGTGCGGCATCGTGGTCAGAAACTTCATAGCCTTTTGAAAGAATTGCTGCTTTTGCAGCATAGAGCATTGAATAATAAGAAATTGTAATCGCCCAATAATCCAAATAAATTTTAGCTGATTCATATTTACTTGGTTTCTTTTCTTTCATGCTTTTAGCTATGAGCAAACTGTTTTCTCCTTTCTGCAAGAACAATTTGATCTTAAATAATTCTTGAGATTTCTTTATTCTTTTATCTGTTATACATTCTCTAAATAATTGCTCATAGGTTTTCTTGTCAAAAGGCATTTAGGACACACTCCCAAAATTGTTCCGGATTACTAAGAAGTATATGTTCTTTTAATGCTTGTCTTCCCACATTTTCTTCCTCTGTTTTTAGCATTTCTTTGAATTCTTTAATACTAATAAAGATTGGATTGATTTTCTTTTTGAATAAAAATTCGTATTTTGAGAAAGATAAAGTCTTTTTTCCATCTTTATTTATTAATAAAAAATCTATATCGCTCTTCTCGGTTTCTTTTCCTTTCGCATAACTTCCAAAAATAAGAACAATCTCTTGAGTATCCAATTCTTCATTTATTTTTTTAATAATGAGGTGTTTCTTTAAGAATTCTTTTTTTCTTTCATCAGAAGCAATAATTAAATGTGATTTGATTATAGGATTTTGGAAATTAAGGGCTATTGTTTTTGACTTTCCAATGTTTTTTATAATTAAGATGTCTTCCATTTGTTGGATTGTTCGGTAAAAAGAAGCATAAGGAATATTCAATAATCTACTTAATTCATGCATGGTATAAATTTCTCCAACGTGTTTTCCCAAGTAATCTATAATTTTTAGTGTGTTATCCATTTTTAGATAATATTATCCATAATTGATATATAAAACTTTCTAAAAATCTTACGAATTCCTCTCATCTTTTACGAATATCCTGTTTTATGCTTTGCTCAAGTGCTTAAAAAAGCGAAATTAGGTCTTCTAGCTCAAAAATTCGCAGATTATAAATGAAAACTATTTATTTCATGTTTCTTATGTCTCTTGCATAAATTCCAAAATATTTTTCTAAATCTGGTTGTATTAATCTATCTGCAATTTCATGATTTGAACCAATAAATAATCTATCTGGATCTATATGTGTTGTAAAATAACCAACTTCTCTTTTGTTTAAAGCAGAGTAATCTGGTAAAGAAATCCCTCTAAACTCAACAGCAGATTTCAAAGTCAGTTTAGGACAAAGAACTAATAATTCTCCTTCTCTATTAATTGTATGGGTTTGACTTGTCTTATGATTTCTAGTTCTTCTTGTAGATGGTTTAACTTCTGAAATAAAACCAAAAATAAGACTCTTTTCTGTCTCAATACTATTACCCTTGCCATAAGGAAACAATGCAGCTTGTCCAATAGAAACTTCAATTTCCTTAATAGGTTTTAATGGACCATAACCATCTCTTCTATAAAATATTAGTTTTCTATTCATAATCAGAAAATAATACAAAATTTTATAAGATTACTGATCACAAGATTAAGTTATTACTTACTAGTTTGACCTTTTTATGCTTAACAAAAAGGTGTTGATTGTTTTTGTTTCTATCTTGTTATTAGGATTAATTTTTACAATTGGCTGTGTTAAAGAAAAAGTTTCTGATAAATTAGAGGATAGGGAAGCTGGTGAGCCAGGTCTGGTATCAGATGGTAATAAAGAGCATGTTAAGGAAATATACGTACTTGTAAATAATGGAATAAATAGAAATGGTGAATTATTTATATATAATGGCTTATTATTAGATTCTGAAGTTCGTGCAGGAAATAATCTAATCCACAATGATCTATTAATTTGTCAAGCTAATTTAGGTAGAGATTCTAAAAGACTAGCTGTTAGTCCTGATGGTACAAAGGTCTATATTACTAATTCTGAAGACAATACTATTAGTGTTATTAACACAGAAGACTGTAGTCTAAATAACTTAATTACTATTACTAGAGGTTCCCCACATCCAAGAGATATCAAAGCAGATTCTCAATATATATATGTTACAACACAACAAGGCTTTGACAGAATAAATATTGATACATCTGATAGAGTTCAAGTTGTATTGCCTACAGGAGGAGCTAAAGAACTGTATTTGTCTCAAAACACTTTATACTTAATAGATGAAGAGGGTGAAACTATAACTGCTAATACTAGAAATATTGGTTCTCCAAATTTAAATACTGTTATTTCTGGAGGTACTACTGATCCGCGTTATCGTAATATAGTTCCATATCCTCCATCAAGATTTGGACCATCTCCTGGAAGGATAGGTTTAGGGCCTTTAGGTAAAGTCTATTATGCAAGCAAAATTGATGGTTTGGTTTGGGATATTACCCAAAATGGAAATTATTTAAGGTTAAATAATGGACAATATAGAAACCTTGCAAATTCACAACAATTTACTGTTGATCAACTACACTCTAGTAGAACTGCTACACTTATAGGAGATTCTCCTGAGGATATAGTTTATACGACTGTAGAAGGTAATGAACTTGTATTTATATCCCGAGGAACAGCTAATCAAATTACGTTTTTTGTAACAAATCCTCACTTTTTAGCAAGACCATTATCTTTAAGACACACAATAGGGTTAGGTACACATTCTTCACCTACTGATCTTGCTGTAGGAGAAAATTTCTTGTATTTCTTGACCAATACTCTTGGAGTTATTGAAATAGACTCTTCAATAGAGGGAGGTGTAGCTTTATACAATAACAGACTTAGCATTCCTGGTGGAACACCAGTTGCAATGGAAGTATTTATAGGTGATAGAGATGTTAATCAAGAGGTAGTGGAAGCTAATCCTGAAACTTTAAATGAAAGAAATGAAGTAATAGAAGAACCAAGAGAAGCTGGAAAAAAAGGAAAATTAGAAGGCAAAGAATAAATCTAATAATATATCTTTGAAATTTAATCTATGATTTGATTTACAATCCAAATAAATGTGCATTTTTAGAATCTACAATAATTTCTTTTTTATCATTTTGAATAAGATTTAATTTATTAATTTCTAAAGCCTTTCTTAAATTCATAATCCCACACCTACTGCATATACAGAAAGGACCATATTTACCCTCTCTTAAATCCATAACCTCTTTGCAAGTACATTTAAGGTCTGGAAAATCAAAATTTGCATGTTCTTTACAAACATTAATACCCAATTTATTTTTAGTAATTGCATTTTTACTGCATATAGGACAACGAGCCATCTTTGTTGAGCCATAAGAATTTCTGACCATAAAAACAATAAAACAAATAATCTTATAAAAAGAAGTCCAAAAACTAAAAAGTAATAACAAAATCACCCAAAAACTTTAAAAACCCCTCAGATCCTCAAATCCTTATGATAATAAATGCTGAAAACTTGATTTTAGGAAGACTGGCAACTTATGCAGCTAAGCAAGCATTAGAGGGTAATCCTGTAATAATAGTTAATTGTGAAAAAGCAATAATAACTGGAAATAAAACTTCTATATTAAATGAATTTAAAGAAATAAATGATTTAGGAGGCCCTTATAAAGGTCCATTTCTTCAAAAAACACCAGACAAATTAGTAAGAAGAACTATAAGGGGAATGCTTCCATATAGACAAGAAAGAGGAAGCAAGGCATTCAAAAGGGTAAAATGTTTCACAGGTATTCCCGATAAATATCAAAATCAAAAAATAGAAACAATAAAAGAGGCTAGTTACACAAAATTAAATACATTAAAGTTCATAACAGTTAATGATATATCAAGAGCTTATCATAAAGGAGTAGCATAAATTGGCAACTAAATCTAAAGCAATACAAACAACAGGTAAAAGAAAATATGCTGTAGCAAGAGCTACACTTACACCAGGAAAAGGGATTGTAAGAATAAATAGTCAAAATCTAAATACTATTAAAACAGAAATTCTTAGAATGCGTTTAATGGAACCATTGCTTTTATCAGGTGATACCTGGGAAAATGTTGATATAGATGTTAAAGTTTCAGGTGGCGGAGTTCAAGGTCAAACTGAAGCAGCAAGATCTGCAATTGCAAGGGCATTAGTAGACTTTAATAAAAAATTGAAAAAAACATTCTTAGATTATGATAGGCATCTTTTAATTTGGGATGTACGTCAGCGTGAACAGAGAAAACCAAACGATTCTAGAGCACGTGCTGCCCGTCAGAAAAGCTATAGATAGAAAATATATTTCGTAAAATATATATTAAATTTCTATGGTGGACGACACGACAAGAGTTACGCGCGCAGAATTTATAAATAAAATAACCTAAAATTATATATGGAAAAGAAATGTGATTATTTTGATTTACTTGATTATCTTCCTAAGGAGATCGTTGCTGGGGAGAATGGGAATAAATACGAACTATTTTTTAAAGCAGATGAAAAATATATCTCTCTTTCTTACATCTCCAAACATTCTAATAATTCTCAACAAGAACATAGTTTAACAATTCCAAGGTTTATTTTTAAGAACCAAGAGACTTTCGAAGTTTTAGGTTTGTTACAAGCGGAGATGGGAAAAACTCAAAATGGATCTTTAAATTTCGCAAATTCAGAACCTCGGTTAATTAATAAAGTATTCAAATGGTTTGATAAATGGCTAGAGATAAAGAAAGAAGAGTGGAAATGGTCAATTAAAGTCAATTCAAAAGAACCTTCTGACAGTTTAGTTAAAAAAGAAATTGAAAATAAAGTGATTGATTATTGGATAAAAGAAACAACTATAAAATTAGAAGAATCATATCCAAAAAAAGTAACTTACACGAATGTTGAACATACAAGACTAAAAAGAAATTATTACGGCACATTAATAATTGAAATTAAGAAGAACTTATTAAGCCAAATAATTAAGAAATTTATTTATTCGATTACTTATAATGTTTTATTATATGAATCTAAAGATAACATTCGATCATTTATGAGTGGGCTTATAGCAGGTGAAGGGTGTGTTAGTAATGAAAGAGAAAATGGACATTATTCAGTCCATATTTCTGATTCTAATGTGCTTGAGAGAGAAATTTATCGAAAATGTATGGCTATATTACACATAGAATTGAAAATTTATAATAATTATAGTGAAACACTAATTTCCCAACGTCACAATTTAGTCCAACTTCTAAAACAGCGTTTAATGACACTACATCAAGTTAAATATAAAAAATTCTTATATATGATGCAAAAATATCCTGGAATTAAAGAAGAAACAAATTACTTCACAGGTAAAAAACCTGTCTGGCACAAAACTCCAAAAGAAGTGGAAGACAAAATAATAGAAATTTACAATTCCGGAATCACAAATACAAAAGAAATTTCTGAAAAAATAAAATTAGGAAGACTAAAAGTACAAAGAGTGCTGAAAGAAAATAATCTGGGAAAAAGAGTAGTTAAAATACAAGAAGAATTAAGAAAACAAATCGCAGATCTTGCTAAAAATAATCCTAAGATAAAAATTGAAGAAATTGCAAAACAATTTAATGTTTCAAAACAAATTGGCTTTAGAGCTTATCATAAATATTACGGAAAACGAGGAATGGGCGCAAGTAGGAAAATTCCAGAAGAAATAGAAAAAAGAATAATTCAGATTTATAAAGATAATCCAGAAATAAAGTATTCAAAAATTATGGGCGAGTTTGGAATAAGTAGTACAACAATTAAAAGAATAAGAAAAGAAAATGATTTAACTCATTTGGGGTTTAAACATCTAGTAGGAAATAACAATAAAAAGAGAAAAAAGCAGTGGCATATTATTACAACAAAAATGAAAGTACCAGAGATAATAACTACCTAATACTAAAAAAATTATTAGAAATATTCCAATATTAAATTAATTCTATTTCCAAATGCCCAATCATTAATATTTCCTAAATTTACTCTAAATAAATAATTTATATATAAAAAATATTTTATGTATTATTTCTACAAGCACCTAATTCACAACCGTTCGGACAAGTAAATGAGGTTGTTCTATAATATATTTTTCCATTATCAGAACCACAATAAGATTCAATTATAAGGGTTGCATCATTACAATAATCATCAGATCTATAAGCATCTCTACCACTTATAGTATATGATGCTCTATAATAATCTAATCCTCCATCATAATCTATACATCCATAATCTTTTTCTTCTTCATCATTTTGTGAATTAGGTGAGTTGTTTTGCATCTTACACCATATTTTAACAAAAGCAGAATCTTCAGAAGTATCATGACATAAGGCTTCAGTAAATTCTTGATCTGTGCATGAAGTAAGTAATATATTTATTGAGAGAATGAATAAAACTACAATTACACCCTTTCTCATATAAATAATCTAATAAAGAGGTATATATAAATCTTTCTTAAGATTTTGCCTAGGGGGCCACTAAAGATTTAATTCATTTCTTAAAATAATACAAAATAATTATAAATAATAAAACTAAAAATACAAAAATTAATCCTCCATAAAAAGAAATAGGTGTCAAATAACTTAAATCACTTCCATCTGTAAAAATCAAATAAACAAGTTCATCTAAAATAAATGCACTAAATATCCCTCCTAATATTAAAGTATACTTATTTATGATATCAAATAATAATAAAATAAAAATAATAACCAACAAAAAAGCACCAGTATACAAATGATGTAGATTATAATTTCCAATATTTAGATTACTAAAAGGAAAAATTAACAAATAAATTCTTAAACTTATAAATGTAATAACCAAAGCAATAGAAAAATAACTTAATTTTTGTTTTAAATTCATAAATCTCTAAGATAAATCTAATTTATAATATTTTCTTTCTAAATATTCTAATTTCAAATTGATTCGATTTACAAACCCCCAATAGTAATATTCAATATTTCTTATTTTTTCTAAATATTCTACCTGTATATTTTTGAATTTTCTCTCTAGCTTTTTCTTTGACACTAATAATCTTATTTTTTTTATGGGGTTTTCTAACAGCAAACTTATTTTTTCTCATAATAGGAATAACAGATTTAATATCTTTAATATTAAAGTCATAAATATCTCCTTTTTCAATTTTATTTTTAACATAAGCTAAACCAGCAGTAGTTAATTCATAACTTCCTGGAACAGGAAATGAAGCTGTAACCGCAACTCTTAAAGCCTCAGCTTTTGCTCCCTTTAACAGAGCTTTATGTTTTTTATAACCCTTATCTTTATGAACCTTATAATACTGGTACCACACCCAACCAGGAACTAGCCATCTAACTTCCTTTACCTTTCCTAAATGCCTAACTACCCCTCTTACCATAAAATACTATAAAGAAAGCTAGTTTATATCATTTGTCAAATTTTTTAATTTTCCAAAATCTAAGACCTTATTATCTTCAACAATAAAAGCAGAAAAATTTCTTAAATTATCTTGTAAAAATGGGCTTAATAGTTTTTGTCTTAAAACATCAGTTCCTATTGTTAAATTATTAAAAGAAGGTAAAACAATTAAAGTATTATTTCTAAATTTACCAACTAAAAAACACTTAAATACCTCATATTTAGCTTTTTCTTTTAAACCTATTGCAGGATGTTCATGTCCCATAATTATAAGTTTACTATTTTTAATCTCATCTATAATTTCATCCCCATGCAAACAAATAAAATATCCAAATTTGTAATAAGGTAAAAGATCTATGTTTTTTTTCTTAGTTATAAATGGTAAAGTGACATCATGATTTCCTTTAATTAAAACTAACTTTTTAGCATATTTTAAAAATAAATTTATAATAGAGATAATATTATCCCACTCTGTGCTATGTATTGCTCCAAATTCATGCTTCAAATCCCCTGTAATAACAATAACTTCTATTTCATTAGATTTCAAAACTTTTTCAATTCTAGAATAAATTTCATTAAATTGCGTTCTAGGAATTAAAACTCCTCTTTTATTCAAACTTTCTTCATAACCTAAATGTAAATCTGAAATAACCCAAGTTTTATAATTTTTAATATAAACTCCTAAATCCAAAGTTTCAACATTTTCTAATATTTCCATAAATTTTAAAATATTAATTAAAATTATATATTTTCCGAAAATTTTTCAAATAAAACATCATAAGGTTTATAAATAAGAATAATCTTACTATACTTACAATGATCGAGACAATAAAAGTATCTTCAAGGGGACAAATTGTAATACCTGAAAAAATTAGAAAACATCTTGATATTCATGAAGGAACAAATTTAGTCCTTATAGAGAAAGAAGGAAAGTTAATACTTGAAAAAGAAGAAGACTTTGTAAAAAATTTAGAAGAAAGTGAACAAGAAAAAGAAAAATTAGGTTGGCTAATATTAGCTGAACAAAGTTTAACAAAAGATTGGGATAATGAAGAGGAGGATAAGATATGGAGCAAGTATCTATAAATCAAAGGGATTTATTTTTAGTGCCCTTTCCATTCTCCAATTTAAAAGGTAGCAAAGTAAGACCTGTATTAATATTATCAAAAAATGATTTTAATTTAAGATCTGAAGATGTTCTAGTTTGCTCTTTAACATCTAATACAATAGAAGGAAGATATAAGCTAAATATTACAAATAACGATTTAGAAAATGGAGAATTATATAATAAATGTGCCATAAAAATAGAAAATATTGCAAAAATAAATAAGGGTTTATTACTTAAAAATATTGGGAAAATAAAAGAAACAACCTTCTCTAAAGTTCTAAATAATTTAATAAAAATATTCCAATAATTGAACTAAAAAATAAATTTTTAAAAGACTTTTTATCTAGAAAATTTAAATTAAATCTAACAATTGCTAAAATAATAGAAACTATAATTGCAATTAAAAAAGAATGAGAAAAATCATGTAAATTATAAGGCAATGAAAAAACAACAACTAAAAAAGGCCAAAAATCTAAAATAACACTTCCCACAAGAATTAACAACCAGTCTAATTTTCTAAATATAACTGAGATTAATCCACTAATTCCTAAATGAAAAGGTGTAAAAGGCATATAAAATTATAGTAAATACTAATTATAAAGATTATTAATTCTAATCTTCTTCAGCATTACCTTTTGTTAATAATCTTGCTATCTTTTCTCCAAATTCTTTAGCTGATTTAGGCCCATATCCAGTTACCATCCTTCCAGAAACTTCAACACTCTCTCCTGTATATTTGCCGCCTGCATCAACTAATAATTCTTCTGCCTCAGGAGACCACCCAGTAACTGTTTTATCCTTAACAATTCCTGCTTTAGCTAATAATCCGGTAGCCAAACATATTGCTGCAACAACCTTACCTTTTATTTTAGCTTGTTTAACTATTGAAATAGCTTTTTCATTAGTAAAGTAAACAGTACTACCAGAACCACCAACAAATATTATAGCATCATAATCATTAACATCTACTTTATCTAGTGTCATAGAAGCATCTACAACCTTTCCTAACATCCCAACACTTTCTCTTCCAGTTTCATTAGCAATAATACATTTAGCTCCATAACTTTCTAAGATACTTTTAGGTTCTATTAATTCCTCATCCCTAAAACCCCTAGAAGCAACAATAAATAATGCTTTTTTTCCTTTCAGATCCATAATAATAGGAAACTAAATACTTATTTAAAATTAACTAAGCCCAAGCTCTCAAAGCAACTATCCTAAGTCTCATAAAGAAACCATGAGGTGTTAAAGAAATCTCATCATCATTTATTTGTCTTCTAATCTCTGCTAAAGCATCAGGAGCATCTCTAATATTTACTAAATCTGCTTCTTCAACACCAATCTCTAAATCAGGATCACTTAATGAACCTTCTTCTAATCTAGTAATAATTTCATCTTCTAAAACTAATATTAAGTCTATATCTCTACTTGGTGCATCTAAATGTATATTGACATTCACATCACCAATAATTGTAAAAACAATTCCAGGAACATTAGCTAAATTATTATTAGCCTGACTTCTAATTCCTTGTAAATCATTTAACATTTGAGTGTAATTAAATTCATCAGCATAAGCAAAAGAACTCAATATTAGAATAAAAAATGAAATTATAAATAAACTCTTTTTCATATTTTTATTTTATATTAACTAATATTTAAAATTAACTATAAAATTCTTTTATTTTATCTGAAATCTGTCTAATTTGTTCCTCCTCTAAATGAGGCCCTATAGGTAATGATAAAACTTCTTTAGAAGCCCTTTCAGATTCTGAAAAATCTCCTTTTCTATGTCCTAAAATTTTAAAGCTTTTAACACTCTCTACTTATAGGATCCAAATTGCCATTTTAAATCTAGAAAAGGGATTTGCATTTTATTTACCTCTCATACGTAATTCAATTAATCTTGCATCATAAGGGTTTTCTTCTATTAATGCAATCCTCTCAGGACATTTTATATCTCTAACATCCTTTATCTTTTTTGCAGGATTACCAACTACAATAGAATAAGGTTCAATGCTTTTTATAACAACAGATCCAGCACCAACAATAGCATGTTCACCTATTTCAATTTCTGGCATTAATAATGATCCAGCACCAACAATAGCATAATCTCTAATTTTCACTCCTGTTTTTGGTATACACTCCCAAACTTTAGGGCATCGCGGATGCAATGTGTTGGTTACAACAACATAGGGACCTAAATAAGTATGATCTCCAACTTCAGTGTAATCAGGAACAAAAACATGAGAATTCATTTTAACATCGCTTCCTATTTTAACATTTGCCCCTATCTCTGAACCTAAACCTAAAATAACATCATCTCCAACAATTGAATTAGTTCTAATAACAGCATTACTACCCATAGTAAAATTCTTACCAATTATTGTTCCAGATTGTATAGTAGCACCGCTAAATATTCTAGTACATTCTCCTATTTTTGTTTCCAATCCTTCTTTTGGGTTTTCCCCCAAAGTTACCCTATCAGAAATTCTAACATTGTCTCCTATTTTAACGTTATTATAAATTAAAACAAAATGGCCTAGAGAAACACCTTCACCAACTTCAACGCCAGGATAAATAACACAATTCTTCCCAAAATCATTAAAATAATTTCTTAATTCAACATCCAACAAAATTTGCTTACTCATATATACTAACCCATTTTCTTTGTCTTGCAGATTGCAAAGCATAATCACATATTTTTGCAGTAATCAAATCTTCTCTTCCAATATTTCTTAAATTTCCAGAACTACAACAATCCAAAAAATTCTGAAGTTCAATCCTTAATAAATCTTCTTTTTCTTTAGGACTCCAAGTATATGGTTGAGAACCTTGCACATATTTGGTTAATGTTTGTTCTAAGAAATCAACTTCAAATGTAGCATATTCACCAACAACTTTTATTCCTTTTTCAACTAAACCATGCGCTTCACAAGCAGTTTCCACAATAGCAATATAAGAACCATAATTTAATGTTAAAATAGCAGCCTTTTCAACACCAGGACTTCCAGTAGTCATACAGACTAAACCATAAGGTCTTTCTTCTGTTAAGAATAATAAAGTATCTAACGGATGCACTCCTAAATTTATTATAACCCCAGAATCCCTTCTTGCTTCCCTTTCATGTACATTTTTAGCCTCAATATATCTTATCTGTCCTGCTTCCTGTAATCTCTTTTTTAACTCCTTAACTGCAGGATTAAATCTAAATAAATATCCAGTGTTTAAAACTAAATTTCTCTCAGAAGCCAATCCAATTAAATCAGAAATTTCTTCAGGTGTTTCTGCAGCAGGTTTTTCAACAAAAACATGTTTTCCTTTAGATAAAGCATCTTTAACTATCATATAATGTAAATTAGTGGGAGCAACAACAACACAAGAATCTATCTTATCAACTAAAGCTCCAGGATCTTGAAAATAAGCAACCTTATGTTGATCCGCAACTTCTCTTGTTTTAGTATCAGGATCCGCTATTCCAACAAAATCACAAGCTAATTCTGATAAATGTTTTGCATGATTTTTCCCCCATCTACCACATCCAATTAAACCAATCCTCATAATAAAAAGTTCGTATAAGATCTTTATATTAATTTATATTTTATCAAATAGATTTCAATTGATAATCAATTCATAACTTATTTAAGCAACACAAATTCCTTTAAATAATGAAGTTTAACTTTAAAATATTATTAATTTTAGTTTTAATATCAGCTTTTTTTTTGTACCCAATTTCACACCTAATGCCCAGGCATGTAGACTCTTGGATAGTAATAAGTGAAGCTGATCATTTAATAAAGTCAAAAACAACAAATTTTACAGAACCATTTACAAATGAGAGATTAAATTATCCACCAGGAACTTTTCTACTAATTTCAACAATTGCTTCAATAACAAATATAGATCTAATAAATTTAGACTATTTATTAAGAATTATAAATTTTATAATCTTATCTTTATTATTTTATATATTGTCTAAAGAATTATTTAATAATGAAAAAATAGCAGTAACGACTACTATATTCACAACCCTGTTGCTAACAGATATAACTATGCTTGGACCAGCTTATTTAGTTCCTTTAGTCTACGGATCCATTTTATTTTTATTATTCGTAATATTCTTGTTAAAAGAAAAATGGATTCTATTATTATTAACATTCATCACTTTAGGTTTAACTCATACAAACACAATAATATTTACATTATTAGGTTTATTTATCTATTTATTATTTAATAAGAAATATTGGGATAAATACTGGTTAATGTTAGTCATGGGAATAATTGGATTGATATTATTGATAATCACCATTCCATTATATATCATTAACCAAAATTTGTTTAATCTAATATTATTTTCAATGATACCACCCTTTTTTAATTTTAATAAATTATTAACCTATATTTTTATCCCTTTTTTTACATTGGGAATATATTTTATTTTAAAAAAAGAAAATCGAGCAAGAAAATTATTAATCCCTTTAATTTTAATCCTAGCATTAGAAATTCTTTCATATTCAATTTTAGGAAAGGGAGTATTAATAAGATATAGAAGAGTTATGTATTATATCTTTTTATTAACACCTTTATTTGTCTCATATGGTTTATATAGCATTATAAGGCAGATAGAAGCATTATTATCAAAATTCAAGAAATTGAGATTTATAAAAAAATTCAATATTATCCTAATAATTTCAATATTAATTTTATTACCCATATCAATAAGTGTAAACTTAGAACAAAGAAAGACAGATTTAGTCTACGTAGATGAAGAAGAACATGCATTTTTAATCAATTTTGGGAAATTATATCCAAATGAATACTTAACAGCTAATCATTTACAATCCTATGTTTTACCATATTATAATCTAAAACCAGTTCAAATATCTCCAGGACATATAGGAAAAGTATTATACTTCGACGAAGTAGGAAAGTGTTTTGTGTTAAGAGATATAAATTGTATAGATAAATTCTTCCAAAACCATTCAGAATTCAAGTATTTATATACACAAACCTTTGTAAATTCTACAAATTTCACAATATTTTATAGAGAAGAAGACTTAATAATCTATAAATATAATCCACTAAACACATCTAAAAATTAAAATAAAAACATTTTTAAATAATTAATATTCATCTAATTCATGGAAGTTAAAATTTCTTTTGATACAGAAAAAGAGAGTGTAGAAGATCTAAAGAGATTAGTTTCTGCGCTTCAAGATTTGATTAATAAAAGAGAAGGTTTAACCAATCAAACACAAAAACCTCAACCGCAAGTTCAACCAGGAACAACACATCTAACTCAAAATTCTCAGCCACAAGTAGCTCAAAAACCAGCTCAAACAGTAGGGGGAGGTAGAGTAATGGATTATAGAGATATGTCAGACGTTATTTCTAAAATAGCTTCAGGCCAGAAAAAATTAATTTAATAGTTATATATAGCGAAGTTATATTAAATTCTACAACTTCTCCACCTTTATGAAAAATATTGTTGTAATTGGGGGAGGATCTGGAACTTATCAAGTATTAAAAGGATTAAAAAAATACACAAGTAATTTAACTGGAATCTTTACTATGTTTGATTCTGGTGGATCTTCTGGATTATTAAGAGATGAATTTGGATATTTGCCTCCTGGAGATGTAAGAAGAGGTATTCTAGCTTTATCTTCAGATTATTCAAATACAAAGATGCTTAGAGAACTATTTAATTATCGGTTTTCAAAAGGAAATGGTTTGAAAGGCCACAATTTTGGTAATTTATTATTAACTGCTTTAAAAGATATAACAGGTAGTGAATTAGAAGCTATAAAAGAAACATCTAAATTATTCCATATAAAAGGAAAAGTCCTTCCAATAACAATAGATCAAGCAAATTTATGTGCAGAATTAGAAGATGGCACAATTATAATTGGAGAGAATAATATAGACATACCCAAACATAATCCAATTTTGAAAATAAAAAGAATTTTTTTAGATAAATCTACAAAAATATTAGGAGATGCAGTAGACGCTATATTAAGTGCAGACTTAATTGTTATAGGTCCAGGAGATTTATTTACCTCCTTAATCCCTAATTTAATAGTAGAAGGTACAATAGAAGCAATAAAACAAAGTAAAGCAAAGAAAGTTTATATTTGTAATATAATGACAAAAAATGGAGAAACTAACGATTTGAAAGCATCAGATTTTATAAAAACTCTAGAAGATTATTTAGGAAAGAATATTATAGATTATTTTATAATAAATAATAAAAAGGCTTCAAAAGAGTTGTTAGAAAAATATAATCTAGAAAGAGCATCTCAAGTAGAAATAGATAAAGAATTAGATAAGATGAAAGTAAATTTGATAATTGGAGATTTCATAAATGAAACAGATATTCTAAGGCATGATAGTGAAAAATTAGCTAAAAAATTAATAGAACTATCTTAATCTAATAGTCTCTAAATTCTTAGGAGCAACAGTCTCTATCCTATATTTCTGGTATATAACACTAGCTAATTCTATACATCTAGAATAGTCTCCATGAACAGTAATAACTTTTCTAGGCCTAGGTTCTAAATTACCAACCCAACTAACCAACTGTTTAAAATTACTATGTCCAGAAAATCCAGAAATAGTATAAACTTCCATTAAAACTTTAACAGCTTCAGTTTTCTTACTTCCGCCAGCCATAAAAGTCATCTCTTTTTCTCCATCTTGTATTCTTCTACCATAACTTCCAACACCTTGATAACAAGTTAATATTAATGCATTCTTTGGATTTTCAGCAAAATGTTTGAAATATTCTAAAGCTGGTCCACCCTGGAGCATTCCAGAAGTTGCCATTACTATATATGGCCCTTTAGCATCCTTAACTTCTTGCATTTCTTTTTGACTAACAACTTTTTTAAATATGGGGCTTAAAAATGGATTATGATCTCTTTGGAATATATCTTTCTTAACTCTAGGGCTTAAATAATCTGGATAAGCAGTATGAATGGCAGTAACATCCCATACCATGCCTTGAACATAAACAGGCATCTCAGGAATTTTTCCTTCTCTCATTATTCTCTCAATTATTAACATTATCTCTTGACTTCTACCTACCCCTAAAACTGGCATTAAAATTTTACCTTTTCTTTTAACAACCTCTTCAATTATCCTAATTAATTCATCTTCACTTTCCTTTCTTGTAGGACTAGTATCACTTTTAGTACCATAAGTGCTTTCCATCATAACGCTTTCAGCTCTAGGAAATTTAGTATTAGCACTTCCTAGCAAATTACTTGTCTCATAATTAAAATCTGAAGTATAGACGAAGTTATGTAAACCATTGCCTATATGTAAATGAGCTAATGCACTTCCTAAAGTATGTCCTGCATTATAAAGTGTTAATCTAATATCAGGAGTTATATCTGATACTTCTCCATAGTCTAAACAAACAGTATGTTTAACAAATTCCTTAACATCATTCATAGAGTATAAAGATTCATTCCCCTCTTTTGCAGCGATTTCTACTAGATCTAAACACATTAGGGCACTTATATCCCTACAAGGAGCTGTACAATATGTAGCTCCTCTAAAACCCATCTTATATAAAAATGGTAAAGCCCCAACATGATCAATATGACTATGACAAAGTATAACTGCATCCAATTCTTGAATATTAAACTCTGGTGCATCTAAATAAGGAAAAGCATATTCTCTTGGAGCCGCAACATTAAATCCACAATCTAAAAGCACTTTACTTTCCGGAGTTTGAATTAAAAAACAGCTTCTTCCTACTTCTCTAGCACTTCCTAAACAAGTTATTCTAACCCATTCATCTCTTTTTTCCTTAGTCCAACCTTCATAGATTCTCTTACCTATCTTATGTAAAAATTTCTTTCTATAATCACTAAAGTCATATAAAACTTGTCTAATATTCTCTATTAATTGTGACCTCATAGGAGGTATTCTTCTAACAATAGGAGTCCATAAAGTCTTTTTCTTTATTTCTTTTAATAAATCTCCTCCTTTACCTATAGCTAAACCAGGTTTATTAGATTCTATAATAACCCTACTTCTTTGAGGATCAAATATCACATTTGGTTTTTCAACCTCATCAGGCATAGTTTCCTCAACTATCTTTTTAGTTTCTTCCATATCTAATAACATAGAAGGATCAGCTCTTAATTCAACTCTTTTTTTAATATCATCCACTATTTGTTTTATAGCCCCTTTATTATCTAAAAAGAATTCTTTATTCTTAGTATACAAGACTATATTTGCTCCTTCAAAAACAGCATCTGCTATATCTGCATCTCCAGGCAATGCTTTCATTACTTCATCTAATATTTTTACCATTTTCTATATGTTTAGAATATATAATTAAATTGTTAACTTTGTATCTATTAATTTAGTTAAAACTTTTTTAGTTCCATCCTTTGTGATAGTAACTACATCAACACCACAACCGCTTGCAGTATCTCTTTGAGTAGAAGCACTTATTGCCTTTACAGCAACTTTTATACCTTCTTCTATACTCATCTTTTCTTGATAATTTGCTTCCAATACTCCTATTGCATACATCATTCCAGAACCATCACAAGTATAATCTTCTGATTTCATTAAACTTCCATCCATACCCAACTCATATAAATAAACTCCTTCTTCATCTCTTCCACCTAATAAGAAACCAGTAACCCCAGGTATAGCACTAAACTTTCTTGAATTATTATAAACCAAATTTGCTAATAAATTAGCAGCTTCTTTAACTTTTATCTTCTTACCTCTTCTTAACTCATCAATCTTAATTTGTGCTCTGATCAATTTAACAATTAATTGTATATCAGAAACAGAACCTGCAATTGTGATAGCTAAATCTTCATTTAAGATAAGAACTTTATCAAATTTTTTATTTGAAACTAACATTCCACCTAATGTAACTTTTTTATCTGCAGCCAATACAATTCCATCTTTACAAACTAAACCTAAAGTTGTAGTTCCTGTTTTTTGTATTTTTTGTTCACTCATGATATTCACTCAGAATCAATCCTCTAATATGTTATCCTCTAATCATTTATATAATTTTTGGTTTAAAAGTAAGAATCAGAACTTAAAGTTCTGTCCTTTCTTTTTCCAATAAATATAACCTACTGCTACTAAAATAACTAACAATACTAATAACATTCCTAAAGTAGTACCCATTGTAGTTCCAAATAATCCTCCGGTCCTACTAATATCTTGATCCTTACCTATTACTCCTTGTCCACCTTCTAAACCTTCATAACCTTCTTCCTGACCTGTTGTTTGGCCTCTACCCGCATTAGCCGAATCTGGACTACCTGGTTCATAAGCATTAGTTTCTATTATTTGTTTAGGAGGAGCACCTCTATTTGTTGTACTTCCTGAAGATGTTGTCGAACTTGTTGTAGTTGTACTACTTGCAGCACTAACTGTTAAGGTTGTATCTGAAGAATCTGTACTCCAGAAATCAGAACTAACTGAATTTTGATCATGTGTCACAAATACATCCACTTCATAATCTCCAGCACTTAAACCAGTTGTATTATATGTAACATTAAAAGTCATTTGATTATTTGGGTCTATGCCAATATCATATCCGTATCCATAACCAAATCCAAAAGATACATTTGTCCTACTTGAAGCACCCTCACTTGTAAAACCATAACCAAAATTATAACCTTCATTATATGTATTTGTTATACTTTCAACTTTACTTAAAGTTAAATTTCCACAAACACTATTAGAACTTGATAATTGATCTCCTGCCATTGAATAAGTACAATTTCCTTCACTTCCAAGAACTACTGTAAAATTAGCTTGAGTACCATTACTTATATCAAGAGCTTCTCCTTCATGTGTCAAAGCAACTGTAATTTGCCAAGTAACTGCATCACCTGCAGTTGGAGTTGTATCGCTCACATTTGAAATTGTAACATCAATAGCACTTGCAGGACTTGAGAGTATTAAAATAGATATAATCAAAACTGTAAGAATAATACTTAAGACCCCTTCTTTTCTTCCCTTAAAATTCATTAAAATCACTCATGTATCTTTTATATCTTTTTATATTTGCTTTTACTATTTAAATCTTTTTATTTTTATCTTCTTTATAATAAAATCTAACAACTGATTCATTAAACACTCCAATAAAATGAGATATTTGTTTTTGATATTTTTTTATTAGTACAAATATTAAAACTGTAACAAGAATAATTAAAAGACTATTTAATGTTGTTATAGGTATTTTTAATATTAAATTACTTACACTCATTGACAAAATTACAAAAACAATACTTAATCCTATACTCAAGCCAAAGATTTCAAACCAATCTAAATTGTTTTCTTTAGAAAGGAATAATCTAACAAAAACAAAACCAGGGACAAATAAAACATAAATTAAACCAAAAATTATTCTAAGACTTTGAAAGAAACTATATTTCAAATAATAATCTAAAACTAATATTAATGCAATGAATATAATTAAACAAGGAATTAAATATTTTAAAATTGGCTTTATCTTAAAATTATCTAATTTCATAAATTGAAAAAACTTAATTAATTTAAATACTTTATCTTATTTGATTTATAAATGATTTAATCTCCACCTCACTTAAAGTTCTATTCCAAATCTTTAATTCATCTAATTTTCCTTTAAAATTATTTCCCCAACTACCTCTTTCTCCAATAGAAAAATCATGGTCTCCTGGATAATGGCTTGCAAACCAATCACCAGAATTCATACCTTCAATCTCTTTTTCTTCACCATTAACATAAATTTTTACTCCTTTTCCATCTTGATTTATCACAATATAATTCCAGGAGTATTCTTTAACAACAGGGTATTTAGTTTTAACTCTTAATGTTATTGAATCATTAACCTCTGCATATAATGCAATATAATCTCCCTCTGCAGCTTTCTCTAATCTAATAATTAAAAAATCATTACAACAACCACCATTTCTATAATGAATTATAGGGCCATTTGTATGTCCCTCAGGCAGGATACTTAATTCTGGATAAACCAAAAAACTAACAGCCCCCCTATCAATATTAAAAATAGGAAAACCTTTAGGAACTTCTAGATAATTCTCAAAACCATCAAAATAATAAGCCCCACCAATTTTACCATTATAATTATATTGGGCACCATGGTTTATTATATCACTATTTCCAACTTTATCTTTAGTAGAATTATGATCAAAAGGCCAGTATGCAACTAAACTAGCTTCAGAAATAGTAAAACTTTCTTTTGAATTCTCAATTAAAAGTGTTAAATCTTCTTTAATGTTATAAATTTGAAACTGATTTATAATTATAATAAAAAAAAATATTAAAATTAATATAACTAAACCATAATTCTTAGCAATTTCAAATAATTTAGATTTGATCATTTTTATTTTCTACTTCAACAAAATTCCAAGTTATTAAGGACAAAATTCCTAAAAAAACGATGATTATTAATAAATAATTTAAGTTTTTCCAATAAATTATGACTTTAATTTTGTTTAATAATAAAAAAACTAAATAAGCAGCTAGTAAATATTTAAAAGAAGAATGGATTATCCATATATTCTTTCTAAACATATCCTTAACTTTGTATTTATCTATCATTTGTTTACAATAATTGTTCCATTATAAAATTTAATTAAATATGGTTCCGAAGCTTTAAATTGAATTTGATAAATAAAATCATCTTCAATCTCTTTATTAAATTTAACTATGTTATATTTAGGCTTTATTAAAATATCTCCCTCATCGCTTCTTATATACTTATAAGGTTCAAAATATTGATCTTTAGAAAAACTAGCAAAATTAAAACCGCTTATTTTAATATTTCCTTTAGGGATTTTTATAAGATTCTCACCATTATCTAAACTAAAGTTATAATACTTTGAAGTTTCATTTATTATAACTGTCTCTTTATTTATTAGCAAATTTTGTTTAGAATAATCATGAATTATTTTTGCTTTAAATTTGTTGTTGAATTCATAAGATTTAATGTATATCTCATTTTTATCAATCGCAAAATAATTGTCTACTACAACAATTTTATCTGTATTTATAGAAAAAGAGTATAAAAGATCACTACTTGATTCACTAATAAATCTTAATATATAAATTCCAGTTTTTATATTAGCATCACCAATTATCTCATTTTGAGGGTTAATCTTCTTACTAATTTCTATTATCCCATCATCACCTAAAATAGATTCCCAAATCAAACTTTGATTTAAACTTTCAAGCCTTATATTTAATATGTCTTCCCCATAATATTCATTAGTATCTGTTTTTAAGACTCTTAATTTTAAACCATCATTCAACATAACATAAAAATTATGATTAAACCTAAATGAATAATCTAATAAATTTTCAGAATTATTTATGTCTGTAAGGTTGTTCAAGAATAAACTCCAATCCAATTGTTGATTATAATCTGTTATAGTTGTACCTTCCTGAACATTCATATCAAGCCATTGATAAATATTATTTGCATCTTTTGGAATAAAGAAATTACTATTTATATAACTCTTTTTAGCATAGACTTCTATATCTCCAAATTCTCCAACTTTAGCGTAATTATGTAAAGGTTTATGATTAAGTTTAACCCAATAATCTCTTTTATTATTATCATCCCAAGATTTAAAATAAATATCACTATCGCTCTCAATATTAAATTCAAATTTAGCCTTAGATATATCTTTGTTTGATTCTAAATTTAAAATGAAGGAACTCTGATTTATTATTCTAATACTCGAATCATCTTTTAAGATTAGATTGTTCTCTTTAAGATCAGAAAAATAAAAGTCACCAAGTAAATCATATCCAGGAACAATTTTATATTCTTTAGAGTATTGCTCTGGAGTATATTGTAATAAAGCTAAGGTTATAAAAAGAATCACTAGAATTATTATGCCCCATAAAATTTCCTTTTTTATTAAAGATCTAAGTTTCTCAATGATCCATTGCATTATATGGCCCATATTAAAATATTTAATAATGTTTCTATATTTTAGATTACAAGCTTCAAAATAGAAATACTTTTAAAAAGCCCAGTTGTTGAATTTATATGCAAGAGAATAAATTTTTTAGTAATCTTTATCTTAAATCCTTAGCTATATTAATTATGTTAATAGTTCTATTGAGTGCTTATGATTATTTACATGTTAGGGATGTTCCCCAGACATTTAAGTTAAATCCTATAGGTTTTATAAAAGATGAAAAGATAAAATATTCCATAGAAGGCATAGATCTAGATCAAGTAAATGCAAATGAATCAATTAAAATTAAATTAAAAATAACCAATACAGATAGGTTGATAATGTCTAAACCGTTTATTGCTGTTCAAACTATTAAGGAAGATGGGACTAAATCTTGGTTTTATGGAGAAAAATATAAAAAAAATAATCTTAAAAACTTAGTTTTTATGAACTATCTGGAAGATGAGATATTATTAAATTTCAATAATGAACCCGGAAATTATGAGATAAAATTTATTGTATTTTTTGATTACCTTCATAGAAATGTACCATATAATACAAAGACAATTTCTATAATTGCCTCATAAAATGGAAAAAAATAATGTTAAAAAATGGGTTATCTGGAGTTTTGTTATATTAGTAATTCTAATATTTAATTTTTTATTGTTAAGAAACCAACTGAATGAAGCTTGTTTCACACCTGAAAAAGTAGAAGTATATAAAATAGAAAATTGTTATTCAGAAATCGCAATCATAGAAGCATCATTTATATTAGTGCTTTTTCTCTTATTAGTATTTTATTTTATTAAACCAAAAAAATGGTTATATACATTATTAATATTTTTGATAATTTTGAATAGTGTTTTAGTTATGCTCTGGTTAACACCCTTAAGATCGCAAATGCTGCCTCAAATTGATGCAATTGATTTTTATGGATGGATTAAATATCAATCAGAACACAATAAACTTGTAACTGAGAGAGAATGGTTTGATCCATCTCCAGGAATATGGTCCCCAATGGGTAACCTAGTTCCTTATTTAACGATCCACAAAGCTACAGGAATAGATCTATATTATTTATCAAGATTCGGGCCTATGTTGTTTTATATTATATTCTTATTATTATCTTATTTAATAATAAGTAGGTTAGTAAATAAAAAAGAGAAATCATTAATTGCATTTATATTGGTTGCAACAAATGCAACAACATATTATATTATTTAAAAAACCAAATTTTGGGAATATTACCACAATAACTATTATGACTACTACAATATTAATAACTCATAGATCTTCTTTAACTTTATTTGTAGCTTATTTCTTAATGTTTTCAGTATTTTTTTGGTTAGTTGGTGATGAAAGGTGGAAACTACTAATTGGACTTTTTCTTGGTTCATTATTTTCATTACCATTAATTGCAAATTTTACATTAATTGGCTTATGGAAATCAATACTTATTTTAGGATTAGCATCAATAATATTTTATATAATATTAAAAAAATTAGAAAAATATAAATTTAATATTAACAATAAAATATTTTCCTTGATTTGTATAATTAGTTTATTCTTATTTTTATACACAAAAGAAGTAAAATCCCTTTTATTAGTAAGTATAGATATTTTAATAACAATTTTTGTTATTTTTGTTTTAATATTAAATTTAATTAAAAAAGATCTGAATTTGAATAAAGAAGTACTAATAATATTACTATGTTCTATTATATTAGCTTCATTTGGTTTTGTAGATCAAATATTAAGTTTTATAATATTCCAAGCAAATTTTTTCAGCAACTTCTTATACAGAATCTTAATATTCTTAATAATACCATTATCTGTAATCATCATAGAGGGCCTTTTTTATATCAAAAATAAAATTAAATATAAACATATATTTGGAATTCTAATACTCTCATTTATATTAATATCTTCATATAATAACATTGGAGTTATAGGTAGATTCTCTCCTTCTAACCCATTATATAGTGGAATTGCCGGTCCTCAACATTATGAATTTTACCTTGAGTATAAGGAATATGAAAACCTAAAACAAGGAATGGCTCTTATTCAAGATGATACAAAAATACTATATCTTGGTAAATTACCCTCTTTTGTAAAACCACACACAAATAATAAGATAATTTTCATTTTTTATAATACAAATTACCTCGGCCCTATTTGGTCAGATGAAAGAACAAATCAACCTTTAATAGATTGGAAAACTAACTTAATTAGTTGTTTCGAAAAAGGAGATGTTATTTGTCTAAAAAAAGAAAATATAAACTATGTTCTTATAGATAGCGTTTATTTATTAAATTATAAAAGACTATATCAAAATAATTCTACCTTGCCTGACTATGAGCAAATATTTAATAGTAAAAATTTCAGGATTTACAAATTATAAATCTTTAAAATTTAATGAAATAAATTAGGATTAGTAATACAAAAAAGGACTTTTTCCAAGGCCTATTAATAGGACACAAACAATAAAAATTAATTAGAGTTTATGGAAATATTTTCTTTAAGGAATTTATTTATCTCATAATTTAATAAGCATGTAAAAATTAAAATGTTAAATCCATAAGCAAAAGTCAAACCACCAACCCCATAATTCATAAAAATAATATAAACCAAAAAACTAATCAACAGCGCATAAATAGAAGATTTAAAAAGTTGTTTAGTCATTCCAAGGCCTTGTAAAATACCACTATAAATAGCAAAGTAAGCTTGGGCAGGTAAAAAGAAGATGATTATACGAAATATATTAATTGAAGGGACATATTTATCCCCAAAAACATAAAATATTATATAATAATCTAATTTTGTTGTAATAAATAAAATCACAACTATAGAATAAACAAAAACTAAACCTATAAAATAATTTATATTAATAAATTTGTATAAGAAACTAAAATCTCTATTTTTCACAGTATTGATTCTTGAAATCATTGGAATTAGAGGAATTGTAACATTATTAACAATTAGTAAAAATAGTCCATATAATATTAAACCTATATCATAATATGCAACTAGACTTAGATCCTTAAAAGATAAGATTAATCTAGGGATAAGAGCGATGCATAGATAAACTAAGTCTGATATAACTAAAAAAAAAGACAACTTATAGATCTTTTTAATCAATTTCAAATTAAAATACTTTTTATTAAGCTTAATTTTTTTATAAATAAAAGGTAAACTAGATAAAAATGGGAATATAAAACTAAATAAAAAAGAAATTAAAATAGAGTTAATAGTCTTAAAACCTAATAAATAAAACAAAATAATTAATAAAAAAAATCTTGTTATACCTGTTGTAGCCTGAAAAATTGAGGATAGATGCATTTTTTTATTTCCTTTAAAAAAACCATCAAATACTGAAAAAATTGAGTAAGAAATAAAAGCAAAAAAAGAGAACAAAATAATGTAGAAAGAAGATAAATTATAATAAATTAAAATTAATATAAATAATAAAAAAGTAAGGACAG
>JAGVZM010000002.1 GCA_018302545.1 Candidatus Woesearchaeota archaeon | reverse complement strand
GATAAAAATCAGAAGAGCTTACTGAACTATGCGAGCTGACCGAGCCCGAAGGGCGAGCAAGCCACTGGTGTAGCACCAGTGGTGTCAGCGAGCTTTGACTTTTTTCCTTTATTTTTTCTTTAATGACTAATTTGGAAAAATTAACTTTTGGTTTGAAGAGACATATTGTAGATACTATTGGGATGCTAACTTTTACTAATCCTGTTTATGGTACTATTGAAATTGTTTCTGGTATGAGTAATGAAGTTGCTAGAGGTGTTAGATATGCTGTTGCTACTACTTGTTTCTTAGGTTTAGGATATCTGGTTTCAGCTGGCAGAAGAATTTCTAGAAGAATTTTTAATATAAAAGAAGATAGTAGTGAGAGATTACAAAGTTTTCATGATGTTGCTTATATGTCTGCTTTGAATATTATTTTAAATCCTGCTCTTTATGCTCTTGGTGGAGAAACTGATCCTGAAAAAATTGTTATAAGTACAGGAATAAGTACTATTGTTGGAGCATTTACTGGTCCATTTATTGGTTATTCTATAGATTTGTATGAAGATTTAACAGGAATCCAAAAATGTGAGAGGCCTTCTTATCCCAATCTTCTTAGAGATATGAAACTTCGAAATAAGAAATTTCTTGCTGTTGGAGTTACTGCTGCTTCTCTTAGTTTATTAAGTGGTGTTTATTCTTTGAATTCTTATTTTAGACCTGAACAAACTCAAGTTTTACAATTAGAGACTAAAAAATCTTCTTTAGAATCTAAAATTATAGAAGATTAATTTTTTCTAGAAAATTATATAAACAAGTAATTTTGAGATCAAAATTGTAATGGCTGAGAAAAAGAAGGTGCATGCAACAAAGGCACATGAAATGGCTGAAAGCCACAAGGAAATTTCTGTAAGTGAATTTTTTGCGAAGAATAGACATTTATTGGGTTTTGATAGTCCGAGAAAAGCTTTATTGATGGCAGTTAAAGAAGCTGTTGATAATAGTCTTGATGCATGTGAAGAAGCTAGGATTCTTCCTGATTTGTATATTGAGTTAAAACAGATTAAAGAAGGAAGATTTAGAGTTGTTGTAGAAGATAATGGCCCAGGTATTATTAAAGAACAAATTCCTAAGATTTTTGGTAAATTATTATATGGTGGGAAGTTTCATAGATTAAGATGTAGTAGGGGTCAGCAAGGTATTGGTATAAGTGCAGTCTTATTATATGGGCAATTGACTACAGGAAAGGGGATGTATATTACTTCTAGAGTTGGTCCTAAACATAATTCTAATTATTATGAACTTCATATTGATACTAAGAAGAATGATCCTATAGTTGATAAAGAGCAAGTTGTTGATTGGAATAAGGAGCATGGAACAAGAATTGAGGTTGAATTAGAAGGACAGTATCAGAAAGGAAAACAGAGTGTTGATGAATATATAAAAGAAATTGCTTTAATTAATCCTCATGCAAATGTAATTTATAAAACTCCTCTTAATGAGACTATGAATTTTCCTAGGGGTGTTAATGAATTACCTAAAGAAGCTAAGGAGATTAAACCTCATCCTTATGGTGTTGAATTGGGTATTTTGATGAGAATGTTACAGGGGACTGATACTACTACTCTTTCTAATTTTTTATCAACTGAGTTTTGTAGAGTTAGTCCAAAAGTTGCTTCTGAAATATGTGAAAAAGCAAAATTGAGTCCTAGAGCTAAACCTAAGATGGTGGTTAGAGATGAAGCTGAGAAATTATATGATTCCATACAGAGTACTAAGATAATTGCTCCTCCTACTGATTGCTTAAGTCCTTTAGGTGAAGAGGCTTTATTGAAGGGTTTGAAAAAAGAAGTTGATGCTGAATTTTATTGTGTGATTACAAGGCCACCTACAGTTTATAGGGGTAATCCTTTTCAAATAGAAATTGCTTTAGCTTATGGAGGGGGTTTAGAGGCAGATGGTGCAGTTAAGATTATGAGATTTGCTAATAGAGTTCCTTTATTGTATCAACAAGGTGCTTGTTCTTCTGCTGAAGCTATTATAGACACCATATGGAGAAATTATGGCTTGAGCCAAAGTAAAGGCAATTTGCCACAAGGTCCTGTTGCTTTAGTTGTTCATATGGTTAGTGTTTGGGTGCCTTTTACTTCAGAAGCTAAGGAAGCTATTGCTCATTATCCTGAAATTGTTAAAGAAATGAAATTAGCTTTACAAGATGCTGGAAGAAAGATGTCTTCTTATATTAGGAAAACAGTTAAAGCGAGAGAGCAGAGGGAGAGAGTTAATTTATTTGAGAAATATATCCCTGAACTTGCTAATTCTTTAAGTGTTTTAACAGGAGAGAAGCCTGATATTATAGAAGAGAATTTAAATAAAGTCTTAAAAAAAGGTATGAAAGATTTATTAGCTGTTGCTGAAAAAGCTGAAGAAACAAAGATTAAAGGGGATAATGTTGCTTTTGGAGAAAAACAGGATACTTTAGGAGAATTTGAAGATGGTGATTAAATTAGAAAGAAGTAAGATTCTGAAAGAATTTGGTTTAAAACTTGTAGAGCAAGCAAAAAGAGGAAAGAATCCGAAATTTAGTTTTCCTCTAAGAAATTTGAGTAATATAGTTTATGATCAAAAATCTAAAACTCTTAAACTAGGTGATAAAGTTGGAACGAGAGAATTCTTTAATGTGGCACATGCAAAGAAATTCTTACAAACTGTTGAAGTTGCTAGTGTAATTAAAAAAGAATTATTAGATACTTCTAAACACTCTAGTCTAAGGGATGTATTTTATATGGTTAAGAGAACAATCCCTGGAACAAAAGTAGATCTTGTTGAAGAACAAACTGAGAGTGATAAGTGTATTGAAGATTTAGAAGTTATTACTGGTTTATTTAGGGAGCAATTAAATGTTAATGCAGATAAAAAGGGAAGCGTTGTTGGTAATGTTGTTATTGAGGATAGTGGAGATACAATTGATTGGGGTAAACTTGGAAGTGGTGGGTGGAGTATTCCTTCTAATGTTGAAGAAATTAAACTTAAAAAAGTAAATGCAGATTATGTTCTTTATATGGAGAAAGCAGCAGTTTGGGAAAGATTAAATGAAGATAAATATTGGAAGAAACATAACTGTATCTTAATTGCATCTCAAGGTCAAACGACTAGAGGAATTCGTCGTTTATTACAACGTTTTTATGATGAATTTAAACTTCCAATTTATGTGCTTTGTGATGGTGATATTTACGGTGCATATATTTACTCTGTTATTAAATATGGTTCTATTGCTTTAGCACATGCATCTGAGCGGTTAACAATTCCTAGTGTCAGGTATGTTGGAATAACAATGGATGATGTTGAAAAATATCAATTACAAAAACATTTTATTAAATTAAAAGAAGCAGATTATGCTAGAATAAAACAAGTTAGTGAATATGAATGGTTTAAAGACAATAAGGAATGGCAGAGACAATTTAAGAAAATGAAGGAATATAAAGCTAAAGTTGAAATACAGTCTTTAAGCTCTAAAGGTATTAGTTTTATTTCTGAAACTTACTTGCCAGAAAAAATAAAGAAGAGAGAATTTTTAGATTAACTGTAGAGAACTTGCATTAATTCATTTTTATTTTTTACATAAATTATGTAACTTTGAATTTCTTCAATTTTGACAATTTTTGGATCTTGGCAGATTAGAGTATTTTGATATGCATAAACTCCCAAATCTTCTTTCTGTTCTCCTTTAATCAATTCACTTTCTGGAAGATCAAACTCATATACATACCCCTCTGAAGCAGTTGAGGCGTTTCCTATAATTACTAATTTACCTTTTTGTATTCCAAAATGCGCTTTTCCCTTGAGTGATTTTCCTATTGCATATAAACTAGCTTCTAAGAAATTATCTGTTAGGAATACTGCTTCTAAATTCTGAAAACCATTATGACCTTTTGCTTGTTTTGGAATTAAAACTTCAATCTTTTTTGGAGAACCGTGATAAACTTTCATTGTTTTTCAATAACCTTATTGTTTCTGGTATAGACTGTGTTATTCTTTCTTTTAAAGCTAGTTGTTTTTCTAAATCTATTAATAATTCTTTTGAATCTGTTTCTATTTCTATTGTTGGTCCTAAATATTCTAATGTTTCTAAAAATAATTTGTTATTATTTATTTCAAAATCTTCTCCTTCCCTTTTGAATCTTACTAACTCTTTTAAGCTATTTTTATATTGTTCTTCTATAAATTTTATAGCTTCTTGTTCTTTGTCAAATTCTCTTTTAATTGCAATTATATCCTCTTTAAAATTATTAATCCATCTTGTTTCTTTATGTGTTAGCACAACATTTTTGGTATTCCAATTGTTTACAATGTAGGATCTTACTCTTATAAATTCTTTATTTAGGCTTTTATTATTCTTAGGAATAAAAATTATATCTGTTGCTGAGTATTTTCCTTTTTGTTTTGCTTTTAGTTCTAGAATTTTATTTCTTGTATCTTCATAAGACTCTATTTTCCATCTTGCTTCTATCATATTTTTTAGAAAACTTTATATTAAAAAAAGGTTTCTTTTTTAAGGCCCTGTACTTAAGCTTGTTGATTGAAGCTTTGGCTTTTTATGAAAATAAGCGTAATCAGCAGGGCTACACTCTAATTTATAATTTTACTCTTTTTTATTCTATTTTTTATCTTAGAAAAGCTTTTAAAGAATTTTAGTTGCCTAATTCTTAGACGCCCTAGTAGCTCAGACCTATTAGGGAGCAACAGGTAGAGCACTTGTGTTCTACATAACGACTGTGAAACTGTTACTTACTGAGCAGAGATCAAGGGGTCGCAGGTTCGAGTCCCGCCTAGGGCGTTTATGTTCTTCACAACTTTTCTGAAATATTTTCGGAAAAATTCAAATATAGCTTTTAAATCTTTTTTCTTTAATTAGTTAAATGAATTTAGACGTTTCTAATGTGCAATATAGTAATTATGACCTCTCTCATAAGATCAATATTCCCACAAAATTAACTAGAGAATTAAGTTATTTTTCAGGGATTCATTGGGGTGACGGCCATCTTGGAAACCCTAAAAAATATTATTATTCTTTAGAATATGCCGGACATTTGATAGATGAATCTATTTTTTATAGAATTTTTTTTGTAAAATTGTTTAAAAAATTATTTAATAAAAACTTGAGGATCTATGAAATTTATAGGGACTCAGGAGATTTCCTTAAATTGTCTACTCAATCCAAAGGTATTTTTACTTTTCTTAGTACTTCCCTTAATTTTCCAGTTGGTCCAAAAGTTAATCATCTTATATCTTCTATTATACTCGAACCTAGATTTCTTAATGATTTTATTAGAGGTTTGGCTGATTCTGATTTTTGTTTAACATTTAAGGAACGAAAAAATACTTATCATTCTTATCCAGTTATTAGTTTTAATTCTAGCTCATTTTCTTTAGTTTCTCAAATTAATGAAAAATTATTAGAATTAAATTTCAAAACATCTACTTTATTTAATTTTCCAAAGAAAAGATATGAAAAGACCCATATCTCTAATCAATTAGAAATTTCTGGTGAATATATGTTAGAAAAATGGATGAAAACTATTAGTTTTAATTCTCGAAAGCATTTAACTAAATATTTAGTTTGGAAAAAATTTGGTTTTTGTCCTACTCATACTAATTTGCCACAAAGAGAATTAATTCTTAAAGGAGATTTAGACCCTTATTCTTTCTATAAAAGCTTCCCAAAATCTTTATAAATCTTCTTTAGAGCTTTTTTAACTAAAGGGCCCGTAGCTCAGCTTGGTGGAGCACTACTCTGATAAGGTAGGGGTCGTGTGTTCAAATCACATCGGGCCCACTTTATGATCTGAACTTTCGAGAGTGGGTTTTGACGAATAACGCTTCACCCTCTTGTTTTGTTTTCTCCTAGTTATATTGTACTTATGGCTTGTATTACTTAAATATTGCGAAACTCTTGTGATTTGAACTTGCGATGAGAAAACAATTCTTTAAATACTTTTTATATTTAGTTTTTGACATGAGAACTTTTAAATCAAGAGTTGATTATTTGCTTTCTCAGAAAGAGATTAGAGAATCGATAGAAAATATTTACATTAAGGGAAAATGTTTTGATTTGTTTTTGAAAGGCCTGGGAGTAACAAAAAATCAGCTCTCTAAAAAAGAAGTATTATTTCTTAAATCCTATGTTAAGTATGCAGGAAAAAAATTGTTAGTCGCGGCTTTCAAAAAATGGAGACAGGAAGGTGTTGACCGAAAACAAGCTTTAGAAAAATTAAAAAAAGAACTTTCCCTACTTGCTGCACACGACCTTATTCATATTTTTTTCTCATCAATATTAAATAATATTAAAAAAAATAGAAAGAATAAATCAACAACAACTCCAACATTTTTAAAAGTTAAAGGATCTGAAGTTACTTCAATTCTTGAAGAATTTCCAGCAATTTTATGGAGTACTTCCTTAGAAAATCAACCTCCTTTTATAAGTCTTATTCGGGGAAAAAATAAGGATATTATTAAAGATTTTTTGGAATTTTTTTCATTTAAAGAAGAGAAAAAACTCATTGATCTACTTGCAAAGAAACTTTCACTCATAAAAAGAAAGAATTTCCAATCTTTAATGATTGGTTATTTAGAACTTGTATCGACTTCATTTACTTTGCTTAATGAGAGAGAACTAAATAAAGTACTCTTAGATTCTCATGAACTTAGAATCAAGAAAAGGAAATTTAGTTTTATAATTAAAGAAGTACGGAATTTATACTTGAAAGAACTTAAAAATTTTAAAAATGATTATAAAGTGGCCTTAAATACGAATCAACAAATTTTAAGATTATTCTTTTATGAAGCGAGGCTTATTTTTGATAATTATGAAAAAAATAATAGAATAATCCTAGGAGAATTTTTTAGATTACATAAGTTATATTTTAATTATGTAGATATTTCTTTAAAGTCTTGATTGTATGAAGATTTTTCCTATTTGAGAACGTAATCAAAATATTAAGCATTGTCTGCCTCCAAAGTTCTTCCTTTACGGAAAAGCCCTTTTTAGAGGCAGAGGAAATCTAACATAGCCTACCATTTAATTAATTCTTTTTTTTCTTATTTTCCAAAGAATCTCAAAAATATTTTTATAACTCTCTGCTAAATCTTTATCTTCAATCCAAAGAAATGTTAAAGGATCTTTCCAAAAAGCAATTACTACTTTATTTCCATAAATCCCTACTGAAGAAGAAAATTCATATCCTTTTGGTAAATATCTTTTCTCAGAATTTTTAGTATTTGGAGAAGTTTTAAGACCATGAGTTACAAGTACTCTTTCTTTTAAATCTAATTCTTCTATTGTTGTTAAAAATTGTTTTGAATAGATTTCTACTATTTGATGATAATGCTTTTCTTCTCCTATTACTAAATTTTCTTCTTTTGAATCTATAATATCTTGCATAAGAGTTAATATTCCATTATGTCCAGATAAAATTTGTATTTTTGGTTTTTCTATTTTTATACTAGAAATTTCAGTTAATTTTTTTATTTCTTTTTCTAAAATTTTTTCATTTTCTTTGTATTTTTTTAATAATAAATTTGGATTTATTGGATTAAAATAAGTTAGATTTTGTTTTATTATTTTTGTTATAAATCCTTTATTTTCTAAGGAATTTAATATAGAGTAAAGAACACTTCTATTGATATTTATTTTTTGTAATAAATTACTTGCTCTACTAGTTCCTAGTTTTAAAAGTAAAATATAAACTTCTTTTTCTTTTTCATTTAATCCTAAATAGTTTAAGCTTTGATATTCCATAAGTTATGTTTATTTTTGGTTTATTTAAATATGTTGTTTTTTAAAAACAACTATTATTTATAAGTAAATTTTAGATTTTTATTTTATGAATTGGGCGATTGTATTTTTCTTATTGTACTTTTTAGTAGTTTTTTTAATAGGTATTATTTCTTCTAGAAGCAAAACTGAAGACAGTTTTATGATTGCTGAAAGAAAAGTTAAAGGGGTGCAATTAGCTGCAACAATGAGTGCAGGTTTTTTTGATGGTGCAACCTTAGCTATATTTGTGGCTTATATTTATCAATTTGGATTCTCTGCAATTTGGCTCTTTATAGGTTTAGCTTTTGGGTTTATATTATTAAGAAAATATGCTATAAATATCAAAACTAAGGCAGATTTAACAAACTCTTATTCTATGCCTGAATTCTTTTATAATATTTTTGGTAAGTCTAATGGCCTTCTTTTTTCCATTATTCTCATCATTCAATTTTTTGGAATCTTAATAGTAAATCTTATTATTAGTGGTAAAATTCTTTCAAGTATTTTTTCTTTGCCTCTGTATATTGCAGTTAGTATTGGGGGGCTTGTTGTTCTTACTTACTTGTTTTTAGCAGGCTTTAAAGCTGTCTTAAGAACAGATTATTTTCAATTTATGATTATGATTTTAATGAGCTTGACTGTTGGGTTATTTCTTTTTGGAAAGGCAGACGTTCCTAGTTTGGACATAAATTTAACAAATTTAGGATTTGGAAATATCTTAGGTTTTGTTCTTATTGGTGCCTTTAGTATTGTTGTTGCCCCAGACTTATGGCAGAGAATTTTTGCTGCTAAAGATGAGAAAAGTGTAAAAAAAGGGTTAAGCTATTCTGCATTTATACTTCCTTTTCTAGCAGTTATTATAAGTGTTGTTGGACTTGTAACTAAGCAGTTCTTTCCAAATATAGTTCCAGAAGATGCTCTTCTTACTGGTTTTTCAAACTTATTACCTTTAGGATTAAAAGAATTTGGAATTATTTTACTTTATGCTGTTAGTTTATCTTCTTCAGATACGATTACTTTTGTAGTATCTTCTATTGTAACTAGGGATTTAAAAAATTACTCAATAAGATGTAGTGAATATTCAATGATAAAATTAACAAGAGTCTTTATGGTTATTTTTGTTTCTTTAGCAGTTTTAATTGCTTCGTTTTATCAGGATATTATTAGAATAGGTTTTTCATTAGGCAGTTTATCTCTTGTTCTTTTTCCAGTGGTATTTGGATCTTTTTATTGGAAACTTAAAGAAAAGGCAGTTTTTTATAGTCTTATGATGGGTATAATTACAGTTTTAATTTTGTTTATTACAAATTTAATTAATCCGGAAACAGCAGTAATTTCATTGCCAGTTTCTTTATTTACTTTAATAATTTGTCAAAAGATCTTAAAATAATTTTAATATGAACTTATAGCTATTTTTGGAAAGTATTTTAAATCTAATTTTTATCAATAATCTATTAAAGGGAGTGTGATATTTATGGCTAAAAAAGAAATGAAATCAATGAATAAGAACATGTGTTCTATGTGTAATTGTAGTCCTTGTAAGTGTATGAGTGGCAGCTGGTGTATGGTTTTATGTGCTTTGTTAACTGCTGTTCTAGGGTTATTAATGATGTTTCCAGTTGGATGGTTTACATTTGAAAGATCTTTGGGATTGTTAGTATTTTTATGGGGTTTGAAAATGTTATGGTGGGGCTTTAAAGGCTCTGCTTAAATTTTCTTTATTTTTTTAATATTTAAATATTATTTAACATGAAAAAAATTATTTCTTTGATTTTTGGGGTTTTTATATTACTCCTATTTTATATTAGTGTTTTTTACATGACACAACCTTTATTTGGCGGCCAAAGAAGTAGTTTAGGAAATGCTGTTTTTATTTCAGTTATTTTGTCTTCCATATTTTCAATTATCGGGTTTGAATTAATTAGAATTGGTTTAAAGAAAGATTGACTTTAATTTAATATTTTATATTCTCCATCACAAAATCTAATCATTAACTTACAAATTTCTTCTATTGCTTCCTGCAAATATTCTTCTGAAGTATATTCATTTCCTTGTACATAAAGAATAATATTCTTTGTTTTTTCTGTCACCTTTGTTTGATCGCCTTGTTTAATATCTAGTCTACAAAGAACTTTTTCATCATCAATACAACCAAATTCTCCTTTATTAACTGATTTTTTTTCATTTGTGAATAATGGGATGTATAATTCATTTCCTTTAAAAATATCAAACCTCACTGGTCCCTTTACATGTTCTCTATCATGAGCACCTACAACAAGGCTTTTAGCAAGAGATATAATATTATAACTATCTACAGCTGTATTTATTGTTGGAAGTTTTCCGTTTTCTTCAACTAAATCCATTAAATTGTAGACTGAGCATTGTCCTTCTTCTATGTTTAATAATCTAGAGTAATTATCATATCCTTTTAGTACTCTTATGTTCGGTTTGAAACTTTTCTTTATTTCAGATTTTAATTTTTCTAAACCCATATGTTTCTTTTTTATATTTAGGTTGATTAATTCTGCAAATTTAACTTTAATTCCTAATCTTTGCACTTCTGGAGTTACATAACATTTAGGATTTTTGAAAACATCTTTTGTTTCTTTGAAAATTACTTTTTGGAATAAAATTTCTCCTTTGTTTATTTTTGTTGTTGTTAATATTCCAGGAATAGCCTGAGCTAAACTTAATTTTTTAGTGTCTAAAGATAATTGTTTATGAATCTTTTCACATGTTTCTGGTAGAAATGAATAGAGCAATATTGATATTATTCTAATAGCATCTGTTAAATTATAGAGTATTTTATTTAATTCATTTTCTTTATTGATGTTCCATGGCTCTTTTTCGCTAATATATTGATTACATGAATGTATAAAATGAAAAATTAATGCAATTGCATTATGGGGTTCTATATCTTGGATGAACTTGTCGATTTGTTTAACCTTTAAATCTTTGAATAATGTTTTATCTACCTTATCTTTTTTTATTTCTGAATTTAATTTTTTTTCTATTAAAGTTAAGGTTCTTGAAATTAAGTTGCCTAGTTCATTTGCTAGCTCATTGTTTAATCTAGCTACTAATTGTTTTTCTGAAAAATCTCCATCATTTCCTAAAGGTACTTCTCTTGCATAATAGTATCTTAATGCATCTGTTCCAAATGTTTTAGTAAGGTGATTTGGGTCTATAGCATTGCCTAAAGATTTAGACATCTTTTCTCCATTTATTGTTAACCATCCATGAGCAAATACTTTTTTTGGAAGTTTATATCCGGCTGAGAGAAGCATTGCCGGCCAGATTATACAATGAAATTTTATTATTTCTTTACCCATCATTTGTATATTTGCAGGCCAATATTCCTTTGGGTGCAAATAATTTAATAATGCATCAAACCAAACATAAATTCTTTGAGATTCATCTCCAGGAAAAGGAATTCCCCATGTTAAACTCTGCCTAGAGATACTTATATCTTTTAATCCTTGCTTTATGAAATTAATAATTTCTTTTTTCCTGAACTCGGGTTGTATGAAACTTGGATTATTCTCTATATGTTCTAGTAATTGTTTATCATATTTACTTAATTTGAAAAAGTAATTTTCTTCATGTAACTCCTTTGGTTTTTTATTGTGATTTGGACAAAAACCTTCTTTTGTTAATTCTGATTCTGTTATGTATGCTTCACAACCTTCACAATATAATCCTATATAGTTTCCTTTATAGATGTCTCCTTTTTTTTGAACTTTTTTTGTGAACTCTATAGAAAGTTTATGGTGTCTTTCTTCTGTTGTTCTTATAAAATCATCATTGCTTATGTTTAGATTTTTCCATGTTTTTAGATATTCTTCTGCTATATAATCACACCATGCTTGTGGACTTTTAAATCCGAACTTTATAGAAGCTTCGACTGTTTTTTGTCCGTTTTCATCTAATCCAGTTAGGAAAAATACATCTTCTTGTTTTAATCTATGCCACCTTGCTAGAATATCTGCTATTATTGTAGTATATGCATGACCAACATGAGGTTTATCATTTACATAGTAAATTGGTGTTGTGATATAAAACTTTTTCTTCATTTTTTTCTTTGATAGTTCTAGATATTTAAAAGTTCCTTCTTCTATCTGTTTGTTGTTTTTTATCATTGCAATGGCCTCCTAAATATTTTAGGCTATTAGAACATCATAAGCATGGCTAAGAAAAAATACTTATTTTGTATTAGCTTTGATGTTTTCATGAAAATAGATTAAGACTAAAGTTATTTAAATTTATTGGAAAAATAGTCCCGGGCAGATTCGAACTGCCGTCCAAGGATTTCTCCTATTGATCCAGAGTCCTCGATCCTGGGCCGTTGTCTTTAGTTTTTAAACTAATCTAGACGACGGGACTATGATTTCAAAATTTTATGAAACTTTAAATACTTAATTGTTGCAAGATTCTCTACTGCCGTCTAATTCTAAATCCATTTTCAACCAACTAAAATTTAATGAATTTGCTTCTTTACAAAATTGGTGTAAATCTAATTCGTATTCTACTCCTAAAACTGCTTTATTTTGTTTAATAAAGGGAAGGAGTAATTCACATTCATTATATAAAAAGCATTGTTCATTTATTGCAAAATCAAAATAATTTACCAAATCCTTAACTTGATTTAGGTCATTTTTTAACGCAATAGATAAATTTCTTTTGTGTGCTTCTTCTGCTAACCACTTATTATATTCTAATTGATTATCGTAGCTTAAATTGAAGCCACTATCCTGAGTATATGCATCTACATTATCTGGTTCAATACCATCACAATTTTTTTCTACAGCTAAATCCATACGCTTTGCCATGATATCTGAAAACTTTTTATAATTAGATATATCTAACCATTTTTCATCTGGCCATTCTAATAAGCTTTTACCTATTATCTCCTTGGGAAAATTTTCATAATCTTCTCTGTATTCTTCTAATGTACCTGCTGAGAAATAGCAGATTACTTTTATATTTCTATTATGTAATTCATTAATTGTTTCTATTGATGTCTCAAATAGGTCAACATCATATAATTCTACATTATAATTGGTATTTATTTTTCCTGATAATTGCCATTGCCAAGTTGTTCCTGGGGATGGGAGGTATATCTCTGTTCTTTTATCCTCTTTTGTAGGTTTATCTTTGTTAGTACAACTTATTATTAGAATTAACATCACTAGAATTAGTATGAACTTTTTCATTGTTAACTAATTGATCCTAATTGTTATAAACTTTACTAACTCTTTTATTGTATGAAAAATGCTGTTGTCCAAAAGGATCCTTTAGGTTGTGGTATTGCATGTGTTTCTTTCATTTGCGGTAACTCTTATAATTATTCCAAAAAGAATTATTTTAGATATTCTACACTAGCTAGAATTAGGGGATTTATTTGTAAAGACCTTGTTAATGCTTTAAGAATTTCTGGAAGAGAATATTTTTATAGATACATTGGAAATAAAAGAATTAGATATAAAGAAAATACTATTGTTTTTATCCAGAGATCTAAAAAATATCCTTCTGGGCATTATTTAGTTTATACTGCTCAAGGTTGGATGGATTCTTGGTTAAATTTTAATTTGAAAAATAGTTATATTAAATATGCTAAGTCTGGGTTTAGAAAGAGGTTGCCTGGAAAAGCTATTTATGCAATAATTTCTAAAGATTAATTTTTTCTATGAATGAATAAAATGTTTTCATTCACTATTTTAATTTTTCTTACTTCTCCTTTTTCTTTAATTAAAAAGTATTAAATATTAATTAATTCAGAATTAATTCATGTTCGGTTTAGATGATTTAACAGGTTTTGTTGTTAATTCTGTTAGTAAACCTTTTGATTATGGTTGGGTTATTTTTGGTATTGTTCTGGCTTTTGCTGTTTTGTTTTCTTTAAAACACTTTTTAGATATTGCTTTGGATTTGTGGAAACTACCTTTTGCAATTGCTGTTGATGCTATAGATCTATTAAGTTTTGATAATGGTTTATTTGATCTTGCTGGTGCGATAGGTGCTTTTGTTTTATTTTGGGTATTTGCTAGAAGGGGACATCACATGAGCAAAATTTTTGCAATTATTGCTGTTGTTGAAATAATGGTGGGTGTTTGGTTTTTCCCACAATATGCATTTATAACAAATTTATTTCCTTTAGTTACTATCTTAATGTTTGTTTCTATCTGGTCTGATTAAAAGAATAATTTTAAATAGCTATTTTGATGTTCTATTTTATATGTTAAAGAGGGGATTATTTTTACTTATTGCTGTTTTAATTAGTTTATTTTCTATTGAACTTGTTTTTGCTATACCTGGAGCTCCTTGTGGACAAATAAATCAATTTTGTGATACTGGTGAGACTTGTGACTTTACTACTAATACTTGTGTTATTGGACAACAAAGTGGTGGAACTACTATAACTAATTATATTGGATATTGTGGGGATACTATAAATGGATGGTATTGTTCAGGGGATTTTACTTCTTGTAAACAAGTTTCGGGTCTAACTGCATCAGAATATTTTTGTAATACTAATTATTATTGCAGTAATATAGGAAGTGGTGTTTCGTGTGATCCTAAAAAAACTGATGGACTTTCATGTAATAATAACATAGAGTGTAGCTCTAATTATTGTGATCCTAATACTAGAATTTGTGGAATTCAATCACCTAACAATTGTGGACAAAATGCTCCTTGTACTTCGGGAAATTATTGTGATACTATTTCTGGAATTTGTAGACCTGGATGTTTGAGCAACAATAATTGTAATCTTGGAGAAACTTGTGATTTAAGAGTTGCTAGCCCTGGTATTTGTACTTTTACTTGTTCTTCTCAAAGTTTTACTTGTCCTAGTGGTAATTTTTGTGATTTTTCTAGTGGTCTTTGTAGACCTGGATGTTTGAGTAACTCTGATTGTAATCTTGGAGAAACTTGTGATATTTCTACTAATATTTGTGTTAGTCCTCAAATTGGTGGTGGTACTCATCAAGGTCTTTGTGGTTATGTCTCTGATGGATGGAGTTGTTCTGGTGATTTTGCTTCTTGTAAAAATGTTTATCAATTAGGACAATATTTTTGTGATCCTAATTACTCTTGTAATAATGATGGAAATAAAGTTAGTTGTCTTCTTAGGGCAGCTTCTAGTGTATCATGTAATCTTGGTTGTCAGTGGGAAGGAGGGAATTATCTTTCAGGTCCTAATGTTGTTAGTGTAAACACAGGAGATAATGTTATGATAAATGCTTCATGTTTACAAGATTCTTCTGGTGCTTTGTTAGATAGCACAAATACAAATTTGGTGATTTATAATATCTTTAATAGTTTAACTGCCCCTGTTTTAGTGGATACTAATATTGGTGTTACTAATGGTAATGCTATTAGATCTTTTGTTCCTTCTACTCCTGGGGTTTATATATTTACAGTTGGTGGTGCTCCTAATCCTAATTGTAATTCTGTAGATAACTTTAGAGGGGTTTTACAAGTTAGAGATCCTAATTTAGGTTTAAATTGTAATCCTTCTTGTAATTGGACTGACGGCCGTATTTTACATAGCGGTAATGGATATAATTTAACGATTGAAGAGGGAGACTCTGCTATAGGTTATCTTTCTTGTTTGTTAGATTCACAAGGAAATGTTTTGAATAGTGGATCTTTGAATTTTACTTTAAGAGATTTAGATAATAACTCTTTTTCATATGGTAATTATTCACCAATTCGTTTTGGTAGTACTGGTTTCTTATCTTCTGCTTTTTTAGATGAGGGAAGATATGCTTTTAATTTTCTAAATTCTACAAATAATAATTTAATTTGTGATTCTGGAAATAGAAATGATCAATTACTTCATATTGTTAATGCTAGTTGTGTTTTTGATAGTGATTGTAGTATTGGGGAAGTTTGTGATGGATGTCAGTGTGTTTCTGGTTGTAGGATTGGTAGAACTTGTCAGAATTATCCTGATGCAAGATGTTTAAGAACTAGCAATCCTTTAGTTGGGCAATGTCTGATTTGTCAAACTGGAACTTGTTCAATTTGTAATACCAATAATGACTGTGGGTTAACTGAGGTTTGTAATCCTTCAACTAGTTTATGTGAGGTTGTTACTTGTAGTAGTAATAATGATTGTTCTTCCTTAGGCACTGGATTTTATTGTGATCTTAATAGTGGAAGTAGCGCTCTTCAACAAGGTGCGAATTCTGGTATTTGTAGAGTTCTTCCTGATCCTATTTGTTCTAATACTTGTCAAACTGAATGTGTCTGGAACAATGGAACTGCAATAACTAATAGAGGAATGATGGTTACAGCTGTTGTTGGTCAAACAGTTAGTTTGCAGTGTAGTTGTGTAAGAGAAGATCCAACTTTTGGAGGAGGTTCTTCAATATTCTCAGGATATGCAACTAGCTTTGTTGTTGGATTTAATGATACTAATTCTCTTGTAGTTTTAGATACTCTAACAGCTATACCTGTTTTGAATGGTATAATAAATTTTAATTATGTTGCTCCTATGAATGCTACTTATCTTTACTTAGGTTGGATTCATTATGGTCCTGTTTCTGATCTAGAAAATGCTTTAGGAGGATTTAATTCTAGTTTTTGTCCTAGTTGTCTTTTGTATACTGGAATTACTAATATAGGAGGGCAGTGTCTTAATAATAATGACTGTCTTGGAGGAATGACTTGTTGTGGTGATGGTGTTTGTAGAAACGATTGTGGAAGTATAATAGGTAGAGGTCCTGGTGGAGGATCAGTTAGTTGCGGTAGTGTTAGAGGATATTTATGCGGTGTTGGTGAAGCTTGTAATGGTAATCTTTCTTTATCTGGTAATATAAATGAACCTAATTGTTGCCAATCTTGTACAAGAGGTATTCCTGGGACGTCCTTTGTTAATCTTAAGAGTTGTATTGATTTAGATAATGATGGAGAGTTGGATGATGTTGAGGTTACTTGTGGTCAGAATTTTGCAGCTTTAGGTTTTGATGTTTGTAATACCAATCAAATAACTCAAGCAGAAGCTACAGCAATGGGTTTGAGTAGTCCGCTTAGAGTTGTAGGGGTTTGTGCTACTGGTTTTGAATCCAACAATATTCCTGGTTGGGGCATAGGGGCTTTAGTTTTTGCTTTAGTTTTATTGATTGTTTACTACTCTATTTTTAATGTTAGGAATAGAAAAGATTTAAAAAAGAGTAAATAATTTATTTTTTATGGTTAATTTATTTTTATTAAGTTTAATCTTTGTTACTTTTATATTAACTATATATTGGATTTTATTTGGAGAAAAAAAATACAAGGAAATGTTTGGAAGATGAATTTTATTAAAAATATTTTTGAGGGAACTGTTGGGGATTTTGAGCATAGACAATTTAAGAGATTTAGTAAAGGCGAATTTAAAGATAGGGCCATAATGGAAATTACTGTTGGTTCTAAAATTAAGATTAAGACCAGCTTTGAATACGCAGAAGGATTTGTTAGATTATTGGCTGAAAAAATAACAACTAAAGTTAATGTTACAGGGGGTATTATAACAACAGCTAAAGATTTTGAACAAGTTACAGGAATTCCTATTGATAAGACTAAACAATTTCAAGGTGTTAGAACTTATATGATTAATACGGATTTATCTAAAGATGATATTTTGAATGCGATGAATAAGTTTTCAGATGCTGTTTATTGTTTAACTTTTACTAATGATTATGGTTCTTTGAAAACAAAAGTTAAGAGTCCTAAGTCTGCTAAACCTGGGAAAGGAGATGAAGATGCTAAGGCAGATTATTGTACTTTTACTACTTCAGATAAGAACCTTCTTAGAGACTTTGTTTTTGATGTTCATGATTCTTTCAAATCTTGTAAAATAAATCATACTTTTATAATTAATGAGATAATAGTTCCTAAAGAATATCAAAATGATTTTGCTTTGGCTAGAATCCATGCAAAGAAAAAGGGTAAGATAGTTAGAAAGTTAGATCTAGATGGAAAAGAGATAATTAATGAATTTGATTTTGAGGCTTAGTTACATATTTTTCTTGCTTCATCTTTATAAACTTTCATTTCTAATCTTGTTGCCAATTTTAGTTCTTGATAATCTCTTGAGTTTTCTAGGCCTTTTATCCCTCTCTCTAAATTGCTTTCTAATCTTCCTAGAGAATGGCTTGTTATTTCTATATATATTGGCAATTCTGAACATTTTTTTGGATCATATTTTGCTTGTGCTAATTTATCATTTAAATTTCTGAAAGTTTTATCTCTTGTTATTCCATAAGATAAGGTTGCTACTTGTATTCGTCCTTCATTATTTTTTGAACTAGCAAAACCATAATTAATTGTTTTTGAATTTATCGAACTTGGGCCTTTTGTTCTAGTTACTTCTTGATATGTTCCTCTTGGATTTATACAACCTGATTCTAAACAACTAGCCATTGCAACTAGTGGTAATAACATTCTTAGGCAATCTTTCATTTTTGTTTACTATTAAATTTATTTTTATGGGGGTGGCAACCTCGTCTTTTGAATCTAAATTTGTTGTACTTGTTATTTCTTGAAATTCTTAAGGGTGACTTTATTTTTTGAGGTTGTCCCAATATTTACTTAGAATTTTTAAATATAGGACTTTATCATATACAGTATATACTTATTTTTTACCAATAAATTTATAAATAAGTTCTTGGGTCTTTATTATTACCCTACTGATTGTAATTAGTCGCTGATTCTAGAGTGTATTATCGATTTTGAGGCTAGGATTTAGCAAAAGATTTATAAAACCGATAAAGGTCGAGAAGAACAATGGGACACACAAAAAATAGGAGAAATAATCCTAAACATGGAAGTAAGCAATTTTGGCCTAGAAAGAGGGCTAAGAAAATGGTTGCTAGAGTTAGATCTTGGGTTAAAAGTAAAGATGTTGGTTTACAAGGATTTGTTGGTTATAAAGTTGGTATGACCCATGTTAATGTTAAGGATACAAGATCAAATTCAATGACAAAAAATGAGAGTCTTATTTGGCCTGTTACTGTTGTTGAATGTCCTTCTATTAAGGTTCTTTCTTTAAAATTTTATAAAAAAAATTCATTTAATCATTTAGTTTTAGTTTCTGAAATTATGAATCCAAAATTAGACAAAGAGCTTGCTAAGAAGATTAAACTTCCAAAAAAGCAGGATTATGACTCTAAAATAAAGGAGTTAGAGTCTAAAATTGGAGAGTTTTATGATTTAAGAGTTAAAATATACACACAGCCTAAAAAAACAGGAATTGGCAAGAAAAAGCCTGAAGTTCTTGAATTAGGTGTGGGTGGAAATAATGTAAAAGATAAACTTGATTATGCTAAAACATTGTTTGATAGAGAGATTAAAGTTAGTGATATTTTAAAAGAAGGTATTAAAGTTGATGCTCATGCTGTTACTATAGGTAAAGGATTTCAAGGTACAGTTAAGAGATTTGGAATTAATTTAAGAAACCATAAAACAGAGAAGAAAAGAAGAGGTAATATTCTTGGTCCTGAGAGTCCTGGACGTGTTTGGTGGGGAGTTAAAATGCCTGGTGGAATGGGTATACATTTGAGAACAGAATATAATAAAGATATTTTATTTGTTAGTTCTGATCCTGAAAAAGTTAATCCTAAAGGTGGATTTTTACATTATGGTTTAGTTAAGAATGATTATTTATTAATAAAAGGAAGCTTGCCAGGTCATGTTAAAAGATTAATTACTTTTACTAGTCCTATAAGGCAAACAAAGGGATTTGGCGCTGGAATAAATGTAGATTATATTAGTAAGGAGAGTAAGCAATGAAAGTTGATGTTTTAGGATTGGATGGGAAAAAACTAAGTAGTATAGAATTGCCTATTCAATTTACTGAAGAATATGAGCCTGGTTTGGTCAATAGAGCTAAATTAGCTATATTTAGTCATTTAAGACAGCCTTATGGAACTATGCCTAGGGCTGGAAAGAATTATTCTGCTAAATTATCTAGAAGAAGAAGGAATTATAAAGGTTCTTATGGTAAGGGAATATCTAGAGTTCCAAGAAAAACAATGTGGAGAAGAGGTATGCAGTTTGGATGGGTTGGTGCTTTAATATCAAGTACTGTTGGAGGTAGAAGGGCGCATCCTCCTAAAGCTAGTAAAAATTGGGAATTAAAGATTAATGTTAAGGAAAGAAGAAAGGCTATTAGAAGTGCTTTAAGTGGTATTCAGCAACAAAATAAATTGACTATTATTGATTCTAAGTTTGAAAGTATTAAAGTTACTAAAGATGTTAAGAAAGTTTTGGAGACTTTAGGTTTTGATGTTGATGGAAAAAAAATTTTTAAAGCTGGAAGGGGTAAATCTAGAGGAAGGGCTGTTAGATATAAGAAGAATCCTTTAGTTGTCGTTACAAAGAATTGTGATGTTGTTAAAGCTCTGAATAATCTTCCTGGTTATGATACTATTGACGTTAAGAGTTTGAATGCGCATTTATTGTCTTTGAATTACAACTTACCTAGAGCCTGCATATTTACTAAAAATGCTTTGGAAACTATGGATAAAGAGAAGTTGTTTATTGGAGTGAAGAAATGAAAAAAGATCAAGTTATAAAATATCCTCTGGCTACAGAAAAAGCGATTAGACTTATGGATAGGGAAAATAAATTATTATTTGTTGTAGATTTGAAGTCTAAAAAAGAAGAGATTAAACAGGCTGTTGAAAAATTATTTGATGTTAAAGTTGATAAAGTAAATACTTTTTTGAATGTTGATGGAAAAAAAAGAGCATATGTCAAATTAAATGAGGCTAATCCAGCAATTGATATAATGACTAAATTGGGGTTAATGTAAATGGGAAAAAGAATAACTTCACAGAAGAGAGGAAGAGGAACTAGGAGATATGTAGCACTTAGTCATAGATATTTTGCTAGAGCTAAGAATAAATCTTTTAATAGTGAAGGTTGTTTTGGAGTAATTGTTGAGTTAATGCATAGTGTTAGTCATAGTGCTCCTTTAGCAGTTGTTCAATATGAAGATGGAGAAATTTGTTATATGATTGCTCCAGAAGGATTGGCTGTTGGTGATCAAGTGTTTACAGGAAATAAGTCTAGTATCAATAATGGGAATACACTTTCATTATCTGAGATCCCAGAAGGAACTTTTGTTTATAATATAGAATCTAAACCAGGAGACGGTGGTAAGTTTGTTAGATCTTCTGGAGTTTTTGCAAAAATTTTGGCGAGAACAGAGGGTAAGGTTAAATTATTAATGCCTAGTAAAAAAGAAAAAGAATTTAATGCTAAGTGTAGGGCAACTGTTGGACAAGTAGCTGGCGGTGGTAGACTTGAAAAACCATTTGTCAAAGCTGGAAAAAAATGGCATGCTATGAGAGCTAGAGGTAAATTATATCCTGTTACTTCTGCTGTAGCGATGAATGCAGTTGAACATCCTTTTGGTTCAGGAAGAGGTAGGCATAAAGGTAAATCAAGTATTGCGCCTAGACATGCTCCACCAGGAAGAAAGGTAGGAAAAGTAGCACCGAGAAGAACAGGTAGGAAGAAGTAAATATGGCAAGGAAAGAAGTAAATTTTAAAGGAAAGACTGTAGAGGAACTGGCGAATATGAGTTTAGTTGATTTTGCGAAATACGTTCCTGCAAGAGCTAGAAGAACTTTGAAAAGAGGATTGACTGATGCTCAAAAAAGACTTTTGTTAAAAGTCAAGAAAGGTAAAGAAGGAAAATTAAAGAAACCTGTAAGAACTCACTGTAGAAACATGATTATACTTCCTGAATTTTTAGGAACTACTATTCATATTTATAATGGAAAGGAGTTTGTTCCTATTGAAATCACAATTGATATGTTAGGTATGTATTTAGGTGAATTTGCCTTAACAAGAAAGAAAGTTGGACATAATGCTCCAGGTATTGGTGCAACTAAATCAAGTTCATCAGTTAGTGTGAAGTAAAATGGTTGATAAGAATAATACTGCAAAGGTTAGTGGAAGATCTTTAAATATCTCTACTAAAATGTCTGTTGAGATTTGTAATTATATTAGAGGTAAATCTCTAAAACAAGCTAAACAAATGATTCAATATACTGTTGATCAGGAGAGGGCTGTTCCTGTTAGGAGATATAGTTGGAATAGAGGCCATAGGAAAGGTGTTGGTCCTGGTAAATATCCAGTTAAAGCAGGTACTGAATTTTTGAATTTGTTTAATTCATTAGAGGCTAATGCTGAAAATAAGGGATTGAATGTTAATAGTTTATATTTAGTTCATGCTAAAGCTGATAAGGCTGAGGCTAGATGGCATTCTACTAGGAAGGGTAGAACTAAAATGAAAAATACTCATGTTGAATTGATTGTTGAAGAGAGAAATGTGGAAGATAAAAAGGAAGGTAAAAAATGATTGAAAGACAGATTATTGCTGAAAAAGTGAAGGAAAAACAAATACAAGATTTTGTATTTAGTTTCTTAGGTGCAACTAGCTGTAGTTATATTGCTATGCAGAGAACTCCTTTAGGAGAGAAGATTAGTGTTTATACCTCTAGACCTGGTTTAATAGTTGGTAGAAAAGGAGCTAACATTAAGAAATTAACAGATATTTTGAAAACTAAGTTTAATATGGAAAATCCTCAGCTAGAAGTTTTAGAAATTCCTAATCCTTTAGTTGATGCTTCATCTGTATCTAGATCTTTGATTACTGGATTTGATAGGTTTGGTCCTAAGAGATTTAAGGCTATGGCTTACAAAGCCTTAGAGGATGCTATGAGGGCAGGAGCAAAAGGAATAGAAATTGTTATATCTGGAAGGGGAGTTCCTGGTGAAAGAGCTAAAACTTGGAGATTTTCAGCAGGCTATTTGAAAAAATCAGGTGATGTTTCAGAAAATTATATGGATAGGTCTTATGAGTCTTGTAACTTAAGAAGTGGTACTATTGGAATAAAGGTTAGTATATTGCATTCAGAGGTTGTTTTGCCTGATGATATAAAAATTAGAGAAGATCAAATTAAAGTTGTTAGCACTCCAGTTAGTGAACAAGATATAATTGTACAAGCTAAAAAATCTTCTGAGGTTTTAGATCAACCTAAACCAGTTGTTGAAGAAAAATCAGTTGATGTCAAAGAGGAAATTAAGACTACTGAAGTTGAAACTGGGGAAAAACCTAAAAAGAGAACAAAGAAAAAAACAAAAGAAGTAAAACAGGAAGTTGAAAATGGCGAAACTAAAGAAGAATGAATTAAAAAATATGGGAGAAGAAGAAATTAGAAAAAATATGCAAGAACTAAATATGGAACTAATTAAATATAGATCTCAAATCTCAAGAGGTACTCCTCCTGAGAATCCAGGAAAAGTTAAAGTAATTAGAAAAAATATTGCTAGAATGAAGACAATTTTGAATATGAAAAATAAGAAGGAGGTAACGACAAAATAAATGGAAATATGCAGTGTTTGTAGTTTACCTAAAGACCTTTGTGTTTGTCAAACTATTGCCAGGGAAGGTCAAAAGATAACTATTAAAGTTGTTAAAAAAAGATATGGTAAATTAGCAACTGTAGTGGAAGGCTTTGATGAAAAGACTATTGATCTTAAGGATCTTAGTAAAAAACTTAAGACTAAACTTGCTTGTGGCGGAACATCTAAGAATGGTGTTATAGAGTTACAAGGTAATCATGTTGAAAAGGTCAAAGCAGAGTTGCAGAAATTAGGATTCAACGCTGATTCAATAATAATCAAAGAAAGTCAAGGTAAAAATGGTTAAGAAAAAACAAAAAATAATGGAAGTTGAAAAGGGCTCTGTGCAGATGGTAGTAGAGGAGACTGGTTTGAAACTTAGAGGTAGAGAGTTTATTGCTCAAGTTGTTAAATCTGGTGCTCAAAAATCTGCAGTAGTACAGTGGAGTAGAATTGTTTACTTGCCCAAATATCAAAGATATGAAAAAAGGAGAAGTAAGATACAAGTTCATAATCCTATATGCATAAATGCACAAGTAGGAGATAAAGTAAGGATAGTTGAGACTAGGCCTATAAGTAAAACTAAAAACTTTGTAATTGTGGAGAAATTATAATGAAAGCATTAAAAGCAAATATAACAAAAGGAATACAAAAAGGATCTTATGTACTCGCGTGTGATAATTCAGGAGCTAAGATTTTATTTGTTATGTCTTTTAAAAGAGCTAAAACTGTTAAGGGAAGAAACTTAAGTGGGGGCGTTGGCGATCATATTGTTGCGTCTGTTAGAAAAGGGAATCCTGAAATGAGAAAGAAGGTTGTTAGTGCAATTATAGTTAGACAAAAAAAAGAATATAGAAGATCTGATGGTACTAGGGTTAAATTTGAAGATAATGCTGCAGTCGTTTTAAAGGATGATAAAGGAAATCCAAAAGGAACATTAATTAAAGGTCCAATTGCTAAGGAGGTATCACAAAGGTGGCCTGCTGTTACTAAAATAGCTAAACTTGTGGTGTAAAATGAAATTGTGGAGTAGAAAATGGGTTGGGAGTAAAAATCCTAGAAAACAAAGGAAGTATAGATATAATGCTCCTTTACACATAATTAGAAAATTTATGAGTGTTAGGTTAAGTAAAGATTTAAAACAAAAATATGGAAAGAGAAATCTTCCTGTTAGAAAGGGAGATCTTGTTAAAGTTATTGTTGGAGAGTTTAAAGGGAGAGTTGCTAAAGTTACTAGGGTTAGTTTAGTAAACCACTCTGTTTATGTTGAGGGGGTTGTTAATGTTAAAAGAGATGGAACTAAGTTAACCAGACCTATAGATCCTTCTAATTTACTTATAACTGAGTTAAATATGGAGGATAAATATAGAAAGAAAATATTAGAGAGGAAATAAAATGGGACAAAATCATTTATCTAGGTTGGCATCGCCAAAAAATTGGAAATTAGCTAGAAAGGAAAACAAATATATAACAAGACCTTTAGCGGGACCGCACCCTCTGTCAAGATGCTTGACTGTGAATTTTTTACTTAAAAATTTATTAAATTATGCAAAGACTGCTAAAGAAGTTAAAAATATAATTAATTCTGGTGGTCTTTTAATTGATGGTGTTGTTAGAAAAGATTATAAGTTTCCAATAGGTATAATGGATATTATAGAACTTCCTAAATTGAAAGAGTCTTATAAAATAGTGTTTAATAAAAAAGGAAATTTTGTTTTAATTCCTTTAGATAAAGATGAACAAAATACTAAACTCTTGAAAGTTATTAAAAAGTCTATTGTTAAAAATGGGAAATTACAGATAACTTTCCATGATGGCAGAAATATTTTATTGGATAAATCTGATGCAAAAATCGGAGATAGTGTATTATATGATCTAAAAAATAAGAAGATAAATAAATTATTTTCTCTAGACAAAGGATCTTTTGTTTATTTGGTAGATGGCAGTTATGTTGGGGTTATTGCAAAGGTCAAAGAATTAGTTCCTTCTAAAGATATGAAGGCTGCTAAACTTGTTCTTGAGATTGGTGATAAAGATTATATTACTTTGAGGAATTATGTTTTTGTTGTTGGTAATGGAAAAGTTGAAGTTGGCTTGGAGGCTAAATCATGAATCTAATGAGAGAAATACATGTTGAAAAAGTTACCCTTAACATTGGGGTTGGTAGTCCTGGAGATAAATTAGATAAGGCTATGAGATTACTTAAAAATATCTCTGGAAGGAAACCTGTTCAAACAAGTAGTGATAAGAGAATTCCTACTTGGGGGGTTAGACCTAAATTACCTATTGCATGTAAAGTTACGGTTAGAGGAAAGGAAGCTTCTAAACTCCTGAAAAGATTGTTGAGTGCAATGGATAATAGTATTTCTATGAGAAAGTTTGATAAGTTTGGTAATTTTTCATTTGGTATTAAAGAGTATATAGATATTCCTGAAGTTCCTTATGAAGCGAGTATAGGAGTTATAGGTTTAGAAGCGGCTGTTACTTTAAGCAGAAAAGGATTTAGAATTAAGAGAAGATCCAAATTAAAAAGAAAGATTCCTAGCAGGCACAATATTAGTGATGTTCAAGCTATGGATTTCATGAAAAAAGAATTTAGTTTGGTGTTGGAGGATGAATAATGACTATTAAAGAATTTACTAAGGTTTTTAAACAACTAGATGCGAAAAAATCTAAAAAGAAGAAATTTTTGAAGCATAATTCACCTAAAATTAGGACTACTGGAATTGGTTTGAGAAGGTGTAGAAGATGTGGTAGATTTGGTGCTCATATAAGATGTTATGGAATTCAGATGTGTAGAATGTGTTTTAGGGAGGATGCTAAGAAAATTGGTTTTAAGAAATTTAGCTAGGAGGAAAAATGAGTTTGAATGATCCATTAGCAAATTGTTTAAGTCATATTTTAAACAGTGAGAAACAGGGTAAGAATGAATGTTTAGTTGGACCTAAATCTAAAATTTTGGTTTCAGTGTTAACATTACTTAAGGATAGTAATTATATTGGTGACTTTTCTGTTGTTGATGAGTCTAGAGGGGGATGGATAAAAATTAATTTAATAGGTAATATAAATAAATGTGGAGTTGTCAAACCTAGATTTTCTTTTACAAAGGATAATTATGAAACTTTTGAAAAAAGATATTTACCTTCTAAAAATTTTGGTTTATTTATTGTGACTACTTCAAAAGGAATTATGACTCATAAAGAGGCTTTAGATAAAGGCATTGGAGGCAAGCTTATAGCTTATTGTTATTAAAATGAAGAAAATTTACGTTGCTCAACTTAGTATTCCACAAGGAGTGGAAGTTAAAGTAGAGAATAATACTATCTTTGTTAAGGGAACTAAAGGTAGTTTAGAAAGAACTTTTTTGAACCCAAGAATTGTTATGGTTGTTGAAAATGGGGTAGTTATTTTTAAGAATAAGAATGGTGTTAGATTTTCTAATTCTGATAAAATGTTTATGAATACTTATAAAGCACATGTAAGAAATATGTTTATAGGAGTTCAAGAAGGATATAAAGCTAAGTTGAAGATATGTTCAGGATATTTCCCTATGACTGTTACTGTTGAAGGTAATTCTCTTGTTATTAAGAATTTTTTAGGTGAAAAAGTTCCTAGAAAGACAAGCTTTGTTGATGGGGTATCTGTAAAGGTTCAAGGTGACCTTATTTTAGTCGATGGATTAGATAAAGAGAAGGTAGGTCAGACTGCTGCTAAGATAGAGCAAAACACTAGAATTACAAATAGGGATAGAAGAATATTCCAAGATGGTTGTTTTATTATTTTAAAACCAGGAGATGAAGAATGAATAAAATAAAACCTTTATTGGATTTGAGAAAGAAAATTAAAGATAAAACTCCTCCTTTTGAGAGACAAGAAGCTAATAAGATTAAACAATTTAGAGGAAAGTGGAGAAAACCTAAAGGTATTCAAAGTAAATTAAGAAGAGGTTTTAGAGGGCATAGGAATATTCCTTCAATAGGTTATGCGGGTCCTAATTTAGTTAAAGGTTTAACCAAACATGGATTAATGCCTATTCTTGTTTCTAATATTAATGATCTCAGTAAAGTAGTAGAAAATTGTTGTGTGATTATCTCTTCTGGAGTAGGCATTAAAAAGAGATTATTAATTTTAGATAAGGCTAAATCTTTAGGCCTTAAAGTCTTGGGTGTTAAAGATATAGAAGCTTATGTTGTTAGTGTTAAAGATATTTTGATTTCTAAAAAACAAGGTTCTGCATCTAGAAAAGAGCAGAAAAAGAAAAAATTAAGTGAAGCAAAAGAAAAAAAGAAAGAAGAATCTCATGAACATAAAGATCATGATCATTCACATCATAAAGATTCGAAAGAAGATACTAGCAATTCTAAAGGATTAGATAAAGATGATCATAGGATAGATCCTTATGCAGAAAATACGGAATCAACTAAAGAATCTAAGCCAAAGAAGAAAGGAGTGAAGAAGAATGAACCTAAGAAGTAAAAAAGAAATGGTTGCTAGGTTACTAGATATTGGTTTGGGTAGAGTTTGGTTTAATCCTGAGAAGTCTAATGAAATTAAAGAAGCTGTGACTAAAGAAGATTTAAGAGGTTTAATCTCTAATGGAGTAATTTTAGTTAAACCTAAAAGAGGAATATCAAGATCTAGAATAAGAAAGAGAATAATCCAAAAACGTAAGGGTAGAAGAAATGGTCCAGGTAATAAGAAAGGAAAAGAAACTGCAAGATTGTCTAGAAAACAAAATTGGATGAATTCTATTAGAGCTCAGAGAGACTTAGTTTCTTCATTGGTTACTGATCAAAAAATCTCTAGAGAAACTTATAGGCACTTGAGAGTTAAATCTAGAGGGGGATTTTTCAGAAGCAGAAGACATATAAAACTTTACTTAACAGAACATGAATTATGGTTAAAGAAGGATAAAAAATGAAAAAAGGAAATGCATATACTTTGGCTTATAGAAGAAAGAGAGAAGGGAAAACAGATTATAGGACTAGGTTGAAACTTATATCTTCTAATATGTTTAGAGTGATTGTTAGGATTTCTTTGAATAATATACTTGTTCAGATTGTAGGTTTTGATTTAAAAGGTGACAAAGTTTTGGTTTCTAGCCATTCGAGAGAACTTATTAAATATGGTTGGAAAGCTCATAGAGGAAATTTACCTTCTTCTTATCTTGTTGGTTTTTTATGTGGTCTTAAAGCTTTACAAAAAGGTATTGATACTGGAATTATTGATTTTGGATTTAATAGGGTTGTTAAGGGCTCTTCTTTATTTGGTGTTTCTAAAGGATTGATTGATTCAGGATTTAAAGTTAAGGTTAATGAATCTTTTTTACCAAGTGAAGATAGAGTTTCTGGTAAACATATAGAGGATTATGCTAAAAAGGTTAAAGATAGTGAAGTTTATAAGAAGCAGTTTTCTGTTTATCTTAAAAATGGATTTAAACCAGAAGATTTAAGCAAATATTTTGATCAAGCTAAGGAGAAGATGATTGCAAATGTTAAAAGGTAAAACATTTAATTTGGAGGAGTGGAATCCTAAGACTGAGTTAGGTAGAAGAGTGAAATCTGGAGAGATAACAGATATTGCTTACATCCTTGATAGTGGTTATAGAATTCTTGAGGCTGAGTTAGTAGATGCTTTATTGCCTGATTTAGAGACACAACTTTTAGAAGTTGGTCAAAGTAAGGGTAAGTTTGGTGGTGGTAAAGGGAGTATTTGGAAACAAACTCAAAAAATAACTTCAGAGGGATCTAGAATGAAGTTTTCTGCATTTGCTGTTGTGGGTAACAAAAATGGTTTTGTTGGTGTTGGTTTTGGAAGTAGTAAAGAAACTGTACCTGCAAGAGAGAAGGCTATTAGAAATGCTAAATTAAATCTTATTAAGATTAGAAGAGGTTGTGGATCTTGGGACTGTGGTTGTAAAACCCATCATTCAATTCCTTTTAGAGTTTATGGAAAACATGGTAGTGTAGAAGTAACATTTAAACCTGCACCTAGGGGAACTGGTTTGAATGCAGAAAGAAAGTGTAGAAAGATTCTAGAATTAGCGGGTATTAAAGATGTTTATTCTAAGAGTTTAGGGAATACTTCAACAAAACTGAATTTTTTCATGGCTACTTTCGAAGCTTTGAGAGAATTGAATAAAGTTAAGGTTAATGATGATTTTTGTGCTCAATCTGGAGTTGTTGATGGTGCTTTTGTTAGGAGTGAATTATGAAATTAGCTGTTGTTCAAGTTAGAGGAGTTTTAAATATTAATAGAAATTTTAAAGATACTTTGAAATCTCTTAAACTAATAAAGAAAAATAGTTGTGTGCTTGTTGATAATACTCCTGAAAGAATAGGTATGTTGGCGAGACTTAAGGATTATATTACTTGGGGAGAGGCAGATAAAGAGACTGTTAAATTATTATTTGAGAAAAGAGGCAAGATAGTAGGCAACCATCCTCTAACTGAAAAATATTTAAAAGATAATGCTAAAGCAGGATTTGATGAATTTATTAATAATTTTATTGAAGGAAAAGTTAAACTAAAAGAAGTTCCAGGTTTAAAACCTTTTTTTAGATTGACTCCACCTCGCGGGGGCTTTGAGAGAGAAGGTATAAAAAAACCTTTTAGTTTAGGTGGTTCTTTAGGATATAGGGGTAAAGAAATAAATAATCTTGTGAGGAAAATGCTATGACAGTAAATAAGAGAGGAAAGCTTTCAAGGTACAGAGGAAGTCATACACATGGTTGTGGCAGTAAAAAGAAGAGAAGAGGTGCAGGTAATAGGGGCGGTAAGGGCATGGCTGGAACTGGAAAGAGGGCTGATCAAAAAAAGCCTACTATTTTAAAATTATATGGTAATGAATATTTTGGTAAAAGAGGATTTCATAGACCTCAGAAGATGATTAAAAAAGTTAAAGCTATTAATATAAAAGATTTACAAAAGAAATTAAACTTTTATTTGGAAAGTAAGCTGATTAGCAAAGAGAAAGATATGTATATTGTGAATTTGAGTAAGTTAGGTTATCAAAAATTGTTAGGAACAGGAGAATTGAGTGTTAAATTAAAATTAGATGCTGAGCATATTTCAAATAGTGCAAGTAAGAAAATTCAAGAAAAGGGTGGTGTTATCATAAATAAAGATGAAGGATCTAGTAACTAAGGTAGTTTCTTTTATACCAGAGGTAAGAAAACCAGAGAAAAAGTTGGATTTTAAAGTTAAGTTAAAATGGACTTTAATGATTTTAGTTTCTTTTTTTATTTTAGGAGTGATTCCTTTATATGGTTTAGAAAGTAATGCACTTTCACAATTTAGAGAATTATCTATTATCCTTGGTGCTAGCTTTGGTTCTATTTTAAGTTTAGGAATAGGTCCTATTGTTACCGGATCTATTGTTTTACAGTTACTTGTTGGTTCTGGTATCTTAAAGATAGATACAACTACACATGATGGTAGGACTTTTTTTCAGAGTTTACAAAAATTAACTACTTGGTTTTTTATTATTTTTGAAGCAATTGTCTATGTTATGTTAAATGGTTTAAGAGCACAACCTGGTATGGAATATATTTTAATAACTCAGTTGATTATTGGAGGTATTTTAATATTTTATATGGATGAAGTTACTAACAAATGGGGTTTTGGTTCAGGTGTTAGTCTGTTTATAGCTTCAGGTGTTGCTGCTGAGATCTTTATTAGGGCTTTTAGTCCTTTGACTAGTAGTGGCACTTTTGCTTTTGGAGTTGGTTCTGATGGTGCTCCTATTGGCGCATTCTTTGTTTTTATTTTAAGTTTGATTAATGGTTCTACTAGTGAGGCTTTTACAGCTGCTTTTGCAATAATTGCGACTATTATTGTATTTGTTATAAGTGTCTATGGACAAGCTATGAAAGTAGAAATTCCTTTAAGTTTTGGAAGAGTGAGAGGGTATGGGGTTAGATGGCCTCTGAATTTTTTATACACAAGTAATATTCCAGTTATATTAATAGCTGCTTTGTTGGCTAATATACAACTAGCAGTTACTTTTTTACAAACAAGGGAAATAGTTAGTTCTGCTACTGCTACTTCAATTGCATCTTGGGTTAGTGGTAGTCCTATAGTACTTAATGCTATCTCCGGAAGTTTAGTGGCAAGTGATGTTTTCAAGGCAATGGTTTATATGGTTGTTTTAGCTTTGGGTTCTGTTGTGTTCTCTATTTTTTGGGTGCAAAGTGCAGGTATGAATGCACAAAGTCAAGCTAAACAGATTAGGGCTGCTGGATTGCATGTAGCTGGATTTAGGACTGATCAAAGAATTTTAGAGAGAATACTAGAGAGATATATTTTTCCTTTGACTGTTATGGGTGGTTTATCTATTGGTTTGATTGCTGCAGGAGCAGATTTGCTTGGAGCTTTGTCAAGAGGTACAGGTATCTTATTAGCTGTTATGATTATATATAAATTATATGAGGATATAGCTAAACAACATATGATGGATATGCATCCTTCTTTGAGAAAGATGATGGGGGGGGATAGTTAAAATGGTTAGTTTTGTAGATCAGATTTTAGGATTTTTGTTTGGTTGGGCTATAAATATAAGCCCATTATTTGGGATAATTGTAATCTCTTTTATTTTATCTTTAGTTTCTTTATTGGCTTTTAAATATTTGACAGATCAAGAACTGATGAAATCTTTTAAGGAAAGGTCTAAAGAAATGCAGAATGAAATTAAGAAGCATAAGAATGATCCTAAGAAAATGATGGAAGTTAATAAGAAAGTACAAGCAGAGCAAATGGATTTAATAATTCAACAATTTAAACAGAGCTTAAAACCTATGTTAGTTACTCTTATTCCTTTTATATTGATATTTACTTGGATAAGAAACATTTATGAACCTTTTGGTACTGTCTTTTTAGGTATGGGGGGAATAGGTAATTATATTGTCTTTTCCCTTATATTTAGTTTAATATTAAGAAAGATTTTGAAGGTGCATTGAAAATGGTACAACCAAGATTTAGATCAAGAAGTTTGAGAAGAGTTCATAGAAGAACTCCTACTGGGGATAATGTCATTCATTATGAGAGAAGAAAACCAGGTAAACCTCAATGTAGAGATTGTGGCAAATATTTAATTGGGGTTGCTAGAGGAATAGTTGCTCAAATTAAAAAATTAAGTAAGACTCAAAAAAGACCAGAGAGACCTTATGGAGGGGTTCTTTGTAGTGGTTGCATGAGGAAGGTTATGGTTCAAAAAGCAAAAGGCATGGTGAAACAAGATGGTTAAAGTTGGGGAAATTGCTTTGAAGATTGCTGGAAGAGATGCTGGGCAATTGTGCGCAGTTGTTGATGTTGTTGATGATAAATTTGTTTTAGTGGATGGATTAACAAGAAGAAAAAAATGTAATTTAATTCATTTGGAATTTTTAGGTAGCCAAGCTAAGATTAAAAAAGGAGCCAAAACAGAAGAAGTTAGAAAAGCTTTGAAAGAAGCAGGTTTCGATTTTAAAGAACCTAAGGAAGGAGAGGCTAGAGATAAAAAACAAAAGCCTGTTAAGATTAGAAAATCTTTACAAAAACATTTGGATAAGCCTGAGGAATCTAAACTTGACAATAAAAAAGAGTCTAAAATTAAAAAAGTAGTTAAGAAGAAAACTTCTTCTAAAAAAGAATAATGTCTGAAAATAATCAAATGCAACATAAGTATATGGAATTTCAGATGTTAATGCAGCAATTACAACAATTAGAGCAAAATTCTGAAAACATAGAAAAACACATAAATGATCTTATGAAATTAAATGAGAATTTAGATGTTATTTCTAATACTAAAAAAGATACTGAATCTTTAATTCCCTTAGGTAATGGGATTTTTTTGAAAGGTTCTTTAAATGATAATCAAAGTGTTGTAATGAATGTTGGTAGTAATCTTTGTGTTGAAAAGAGTTTGCATGAAGCTAAACAGACAGTCAATATCCAAATGCAAGAAGTTAGTGATTTTATGATTCAATTAAAAACTGAGATTAATAATACTAGAAATAAATTAATGCAATTACAAAAAGAAATACAAGGTATGAATTAGATTTATAAGTAATCCTCTTCTTTTTATTATTATGAAATTAATTTTTGTCAGGCATGGTCAAACTAGAGAAAATAGAAAACATATAATTCAAGGTTGGTTACCTGGGCATTTAACTCAGAAAGGAAAGGATCAAGTTGAGAAGACTGCTAAATCTTTAAAAAATAATAAAATTGAGATTATTTATACAAGTGATTTGAAAAGATGTCTTGATACTGCTAAAATTATCGCTAAATATCATAATGTTAAGATTATTAAGAACAGGTTATTAAGAGAAAAAAGATATGGTATCTTTGAAGGTAAAAGCAAGGAAGAATATGAACATGCTGATTTGAAAGGAGATAAATTTCATCAGAAATCTTTTAGTGGTGAGAATTGGTTGGACGTCCAAAAGAGGATTAAGAAATTTTATAGTTACATATTACAGAAACATAATTCTGGAACTATTTTAATTGTTAGTCATCAAGGGGCTTTAGGAGTCTTTGAATGCGTAGTTAGAAATTTAGATTTAAGAAAATATTTTGTTAAATTTAGATTGACTAATGCAGGGGTTAGTATTTATAATAGAAGATGAAATATATTTTGTAGATATCATATCTTTTTCTTGGAAGTTTTTATAAATATTGTAAATCTATTTATTTTATGTCTGATCTTAAAAAAATAAAAGAGTATTATTCTCAAAACGAAGTTCAAAAAGAATTGATGAGACTATCTCAAAATAGAGAGGTTCAGGCTTGGTTTGGAGATATTAGGGGAAAAAGACCAGAGATTGTTAATTTTCAGGGAGATATTAATGATTTAGTTAAACAAGGTATGACTTCTTTTCATGTTAGTGAGGAAATTTGGAAAGATCCTATGATGCTTGAAAGTGGTTTGAGTAAGAAAGAATTAGATAACTTAAGGATTGGTTGGAGTTGTATCTTGGATTTGGATAGTAAAAATTTAAACTTTAGTATTATGTGCGCTGAATTTTTAGAAGATGCTTTAAGGTTTAATGATGTTAAGAATTTTTCTATAAAATATTCAGGTAATCGTGGATTCCATATTGGTATTCCTTTTGAAGCTTTCCCTTCTAATGTTAATAATGTTAATATAAAAGATTATTTTCCTGATGGTGTGAGAGTTATTTCTGAATATCTTAAGAATATGATTAAAGAACATTTAAGTGCTAAGATTTTAGAGACTCATACAGTAGAAGATGCTGCTAAGAGTGTTGGAAAAAAAGTTGAAGATGTTATTAAAGAGAATAAATTGGATCCTTTTAAGTTAGTAGATATCGATAGTGTTTTAATATCTAGTAGACATTTGTTTAGATGTGCTTATAGTATAAATGAAAAATCTGGGTTAGTTAGTATACCTTTGAAGACTATTAAGGATTTTGACATTAGACAGGCAAAGATAGATAATGTCAAATTTGGATTGAAATTTTTAGATTCAGAGAATGTTGAAAAGGATGAAGCTAAAAATTTGTTGATACAAGCTTTTGATTGGGCTAGAAAAACTAATTATATTGAAGAGAAACAAATAACAATTACTAGAAAGTTTGAGGCTCCTAAGGTTCCAATAAAGGTTGATTATTTTCCTCCTTGTATTTTAAAATTAATGCAAGGCGTAGAGGAAGATGGAAGGAAGAGAGGCATTTTTATTTTAGTTAACTTTTTACAAAATGTTGGTTGGAATCTAGAAGATATAGAGAAGTTTATGCTTGAGTGGAATAAAAGAAATGCTGAACCTTTAAGAGAAGGTTATGTTAAGGCTCAGATAAGTTGGTTTAAAAGGCAGAAGAAATTGGTTTTGCCTCCTAATTGTGATAACCCTAGTTATTATAAAACTATGAGCATTAAATGTGATGACGGTATTTGTAGTAAATGCAAGAATCCTGTTAATTATGCTTTAAAAATGCTTAAAATGGCTTCTAGTAATGTTAAGAAGAAATCAAACCGTCATTAATTTTTTACTATTTAATGGTGGTAATCTAATAGAAAGATTTATAAATTGACTATTATTTTTTCTGAATGATGAAAAAGTTACTTGCTAAAATAGATGAAGTAGTAGAGAGAATTAATGTTCATCCAGAATATTCTAGTTCATTAAGAACTAGAGAGTTTAACACTTTGCTTGCTGAGGCAGCCAAACATTCATTGTCCTTAGAGTTAGAGGAAGAAAATCTAAAAAAATCTGCTTTGAGAAAGAGGGAGAGAGTAGCCCTCCAAAATTTAGATTCTGCTTCAAGTCATTTAGATATGTATGGTTTAAGTTTAGGGACTTTAGCTGCTTTAGGTTATTTAATAGAACCAGATAAAAATAAAACAAGAAATTTTAGAATTACTGAAGTTCAATTTGGGAGTTTTAATCCTCCACATGATTATGATCAAATTGCTGGCAGAATGAAAAGTTTAGTAGAATTGATGGAACACAGTCAAGCTCATCCTGTTTTAAAAGCGATAGAAGCACATTTAGAAATTGTTCAAGTTCATCCTTTTGTAGATGGTAATGGTAGATCTGCTAGATTAGTACAAGGTTATTGCTTGAAAAAATCAGGATACACTCCAGGAATTATAGTTCCCTCTGATAGAGAACATTACATAGCTCTGTTGAATATTGCTTTAAAAGATCGATATGCAAAAACTAGTTCTTTTGAAAAACCAAGTGATGGTGAAAATTTGTTTAGAACATTTGTAGCTACAAAGGTTTTGGGTTCTGCTAGGAGATTAGAAGAGGATCTAAGGGCTCAGAGGAAATATGTTGTTACTTTAGTAGATGTTCCTGATAGGGCAATTGTTATTTCTACTGCACAAAGGATTAGAAGTTATGGCCATCATATTGGAGGACAGGGAGTAAAAGTTAGAATTTTAGATATTGAATGTTCTGGTAGAAAGGATAAAGTATTGGATGTCACAGGAGATATAGGTTATAAACAAGTTAATGGGATTGTTACTAAATGTGCACTTGATTATGGTTTTAAAACTAGTGTTCATTCTAAATCTGAATAATTCTTCTTTTGGATCTATTTTTTTGTCAATATAAAAATTTATAAATGATTAATTTTTTTATTTTTGAATGGTTTTGGGGCATTTAGAAGAAGCTGTTTTTAAGAGTGGTGAAAAAACACTTGAAGAATTTTTAGCTTTACAAGATGCTTTGGATAATTCTGCTCCAAGAAGAACTTTTTTATCTGCTTTAGATTTGAATGCTTATATTCGTTCTGGACTTTTATCAAATCTTACTTTTGTTGGTGCTTATGGTGCTTTGATGCATTTAGTTGATAAATTTGGAACTGAGGTTTTAACTCATTGGAAAGGTAATGATCATGTTGTTTTATTAGGTTCTTCAGATTCCTTAATTCAATTACATCGTTCTTATGGTCTTGCTGCTAAAAGGGAGGAAACTATAGGTATAGCTTCTTCCTCAAATTTTTTGATAGAGGAAGACCCTTCAAGAGGTAGTTATCATTTTGATACTTATGCAAGTTATGAAGATCGTTATTCTAGAACTCAAACTAATGGATTATTTGGAATTGAATTTACAGTTGAAGATCCTTTGGTTATGATTAAAAGGAATTTAGGTTTAATAGAAAATCCTAGAGTTAATGATAATAGAAACCCAGAATGGGGAGGGTCTATTTTGTCTTTACTTAGTTTAATTGAAAGAACAGGGATATACAATCCAGAACAAATTATTAAAGGCTTTAGTGATCAAGATCCAGATGATAGATTAGGAATCTTTTCAAGAGATGAGCTTAGTAGAATGTTAGCTGGAAAATATGGAATTATAGAGCCTGTAGTTCCTGGTTATGTTCCTAGTGAGGCTTATCAAAGAGATTTGAGGGCTGCTCTAAAACCCCTTAGAAGAGCAAGTAGCGTTCCTCCTAGAAGAAGTAGTTCTACTGGGAAAACTTCTTATGCTCGTTAAATCTTCTTAGAAATTCTTTAAATTGATTTACATTGTGTGGTTTTTTTGCATAATAACATCTTTCAAAATCTAATAATATTACTTTATCTTTTTTGATTATTATATTCTTTATAGGTTTATGCATCTCTTTTTTGTTTATCTTTAATTTATCTAAAATTTTACATTGTTGCATAATTTGTTTTAATACTTTTTCTGGATTTTTATTTTCTTTTAAATAATCTCTTAATAATTTTCCTTCTATAAACTCATAACAAAAATAGTCTTTACCAGATGTCATTATCTTTGGACCTATTTTATATTTATTTAAAATTTTTAAAAACTTTGCTTCATTTTGAATTCTATCTTTTGCCTCTGATTTTGGATTTTTTATTTTTATTGCTATCTTTTTATTATCTTTTTTAAATACATAAATCAAACCTCTCTTTCCTTTTGCAAATAATTCGGGATTATATTTAATAAATTTTTTAGGCATCATTATTTATCTTTATAGAAACTTTTATAAATATATTACGCTGAATATGAAAGATGGAAAGAGGTGTGTTTTTTAAGTCTTTAGTCATTATTCTGGTTTTTTTAATGTGTCTGTCTTTTGCTTATGCAGAAAACCATACTTCTTCTGATGAAGAAGATTCTAGTTCAGATCAAGATTCTAGTACTGGTTCTAGGTTTAGAGTTCAATCTTCAGGATTTAGTCAAGATAAATCTTACAAATGGCTCTATGATAAAGTTAGTAATACTTCATCTTTAAGTGTGGATGAAATGTCTTTATCAACTATAGCTTTGATGCAAAAAGGTGATATTAATGTACAAGGTATGATTGAAAGAATTGAAAGCAATAGGGATTCTGATGGTTGTTGGCCTGCAGGTAATTGTAATGTTAAGGATACTTCTTTAGCTACTTTGACTTTAGCTTTGGCTGGAAGGAATGTTAGTGAAGAAGTAAACTGGTTAAGGAGTTCTAGGGTTGCTATGCCCCCAACTGGAGATTGGTGGATTGTTGTTAAAGGGAATAATGGTACTTGTGAAGTTAATTACGGAGGTACAAGGACCAAAACATATACTATTGAGGGAGATAAAATAAAATCAACAGGTGGAAGAAGCGGGTATTATATAAGTCTAAATGAACTTAGTAGAAATTTAGTTAGAACAGAAGTTCAGCCAAATATTGGAATATCTTGTAATCAAGATTTAGGAGATCCAGTTATTACTTTAGTTTTTAAACCAAGTGCAAGTACTTTTTTTATTCAAAGGAGTGATGCGGGTTTTAATACGAATCTAAAAATTGCTAATGCTTGTTTTGGTAGAACTAAAACAGATTCTAGATGTGATTATGAAAGTACATTATATGCTACTTGGGCATTACTTGAAGTTGGTTCTGTTAGAAGTAATAGTGAGTTAAGTTTAGATAATTTAGGAACACACATTTATTTAGAGAGTCAATCTCTAACTAAAAGAAATCAAGCAGATAAATTGGGTTTTTTGAATAGGATTAGATTTAAAGCTTCTAATGTATTGCCTTCTTTTATCAATGATCTAGTTAAATTACAAAGAGCTGTTGATGGTAGTTGGGGAGGAAGTATTAAAGATACAAGTGTTTCTATTTTTGGTTTACTTGGAACTGATTTGGGAGGAGCAGGTGAAGCAGTCTCTAAAGGCATTGATTTTTTACAAAAAAGGGTTGATAAAGATGAAGGTCATTGGGGGAATAGTATAGAGAGTACTTCCTGGGCTTTAATTGCTTTACATGGTGCTGAATTATCTAGGGTTTCTTTACCCAGTACTCCTTCAGATGGAGTTAGTTTAGATGTTGAGGTTTGTGGAGATGATATTGATAATGATAGAGATGGTTTAACTGATTGTGGTGATTCTGCATGTGTTGAGGATCCTTTATGTGTTTGCGATAATGGAAGACAAGATGGTGATGAGGAAGGTGTTGATTGTGGCGGCAGATGTAGAGTTGCTTGTTTAGATTCTGATGATGATAAAGAGGAGGAACCATTTAAGGTTCCTAAGGATGATGATGAAGATGACACCACATTACCTCCTATTGAAGATGAGCCTAGTAGTTTATGGTGGTTATGGTTGTTAATTATCTTGGTAATCTTAGGGGGAGGAGGAGCTTTCTTTTACTTTAAATATGTTAAAACTGGTAAAGTAGATTTAGGAAGTTTGTTTAAGAAAAAATCTGATAGGCCCAATTTTGAAAACTTTAGGAGACAAGCAGAATTTAAACCTGTTCAAAGACCAACTATACAACCTGTTAAACCTGCTACAAAGCCTTTTACTCCCACAAGGCCTTTAAGACCCTTAGGCCCTAGCCCTAGAGTTAAAGGGGAAGATGATTTAGATAAATCCTTAAAGGAAGCTCAAAAATTACTTAAAGGTTAATATGTTTTTTAGAAATCTTTTTTTGGTTGTTGTTTCATTTTTATTAATTATCTCTTTTGTTAATGCTTCTGATTTTGAAATTAATCTTTATAAAAATGACTATGGTTCTTTTGAAACTGTTCAATTTGAAGTTTTTACAAATTTGTCTTTAAATAGGGATCTTTCTGTTTCTGATATAGTATTATTAGACATGAATAATAATTCTTTGAATATTATTAAAAATAAGGTTAAGATTAACAATACTTTTTATGCTTTTTATTTTGATTTGCCTCAAGTTGTTTCTGGGGAATATATGATTGGCTTTAAAAATATAAATTATATTGAAAAGGGGATATTGAAGAGACAGGATTTTTTTTCTAATCTTAAGATTGTTAATAAATCTAGTGTTAGTATAAGGCCTGGATATTTTTATCAGGCTGTAAATTCTGGAGATGAAGTGCCTTTTGTTTTAGTTTTTAGTAATAAAATGAATAATTCTGTTTCTATCTCTTTAGTTGCAGAAGGCGGCTTTTTTAGTTTAGATGAATCTAATTTTAATCTTGCTCCTGATAAATCTAAAAATGTTCAAGTCAGAACTTCTTTATTTAATAAGAGGGCTTCTAGATTTAATGGAAGAATTCTTGTTGATTATGGTTCTGGTAATTATATCATTCCTTTTATTATTGATACTAATTATGTTGAAAAATCTGAAAATAATAATGATACTAATGTTAAACCAGATGACTTGGCTAAAAAAAATATTGATTTGACTGGAATTAATGATGCAATTTACTTAACTAGAGGTTCTGGTATAAAATTAATAAATATAAGTTTGCCAAATACAAACATAGGAGATTATTATCCTCCAGGACAAATTGTCGTTGTTAATAATGCCAGTGTGGATTTGCATAATTTGAGTTATTATACTGAAGGTTTTGATGATGATCTTTTTGAGATTGAACCCTCTAAGATTAGCTTTTTAAGTGCTAATAATAGTATTTCATTTTCTTTTGGGTTTAAGGATAGTAGTAATTTAAAACCTGGAAATTATTACGGTACCTTAAAAGTTAGAAGTGCAGAAAATGCTTTTGTTAGTATCCCTGTTAGTTTGAATGTTCTTAATAAATCTATTAATGTTCAAGTTGATAATGAAATTAATAATTCTGTTAATAACTCTTTTGTTGAATTTAATAAGACTACAATTAAAAATGGAGATGAAGGAGGATATGGTTTTATTCTTTTGTTTATATTTTTGATAATCTTTTTGTTAATAATATTTATTGTTTATAGAAAAATGAAACCTAAAAAAGATAAATTTGAGGGTTTTGTTGAGAGCGTTCAAAAGAGAAAGAACTACTGAGGCTTTTCTAATTTTTTGACTTGGTTTGATAGGTTGTTTACTATTATATTATATTGGTGCAACCTCTCTAACATTTCATTTATACTTAAGTTGAACTCTCTTGAGGGTATAGTTATGTTATCTGCATCTAATATCTCAATATTTGAGGGAAGATAATCATAACAGAACTTTAATAGTATACTTAAATCATGTATCTTTAATTCTAATTCTGTAAAACACGAGAAGAAGGTTTCCTTTACTTTTTGGGTTTCATGTATCTCTTTATTTATTATTTCTATCCCGTCTTCTTTTTCTAGTTTTTCTAATACTTTTTTTACAATTTCTTTAATGTGTTCTTCAGGAAAACCCAGAACTTCAATCAGTGCTCTAATTGTGAAGACCATTTTTGTGAATATTCTTTTATTGCTTTTCCTACTCCTTTGTTTATTGTGATTATAAATACTAAAATTGATGCTAATATAATCATCAATAAGTATTTAGCTATTTCCTTTGATTTTATTGTTGTGGATTCATATATTGTGAATCCTGTGATTGGGTTTGCACTTTGATTTATAATGTTTTCGGAGTTATTTTCTTCTGAATGTATGCTTAAAATGCATTTTTCTGTATTTTCCTCTAGTTCTTCCTCTTTTTCCTTGCAATTGTTTTCTATATCTATTTTTTTCTTTATTTCTTTTTCTTGAGATTTTATTATTAAATCATACTTTTTTGATTCTATACTACAGTTATTTGGGATCTTAATACTTAGATTTACTGTTTCATTTTTGTATCTTTGATCTATCTTATAATCTTCTGTTTTTGTTATATTGTCAATCCAAAAGGCTATTGAATAGTTTATATTATCTCCTGAATATATCATTAAAGAGATGTTTAATTCGTCTGATAAATTTAATTTCTTTGAATAATTAATTAATTCTAATTCTGGTTCTTTTTTTGGCTGGACTTCTATGAATACTTCTACCTTATTATAGTTCTCTACTATTATATTTTTACAATCTAAATAAGTTAAGTTGTTTTTTATTACTAAAGTTGTATTCTCAGTTAGTTTTGGTGTGAATTGTTTTTTATTTGTATTTTTTGTCTCAGTTTTTTCTTTTATTATCTCTCCTTTTATATCCTCTATCCAATATTCAATAGTAAAGTCTTGTTTTTTTTCTGTCAATTCATTGAAAATTGTTATTTTCTCTTCATTTTTGTACCTATCTTTATCTGTTTTTAATGTTAATGAAATATTGCAATGGCCTTCTGGTAAGGATAGATTTGCTTTTGGATCTTCACAAGTACAATCACATTCTGCATATACTAATGGCAAAAAAATTAAAGTTATTATTATGTATATTATTTTTTTCATAAAACTAATTAACTTCTTTGGTTAAAAAGGGTTTAGTAGAAATTTCTGAAAGATTTTCAAAAATCTTGAAAAATTTTTGGGAGGTTTATTCTCCCCTGATTTTTTCTAAGATCTTTCTTAATTTGCTTTTTTTCCATTTTCCTTCATCTGGTTTTATACTTCTTTTTATTTCTGATTCTAAATGTTCTATTGCTTTGTGTGTTGCTTTTTTTATATCCCAGTCGCCTGCTTCTTCTGTGTCTTTTGTTTTTGTAGAATACATTTTTGTAGCAGCTTCTAAACGTATACTTATTATGTATCTTTTTCTTGTATCTTTCTTTACTGTTTTTATATGGACATGCAAATCTGATTCATTTTTTATCATTCTTTGAATTCTTGGATATTCTCTTTCTAATATCTGATTTATTATCTGTTGTTCTATAGGATTAAGATTTTTTAAACCGCTATATTTTATTGTGTTTTGCATAATTCTCCTCCTTCTATTAATCTCTCAAATGTTAAACCTATTTCTTCTGCTAATCTTAAATTAATACTTGAATTTGAACTTTTTGTTTTGTTTAATTGCTCTGGTTTTAGGAATAACCATGGTTTTCTATTGAATTTTATTGCAAACCAGGGTTCTGCTCCGAATTTGTTTGAAAATGTTATTATTTGTATTACATCTTCTTCATATATGTGTTTGGAGGTTTTTTTAGTTGCTTTGCATTCTAGTGCTAAATATCTTTTACCGTTTCCTGCTAAAACATCTGGATTTGGATTTTTAGTTAAACCTGAGCCTGCTACTCTAATTGCACTCCAATTTCCTGTATTTTGGAATAGTTGAACTAATTCTCTTTCAGTTCTAGAACCTTTAATTTTTGATGTCATTTATAGATAGAATTTAATTTATTAATATAAATAGTTTATGAAAATTAAATAAAAAAAGAAAATATACTAGAGATTTATAAGTCTCTAGGTTGAATAGTGCTTCTTTTGTTTTCTTTAGCTCTTCTACAAGCGTCTTTAATTAACATTTCTACTTTTTCACTTAAAGCGTCTGCAAAATCACCAGCAACGTTCATTCCCTTTGCAACGTCTTTTATTTTACTTCTTACAACTAACAGTTCACCCATCTTGTTTGCCTCCTCAATTATTTTTATTGAAAACGAGAATATTAGCTTAAAACCTCGTTTTTCATTGAAATTACCGTTTTTGAGTGTTTATAAAGTTTTCTTTGCTTCTATTCGGAAGTTAATTTATCTATGTATATGATCTTTTACTTTGTCTCCTGGTTTTCCGGATTTTAGTTCATATATTAATTCTCTTTTGTCTTCTGGAGTTGGCAATCCTATTTCTTCTCCAGCGCCCATAATAGCGTTGCTTTCTATTCCTCTTAACTCTGATCTTTTTGCTACTAATATTTTTCCTGAACCTTTCCAATCAAAATATTTTGTTCCTGTTAATATTGTTGGAATTATCATTCCTTCTCTTGCATTTTTACAGTTTGTTACAGAAATTACCTCTTTATTTCCTATGTTTATAGTACATATTTTTAAATTATCTGCATTTGGGTGTTTCTCTATTTTTACTACTTTGCCAACTATTATTCCTTCTTGTTCTAAAATATTTTCTTTTGTTATTTTTTCCTCATCTTTATTTTCTGGACGCATTGTAGGGAATAATATTACATCTCTTATTGTAGTGGAATCTGTTAGTAACATTACCATTCTATCAATTCCTAAGCCAACTCCTGCTGTTGGAGGTAAACCTGTTTCTAAAGCTTTAACATAATCTTCGTCCATTGGATGGAATTCCTCATTTCCCGCTCTTCCTCTTTCTTCTTGTTCTTTGAATAATTCATATTGTATCTTTGGATCGTTTAATTCAGAATAACCATTTCCAATTTCCCATCCATTAATATAAGGTTCGACTCTTTCGATTAGACATTCATCTCCCCTTTTTACTTTGCATAGTGGTGTTGTCTCTTTTGGATGATCTATTAGGTGAGTGGGCTGAATAAGATGTTTTTCTACTAGTTCTCCAAATAATGCTTCAATTATTAATCCTCTTGGTGTATTTTTCTCTATTTGAACCCCATGTGAGTTTGCTTGTTTTATTAATTCTTTATCTGACATTTTTGAGACATCTAAATTAGCATATTGTTTTAGTGATTCATACATTGTTAGTCTTTTCCATGGTTTTTTCAAATCAATTTTCTGTCCTTGATAAGTTATCTTTGTTGTTCCTAAAACTTTTTCAGCTGCATATATGTATAAATCTTCGATTAATTCTAATAAATAATTATAGTCTTCATTTATTGCATAACACTCCATCATTGTGAATTCTGGATTATGCGTTTTGTCAACCCCTTCATTCCTAAAATTTTTACAAATAGTAAAGACCTTATCAAATCCTCCAACTATTAATTTTTTTAAATATAACTCTGGTGAAATACTCAAATATAGATCTATATTCCAAGCATTAATATGGGTTTTGAATGGTTTTGCATTTGCTCCCCCATATTGAGGTTGTAAAGTTGGAATGTCTACTTCAATATAACCTTTCATCTCTAAAAATTCTCTTACAGCAGATACTATTTTAGATCTTTTTATGAATATTTCCTTTACTTCTGGATTTGCTATTAAGTCTAGATATCTTTGTCTGTATCTTGCTTCTACATCTTTTAATCCATGCCATTTTTCTGGTAAGGGACGTAGGCACTTAGATAAGAAAGTTAATTTTTTTATCCATATAGAAACTTCTCCTGTCTTTGTTTTGAATATTATTCCTTCTATTCCTATAATGTCGCCCATATCTAATTTTTTAAATATTTCATATTCAGAGTTTCCTACTTCATCTTCTCTTATGTAGAATTGTACCTTGTCTGTGTGATCTTGTAAGTGAGCAAAAGATGCTTTACCCATTCTCCTAATAGTCATTAATCTTCCAGAGAGGGATACTTTAGCTTTAGTTTTTTCTTCATTCTTTAATTTTGAGAACTTTTCTTTAATTTCTTTTGCTGTAGTATTTGTTTTGTATGAATAGGGATATGGCTCTATTCCTAACTTTCTTATTTCTTCTAATTTTTGTAATCTTTGGTCTATTAGTTGATTTTCTGGATTTGTCATGTTTTTACGACTTTATATTTATTTAAAAGATTTACTGAATACCAAGATATAAAATTCTTGATTCATATAATTTAATTTATATTGTTTTTTGAGTTTGAAATTTTCTGAATTTGCTGTTTTTTCTAGTAACTTTGGGGAATTTGTTAATATTGTTATGTTTCCTTTTTCTTTTAAGATGTAAGAACCTGCATGAAATAGGTCTTTGTATAATCTCTCTGCTTTTTTTTCTTTAAAAATTTTGGAAGGATATGGTGGAAATGTTATTATATGATCTATTTCTTCTTCATTAAATTTAGTATCTAACCATTCTATGTCTTGCCTACTTATTTCTATTTTTTTATATACTTGCGCTATTTTAGAATTAATCTCAAGCGCTTTTAAGTGATTAAGTAAAGAATCTGTTGCGTAACCTTTTAAGGTCTTAAATGATAAAAATGCTTCTATTATAATTTCTCCTGATTTACAGGAAGGATCTAAAATTGTTTCTTTTTCTTTAACTTCTGAGATTCTTAACATACAATAAGCTAAACAAGGATTTATAGAATTAGACAATATCTTTATTCTATAATCTCTCTTACTTAAATTATTTGAAATTTCTATGCCTATTAGACAATCTTGTTTTAGTATATCTGCTATTATTATAGTTTCTGGATTTTTTAAATCTACTTTCTTATTTTTTATAGAATCACCTATTATTATTTCTATATCGTTAGATGTAAAATTGTGATTTCCCTTTCTTTCACATTTTGCAGCAAATGGTTCTTTTATTTCTGGGAATTTTATCTTTTTTATTTGTTCTTCTAAATCATCTAACTCTTTGAATTCTATTTTTTCTATGAATAAATAAATTTTTAGTATACTCCTTGTTTTCTTAGCTAATTTTTTTATTTCTTCTTTTGTTGCATTAAATTTTATTCTTCCTGGAATTATTATTTTTGATTCTTGATTTATTAACTCTTTAATCTCTTTTATTGAGATTTCTTCTAGGTTTGGAATACACTGTGCTATTATTTGCATTAAGAAATTGTTTTTGTTTGATTAATTAAGGTTTTCTAAAATAATAAAAAAGAAAAAAACAGGTTTATTTTGAACCTGCTAAAGCCATAATTGCTTTAATTGATGCTATAACAGCTGCTGGAACTACGAAAACACCTATATGTGTTAATATTCTTGTTAACCAACTAAAGGTTGCTCCAAATCCTCCTGCTGCTACTGCTGCTCCGAATGTAGGGGCGGCAACTAAAAATGCAACACAGGCTATTAAAAATGGAACAATTTCTTTATCTGTTATATTGATTAATCCAACAATCACACCAAGTACTAATAATAAACCAATTACCCATGGCTTATTTGCTGTTGATGGTATAACTCCTAGAATTAATGCAATTAATGCACCAACTATAAAGGACCAACCGCCAATCATTTCGGATGTTGAATTATTTTTGGCCATTTTTTATCTACCTCCTATATCTTTTATTTTTGATCTTTATTTAATTAGATTTTTGTAATTTTTTCTATTTAAATGTTATTTTTTTCGTTGTTTACTTATTAGTAGTTATATATAATCTATATAGGGTATTTATTGTTTTGAGAAATTGGAATTCACTAAACTTTTTTAGTTATGTAGATTGAATCTTTAGATTCGAGAATTTTTACTCTTATTTTATCTCCCATCTTTGCATCTGAATCTACGATTGTTATAACTCTATTGTTTGCTTTTGCAATCTTCTCCTGTTTAATCCATCCAGGCATTATTACCTCTGCAGTTATTATATCTCCTCTTTTAAATTCTAAAGGTATTCTCTTTGATTTATAAATCTCGAAATCTGTAGGTCCAATTTTTAACTTATAATCATGTTTTTTTTCTAATTCTTCTAATTTTCTATAAAATTTAAACCAATTCTGCTCTTTTACTTTTTTCATCTTTCTTGAATATTTATAAATTTCATATTTTTGAATGGAAATTCTGCAATTGATCTCTTTTGCGAATTCAATTAAGTCTGAAATTTGTTTATCGTTTATATTTGGGAGATATACTGGAGTTAGATTTAACTCTATCTTTGATTTGTTTATTAGTTTAGCATTTTCTAATATTTTTTTTAGATTATAATTATTTGATCCAAATAGTTCTTTTGATTGTTGATCTTCTAAAGAATGTACGGATAGGTTTATTCTATCTAGGCCTGCCTTTTCTAGTTTTTTTATCAATTCTTCGTTTAATAAGGTTCCATTGCTTTGCATCGTTACTAATTTTATTTCTGGAATTTTCTTACATTCTCTGACTAAGTTTACTATATCTTTATATGCAGTTGGTTCTCCTACGGAATCTATGTTTATCTGATTTACTTGGTTGTCTTTTAATCTAATAACTTCTTTAACCCAATCTATTAAATAAAATAATTCTACTTCGTAGTTATATGGGTGAATATCATAAGAATTTGCGGCTGTTGAGCAAAATTGGCATTTCATATTACATGCAGTTGAAGCTCTTATTTGCAATAATGAAGAACCTCTATCAATTATGCCTATTTGAATTATTCCTATAAGGGGTATTTGGGATTCTCTATCTATTTTAATTAAGCCTTTAAATTTTGGGATTTCTTTTTGGATTGGTAGTGTTTTCATAATGTATTAAATTTGGAAAGAATTATAAAAGATTCTATTTATTCTCATCAATTGCCTTTTTTTAAGCTATTTTTAGAAACGTAACTTATATAAATAGTGATTTTATTGCATTTTTTAAATGATATGAAGGTTTCGTTCTTTGTATTATTTAGGAGAGATAAATGGAAAATAGTTTTGAGCACAGAGGCCACAGAGGCGGTAGTAGAGGCAACTTTAATAGAGGCCCTAGAGAGATGCACAAAGCAACTTGTTCTTCATGCGGACAGGAATGTGAAGTACCATTCAAGCCATCTGAAGGAAGAGAGGTTTTTTGTAAAGACTGCTATAGAAATAAGAAAGAGCAATAATTCTAATAATTATATTGGTTTTAATCTTATTTTACTTATTTTTTCTTTTTTATTATTTTTATGACAAAATTTTATAAATAAGCTAAGAAATCAAGTTTTGTAATGGTCCTTGGACATATAATTGGAAAAAGTGGTACTAATGAATTTTACTTTCTAGTAGAGGATACTGCTAAGAAATTTATGTATGTTAAAGCGAAACATAAAGAAGATTATATTGTTTTAGCTCAAATTGTAGATGTTCAAAAAGAGAAAGAAGAAACTAAAGCTAAATGTAATATTATGGGTTATAGAGATAAATTTGGTATTTTAAGAAATTTAAGGACACCATTGGAACCCGGTGCAGAGATAGAATATGCTGAAGATGAGATAGTTAGGAATATTTTGGGTTTAAAAGAAAGTAAAAGGGGTGCTTATGTGGGGGTGTTAGAAGATAGAGAAAATATTAAAGTTTATTTGGATTTAAATAAAATAATTACTAAACATCTAGCAGTATTAGCTAAGTCTGGATCTGGAAAGTCATATTTGGTTTCTATTCTTTTAGAAGAAATTTTAGAAAGAAAAATTCCAATTGTTGTTATTGATCCACATGGAGAATATTCTAGTTTAAAGTATCCTAGTAAAGATGGAGAGATGTTAAAAAAATTCGGATTAGAACCTAAAGGTTATTTTAAACAAATACAAGAATTTAGTCCTGATGTTGAGAAAAATCCAGAAGCTAAACTTTTAAAATTAAATACAAAAGGCATGACTGGAAGTGAATTAATGCATATGCTTCCTGCTAAATTAAGCGGCAGTCAAATGGGTTTATTGTATGGTGCTTTAAGTAATATTAATAGAGTAAATGATTTTGATCAATTAATGCTGAGTTTACAATCAGAAGAGAATAATGCTAAATGGACTTTAATAAATGTTATTGATTATTTGAAAAGTTTAAATATATTTTCTGAATCTGATGGTACAACTCCAAATGATTTGGTTAAAGTTGGAAAATGTAGTATTCTTAATTTAAGAGGGGTGCCCCAAGAAGTGCAAGAGATTATTGTTTATAAATTAGTTAATGATTTATTTAGTGCTAGAAAAAGAGGGGAAATTCCACCATTTTTTTTGGTTGTGGAGGAAGCTCATAATTATTCTCCTGAAAGAAATTTTGGAGAAGCTAAAAGCTCTCCTATTTTAAGACAAGTAATAGCTGAAGGTAGAAAGTTCGGTTTAGGTGTTGCTTTAGTTACACAAAGACCTGCACGTTTAGACAAGACTGTTCTTTCACAATGTAGTACTCAATTTATATTAAAAATAACTAATCCTAATGATCTTAAATCTATAAGTAATTCTGTTGAAGGTATAACTTCTGAGACTGAGAAGGAAATTGTTAATTTGCATGTAGGAACTGCTATGCTTGTGGGTATTTCTGATATGCCTTTGTTTATTGATGTCAGACCTAGAATGACTTTGCATGGTGGTCAAAGTATAGATGTTGTTGGTACTTTTGTTGATGCGGATATTGAATATGAAGAATTACCTAAACAATTAATTTCTGAAGATGTTGAAGTTAAAAAAAGACAATGGAATGATACTGGTAAGGAAGTTGTTAGTATGATAAGACCTAAGGTTACTAAAGAAGAGATTAAAGGTTTGGTTAATAGGAAGATTGAGAGTCTGAAAGCTATTATGATCCCATGTTATATGTTTACTTGTATAAAAAATAATAAAGAGTTTAATCTTTTAATTAATCTATATAATGGGCAGATAATTAACGATCTTGAGAGGGGAGTTGGTGTTGATTTTTTCTTGGATTTTGATAAATTGAGTAAAGAAGAGATAAAAGTTTTAGCTACTTGTATAGAAATGAATAAAAAATTTACTGCTGCAGATGTATTTGCTAAAACAGGAATACAATTTTCTAAAGCTTTGAGTTTATTAACTAGTTTAGTTAGTAAAATGTTTTTAGTTCAGGAAGGTAATGGGTTTGTTTTTCATAATAATTTGAATACCTTATTGAGATTGAATGAATTTGTTTGTTATGAAAAGAATGAATTTATTCCCTTTAGTTTTGATGATAAATTGGAGATTAAATATAATCTTGAAGATGTTTTGAAAATTTTGAAGAATTTCGTTGAGGTTAAGAGTCATAAGGAATGTAATCTAGTTAAGTATGATGTTGTTTATACTAGGTGAAGAAATTCTAATATTGTTTCTAGCCTTCTATTTTTATTTGGGAGATCTACTAATTTTGGGGGTTCTAGGTCTTTAGGTCTTTCACAGGTAGGACCTAGTTCATCTAATTCCCATCTAATTCCTTCATTTAATTTTTTATATGGACATTCTCCATTATAATTGCAATTAATGTATCCTATTTGTTGATATTCATATTTACATTTTGTCATTTTAAAAGTTTATCAGAAATATTTTTAAGCTTTTTTAAAATTAGGGTATGTATTTCGATCCATAAAGACTTTTGTTGTTTTTATTGCTAATCCTTTTTGATTTTTTATCATTTCTTCTGAATTCATCTTTGATGTTCCTAAAGCAACTAATTCTTCTTTTAAAGTCATTATAGCTACTAATTCTTCTTTTTCTATCTTTGAATGGACTTTTATTATTCCTGGGACTTTTAATGATGCGCCATGGCATATTGAATCTATAGTATTATCATTTACCCATACTTTAGGTAAATGTTGTATGGCAAACTCTATTGGTTTTAGAATTTTCTTTAATTGTTCTTCTTTTTCTTCTCTGTATAATTGATATGCGTCTTTTATGTCTTGTAGAGAATACCATTCTTTGTCATTAAATGGTCCTGCCTTTGTTCTTATCAATTGCTGCATGTGCGCATTGGTTCCTAATTCTTTTCCAAATCCAACACAGAGTGTTCTTATGTAGGTTCCTGCTTGACATCCTACTTTGAAAAGTACATCTTGATCTTTTATTTCTAGGATTTCTAAGTAATAAATTTCTCTTTGTCTTAATTGTCTTTTAATTGCAGACTTTACAGGAGGCATTTGGGTTATTTTTCCTAAGAATTGTTTAGCTACTTTGTGTATCTTTGATTGTTGAACTTTAGTATGTATGTGCATTAAACAAATATATTCTTTTCCTGATTTTAGAAGAGCCTCCATTATTCTTGTAGCTTTTCCTATAGATATAGGTAGAACCCCAGTTACTGCAGGATTTCACTAATCTTAAAAGATTCCAAGTGTCCCGCCGTGACCGATTTTTTCTACTTCTAGAGCTTTTTTTGCATAGTCTGCTACTTGGTGTGAAGAAGGACCTTCTACTTTGTTTAAACATATTACCGAAGACTCTAACAGTTCTCTTACTGTTCGTTCTTCTGGTTTTTTCCCAAATTTGGGATCTGTGGAAGCTTCTTTCTTCACTAAAATTTTTCTATTTTCTTCTTCAAACGGTAATTTCATTTACTCCTCCTTGAATTTGTTTATTGGTTTTATGTACTCTAAATATTCTTTTTCTGTTTCTTTTAACATGTTTTTTAATTTTTCTGTTATTTCTATAAACTCTTTACCTCTCTTATTTATCTTAATCTTACCTGAAATTGTTTTCTTAGTAAACTTTTTATATCTATCTTTTTTGAGTAACTCTAAAACTGAATCCTTTCTATGATTTAATGTTTTTGCTATCTCTTCATAACTCTTTCCTTGTTTTAATATCTCTAGATATTTTATTGCAGATCTTGTGTATGAATGATTTAGAAAACCTATTATAAGGTTTAATCTTCTCTCACTATGTTTATTGAAGGGTATAAGATTATTTGAAAGAAATTTTTTGATGAATTTGTATTGGTGCTCCCATTTTCTAATACAAAACCTTTTATTCTGTTCTATTTTGAAATTCTTTAGGTTTGATTTTATTAATAAATTAATGAACATTTGTTTCTCGTCTTCGTTATATGCAATTGTTATTTTGTGCAAACCTTTTTTATCTATTTGAGCATTCCCCTCTGCTGAGAGTATTCCATTTAAAGCAATTAAACTTAGTCTTTCTTTATCTATTTTGATTTTATGAATTAAATAATTGAATATTTCTGAAACTATTGTATTATCTATTATTGATCTTAAGTTTCCATATTTTACTGTATTAAAACTGCTTAATTTTCTTGTTTCATAAAATCTCTTTTTATTTGCCTTTAAATTTTCTATCCAAAAATTTTTTGCTTTATCTATTAATTCTCTTTTATTGTGGTTAATTCTATATCTCCATAGTTTTTTAGGAATAAATAATTGTTTATTGAAAGTGTTTATTATAAATTTATGTAGATCATAATTCTTGTTTGAAAAATATAATTTTTTTTGATAATGTCCATCTCCATGCAGTAAATAAATTGCTTCTATCAAATCTTCATTTATCTTTATTATTCTAGGAATTGTAATTGGTATACAACTTGTTTTGTAAATTGTTATATACTTTTCATTTCTATTTATAATCTCTAACTTCTTATTAAACCTTATTATGTTCGTTAGATTTATAGTGTTTTCTCTGTTTATGTTTTTAAATTCTTTATTTTTAATTAATTCTATCTTTAATTTTTCTTTGTTTTTTATTGATAAATCTTTAATTATTTTAATGGGGATATTTATTTTTCCCCATTCCCTAATTTTTGTTATGAATTCGTATATTCTATTTTCTTTATTAATCCTTACTACAACTAATTCTCCTTCATAAAGTTTATTTCTTTCTCTTTGTTTTTTTAATATTGTAATGAAAGGACGATTACCCAAAAAAATCTTTAATTTTGTTTTAAAGTCATACTTTTCTTTGTATATTAAATCATATAATATTTTATTTTGGATTATCTCTCTAGCTATTACTTTCATTTTAGAATTAACTTATATAATCTTTTATCCCTTATAATGATTTACTAAGAATTTCCGAAAGATTTTCATAAGGTAATTTATTTTCCATTTTCTTGATCCTTCCAAATTTTTCTTATACGCTCTACTTCTTTTGAGATATCAACACCTTCTTTCTTAGCTTTCTCTATTGCCTTTCTGAGACATCTTTCCATATGTTCTTCATCCCAATCATAAGGGCCATCATTTGCATAATCTTCAGCTAATTCTAATTCTTTTTCATAACTTAGATTTTTTTCCATGGAAAATGTATTTTAGAAATATATTAAAGGATTTTGATTTTATTGACTCTTTGAACCTTTTTTACCTGTTCTGCCTATTTTTTGACCTTCGTCTTTAACTTTTTCAATCATTTCTTCTTGAGTTTTTGTTTTTTGGGCTGTTATCCCCTTTTTATGTTCTTTTTTTTCTTTAACTTCTATTTCCTTTTCAGCTTCTTTTGCTAATTCTTTTTCTTCAGCTTTCTTTTCTTCTTGTTTTTGTTCTGATTGTGTTTTTTTACCTAATAATTTATCTGCTACTGACTTTTTTTCTTCTTTTGGCTTTTGTTTAATGAATTCGAAACCTGGAAGTTCAACATAAGCTATATTATCTTCGACGATTGCCTTTACTTTTACTTTTGGTGGAGGATTCTTTCTTCCTCTTTCCCATATTTTTAGGTTTAATTTTGGCCCTATTTTTACTTCCTTTGTCTTTAAATGTTTTAATGTATATTCTTTTATTGCAGTTATTGCCTTCTTACTTCTCTTATAATTAGGCTTTTTTATGAATTCTCTTCTTAAATTTATTGTGAATGTTTTTTCTTCTGCCATTTTCTTATGCACTTATTTTATGTTTTTTCCAGTGTCTTTTTTTAGTTGTATATCTTGCTGGATGAACCTTTCTTAATCCTTTTTCTATTTTTGGAACTAACCAAAGGGGAGCCCACTTTGTTTGTTTTGCTGCTTTTGCTAATCTTAGTTTTTTTGCTTTTGGTTTGTTTCTTGCCATTCTATTGCTCCATACTTATTAATAATTGTTTGAATTGTTCATCTGTTATTTTTTCTTGAATTTGATTTTGTGAGACTAATTGGGCAATTATTGTTGCAGCTTGCAATGCTTTTTTTGGATGTGCAGATTTTAATGTTCCATATCTGGATACTGCTGAATTAGTCATTTGATTTTTTGCAATTAACTCTAGCTTTGCTATTTGTTCTTGCATTTTTTTCATTTCTTCTAAATTATTTTCAGTTTTCATTTTTTATAATAACTGCATTTTTATCAACTAATGATCTTCCTTTAGGAGCAATTATTCTTCCTTTGTGAATTCCGTCTTTTTTGTAAATAGTTAAATCTGCTTTATCTAATTGTTGTAAGATATCCCTTATTATTTTTCCAGAAGCTCTTACAAACTTTTCTGGTTTATGGCCCCTATCTTTTTTTGTTCCATATTTCATTCTTAATTTTGAGACTCCAATAGGACCTCTTTTATATACTGTTATTAGAATAGATGCTGCCCTTATATAATACCAATCTGGATTTTCAGGAAGTCTTTGTTTTCCTGAGCTTGTTTTGACAAATTTTGCCCATTCTGGTACTTTAATACTAGATTTTAAACTAGAACTAAGTTTTTCTATAGATTTTTGTATATCTCCGTCGTATATTGTTACCATTTTCTTGAGCTCCTTTCGGAGTAATTGGGTTTTAGCCCTTTAAGATTAATTTGTGACTTTTAAGGTATTTAAAAAGGTTTCTACACATCCTTTATATATTTTTCTTTTTGTCATTTATACATGGCAAAATATTATGATTTCTTGTGGTATGCTGGTCTTAGCACCGTTGGTTTTGGAGTTTTGGATGCTATTCAAGGTCTTTATACGGGGATTTCTTTATTGAAATATGTTGCTCCTAGTGAGGCTACACAACTTTATGAAATCTCAAAGGGACCTATACTAGGTGCTCTTCTAGAAGAACAGCGTCAGTTATTTTCTTCTCTTCAAGTTATAGGTGGTGCTGCTGTTATGGGTATTGCTTCTGGAATTAAAAATAATGAAAGGATAAGAGAATTAGAGGAAAGATTAGGCATAAAGAGTGATGATTAAAACTTTTTTGAAAATCTTTCGGAAATTCTTTATTAGAATTTATTAATCTAGTTTTAAATTTTTTCTTATGGCGTTAAATAATACAAGAAGAAGTTTAAGTTTTGTTTTTGGTGCTTTAGCTATTTCCTCTTTGACTTATAGTTATCATGAAAATATTGAAAGCATAATAAATAGGGTAAAATCTATTCCTTATGAAGCTGAACCTGGTTTTCCTACAAAAGAACAGGGGAGGAATATTGGAGTTTTGGGAGTAATTAATTTTAATTCTAGATATGAACTATACCTTAACTTTTATCAGAGAAGAATTCCTATATACTTAAGAGAAGATGGGCTCATGGTTGGTGATCCAGATTATACTTTTGAAAAATTTACTGAGGAAGAAAAGAGAAGGCTTGTTTTTAGATGGATGGAACTGGAGTCTGAATTTTATAGTTGTATTAAGGGAGGGAAATATAAATGACATTGGGGCAGACTATTAAATATAGTGCTTTTTTAATTGCTTTTAGTTATAATTTTGGGATATTAGACTATGTATTTACTAAATATCAAGAACATAAGGGGGATTTATATTGTGAAGTTAGAAAGAATAAACTAAGCTCCCTTGAATGTGGGGTTAAGTTTGTAGATAAAGGTAAGCCTTCAATATATGGTATAAACCTTAGAGGATTTAGGATTAATAAAAGAATTGAGAGTTTTTCTAAATCTTTTAGATTAGATGAAATATAGTATGGAAATCTATTTAAATTAAAAATAGTTATTCTAGTATTATGGGAATCATTGATTTTTTTAAAGGGGGTTTACCTTCTACAAGAAAAAAGGTTATGGATGAGGAAATGAATTCTTATTTGGATGTGGCTAAGACTAATTTAAGGAGCGGTTTTGAGTTTATGGGTAATTTCTTAGATGGTTTGAAAGGATTTGAGCCAGCCCATAGGCATTATGAGATGTATAACACAGATGTTAAAGCTAAATTAATTAATATTAGGAAAGAGATTAGAAATGGAATTATTTTTATTGAAGAGAAACTGAAGAATACTGTAAATACTATGAATACTATAAAGAGTTTAGATCAACTTAGAGATATGATTAACAATTGGATTTTAGCTCTTGAATCTGAAGATTCTGGAATTTTAAAAACCCTAAATAAAGATATGTGGGGTCCTGAGATGGAAAGAAGAATGTTTCCTATACCTAAAAATAAGATATTAGTTTGTGGATATTTAATTACTTCTATTAATTATTTGAAGAGAGCTAAAGAGAGTTTAGATAATTATAATGAGTTAAATAATATTCCGGAAGCTGCTTAGATAATTTTATTAATTTCTTTATTTTCTTTTTATTTTATGGCAAAACCAATAACTGCGGAAAATCTCTCTAATGAACTTAATCGAATTCAGAAAGAAGACCTTTGTGGAGAAGATTTAGCGCTTATTCTAATGGATCTTGCTGAAAGAGTTAATGCTTCTAGTGGTATGATCTCTCTTTCTCAGTTTTATCGTCCTGCTGTTAGATCCTATATGGATTTAAGGGATAGTTTAGATCATGAATTACGAGAAGATGTCCCTAGACTTTACTTTTAAGATTTTTTTACAGAAATGAATATTGATTGTTCATCATATAATTCTTTATTTTTTAGAACTCTAATAGTTAAAGAATAACTTGTTCCAGGATTTGAACCTTCTGGTAATTGCACCTTTAGAGGTAATCCTTTACTTTGTCCTATCCTTAGGCTTTGTTCTGGAGGTAGAGTTACTTTTAATCTTTTACTTGCTTCATCTCCAGGTTTCACTTCTAATTTAAAAGTTGATGGTGTTGCTTCGTCGTTTGTTGCAAGATTTTGTATTCCAATTGTGATTGTTGTTGATGCTCCCGGTTCTAATTCAAAGTCCACTCCGGGGACATAGATTCTATCTGAAGCTCCAATTCTATCTTGTAATTCTTTATCTGCTATCAAGAAGGACTTTTCTGTTAATCCTCCTAACTTATCAAATATTCCTCTTACAAAAACCAAACCTAAAATTAGTAAAGTTACTCCTAATACAATAACTATGATAGTAGTCATAGAAAGTTCAATCGCACCTTTTTTTGAATTCATACTTAATTTTAGTTTTGAATTATATTTAAAGTTTTTTATTCATAATTTTTTTAATCCATCGAACCAATCTGTGGAATTAATTTCTTGTAGTTCTTTAAGTAATCTTTTTGCTGATTCAGTTTTTAGTGCTTTTGTGACGTTATTTATCCAATCTTGTGCTTTTTCGTGGCCTATTTCTATTAATTCTTTTGCTGTAAATGCCTGTTCTAATAAATCTGCGTCCCTTGCTATCTCTCCTGCTAGAGTATTTCTATTTTCTGATTCCTTCCAAATCTTTAAAATTTCTTTTCCAATTTCATTTAATTTACTTGTTTGATCTTCAACTGCTTTTTCTTCTTCAACTTTAATATAACTATTTGCTACTTTATGTATGTCTCCAACTCTTGTTTCTCCAATATCATGAAAAACTACTAGAGTACAAACTTCATAGGGATTTTTGTAATTTTCTAAATTTGCTAATATGAATGCAATTTGTGCTGCTCTTGTTGTATGGTCTGCTACAGATTCAGGGTTTTCAACACCTATCAATCTCCAACCCTCATGTTTTATTCTTTTTAATTGTCCTAATTCATAGATAAAGTTAGTTATATGTTTCATCATTTTTTAGATTTTGATTTCTTTTTAAGTTTGATTATTCTTTTATTTGCACCATATTCCCGAATTCTTTCTAGTATATTCACAATTAAATGCAAGTTGAGATACCCTCATGTTTTTGTAGGATATAAGTATTTTATCTTATTTTTGGATTTAAATTAAAATCTGGGCCCGGTGGGAATTTCAGAGACAAGCTCATTTGAACCTTATTGCCAACTAACAATTCCTGTTAATCAGTCACAATAACACGAGCTTCAGTCGTGTACTTTCCCAGGTTAAGCTACAGGCCCAATATTGTTTTTGATTAAATTACTCTTATTAAAGTTTTTGCTGTTTTTCATTATAGTTTTTTATGTCTTTTTTATTTAAAATCTAAAAATGTTTTCAATCGAAAGGTTTTAATATCTTTTAATTATCTTTTTTTTATGATTAGAAACAATAATTTCAGTGTTGTATTGTTTTTATTAGTTTGTTCTGTAGTGGTGGCATAGCCTTTAGGCTATTGCATTTACATTATATTTTATATACCATCTTATTTGGAGTTGATAAAATGAATAGTAACAATAAATATGTTTTTAAGGATGTAGAAAAGAAATGGAGAGAATTTTGGGAAAAAGAAAAGGTTTATGTATTTAATAAAAAATCTAAAGCTAAACCTTATGTTGTAGATACTCCTCCTCCTACTGTATCTGGTAAGATGCATTTAGGACATGCTTTTAGTTATACACAACAAGATATTGTTGTTAGATATCATAGAATGAAAGGAGATAATGTTTTTTTTCCTTTTGGTACAGATGATAATGGTTTACCTACAGAGAAATTAGTTGAGAAATTAAAGAACGTTAGGTCTACAAAAATGAGTAGACATGAATTTGTAGAATTATGTGAAAAGACTATTGAGGAAATTAAACCTGATTTTATTAATGATTGGAAATTAGTGGGTATGAGCTGTGATTTTTCTAAAACTTATTCTACGATAGATGAGCATTGCATAAGGACTTCTCAAAAATCTTTCATTGATCTATTCAAGAAAAAATTAGTTTATCAAAGTGAGGACGCTACTATGTGGTGTGTTCATTGTCAAACAGCTATAGCTCAAGCTGATTTGGAAGACAAAGAAAGAGAATCTAAATTAAATTATGTAAAAGTTGAAGTTGAGGGGGGAAGCAACATAACTTTTGCTACTACAAGGCCTGAACTTATGATGGCTTGTATTGCTATTTCTGTTCATCCAGAGGATAAAAGATATAAGAATTTAATTGGTAAGAAAGCAACAATTCCTATTAGTAATATTCAGGTTCCAATAATAGCTGATGACTTCTCTAAAATTGAATTTGGAACAGGTGCAGTATATTGGTGTCCTTATGGAGATATTCATGATCTTCAATTTGTAAGGAAACATCCAGAATTAGAGGTTATACATATCCTTGATAAAGATGGAAAATTGAATGATAAAGCAGGAAAGTATAAAGGTATGAGTGTAAAAGAGGCTAGAGAACTAGTTTTAGAAGATTGGAAAGAGGCAGGAGTTTTAGTTAAACAAGAACCTCTTAAACAAGTTGTTAATGTACATGAAAGATGCGGAACAGAAATAGAATTCTTAAGTACAAAACAATGGTTCATTAAAGTTTTGGATAATAAAAAGAAGTTTATTGATGAAGGTAAAAAAATAAATTGGTATCCCCAATTTATGAGGTTAAGATATGAGCATTGGATTCAAGGTTTGCAATGGGACTGGTGTATATCTAGGCAGAGACATTTTGGAGTTCCTTTTCCGGTTTGGTATTGTAAGAACTGTTCTGAAGTTATTATTGCTGATGAAAAACAACTTCCTGTTGATCCTTTAAATGATAAGCCTAAGACTAAATGTAAATGTGGTAATAATGAATTTGAAGCAGAAAAGGATGTAATGGATACTTGGGCTACATCTAGTGTAACTCCTCAAATTATTTTAAATTGGGTAAAGGATAATGTTTATGATTTTGATTTTGATAAAATGTATCCTTGTAGTTTAAGACCTCAGGCACATGATATAATAAGAACCTGGGCTTTTTATACAATTGTTAAAGGTTTATATCATCATAACAAACTTCCTTGGAAAGATATAGTTATTTCTGGGCATGTTTTGGATCCTAAAGGGCAAGCTATGCACAAGAGTAAAGGTAATGCTATAGAACCTGCAGAAGTTTTAGATAAATACGGTGCAGATGCTTTAAGATTTTGGGCAGCAGGTTCTAAATTAGGAGATGATTTGAGATACTTGGAGAAGGAATTGAGTACTGGACAAAGAACAGTTACTAAATTATGGAACTCTTTTAATTTTGCAAGACAACATTTGGATAATTACAAATTGAAAAAAGTTGAGTTAGAAATTATAGATAAATGGATCTTGAATAAATTGAATAATACTATTCAAATTTGCACTCAAGCATTTGAAGTTTATGAATATAGTAAAGCTAAAGCTGCGATTGATATATTCTTTTGGAAAGATTTTTGTGATAATTACTTAGAGTTTGTTAAATATAGGATTTATAGTGAAGGTAAGAGTAAAGAACGTGATAGTTCTTTATTTACTTTATATACTTGCTTACTTAATATCTTAAAATTATTTGCTCCTATTATGCCTTACATTACAGAACAGTTATATCAAGACATATTTAAGGATAAAGAGAAGGATAAAAGTTTGCATATTAGTACCTGGCCTATTTTTGATAAAAATTTAGTTGATAAGAAATCTGAGAAAATTGGGAATGAATTTGTAGAAGTAGTTAGTTTTGTTAGGAAGGAGAAGTCTTCTAAAGGTAAATCTTTAAAGGAACCTTTAAAACTTTTGAATTGTTATACAAGTCTTAAATTATTAGATAAAGACTTAAAGGCAGTTACGCAAGCCAAAGAAATAAAATATGGAAAGGAACTTAAAATAGAGTTTTAGCAATTAATTCGGGTTTGAATATGGACACAAAAAATCAATTTAAATTAAGGAAATTTGTTAATGAACTTAAAAAATATAGAGCTAGACATACTGAGCTTATTACAGTTTATATTCCTATAGGATATGATCTTAATAAAATAATTCAACATTTGGCACAGGAACAAGGAACTGCTTCTAATATAAAAGACAAGACTACTAGACAGAATGTACAAGATGCTTTAGAAAGGATGATAAGACATTTGAGATTATTTAAGGTTACTCCTTCTAATGGATTGGCTGCTTTTTCTGGTAATGTTTCAGAGCAGGAAGGAAAACAAGATATACAAGTCTGGAGTGTTGAGCCTCCTGTTCCTGTTAACATTAGGATGTATAGATGTGATCAAACTTTTATTTTAGATCCTTTGGATTCTATGATTCAAATAAATGAAATATACGGATTGCTTGTTTTGGATAATAGAGAAGCTACACTTGGTTTATTAAAAGGGAAAAGCATACAAGTAATTAGAGATTTTAGTTCTACTGTTCCTGGAAAATTGAAAGTTGGTGGCTGGTCCCAACAAAGGTATGCAAGATTGAGAGAAGAGGCAGCTAATGAGTTTTATAAGAGAGTTTCTGATGTTGCGAATATTGAATTTGCTGCAATAGGGAAGGATCTTAAGGGTATATTAATAGGTGGTCCGGGTCCAACAAAAGAAACTTTTTTTAATTCTAATCATCTTCATGCTGAATTAAGAAAGAAAGTTTTAGCAATTAAGGATATCTCTTATACTGATGAAGAAGGTTTAAATGAATTAGTTGAAAGATCTCAGGATGTTTTATCTGAAGCTGAAGTTGTAAAGGAAAAAAAGATTGTTAATGAATTTTTTACCCTAATATCTAAAAATTCAGATAAGGCGGTTTATGGTCCTGCCGATGTTTTAAAATCTTTAGAATATGGGGCAGTTGATAAGTTATTATTAAGTGAGAGTTTTTCTAAACTTGAGGAATATGAAGAAAAAGCTAATGAAACGGGAACTAATGTATTTATTATTAGTCTTGATACTAAAGAAGGATCCCAATTAAAAGAACTTGGTGGTGTTGCAGCTATACTAAGGTATTCTGTTGAACTTTAGATAATTTTATATATTTATATTAGGTTTATTCTTAATATGCAAAAAGTGGTTTGGTCTGTTTTTGGAATTGTAATTGTTTTATTAGTTTTTAGTATAGGGTTCTATGGAAATAAAATTTTAAGTGGAGATCTTATTACAGGAAATGTTGTTAAGGATGTTGGAAGTGAAAACAATTCTAGTGATTTTGAACTTTGTGATGGGGTTGATTTTAGATCTAATTTAAGAAATTCTGCATTAAATGCTCCTAATGTTGGTAGAACAATAATTTTGCAGGACTTTACTTCAGATGTTGTTACATTTGGTATTAATGGGGTTTTAGGGAATATAGATGTTAATAGTGTTGAAAATATTAATGGAATTAATATCTTTGTTAGGTCTGTTGGAGAGGAGGGTGTTGTCTTTAGAGTTTGTTCTCCTAATTCTTTTAGGTAGATTTACCTTACGTAAGTCTTTTAAATTAAATTGTTTTTATTTCTCTCATGCAGGAAGATAAAAATAAAGTAGAGGCTATCTTGTTTACTACTGGTAGATTTATAGGATTAGATGAGATTAGTAAGATGACTGGAATTGCTAGTGTTGGTTATTTGAAAGAAGTTTTGTTTGAATTAGTGAAAGATTACAAAAATAAGAATTGTTCCTTGGAGATAACCCAACAGGTAGATAAATGGAAATTGAATATAAGAAAAGAATATCTTCACCTGACTCAATCATTATTACAAGAAGCTGAATTTGATGGGGCTACACAAGAGACTTTAGCAGTTATTGCATATAAGAATCCAGCATTACAAAGCGAAATAATAAAAATAAGGGGAAATGGAGCTTATGATCATATAAAACTTTTGAAAGAATTAGACTTTATTGTTTCTGAACCTTTTGGTAGATCTAAAATAATTAAATTAACTAGCAAATTTTTTGATTATTTTGACATAGTTGAAAATCAATTAAAAATTAAAATGGATAAAGTATTGGAAGAAAAAACAGAAAATGTTAATAGTGAAAATATATCCTCTGGGGAGAAAACTAATGAAGAAGATAAAAGTTGAACATATTTTACTTTTACTTATCTTTTTATTTATTTTAGCATTTAGAATGTACTTTGCTTTTCAGGTAGAATATTTCAATACCGATGATGCTTATTTTCACTTGAAGTATATTGAACACATATTAGAAAAAGGAACTGTAATGATTTATGATCCTTTGAGTTATGGTGGTATTGATGTAATCTATCCTCATTTATTTCATATTTTAATGGCGTTATTTAGTTTTGGTTCTGTTTTTATGTTGAAGTTGATTCCTGAGTTAGCAATTTCTTTAACTGTTTTTGTGGTTTATTTAGTATCTAAAGATATAAGCGGTAATTCTTTTGGTGCTTTATTCTCTTCTTTGCTTTTTGGGTTTTATCCTTTAATATTTTATGAAACTCTAAATAATCTTTCTATTTACACATTTATTCTGCCACTTTTATTACTTATGGTATATAGTTTGACTAGATTGGATGATAAGAAATATCTTTGGTTTTTTGTTCTAGGTTCCTTTTTGTTGCCTTTATTACATCCTTCTTCTCTACTATTTGTTTTTATGGGTTTTTTGTATCTTTTTTTATTATCTGGAGGAGCTTTATCTTCCACTAGGATTAAAAAGGAAGCAATTTTCTTCTCTTCTTTTCTAATCTTATTATTACAACTTTTAATATATAAAAAAATGATTTTGCAACATGGATTAGGCTTGCTCTGGAATAATATCCCTTCTAATATTTTTAATGATCTCTTTAGACAATTTTCCTCTACAGATTTAATCTTTGGATTGGGTCTTTTACCTCTAGTTTTGGGAGCTTTTGGGGTTTATGTTAGTGTTATAAGAGAAAAGAAGAAACTTGCTTATTTACTTGCTTCTTTTGGTCTTTCAGTTTTAATATTGCTTTTTTTTAGATTTTTATCAATATCTATTGGTTTAATTTTTTTAGGTTTAGTTCTATGTGTGTTTTCTTCTTCTACTTTTACTTTGGTTTATGACTATTTTAGTAATTTTAAGTTTATTAGATTGAGAACAGTATTCGTAGTTGTTTTAATATTCTCTTTTATTTTTTTATCTTTTATTCCTTCTTATGATTCTGCTAATAATTCTCGACAATTAACAGATAATAAAGTAAAGCAAATTAAGTGGTTAAGTATTAATACTCTACCTGAGCATGTTATCTTGGGAAATTTTGAAGAGGGTAATCTAATAAATTATTATGGCATGAGGAAAAATGTGATAGACACTAATTTTGCAGTTGCTCCTGATCCAGTTGTTAGATATAGGGATATAGAACTTATTTATACTACTCCTAGTGAAGCATTAGCTTTAGATTTATTGAGGAAGTATAATATTAATTTTATTTATGTTTCTGATGAAACCAAAGAATTCTATGGTATAAATGGTTTGAGTTATACTAAGAATAACCTCTGTTTTGAATCTTTTAGAGAAGGGAGGTATTACTTTGTTCACTGCTAGGAAGTATTTTTGGATCCTCCTTGTTTTATGTATATTTTTACTAGGCTTATCTCATTATATTAGGTTTTACTCTACAAATGGATTGCTTCTAGATGGGGATAGTTATAATAGTTTAAGACTGGCTGATTACTCTAATTTAAATGCTATTAATAATTTTGATGAACTTAGTTATGGGGGCAGAGTCAACTTAGAAGAATTTGGTTGGTATTATCTAATTAGCTTTAGTCCAGGACTTTTAGTCAGGATTTTACCTTTTTTCTTAGGTATTTTGTCATTTGTTTTATTTTATCTTTTAGTAGATAAAGTAAAGCCAGAATTAAAGTTTATGGCATCTTTAATTTTAATTGTCTCTCCTACTTTTTTATATTTTTTTTCTGTATCTACTAAGTATCTTGCTTCTGTTTTTTTTATTATTTTAGGCTTTTATTTATTTAAAACTGACAAAAAAATTTTAAGTTATTTATCTTTTTTACTTAGTGGTTTCTTTTCTATATTTGGATTATTCCTTGTTTTACTTAGTTTTCTTTTTTATGCTTATACAAAGAAGAGTTATAAGGAATTTTCTTTACTATTAACTTTTTTTTTAATTTCTTTTATTCTACAATTTTATAGACTTTTATTTATTGGTTTACCTCCTGACTTTTTGTTGGGTTTAAGAGAATTCTCCTTTGTAAACTTAATCTCTTTTATCATATTTGAATTTGGCGGAAAATATGGGTTTAGTCTTTTCATTTTTGTTTTAGCTTTGATCGGAATTTATTTTTACTATAATAGATTTTATAGATTTATTTTTATTTATCTTGTTTTGTTCTTTTTGTTGTTATTTGCTTTTTATAATCATTATATCTTGTTTTATCTCTCCTTTTTAATGGCTTTTTTTGCAGCTTTAGCTTTTTCCATGTTATTTAAACACAATTGGAAATCTGGCATATTTAAATTTATGACTTTGTTAGTATTGATTTGTGGTATTTTATTTTCATTTTTAGTTTATTATAATGAACTTCCTAATTTTTCTCCTGATCAAAACTATTTTCAAGCTATTAAGCTTTTGAAATCACATGACAATCAAGATGTTGTTTTTTCAAGCTATCGTAATGCTGATTTTATAAAATATGCTAACAAGAAAACTTTTTTAGATGAAAATGCTCTTTATGTTTCAGATATAGACCAGAGAATTAATGACTTTGAAGTCATAATGAACTCTACTGATTTAAATAAAACTTTAAGTTATTTTAATAATTATAATGTGACTTATATTTTGTTTGATAAAAAAACTAAAATAAGATATTTTAATAACAATAATGAAAAATTTATGTTTTTGTTAACTTATGGGGGTAATTACTTTATACCCTTAGTTGTTAATGATGATGTTGGATTGTGGAGTATTAATAGGAGCGTTCAATAAATGCTATTTGAAATTTATATTTGGATTATCTCATTTATATCTACTTTTGTAGCTATACTATGGATTATACTTAACTTTGCTACTAAATATTATGATAAGAAACTCCCAGATCTCAAAACCTTTCCTAATATTACTGTTGCTGTTCCTGTTTGGAATGAGGAAAAAGCTGTTATTCAAACTTTAAAATCCATTTTTTCTCAGGATTATCCTACTAATAATTTAGAGGTTATTGTTGTTGATGATAAAAGTAAGGATAATACTATTAAAGTTCTTAATAATTTTATTTCTAAGTCTAAGTTTAAAATTAAACTAATTAAACACAATCAAAATTTAGGCAAAGGCGGAGCATTGAATACTGCTCTCAAGGAAGCAACTGGAGAATATTTTTGGGTTTATGATGCTGATTCTGTTTCTGATAAAAATTTATTAAAAAATATGGTTAAATATTTTTATGATAAAAATAATTCTGATGTTGCGGCTGTTGTTGCTATTACTTTAATCAAGAATAAAGGAAATTTCATTGCTAGGATGCAAAACTTGGAATATGTAATGGCTGCTTTTGTTAGGAAATTATTAGGAACTGCAGATACTCTACATATTACTAATGCACTTAGTTTATTTAGAACTAGTATTTTAAAAAAGATTGGCGGCTTTGATGTTGGCAATTTAACTGAAGACTTTGAGATTGCTATGAGACTAAGATATAATGATTATAGGATTGTAATGTGTGAACATGGCAATTTTAGAACTCAAGTGCCTACTAAAATAAAAACAATGTGGATGCAGAGAGTTAGATGGTTTAGAGGATTTATGTATAACAATTTAAAATACAAAAAAATGATATTAAATAAAAACTATGGTCTATTAGGCATGTTTCAAATTCCTTTAGAAGTTTTTGTTTTACTTTGTGTATTCTTTTCTATTGGTCTGTTTGGTTATCATATAGTTACTTTATTTCTTGATTTAGCTTTTAAGATTTATATAATGAAACTTGCTTTTCTTGAATTTGATTTTCCTACACTCCTTCAATTTATTTTAAATTTAAACTGGAATTTACTTTTTCCAAGTTTAGTTGTTTTGTTCTTAGGGTTATATCTATACTTAGCAGCACATAAATATGTTGGCGAGAAATGGAAGTTTTATATACCTTCCCTTATTTACATCTTTATATATCCCTTGTTTAGAAGTATGCAATGGTTGCATGCTTTTATTTTAGAGTTTAGTGGAGCTGAAAAGAAATGGTGAAAGTATTTAGAAAAATTATGCTGCTAACTGCTTTTTTAATAGCTATCTTTATTTTTCTTGCAGGAGCTTATGTTGGTTTTGTATTAGATAGTTATAGAGTGGATGATGTAGGAAGTTCTATTTATAATACTGAACTAGATGCTGAGAGTTTTGTTATTGAGAATGAATTTTTTGATACTTTTGGGATTATAGACTGTAATCTTTTATCAAGAAGAACAAAGATGATGGGTGATGACTTAGGAGAGATTGGAAGGACTTTGGTTAGATATGATAATAAAAAACTTACTCATGGAGAAGAGTATAATAGTTTAAGAAGAAAATACTTTTTATTGGAACTTAAAGCATATACTTTGTTTAAACAAATGGATCAAACTTGTGGAGTTAAAAGACCAAACATAATCTTGTTTTTTTATGACACAAAAAATAATCAAGAATCTTTAAACCAAGGTTATGTTTTGGATGGATTAGTTGGTAAGAGAGATGATTTAGTTGTTTTATCTTTAGATAAGGATTTTAATGATACCGCAATTAGTTCTTTAGTTAGTTATTATAATATAACTATAGCTCCTACACTAATTGTTAACTTTGAACATAAATTTGAAGGTTATACTTATGAGTATTTAATTAGAGAAAATTTAGAAGAAAGAGCAAGATCTATTGAAGTATTAGAACCTACTGAAAATGTCTAATTGTGAACTTTGTGGAAGGAATGGGGAACTTGTTTTAGCTTTTGTTGAAGGTGCTAAATTTAATGTTTGTGGTTCTTGTAGTAAATATGGAAAAGTTGTACAAAAAGCTAAATCTGAGTTTGTACTTAATAAACATGAATCTAAATTTGTTGATGAATTTTCTGAGAATATAGTTTCTGATTATAATTTATTGATTAAAAGTGCGAGGGAAAAAATGAATTTAAGTCAAAAGGAATTGGCTTTGAAGTTAAACGAAAGGGAGTCTGTTATCTCTAGTTGTGAATCTGGTGCAATGAAACCAGGAATTGAATTGGCTAGAAAAATTGGGAAATTTTTGAACATTAGACTAGTTATTAAAGAAAAGATTGCTGAATTTGCTAAGAAGAAAAGTTCTTTAGGCGGGACTTTGACTATTGGAGATATAATAAAGAAATAATTTATTTTAATAATAATTTTAACCCTTGTTTGTATTCTTCTATTGTTTCAGTTGATTTTAACCCTTGTTTTGCAGCTTCTTTCATCATTTCATTGATGGTAAGGTTACATTCTTCTGCAGCTTTGTCTATTGAGCATAGTCCATTTTTATACATCCCTAAATATTTATTTATTAGAAATTGTTTTCTTCCTAATAATATTAAATCTTTTAATGCTTTGGTTTTGTCTACATGTTCTTCTTTAGCAGTTTCTTCAACCATTTTTATTATATCTTTCTCTAATCTTGCTCCTAAAAACTCAACTTCTGACATCTTTTAAATCCTCCTTTGATTTGTCTATTATATAACTCTCGAACCAACCTTCTTCATCAATTATTTTGATCGCTTCTATTGCTTTTTCATAATTAATTCTTTGTTTTTTATATAAACTTACAATCACTTTAACCTCTAATTTCAAATTTGGAATATTTTCCTATAAATTATGTAATTTAGTTATATTTTTATTGTTTTGTTTATTGTTTTTATTATGAATAAAAAGCAATTAGCTATAAAATTGAGTAAGCTTAAGGGATTGGAGGTATTAAATCCTAATTTAGAGCAATATCAGACTAATAGTGAGTTTGCTTCTGAATTATTATGGTTAGTTTATCAAAATGAAGATATTGAGGATAAATATATAGCTGATTTTGGATGTGGTAATGGTCTTTTAGGAATCGGTGCTTTGTTGTTAGGGGCTAAATTTGTTTATTTTTTAGATCTTGATGAAAATGCTTTAGAGATCTGCAAAAATAATGTTAATTCTTTAGGATTTCATAATTGTAAATTTATTCATTCTGATGTTTATAAGTTTGATAATAATGTTGATATTGTTGTTATGAATCCTCCTTTTGGTGTTCAAAAAAGAAAAGCTGATAAAACTTTTTTAGAAGTTGCTATGAAACATTCTAAGGTTATTTATAGTATTCATAAAATTGAGAGTAAAAATTTTATTCAACAGCTTTCTAGTGAGTCTGGATTTCAAATTGAGAATGTAATTGAGAGAGATTTTATTATTAAAAGAAGTTTTGATTTTCATAATAAAGATAGATATAATGTTAAAGTTGGAATTTGGATTTTGAGAAAAGTTTAAATATGCTTTTAAGATAATTATTGCATGTTAAAAAAGAGTGTATTTTTAGTTTTAGTTATTTTATTTAGTTTGTTAGTTGTTGGAAGTGTTTAT